>JACQVQ010000014.1 GCA_016209685.1 Planctomycetota bacterium | reverse complement strand
GTTGCCATCCCTCAGGCCGTACAAAATCGTCTCAAAGTCTTCCATACTGCTAAGGATAGCCCTGTGTGCGCTGTCCCTTGCACCCCCTTGCAGGGCGGGGTATCCATTGACCTGCAGGGCCAGTTGATAACTGCGGTAGCGCATCTGGCCTGCGTAGTTTATAACTGGCACCTCTCTCCCTAATTTAAATGCGGTATGTGTGTCCCTCATGGCCTTAGGGATACAGATGACGACCAGGAGGAGGAGTATGGAGACCAGTTTTAGGGTTATACCCCTTGTTACCCCTCCTTTAAACCCCTCCATGGACCAAGACCCTTTCCTGTTGTAAGTTACCTCAGGCGGACGGGTCCGCCTCGGGCGGATCAAAATGACACGAAGTGGTGCGGCGACTTTCTCAGTGGCCTCTTACAATTTAAAATTTCCAATTTCCATTTTACAATTAAGGTGTTACTTTAAAAGGCTCCACGCCCATTCCACCTTCCCAACAATATGACTTTCCTCGTCAACCCCTACGCACAGGGTCTTTCCCCTTGCGGCAGGGTTATCCGGTTCAAAGAGGAGGTGGGTTTTGGTAGGCTTCAGGCGGCGGATTAAGAGACGCCCTTCCTTGTCCCTTACGGCACATATCTTCCCATGCAGTTCAGAGGGGTTCCTCTTGGCACAATCCACCCCGGCGTGACTCCCCCTGGGGATGGTGGGTTCCATAGAGCTGTCCTTTATTAAGGTGCAAAAGGTATCCTTCGGGTTCTCCACCCAATTACGGGGTACGATACAGCAGTAGTCAGGGTGGAGGTCTTTCACTACGACTGCCCTCCCACGGAATATACTGGCCTTCGGATTCCTCAGCATGGGTATGGCTATATAGGAGGCCTTTCTTGTCCCTCCCCTTGATTTTTCCACTACTACCGGCCTCTCAAAGTGGCTCACAGGGGAGGGCTTTCCAGTTAATACCCATTCTATGGACACCCCGTAAATATCTTTCAGCTTCCACAGGAGATTGATGGAGGGTTTTGTCCTGCCCCTTATAATGTCATTAATATAGCCAGGGGTAAACCCTATAGTCCTGGCAAATTCTACCTGGGAGAGACCCCTCTCCTCAAGGAAACTCCTGATGCGGCTTGCAATCTCAAGTTTGAGGGTCTTTTTCGTAATTTTGCTCCCATTCATGCCCATACGCAAATTACTTTTCTATATGTTTGACTTTTGTAACAGATTACTTATATTATATTTATAAGGAACATGTTAACTAGTTCACTAAACAAATTATACTTATTTTGCATAGGATGTAAACAAGAAAAACAACTGGGCTTCAGGAAGGGGTTCTGGCCTTTTTGTCACCGTGTGTTTTGACCCATTGGCAGGAGGAGGAGGTCTTGAAGGTAACCGAGGTAAAAAAGCGGCTCTGGATGATGGGCTGGAGTCAGGACTCCCTCGTAAGGCAGACGGGGAGGAGTAAGAGCGAGATCTCAATGGTGCTCAATGGGTACAGGCATACGGCCACGGTACAGGAGGCCATAGCGGCCGCAGTGGGTGTGTCAGTGGGGGAACTATTCGGTAAGTGGGCCTACTCTAATAATAGGAGAGATGGTAGTCCGCCGCCTCAGGTGGACGGACATCAAGACGGGAAGCAGGAATGAGGTAGCCCCGATGCTCCGCCATCGGGGATGGGGGATCAGGTTTAGGGTAGTTTCCTGTATATATCTTTCGGTGGCTTGGGGGACCAGGGGTAGACCCAGGAGATTAGAGAATCCAGGGTTATTTAATCAGGATAGCAAGAATGATGGTGACCCACGTAGTTAGCATTATACCCACAAGCCACCTGAAATTAGAAGACATCTCCTTACGTATGTCTGATATCTCCCTACGCAGTTCTGCTATTTCCTTGCGCAGTTCCATTATGGCAAGTTCTATATTGGAGACCCTTTTTTCTACTTGTTCAAGGATTCCCTCTACTTTAGCCTGTCTTTCTTCTAGTTCCGGCATGGAAATAGCTTATTATAGGTCGTGAGAAAAAGCAAGAAGAAAAAGGTGTGGATGGTAATAGGATGCATCTAAATGCACCCTTGCTGATGTAGGGGCGAACGGCCGTTCGCCCCTACCGGATGCCCCTACTTACTTAGAGGGTATTAGCGGCCTGATTCTGGCTCACGGCCTCGTTCAACTCCTTTAAGAGACTGCCCAGGTCAATTGGGTGGATGCTGGCCGCCGTACCAAGGTTTACGGTCTTGGCCACCGTGTTCAACATGATGGGGTTCTTCAGTGGTGTGAAGCCACGGTTTACCAGTATGTCAAGGCATTGGGGGTGTTGTTTTACCAGGAGATAGACGTTGGTCTCGGGGGTAACTACGGTAATCCTCCCTGTCGGTTCCTTTTCCCCTATGGCCTGTCCGCCTGAGGCGGAGGCCACAGTCTTCCAGATGTTGTACCCGAAGAGACATAGTCCCGTATATTCCAGGAAGCCGCTTAGCCCCAGGGGCAGGAACAGGGCGTTCATGTGATAGTCCGCGGCCAGGGGCTGACACGTTACCCTGAGGAGATTGCCGAGGTTCAGGAGGACAAAGGTCCAGAAGAGGGCCCTATAGCTGTAGAGTTGTGTGCCCAGGCTCATGGGAATCATCTTTGAGGCACAGCCCACAATCATCATACTGATGAAGCCCACGAAGATGGCATGTCGGTAGGCCCCGAACATGGCATAAGACACCTCCTGACCAGTAGTGAACTGATGCAGGGTGAAGGTTAATAGCCCTGCCTCTGCGACAAAGAACCAGAACAGGGCCGCCTTTATAAATTTTCTGAACTCCCTCCTGGGCGCCCCCGACTCCAGTTCCCCTATCCTGTGGAGTCTCAGGTTGTAGAAGAACATTAACACCGCCAGCCCTTCCATGCACCCGGACAGGAAGAATGCCTGACTAAAGAGGGAATTAAGGGGGTGAAGCTCTTTTAATGGAAGACTGATTACCCTGAGGGCTATGGAGATATTTAGCAGGAATAAGACCCAGAGGTTTATGGTACGGGCGGGTTCCTTTATACCTAGGAAGACTGGGAGGGTCTTGGTGAGGATACCCAGGATGACCATACAGGCAAAGCCCATAATCTGGAGGTGCAGGAGGGGCTGTTCAACCAGCCTTGGGGTGGTGTTGCCCCCTGTCCTGGCAAGATAGACCATGGTGCCCACGAAGATTAAGGACTGGAGGAGGAACCAGGCGTAGCCGGCAAAGAAGTAGCCTTCATAGACCTCAAAGCGTCTACCCTGTACCGAACGATAAGTCTTTGCCAGGAGGTATATGAATAGGACTATGGCGGCCGTCTCTACGAGACTGCCGAGGATGCCCATGGCCCTGAAGGGCAGATAGTCTCCCAGGAGCAGGAGGTGCCTGGAGAGGAATACCAGGGATATACCAATAAGCATGGGGAAGAAAGAGATGTGGGCAAAGAAGGGCTTATAAAGAGTAGCACTCCAGAACCTGGGCAGGGCGAAGTAGGATACGCCCATGATGAAGAGCCCTACCCAGCCATAGACCTGGGTATGCCCATGGGCCTCCAGCATGGCCCTGGGTATACCCACCTGGTGACCATTGAGTGCCATATAGGCAAGCACCCCCGCCCCATACAGGCACCCGGTGGTCACGGCAAAGGCTATGGCGGCCTTTATGAAGGGGACATGGAGGTCTCGGGTATAGGAGGCGGTATCTGCCCCTTCTCTGCCTAATGTGGATTCGGGGGCAGGCCCTGCACCAGGACGATGCAGGGCAGGCCCTGCACCAGACCCGCCCTGGAGCAGAGCGAAGGGACGGCGCAGGGTAGGCTCAGGCGGGTTGGTTGTTGCGCCCTGGGTGGATTTGTTCCTGTTATCCACTGCCACCTGTATCTCTTTAATCAGTTCTTCGGAGGCCATCAGGAGGGCCATGGCGAAGAAGAGTACCTCCCTGTCGGCCCAGTGCTCCCTTGCCAGCCCCAACACCCCATGCCTCTCAAATACCTGTAAAGTGGAAGGATAGCGGGTGGTGATGTACCTGAAGGTCGTATTCTCGTCAATCCTCCCGTCCCGTTCTCCTTTGGGAAGGGATTTTACTGTTGCCTCTCTCTTCCTGGTGCTGGCAGAATCCTGGATCGTGGTGTTTAACTCTGCAAGTAGCTCCTCCAGACGGGTATCATAGTCTCGGGTTATCGTCTCAAGGGTGCGGTTTATGTTGTGGACTGGGTGGATACGAAACTTGTGGAAGACCTTAACGGTAGAGGGGTGGGCCTTTAAGATATTTAAGACCTTACTGTCCTTATTTATCTCCACAATTCTCCTGCCTTTTATGAAGCTTGGGGATGTTTAAGCCACTTCAGGGAGGAAACAAAAACTAACGAAATCAATTAAAGTTAACATAAATTTTGCAATAAGTCAATAATATTTGATGGGCGGGGTGTTGTGGTTACCGTATCTGCTTGACTTGGGGGAGGGTTCAAATATAATGTCCCAATCTTCAAGTGGATAAGATAGGGGTCTAATCGTGAAATTGGGCATTCTTGGGGGCTCTTTTAATCCCGTCCATATCGGTCACCTGATAGTGGCGGAGGAGGTCTACTGGAGGCATGGGCTCTCCAGGGTCCTATTCATTCCTGCCTATCTACCCCCTCACAAAGGTGCTGAGGGTCTGGCAGAGGCCCGTTACCGTTATGAGATGGTAAGGCTGGCAATAAAGGGTAACAGGCACTTCAAAGTCTCTGACATAGAAATAGCCAGGGGGGAAAAGTCCTACACCGTTGAGACTGTAGAGTTGTTACTGAAACAATACGAAAAGGCCTGCGACCTCTACCTTATAATCGGTGCAGACACCCTGCAGGAACTCCCTAGCTGGAAGGAGATTGGGCGGTTGTCGGGGCTTTGCCACATGGCTGTGGTTAACCGCCCTGGCAGTAGCACCGCTGGAGAGGCATTCTCTCAGCTTATACCCATCCTGGGCAGGGAAAAGGTGGAAGAGATGCAAAGGCTGAGCGTCCAGATTCCACCCATTGGTATCTCCTCTACTGAAATAAGGGCAAGGTTGAGGGAAGGGAGGCAGATAAAATACCTGGTACCTGAGGCCGTGGAGGAATACATACGTAAGAAGGAGCTTTACGGTAGTTAGATTATAAACCTCTCCAGGAATTCCTTTGCCCTGGAGACGTCTTCAATGCGCCCCCCTCCGGCCTCTCTCTTTATTACGTGATAGCCTGTGTATCCCGTCTCATAGAGGGCTATCAGGTACTCCTTGAAAGGCACTGCCCCTTCGCCGGGTAGTGTCTCAGAAAACCCACCTGCCCCTCCGGTAACGTCTCTGGCATAGGCGTGGGCAATGAGCCCCTTAAGGTCTCTTACCCCCTTCACCGGGTCAAGCCCTCTGGTAACCATGACAGAAGGGTCGTAAGCCACTCTTATACCTTCGGTTCTTAACCCGGTGATAAATTTACTTAATTCCCCCGGCCCTGTCTCACCGATGTGCGTGGCGAGTGTCCTCTCAAAATTTTCGGCGTATCTACCCAGTCCGTTGAGGCCCTCCCGGATGCGGTCCCATTCCCTGCCCCCCGCCACCAGGGGAATCCTCCCCACCATCGTAGTCACCACCGGGGCACGAAGGTCTACCGCCAGGTCAATGAGTCTCTTTGTCTCTTCAAAGAACTGCTCCAGACCTCTGTCGGGAGTGGCCCTGCCACCCTCCCGGCCGAAGTCCTGTCCAAAGCAACCTGAGAGGGCACAGATTTCCATCCTGCAGGATTTGGAATAGTGGAGGAAGTCCCGCCTTCCTGTGCGGGAGAGTTCGCAGGTTACTTCACCCCTGGTGGCTTCTACCTCAAAACCCTTAAGGCCGATAGTGGAGGCCAGGGCGATAGCCTCCCTGACGTTCAGGCGGAGGGAGGCAAGGGTGACTCCTAGTTTCATCGGAGGAAGGCGTTCCCGTTAATAAAGGGGGAGAGAGATGATATATATACTAATCCACTGATTTTGTGGCAATCCGCTTGAGGCGACTAAGGGGTTATCGTTTGGTCCACTGGAAGCTTTTTCTAGCGGCCTTCTGCCCGTACTTCTTCCTCTCCTTCATGCGGCTATCCCTGGTGAGGAGGCCGTAGGCCCTGAGTTTATCTACGTGGTTATTGCTGACCTCTCGCAAGGCCCGGGCTATTCCCATAGAGATGGCCCCTGCTTGCCCCGTAGGCCCACCCCCAAGTACATTTATGTGTACATCGTATTTGCCTAGGGTCTCCGTCGTCTTTAAGGGAAACAGGACATAGGCCCTGTCCCTCTCCCTGGTGAAGTATTTTTCCAGAGGGCTTTCGTTGACTGTCACCTTTCCGCTACCCTCTATCAGCCTCACCCGTGCCACCGAGCTCTTACGCCTTCCGGTCCCCAGGATTTGAGTATTTTTAGTAACTTGTGTCGTCTCTGCCATATTTCTTTCTAGCCGATAGCTAACTCTACAGGGTCCTGCGCCGTATGAGGATGTTCTGTTCCGTCATAGATTTTCAGTTTCTCTAACATACTTTCGCCCAGCTTGGTCTTGGGTAACATGCGTCTCACGGCCAGCTTGACCACTCTGTCTGGATGTCTTTCCAGCATCTCTTTCAGGGGGATAATCTTTAACCCCCCTGGATAGCCAGAGAAGCGCTGGTAGGTCTTCTCCTCAAGTTTTTTCCCGGTTAACCGCACCTTCCTGGCATTAATTACCACTACATAATCACCCGTATCCACGTGAGGTGTATATATTGGCCTGTGTTTTCCCTGGAGAATGGTGGCTATCCTGCTTGCCATCCTGCCGAGGGTTTTCCCCTGGGCATCCACCAGGTGCCATTTCTTGTCAACCTGATTTTCTTTCGCTATGAAAGTCTTCATGAATTACTCTTTATATCATAAAGAAAGAATATGTCAATAGCGTAAAATCCCTAACATATGAAGTATATATAGAGAGACTGTTACTTAAGTCGCTTAAATCTACTTTAGGCTTCTTAACGATAACAAAGTAGAAACTGTAACCTATGTCTATATACTCCACAGAAAGAAAGATGTATGATTGACAAGTACAGACCTTTGAATTATATTCTGCATATCCTTGACCCATACCTTGGTGGTACGGGCCTTGATTGGGTGGCGTCTCAATCCGCCTCAGGCGGAGAGGAAAGGGCTTATGTCCAAGATGACAAAAAATTTAATTGGGTGGGTAGCCCTCTTTGTCCTGGTGACACCCCTACCCGTCTTCGGTCAGGCGGCCCCGACTTCACCAACGCCTGAATTATCTCTGGAAAAGAGGGGAGAACTCACCCCACCCCCCTTTTTTGACGCCGATTCTTTCATGATTGACAGGCACCCCGAGGTCTCTTTCCGGGTTTCTAAGGTACTCAGCGGCAATACAATAATCCTGGACAATGGGGCGGTGGTAAGACTCCTTGGGGTGGAGATTCCCGAAGAGTACAGCGTGGAGGCCCACCGCGCCCTGAAAAGTCTATTGGAGGGTAAGGAGGTAAATCTGGAGTTTGAACGCAAAAACCGCACCATGCAGGGCCAACTCCTCGCCTATGTCCTCAAAGACGGTGTCTCTATGAATAAACTCCTGAAGGAGAAGGCACTTTATTACACTGAGGTGGACCCCTCTCTTGCCTATACCATCAACTCTCTGGACAGAATAATCCCTAAAAGGGACGTGCCAATGGATAGTTGGGAGGTAATCTTTGGAGAGGTCAAGCCTTCAGTGATGAAGGCCAGGATAGTCCTGAAAAATAAACAGACCCTCCACGGAGAGTTTGTAAAGGAGACCAAAGACTACATAATCTTGAATAGACCCTTTTTCGGCAAGGACATTATAAAAAAGAAAGACATATCGCAACTCGGCTTTGAATAGAAGGGAGTACATAATGGGTGTTTTTAAGAGGAGGGAGTTTCTTAAAGGGGTAGGGGCTGTCTTTCTAGGACAGATCCTCATCGCTAAATCGGTACAAGCCCAGGAGAAGGAGCAGGACTGGTTCAAGACCATAAACAGGGCCGCTAACCCCGATAACCTTACCGCCACTGAGAAGAAGCATGCCCCGGTGATTGGTATTCCCGGTTACGTCAAGACCAATCAGGTCTTTTTCCTTACCGTAGAGGTAGGCAGGACCCTACACGTCATGACTCCTAACCACTGGATTATGTGGATAGAGGTCTATCTGGGAAATTCCCTCGTATCCAGGACGGAATTCAGCCCACTCAGCCCCCAGCCAAGTGTTACCATACCCCTAAGCGTTGGCGGACCCACAACCCTTAAGGTAATGGAACAGTGCAATCTTCACGGGATATGGGAAAGTAAAGTAAATATAACCCCGGTGTAAGGGGATAAGGAGAAAGAAGATATTATGAAAACCCAGTTAGAGAGGGCAAGGGAAGGAGAGATAACACCCCAGATGGAAGAGGCGGCCGGGTATGACGGCGTCTGCCCTGAATTTATCAGGGATGGGATAGCCAGAGGGTGGATAGTCCTCCACGGCAATCCCCACAGGAAGTCCAGGGTGGTAGGCATCGGTAAGGGACTCCGCACCAAGGTCAACGCCAGCATCGGGACTTCCCCTGACATAATTGACGTAGACATGGAGGTAGAGAAGGCCCGTACCGCCGAAAAATATGGGGCAGACACCCTCATGGAACTGTCCACTGGTGGAGACCTCAAGGGTATAAGGGCCAGCGTCCTCAAAGCCATCGGCCTTAGCGTGGGTACCGTGCCCCTCTACCAGGCGGCCATAGAGACGACAAGAAAGGCCGGGTCTGTGGTCAACATGGACCCCGACTTCCTCTTTGATACCATAGAGGAACAGGCAGAGGAAGGGATAGGCTTTATGGCCATCCACTGCGGGGTAAACAGGCTGGTACTGGAGAGACTTAAGAAGCAGGGGTACCGCTTCGGGGGGCTTGTGAGCCGCGGCGGTGCATTCCTTACCGCCTGGATAGAGCACAATAAAAAGGAGAACCCCCTCTACGAACAGATAGACCGTCTAATAGACATCATGAAGAGGCACGACGTCATCCTCAGCCTGGGCAACGGGCTCCGGGCAGGGGCCGTACACGATTCCACGGACAGGGCACAGATTCAGGAGCTTATCATCAACTCTGAGATTGCCGAGTATGCCCAGTCCAGGGGCGTACAGTGCATCGTAGAAGGGCCGGGGCACATCCCGATAGACGAGATAGAGGCCAACGTCATCCTGCAAAAACGCCTCTCCAACAATGCCCCTTTCTATATGCTTGGGCCCATTACCACAGACGTAGCCCCTGGCTACGACCACATCTCCTCCGCCATAGGGGCCGCCCTGTCCTCCATGTACGGTGCTGATTTCATCTGCTACGTCACCCCACCCGAACACCTGGCCCTGCCTACCGTGGAGGATGTAAGGGAAGGGGTCATGGCCGCAAGGGTTGCCACCCATGTGGGAGACATGGTAAAGCTCAAGGACAAGGTAAAAGACATGGATTTAAAGATGGCCGTGGCCAGGCGAGACCTGGACTGGGAGACCCAGTACAATACCGCCATCTCCTCCGAGAGGGCCAAGGAGATTAGAAAGAGCCGCCCCCCCGTGGACGAAGACACCTGCACCATGTGCGGCAAACTCTGCAGTCTAAAGACCGTCAGGGGCTACTACCAGCCTTATCTGGAGAAGGGCAGGAAGAAAAAGGCCGAGGTGTCGTCCGTCTCAGGCGGACTCCCGACTGCCGCAAAAGGGCCTAAAGTGCCTACCCTGGCTTTGTAAAAGACATGCCGTCTGGGACCCTCCTCCTTGAACCCCCACGTCCCCCTGACCCCGCAAGATTCCAGGAGGTGGTCAATGCCCCCCTGTCCGCCTGCCTTTTCAGCCCCTACATTGTCTCCCTGCTCCGCTCTAAAGGCATAGGGGTGGAACTACTGGACGCCCACCTCCTGGGACTATCCGTGCAGGATACTCTAAAAGAACTGGAGAGGAAATTTGTAGGGGCGTATGACAATACGCCTCTACTGGGGGTGCATCTGGTGTACTTATGGGAGAAGACGGAGGAGGTCTTTGACCTCCTTTCAAAAATAAAATCTCTTAACCCCAGAGTACATATTAATCTTTATGGATACTACCCCACCTTTGCCTTTAGAGAGATTCTTAGCAGATACCCTTTCATAGACTCCGTAACCCTGGGCGAACCGGAGTATCCATTTCTGGAGCTGGCACAGGCTATAGGAGATTCAAAGGGCGCACCTGAATTGCCTAACATAAAAGGACTCGCCTTCAGGAATGTGGAATTCCACACTCCCCACTCCGAATTCCACACTCCTCCAGACGATCTCCCCTTCCCTGACCGCTCCCTCCTACCCCTTTACCAGGAGAAGGGGCTGACCACCTACATCCTGGGCAGTAGGGGTTGTTATGGGAGATGCACCTTCTGTTACGTAAGCCCTTTTTATGGCGGATGGCGTGGCAGGAGTCCCCAGAATATCTTTGAAGAGCTAAAAGACTTATACGAGAACGGGGTACGCTACTTTTATTTTGCCGATGCCAATTTCTTCGGCCCGGGCAGGGCCGGGAGGGAACGGGCAAAGGAGCTGGCAGATATTATCCTTAGAGAGGGGCTCAATATCCGTTTCGGGATGGAGTGCAGGGCCAACGACCTGGAGGAAGATTCCTTATCAAGGCTCGTGGAGGCAGGGCTAAGGGAGGTCTTCCTGGGCATAGAGAGTGCCTGTGACCCTACCCTCAAGAGGTTCAGAAAGGATACCTCTCAAGAGGTCAATCGTAGGGCCGTAGGACTCTTGAGGCACTTCGGCATAGAACCCAACCTGGGGTTTATTATGTTTGAACCCCATACCAGCCTTAAGGACATAAGGACCAACTTTGAGTTCCTCAAGGACACGAGACTCCTGCGCAGTCCAGCCATCACGGCCCACCTGCTGTCCCACAAACAGACCCTCTTTATGGGGACGGCGGACTACCACAGATTCAGTAAGGATGGCCCGTCGGGCCACCTCTACGAGGCACACTACGATTTTGAAGACCCGGGAGTGAAGTCCTTCTACGAGGCAGCCAGTCGGTTATGTAACGAGGTACTCTCTTTGCTTACATCAGGGGATTCACAGGCCTGCTGCACTCCACTGCATGAGGATGACCGTTTGCTAGAACTAAATAAATCTCTGGTAAACACGTACGAGGAAATCCTATGCCAGTATGAGAATGGGGTTGGGCATAGGAGACAACCATGAAAAAAGACCTTGAATCCCTCCTGGAACTGGGTTGGGCCTACTGGAAGTCTCAGGTAATCTTCGCCGGGGTAGAGCTGGGGGTGTTTGAACTATTAAAGGAAAAGGGTACAGAATCCATAGAGATAGCCAGGAGGCTGGGTACTGACCCCAGGGCCACCGAGATGCTCCTCAACACCCTGGTGGGCCTGAAGCTCTTGTCTAAAAAGGCAGGGCGGTACCAGAACGCCCCTATCACCTCCCAATACCTGGTAAAAGGCGCACCTGTCTATCAAGGCAACCGCATCCACCACCTCCATAACCTATGGCAGAGGTGGGAGAGACTACAGGAGGCCATCCGTACGGGACGTTCAGTCCTGGATGAAAAAGAGGGTGAGAGACCCGACCCCCAGAAGGTGCGGGACTTCATGACCTCCATGCACAACTACGCCAGTATGAAGGCCAGGGACTTATTAAAAAGGCTAGATGTGAGGTCCTTTCACCGACTACTGGACCTGGGAGGTGGACCCGGAACGTACGCTATAGCCATTGCACAAAAAACCCCCAGGCTTACGGCCGTCGTGTATGACCTTAACCACAACCTAGAGATAGCAAGGGAGTTCATTAAAGAGGCCCATCTGGAGGACAGGGTCATCACCCAGGCGGGAAACTTCCTGGAGGAAGACCTGCCGGAAGGGGCCTTTGATGCCGTATTGGTATCTAATGTACTTCATATATACGACCCGCCGACCAACGTCTCCATATTGAAGAAGTGCCACAAGGCCCTACAGCCCGGAGGCTGGGTCATTATCCATGAGTTTGTCTTGAACAAATCTGGCACCGGCCCACCCTTCCCCGCATTCTTCAGCCTGAACATGCTCCTCGGGACGTGCAGTGGGGCCTGTTACGGGGTGGCAGAGATGAAGGAATGGCTCTCTGCGGCCGGTTTCTCCAGCGTCAAGACCCGCAGGCTGGACAAGGACTCTGCCCTGATAATAGGGAGTAGGGAATAGGGGGTAGGGAGTAGGGAGAAAAGTAAATATAGGGCTGGGGCTCTGTCCCCAGCCCAATCCCAAGGACTACAAAATTATGCCATTGAAAAGTTTGCCCAATTATCTTTTACTATAGTAATAGACAACTGGCAACCGAAGACTGAAAAATGGAAATAGTTAGAAAAGACACAGACCTCTTAATAATTGGCGGAGGTGCGGCCGGGTGTTTTGCGGCGGTAGAGGCAAAGACCCAGTCCCCAAAGCTTAGGTGCCTGATAATAGAAAAGGCCCATATAGACCGCAGTGGGTGCCTCGCCATGGGGCTAAACGCCATAAATGCCTACCTCCACCCCGGGGAAAGCCCCGAATCTTACTTAAACCACGTAAAACAGGAATTCATGGGGCTGGTAAGGGAAGACCTGGTGCTCAGTATAGCCAGGGGCCTGAATGACACCGTAAAGAGGGTAGAACAATGGGGATTACCCGTAGAGAAGGGGACGGATGGGAACTACAAGCCCAGGGGACGGCGGGCCATAAGGATAATTGGAGAGAGACTTAAACCTATATTGGCAGAGGCCGTCAGGAGACACAGGGTTGAGGTGTTGAACCGTGTGGCAGTCACGAACCTTATCTTAAAAGAAGGCAAGGTAGTGGGGGCCTTCGGCCTGGGCGTCAGGGACGGGACCCTTTACGTGATACGGGCCAAGGGGGTAATTATAGCCACTGGAGGGGCCTCGGGTCTATACAAACCCCCGAATCCAGGCAGTGCACGTCACCTTATGTGGTACTGCCCCTGGAACGTGGGTACCGGTTACGCCATTGGTCTAAGGGCCGGGGCCGAGATGACCTCCTTTGAGAACCGCTTCATCGCCCTGAGGGTGAAGGACGTCCAGGCCCCGACAGGGACACTTGCCCTTGGGGCCGGGGCCAGACAGGTAAACGCTAAGGGAGAACCTTATCTTGAGAAATACCATAAGGACTCCCCCGTAAAAGACAGCCCTACTTACTTCAGGCTCCTCAGCACAGTGCTGGAAAACCAGGCTGGGAGAGGCCCCTGTTACCTGGACCTCAATCACCTGGACACCCAGACGTTGAGGCAATTCAAAGAGGACCTCTTAAACATGAGCCCCTCTATGCTCCTGATGCTATCAAGCAGGGACAATGGGGACTACCGCTTTGAGATAACAGGGAGTGAACCCTACGTGGTGGGAGGCCATGGGGAGGCAGGTTACTGGGTGGACGTGGAGAGACGGACCACCCTGCAGGGGCTTTACGCCGCCGGGGACGTAGCTGGTGGGGCACCCAAAAAGTACGTCAGCGGGTGCTGGGTAGAGGGGCAGATAGCCGCCAGGACTGCTCTAAAGGAGATTAACAACAACCCCCTCCCCTCAATAGAGGAAGGGACAGTGAAAAAGGAGCAGGTAAGGGTAAGCATGCCTCTTAAGGACAGGAAAGGGGTCCCTCCCCAGGAGATGGAGGAGAGGCTACAGAAGATAATGGACGAATACGCCGGCGGGCTCTCCACCCAGTACGAGCTAAACGAGGAGAAGCTCAGGGTGGGCAGGGCATTATTAAAGGATTTAAAAGCAGTTGTGCCTAATCTTGAGGCAAAAAATCATCACGAACTGGTGAGTTGTATGGAGGTGGTGGACAGGATAGACGTGGCCCGGGTAGTGGTAGAACACCTCCTCTACAGGAAAGAGACCCGATGGCCCTGTTCTCAGAGCAGGATTGATTATCCCAAAAGGGACGATGCCCACTGGCTTAAGTTCGTTAACTCCGTTATGGACGTGGACACCGGGGAGATACAGATACTGGAAAAGGGACTAAATGGTAAAGATTGACTATAAAGTGTGCAACCGATGCGAGGGCGCCAGAGAGAAGCGATGCCAACGCATTTGCCCTGGCGACCTTATCGGGGTAAACCCTGAGGACGACCGCCCCGTGGTCCTATACCCTGAGGATTGCTGGGCCTGTACGGCGTGCGTGAAGGATTGTCCTGTGGCGGCCATTACCCTGAAGCTGCCCTTCCAGGTACTGGACAAAGGGGCCTCTCTTCGGGCCACTGCAAAAGGCAGGAAGACCTCCTGGGTCCTGGAAGGGACGGACGGGAAGAAGGAGGAGTTTGAAATAATAGTAGACAGTAGACAGTAGACAGGATACAGGGAAAAACCAAAAATCATTTCCACCCTGGCTACTGTATGCTGTCTACTGTCTACTTTTTAAAAAGGAGGAGAGATTAAGTGACTAAAGGCATAACGCCTCATGGAGGCAGATTGATAAACAGGCTACTTGAGGGCGAGGAGAAGGAGAAGGCCCTGGCCGGGACAAAAGGCATGAAGCGTATGGAGCTTACTCCATGGGAGGTCTCCGACCTGGAGATGATAGCAGTTGGGGCCTTTAGCCCCCTTGAGGGCTTTATGTGCAAGAAGGACTTTGAGACGGTGGTAGATACCATGAGGCTTTCAAGCGGCCTCCCCTGGTCCCTGCCCGTGGTACTGTCTGCCAGGGGGGAGGAGGCCAAATCCTTTAAGGCGGGGGAAGATATAGCCCTGGAGGATGGCTCCCATACGGTGCTGGCCGTCCTGCGACTGGAGGAGAAATATCACTACGATAAGGAGAAGACTGCCCTTGAGGTCTACGGTACCAAGGAGGATAAACACCCAGGGGTAAAGAGGCTTTACGAGAGCGGAGATACCCTGTTGGGGGGCAGGATAGGCATGGTCAACCGCCCCAGGCATACAGATTTCCTTAAACACAGGATGGACCCGTCCGAGACGAGGGAACTATTCCATACGAAGGGTTGGAGGCGGGTAGTAGGGTTTCAGACCCGCAACCCCGTGCACAGGGCACATGAGTATATCCAGAAGTGCGCCCTGGAGGTGGTGGACGGCCTCCTCCTCCATCCCCTGGTTGGAGAGACGAAGGGGGACGACATCCCCGCCCAGGTAAGGATGAGATGTTATGAGGTACTCCTGGAAAAATATTATCCGCGGGACAGGGTGGTACTGTCAGTCTTTCCTGCATCCATGCGTTACGCCGGGCCCAGGGAGGCCATCTTCCACGCCCTGGTCAGGAAAAATTACGGGTGCACCCACTTCATTGTAGGGAGGGACCACGCCGGGGTGGGAAGCTACTACGGCAGTTTTGACGCCCATTACATCTTTGACGAGTTTGAGCCTGAGGAGATAGGCATTACCCCACTCTTCTTTGACTATACCTTCTACTGTAAAGAGTGCTTTGGGATGGCCTCCTACAAGACCTGCCCCCACGACTCAGCCAACCACGTCTCGCTAAGCGGCACAGAGTTGAGGAAACAGTTGAAAGAGGGGAAGGTGCCTCCCCCTTCTTTTACCAGGGCAGAAATCGCCGAGATCCTCAGCGAGCACTACCGCCAGGAGTAGGGCAAATAGGGGTAGCCCGCCGGGGTGTAAATATAGGGATTAGGGAGTAGGGAATACGGAGTAATGAATTGTAAATTGTAAATTGGAAGTTGAAAATTTTAAAATTTCCAATTTCTAATTTCCAATTTACAATGCTACCCCCTAGCCCTTACTGCCTGCCGGAAACAGGGAGGTACCACGGGGGCCTCCCTTCTGACGGGGGTGGTCCTGCCACTTCCGGTTTCTTGGCAAACCACGGATAAAGGGAGGGTAACACAAAGAGGGTAAGGAAGGTGGAGAAGATTAGTCCACCTATGACCACCGTGGCAAGTGGCCTCTGTACCTCCGCTCCCACCCCCCAGGAGACGGCCATGGGCAGGAAGCCAAAGATGTCGCAAAAGGAGGTAATAAGTACGGGCCTGAGGCGTTCCTCTGCCCCCCTGAGTACGGCCTCCTTCATGGGCAGACCTGCGGCCAGGAGGTCGTTTATACGGCTGACCATTACTATCCCGAAGAGCACGGACAACCCAAAGAGTGCAATAAAGCCCACCCCGGCGGAGATGCTCAGGGGCATACCCCTTATGAAGAGGGCAAAGATTCCACCTGTGGCGGCGATGGGGACGTTGATGTAGATTAGCAGGGCGTTCTTGAGGGAGCCGAACGTGGTAAAGAGGAGTATGAAGATGAGGAAGAGGGCTATTGGGACTACAATACTCAGGCGTAGCCTGGCCCTCTGCATATTCTCAAACTGCCCGCCCCAATCTATGTAATATCCTGCGGGCAGGCGCACTTTTTTGGCTATCTCTCTCCTTGCCTCAGCCACAAAGCTCCCCACATCCCTCCCCCTTACGTTGCACTCCACCACCATACGTCGCTGGCTATTTTCCCGACTTATCTGGACCTGACCTTCTACCAATTGGATGTCTGCCAGTTGGCCCATAGGCACCAGCCGTTTGCCGGGGGCACTTACAAGGATATTCTTTATGTCTTCTATGTCTTGTCTGGCCTCTTCTGGGAATCTCACCACCATATCAAAGCGCATCTCCCCCTCTAACACCTGGGTGGCGGCCCTGCCGCCGATGGCCGTCTCAACGATTTCCTGGACGTCGGCCACGTTTATGCCGTGACGGGCTATGGCCTCCCTGTCTATCACTATTTGTAAGACAGGTAGTCCGCTAACCTGCTCCACCCGCACGTCCTCTGCCCCCCGGACGTCTGAGATAATGTGCTCTATGCTATCGGCCTTCTTCTTCAGGACGCCAAAATCCTCTCCAAATACCTTTATTGCGACGTCTGAGCGCGTGCCGGCTATAAGCTCATTAACCCTCATCTCTATCGGCTGGCTGAAGGCATAGGTCATCCCAGGGATGGCCTCCAGCCTCTCCTTCATCTTTTCAATAAGCCCCTCTTTTGTCCTGGCCGATTTCCAGTATTTTCTGGGCCTTAGCGTTACAAAGACGTCGCTGACCTCGGGGCCCATGGGGTCGGTAGCAATCTCTGCACGCCCTGTCTTACTGACCACCGTCTCCACCTCTGGAAACTCCCGGAGCACCGTCTCTATTTTGGTAGTGGCATTGATAGACTCGGTAAGGGAGACGCTGGGGAGCCTTATGGCATGGAGGGCAATAGAACCCTCCTCCAGTCTAGGAATGAACTCCGAACCCATAAAAGGTACGAGTGCTACACTGCCCACAAATACGCCTCCTGCAATGGAGATAGGGAGAAAGTTATGGCGGACCGCCCTCTGGAGCACGGGGCGATAAAGCCTTATAAGGAACTGGTGAAATACGTTCCCCCGCTCCTTCCTGGCCAGCCCACGGCGGAACAAGAAACCGCAGAGGGCGGGGGCAAAGGTGAGAGAGAGGATAAGAGAGCCTATCATCGCATAGCATACGGTGAAGGCCATTGGCCTGAACATCTTCCCCTCTATGCCCTGAAGAGAAAAGACAGGCAAATAGACTATAATAATTATGATAATAGCAAAGATTACAGGACGGCCTACCTCCCTGCCTGCCTCTACAGTGGTCTCAAAGACGCCCTTATGGGGTTCCCTATGGTGGAGCCTCCTGATGATGTTCTCTACCATCACCACAGAGCCATCAACAACGATACCAAAGTCCAGTGCACCAAGGCTCATCAGGCTGGCCGGGATGCCTGTCTCATACATGCAAGCGAAGCTGAACAGGGCAGTAAGAGGTATTATAAGACTCACAATGAGGGCCCCCACCCAGTTGCCCAGGATTAGCATTACCACGCCTATAACTAGCAGTATGCCTATACTCAGGTTCTCTATGACCGTATGGATGACATGATTAACCAGTTCAGTGCGGTCGTAGAAGGGTTCTATACTGACTCCGGCAGGAAGGGTGGGGATAATCTCCTCCACCTTCTTCTTTACCCGATTGACCACCGTTCGGCTATTTTCCCCCTTAAGCATCAAGACCATGCCCGTTACTACCTCGCCCTTCCCATCCTGGGTAACGGCCCCGTATCTGACCTCTGGTCCGATGGCAACCTCTGCCAGGTTCTTGACATATATAGGTGTGCCCTCCGGGTCTACGTCTACTATGATATTCTCTATATCCTCCATAGTCTGGACAAGACCTACCCCCCTTACGAGGTACTTCTCTGAGACATGCTCTATATAGGCACCACCGGCGTTGAGGTTGTTTGCCGCCAGGGACTCAAAGACCTGCCTGAGCGGGATACGATAACCCACCAGCTTATTGGGATCCACTAGAACCTGGTATTGTTTTACCAATCCACCGTGGCTGTTTATCTCTACCACCCCAGGGACGTTAAGGAGTTGAAAGCGTATCAACCAATCCTGGATAGTCCTTAGTTCATAAAGGTCCCGTCCCTCTCCCTTAACCACGTACTGATATATCTCTCCCAGGCCGGTACTGATGGGTGCCATGGTGGGTGTGCCTAAGCCGAGGGGTATCCTCTCTTTGGCCGTCTGGAGGCGTTCCATGACCTGTTGGCGGGCCCAGTAGATATCTGCCCGGTCTTTGAAGACGACGGTTACCTGGGATAGGGCAGATAGGGATAGACTACGGACCTCTTCCACGTCCTTTATCCCCATCATGGCCGTCTCAATGGGGTAGGTTATGAGCCTTTCCACCTCTACAGGGCCCAGGCCAGGGGCCTCGGTATTTATCTGTACCTGTACAGTCGTTGCGTCTGGTACGGCATCTATGGGGAGGTGTATTACGGAATATATACCGATGCCGACCAGCAACCCTGCCAGGACCACAATGAGGAAGCGGTAGCGTACGGAAAAACTTATAACCCTTCCTACAGCCATGAGAGATTTCTCCTAATTGGCCATCAGCAACCAACTATTGGCTATCGGCCATCCAAAAGGCTGTAGGGGCGACCGGCCGGTCGCCCCTACTCACCGTGTTCATGTACAAAGGTACCCTTAAGGAGTTCAGATTTGAGATAGAAGGACCCCTTAGATACTATTTCCTCACCCTCCCCAAGACCTTTAAAGACCTCTACATAACCATCCAATTCCTCCCCCACCTCTACTTCCCTCAGCTCAAAGGCATAATTTCCCAGGGCTACAAATACTACCTGTTTCCCCTCGTGGGACTCAATTGCCGTATGGGGTACTACCAGTCTCTCCACGGCCTCCTGGGGCGTAGTGGAAATCTTTGCCGTGGCAAACATCCCTGGTTTTAACTTCTTCTCAGGGTTGTCTATCTCCACCCTTACCTTTACGGTCCTGGTCTTTTCCTCCACTACGTCACTGATATAGGCAATCTTTCCCCTGAATTCCACTTCTGGAAAGGCCCTTACGGCCACGCCTACCTCCTGGCCGGGTCTTATCTTGGAGAGGTCCTTTTCAAAGATATCAAGGATAATCCATAGTACGCTAAGGTCTGCAATGGTGAAGAGCCTGGTGGCAGGTTCGGTCATCTCCCCCAGGGCGATGTGTTTCTCCACTACGATACCGTTAAAGGGGGAAAGGATGGGGAAGGTGGCCGTGGTGTGGGTCTGGGGTTTTAATTCTGTTATCTCTCCTTCGCTGAGTCCTAAAAGGTGTAGCTTGCCCTCAGATGCCTCAAATTCCGCCTGGGCCTGTGCGCACCTGGCCTTTGCCTCCAGCATATCCTTTTCTGAGGTTACCTTCTTCTCCCACAGCCTTTTTTCCCTCTCAAAGTTAACCTGACAGACCTCCAGTCTAGTCTTACTGGTGAGGTACTCAGAGATGGCCTGGCCAAGTTCTATGCTGTCCAGTAGGGCCAACTTCTGTCCCTTCTGCACCTCATCTCCCAAATCAGCAAATACGTCCGCCACCCTGCCCGGAACCCTGGGACCAATATGAAAGACCTTGTTGGCGTTAAACTGTATCTCTGCCGTAACCTTGAGCTGTTTTCCCAGGCTCCTCTTTTCTACTTTAATAGTCTGCAATCCCAGGAGTTCGTAGCTCGCTTTGGTCATCTTCACCACTCCCTTATCCTGGTCAGTGGAAGGTTTCTTCCGTTCCACCTTTCGTATGGTTCTTTCCTTGGGAGGGACTGCCTCTGCCCCCACCTCCATACATGCAAGGGATAAAATCAAGACCATAACTAATAAATTGAGACCTCTGAAAAAGCTACGGCACCGCAACATGTCATTCTGACCCTGAACGACGTGAAGGGGAAGAATCTCTAGACCCTTCGCTTCGCTCAGGGTGACACTTCGTGTCAGATTCTTCGGTCGCTTCGCTCCCTCAGACGCCGTCAGATTCGCTTCGCTTACTACAAGCCTGAGCAGAGCGAAGGAATGACAGTGAGCGAAGTTTTTCAGAGGTCTCAGATTAGCCTTGCTCACTGCAAGTATTAGCCTCAATATTCTCATAACTACTCCCTATTCTATGAGTTTCCTGATAGTGGCCTTCTCCAGGTCCACTATAGCCCGGTAGTAATCCAGCAGGGTCTCCAGGTAAGAGATTTCTGCCTCTATGAGATTATTTTGGAGGAGCACAAACTCTACGAACCCCACCTTTCCTTCTGTATAGGTAAGCTCGTTGAGTTTGAGGCTTTCCGCCATCTCAGGGACGATACCCTCGTAGGCCTCCAGTCCCTTCTGAGAGGCAAGAAAGACCTCGTAAGCACTCTGTACCTCCTTGCGTATCTGGAGGTGCTTATTTTCCAAATTAAGCCTGGCGGCCTCCTTGCTGGCACCGGCCTTCTGGAGTTCTCCCTGTTTCCTGTCTATAAGCGGTAGAGGTATGGTAATACCCCCTCCCAATAACCTCTGCGACCCTTCTTCTCTCCCGAAGAAACCATCCACCTGAGGATTGGGCACCCTCTGGGACTTCAGGAGGTCTACCTCCAGGTCTGCCCTCTCCACCTCTCGCTCTACGGCCTTCAGGTCGGGTCTGGTCTGCAGTGCCCCCTTTATTAAGCCGGGAGGGTCTAGTCTCATTGCCACGTGTTCCAATTCTCCCGCGGGTTCCAGGGGGTAGTCCTCTGGCAGGGCGAGGAGGAGTTTTAGGCCCAGTAGACTGCTGGCGTATCTACCTGAGGCGACCTGGTATTCTCTCCTGGCCCGGTTGTACTGTATGTTAGCCGTGTTCAGTTCCAGGATGGTTGCCGCCCCTTCCTTAAACTTTAACTGCATGGCCTCTCTTAGTCTCTCGTAGAGTTCCTGGATGGTCTGTCTTGCCTCTAATACCCTCTTCAAGGCAAGTACCTCGTAAAAGTTTTTCTTCACCCTGGCGGTGATGTCCCACTCCAGGGTCTCCACCTCTGCCGTTACCTTCTCCAGATTCTTCTCTGCCACAGAAATCCCCTTGCCCCTCTGACCGGCTATACGGAACTCCTGGGAGAGGGTAATGGTATAGTCCGTATTTGTACTGTCTGTCCTGGTATTGTGCCTCTCCCCCATCCTTGTCCCTACGGTCGGGTTGGAGGGTAGTAGCAGAGAAGCCTTTGTAAGGTCTCCTTTGGCCTCCTCAAGCCGTTTTCTGAAGGCCTGGAGTTCCAGATTGTTTTCCAGGGCCTTCCGGACGGTCTCTTTGAGGCCTATCCTCTCGGCACAGTCCGCCTGAGGCGGGTTACCGATACCCAAAGCCAGGAGAAAACACAGGATATAGGACACAGAATTCAGAACCCTGTATTCAGACTTCTTAGACATCTTTTGTCTCCTTGAAATTCCGCCAAAAAAGACTTGTCCTGGTAGTAGGGGCAGGGTAACCCTGCCCCCACAGGATAGGTGTATCCACTGCCAAAAAGGGCAGATTCACCAGCTAATATAGCGGACAGGTCTAAGGAAAGGCCGTGCGGATGGCAGGGCCACTCCCAGTTAACTTGTATTGAGTAAAACTGTGGGAAAGGTAGTCCGGGTGTGAGGTCACTGGGGGCATGGAGGTATCCACATGAGGTGGAGGTCTCCACCATCTTGATACCTTCCAGACGCCCTGGACCGGGCCCTATGTCCGCCTCATGCGGACTCGGGCGGTTGGAAGATACTATCTGACAGAAATGCAGGCAGGAAAGAATGGCTCTTTAGTGAGGCCAGTCCTGAAAGGCTGGCGGGAGATAAAGGCCACCCGTTACTTGACTCTACCGTAAAGTGGTGGGAAAAGGTACAGCATAGGGGACAGTGGTGTACCGGCTGGGAGGCATCCATGGGGCAATGGTGGTCTTCGCAATGGGGGATTGCCACCTCTGGCAATGTTATAAACATTATTACCAGCCCCATTAAGAGTCGCCATATCCCGTATGGTTGCATAGGGTTATTCCTCAAGCAGGCCCTGCCATCGGCCACAGGCAATCATGTAGGGCACGGCATGTTGAAAACCCGCCAGATTTTGGGTGGGCCGTGCCTCTACCCTCTCCATCGCGAGGATCGCATAACATCTTTACTCTCAAAATTTTACATTCGCATTAGCAGGATGTCAAGAGGTTTTATCTGGCCTTTTATTCCTAATCTAAGAGTAAGAGGCCAAAATATTTCACGTATTCCCCCTTCTCCTCCAGAAAACTTACCGTGAAGCCGTTATTCCGGATGGTCTGGAAGACGTCTATGCCGCAGGCCTCCATGGCGGGTCTGGCCTTCTCTGGTATGAGACAGGGGCCTTCCTCTGGGCAGACACCGGGGCCGCCACCTGCCGGGGCACACAAGGGGCAAGGCCCTGCCCCCATGACAAATGCCTTGTGGTAGCCAGCCCTAGTAGCCTCCCCCTCCAGCCTGAGTAGCATCTCCTTGAAGTCCCGTCCAGGCGGTTGACCCTCTATCAATATGGCCTGGCTATAACATCCAAGTATCTTCCTGGTCTCTTCGTAGGTGGGGGCAAAGGGTGGACAGGTCTTGCTCTTGCCGTACTGGGGGCATCCGAAGCGGCACTTGAGCTGTACCCAGGGCTCCACTACCACGCTGGAGACGTCTATAACCTTTGCCTCCGTGGCCCCGAGGCGCTCTGCCTCTTCGCACAATGCCATTAATTCTTGTGTCTGCATCTTTCAACTTCTTAAACCCTTGAGCATTTAAGCCTTTGAACTCTCTCGTAGCCACTTGGCGGCCTGTTTGGCCCAGTAGGTGAGGATAATGTCTGCCCCTGCCCTCTTTATAGAGGTCAAAATCTCCAGGGCTACCTGTTTCTCATCCATCCAGCCCAGCTCGGCGGCGGCCTTCACCATAGAGTATTCGCCACTGACATTATAGGCCGCCACCGGACAGTCAAAGGTCTCTTTTATAGTCTTTATTATATCCAGATAAGGCAGGGCAGGTTTTACCATGACAATATCCGCCCCTTCCTGGATGTCCATGGCCGCCTCTCTCAGGGCCTCACGGGCGTTAGGGGGGTCCATCTGATAGGTACGGCGGTCCCCAAACTTGGGGGGGGATTCGGCGGCCTCCCTGAATGGGCTGTAGAAGGCCGAGGCATATTTTGCGGCGTAAGACATTATGGGTATATCCTGGAAGCCCGCCTCGTCCAGTACACCCCTTATTGCCCCTACCCTGCCGTCCATCATGTCACTGGGGGCTACAATATCGGCCCCGGCCGTGGCATGGGATAGGGCCGTCTTGGCAAGTAATTCCAGGGTAGTATCATTGTCCACATCCCACCGCCCCGTCCTGTCCTGCATTACGTGACCGCAGTGACCGTGGTCCGTGTACTCACACAGGCAGACGTCGGTGATGACCAGGATGTCTTTGGCCTCTTCTTTTATTGCCCTGATGGCCTGCTGTACTATACCTTCCTCATCGTAGGCACCACTGGCCTTCTGGTCCTTCTCATCGGGTATGCCAAAGAGTATCACGCCAGGAACCCCTAGCCCCTCCAGCTCCCTTACCTCCTTCACCAGTACGTCCACCGACATCTGGTAATTACCTTTCATGGAGGCTACCTCATTCTTGATACCCTTACCTGGCCTGGCGAACAGGGGCATGATAAGGTCGTTCACCTCCAGGGAGGTCTCCCTGACCAGACTCCTGAGTTTCTCCGATTTTCGTAACCTTCTGGGGCGGTAGCTAGGGAAGTTCATGGATTAACTTATATTCTAGTGCCTTTGCCTTGTCAAATTCTTTTATGCTGAACTTCGGACCCGCCTCAGGCGGGGTCGCCCTCATTTGGCCCTGTAGGGGCGACCCGGTGGGTCGCCCTTGACCTGCCAAGTCGCCCTTATCAGCCCTGTAGGGGCACGGCGTGTCCGCTCCGCCTCAGGCGGACGGGCCTATGTGTCTGCCCCTACATTTTACCGTATATCGCCTCTTCAAGGTGCCCCCACTGGTTGTAATAGGTCTTATCTTCAATACGGCCAGGGTTCTCCCTGTCAAATTGCCATTGCAGGGGATTGTTTATGATATATTCTCGGATGCGGTTTAATTCGTCTTCGTTTCTGACAATGTGTTCGTAATAATTCCTTTGCCAGACAGGAACCCCGGGTGAATTACGTAAACCGTTTATTCTTGATGTTGCGGATGATTTGAATCCTGCCATTAATGATGATAATGATTTTGGTTTCATCCGTAGGGGCGAACGGCCGTTCGCCCCTACAGTGTTTGTGCCAATGCTCCAAATAATTACAATTGCGTGAAAATGATTTGGCATAATTACAAATTCATCCAGTTTAATTTCTGACCGCAATTTAGATGAAAGCAACCATTTCTCCCTGACAGTTTTCCCGTATTCATTCATACGCATAACACCATTTATAATATCGCCAAACAAATATTCCTTATTATACGCACATATGGTTACAAAATACGCCCCTGCCTGTGAATAATCATATCCCTTCAACCGAAGGGGACGGCGTTGATGGGTTGTTGGGCTGTATTGGGGCATGATAAGTTATGTCGCTACCGTAGGGGCGAACGGCCGTTCGCCCTGGGAATAATCGTACCCCTTCAACCGAAGGGAACGGCGTTGATGGGTTGTTGGGCTGTATTGGGGCATGATAAGTTATGTCGCTACCGTAGGGGCGAACGGCCGTTCGCCCCTACAAAAACATTAACCCATTCCCTCTATTATCTTCCTCTCCTCTTTTGTTATCCCGTAGAGTTCATACACCAAATCGTCTATCTTTTCATCCGTTACGGCAATCTCCCGCTCCACCATCTCCCGCCCCGAGGTGGCAGGCAGGGCATGTCTCTTCTTCTGTAGCTCCAACATGCGGTCAACCAGGGTGACTAATCTGCCGTGCATGGCCTTTTCCTTTGGGTTGTCAAAGTTGATGGTGCGGATGGGGAGATAGTTTAAAAAACTCGTTCTAAACCTTAAATAGCCACCACCTATATGCATTCCAGAAAATAATGTTTTGTAAAGAAATGTTAGGAGTTTAGAGTTTAGTAAAGCAACGATATATTCCAAAGTAAACGATTCTTTGTCGTTCAATATTCCAAAATAAACCCCACCTTGGCAGATAGATTTGCTGTCATCTATTGTCGTTTCGAGTCTCAGAGCATCTTCGGCAATAATTATTTTCTTTTTCAGGCAATTAAGATACCGTGCTGATTTCGTTGAAATTGTCTTTTCTCTATCCGTTCTCTTTATAAAACTTCCCTGCAAAATTGGTGAATATCTTGAAAATTGATATTGCTTGACTATATGTTCATCTCCTTTTGTGCATTCGTATTGTATTGGGATTCTAAATCCTTCCGATATTTCCAGATAGTCTTCCAACAAGTTACAATTCTTGTTTATCCTGAAATACACCGCCAATTCTTGCTTGCCTGTATTAAGAGGGAATATTTGACGAGGTAATTTCAGAATACTTCTCTTGTCTAGGTTTATTGCTATTCTCTCAGCATACAAGTCCACTATATTTTCGGTGGTAGTTAATCTTAATGATTTAAATTTATCTTTATTCCTTTGCGCAAAGAACAAAATAGGATAATTTGCGGCTTGTTCGAAAACATTCAATTTGCTAACACTATTTACGAAAACATCCTCACTATTATCTATAATCATCTTTCTAAGAGTGAAGCCAGAATCACTTGTACAGAATTTATTAGGAACTATTAACCCAATATGTCCAGTATCCTTTATAAGCATTATAGATTTTTCTATAAATAGGTAGTACAAATCATACTTGCCTTTTGGCGATAAATAGGTCTCTTTATAATAGTTCTTTTCCTGTTCTGCCATATAATCAACTCTTACATACGGCGGATTGCCTATCACGCAGTCAAACCCGCCCCTCTCCATAATCTCACCAAAGCCTGCCTTCTTGGAATTCCAGTCAAAGGGGTTTATACGCTCTCGCTCCTCATCGGTAATGTGGGGGTGGGGTAACCCCGCCCCTACCAAAATGCCTTGCCCCTTTGTAGGGGCGACCCGGTGGGTCGCCCCCACAGAGACGTCAAAAATGTCATAACCAATCAGGGAATTGCCACACTTTATGTTATCCGAGAGGACAGGCAGTAGTCCCTGCTTCCTGGGGAGCGTACGCTCCCCCTCCAGGGCCTTCAGGTAAAGGCTCATCATGGTTATCTCTACCGCCTGCGGGTCTATGTCCACCCCAAAGAGGTTGTTCCTGAGTATGTGGCCCTTCTTGATGATGGACAGCCTGTGGTTGCCTTCGGAATCCTGGAGCAAATCCGGGAATAATGGGTGTGCGTGGGCCTCCCTGGGATGCTCACGGTAATACTTTATGTGATAATCAATGAGATACTGATACGCCCCCAATAGAAAAGAACCCGAACCGCAGGCAGGGTCTAGAATCTTCATCTTCTCTATTTGTTTGGACGTCTTGCCCTCTATTAACTTGCCGACGGTATTTTCCACTATGTACTTCACTATGTATTGAGGCGTGTAATAGACGCCCCCTGCCTTCCTGACCTCTGGCTTTTCTTCTACCTTCACCCGGCCCCCTGGTGTTGCCCTTATGGTACTGCCCAGATACCGCTCGTATATACTGCCAAGTAGTTCCACACCAATAACGTCAAATAGATAGGGGCTATTGGGAAAATACAGGTTCTCAATAATCTCCGCCAGTAGTTGTGAATCTGCCTCGTACTGCTCACAGGCATGGGGCTTGAAGATGTCGCCGTTTAAATCTGCGTTTATCTCCCTGAAGAGATTGTTAAGATGATACTGTATGGGCTTCTTTCTGCCCTCGGCCTTCCAGAGCTGGGCAATCTCAAAGAGGGTCCTCGGGGCTATAATCTTCCTGTCCTCTGCAATGCGGATAAAGACTATGCGGTCAAGGAGTCGCTGTACTACCTCGTTCAGGGTCCTTACGCTGATACTGGGGTCATGCCTGTAGACGACCTTTGCCAGCTCCTCCCTCCAGAGGGTCATGTCCTGCAGGAACTTCCTGTCTACGGGGATCCTCTGTCTCTTGCTCTTTGCGTCTTTAAGGAGGAGTCGTTCCAGGGAGCCTTGACTTACCGCCTCTCTGGACAACCAGAGGAGTTTGTCCAGATTGTCCAGGTATTCGGTGTATTTCAGGTCAAGTATGAGTCCCTGGAGGGGGGTTTTCTTGTCAGGGGGGAGGGAGGCATCAAATACCTTTAGTTCCTCAAAGTCGGTGAGGACTGCAATGAAGACCTCTTTGGTATTCCAGGCGTAGGACTTGGCCTGGAGTACGTGCCTCACGCTATCCAGGGATTCAGGAGGGGCCTTTGCCTCTACAAAGAACTTGCTTGCACCGCCCAGGCGGAAGTTGTAATCGGGTCTGCCGGAGGTCTCGCCCCTTTCAAGGAGTACCTCCCGTTCAAAAGGGGGCAGGCCGGCCTTATTGGATATGTCCCATCCCAGGGCCTCAAAGAGTGGGTCTATGAAGTCTTTACGGGTCTGTGCCTCAAGGTAGTCCTTTGAGAGGTAGTGGTGTTTGTCCCTGTCAAACTTCTCCACGAGGGATTGGATATCTTGCCTGAGTGTAGACGTATCCATATAGGAAGGATTTTAAACGAGAAGGCGGAAAAAGTGTAGGTAAAATTTGACACGAAGTGTCACCCTGAGCGAAAGCGAAGGGTCTAGTTTCTTTGCTGTAGGGGCGAACGGCCGTTCGCCCCTACTCCGCTCAGAATGACATGTTGCGGTGCCGTGACTTTTTCAGAGGTCTCAAATTGTATGTTGCCCGGTCGTCCAATTGTAAGGGCGACCCACCCCTGTACCAATCAGGCCCTGAACCTAGCATGGTTCAGGGCAGGTACAGGGCTTTATCCTGCACCTTTGCCCTGTACCCTTGCGGTGAACCACGTAGGGTTCACCGCAGGGGTTCATGGTGAGCCATGCACCCCACGTGGTGCATGGTGGTGTAGGGCGGGTCGCCCCTACATTTTGGCGGACTCCACGGCATTCTTCAGGAGCATTACTGTAGTTACCGGACCCACGCCTCCAGGTACAGGCGTTATGAATGAGGCCACCTCCTTTGCCCCTTCAAAGTCCACGTCCCCTACGGTCTTCATCTTTTGCTTACCCTTTTTATCCAATACAGGGGTTCCCTGGGCATCGTACTCAGGCACGCGGTTTATGCCCACGTCTATTACTACGGCCCCCGGCTTAATCATGTCGGCCTTTATAATGCCTGGCTTGCCAACCGCCACCACTAGGATGTCCGCCCTCCTGGTATGGAAGGCAAGGTCTCTAGTCTGGGTGTGGCATACCGTAGGCGTGGCCGAGAGGTCTAGCATGAGGAGGGCCACCGGCTTCCCCACTATGGCGCTCCTGCCCACTATGACCAGCTCCTTGCCCCTGACCTCTATACCGGTGCTCTTTATCAATTCCACCGAGGCCGTAGCCGTACAAGGGGCGAGCCTGGCCTTCCCGTACACCAGTTGCCCCATACTGGCAAGGTTCATCCCCTCCACGTCCTTCTGAGGGGTGATGGAGGACTGCACCTCATGTGCATCTATCCCCTTGGGCAGTGGCATCTGGAGGATTATACCGCTGACCCTGGGGTCTTTGTTTAACCCCTCTACGTAGGCCACAAGGGCCTCCTCTCCGGTATCACCGGGAAGGGTATGCAGGGTGTACTTTATGCCCACCTCCTCGCAGAGACGGCTCTGACTGCGGAGATAGACCTCGGAGGACGGGTTCTCTCCTACCTGGACCGCCGCCAGATGCACCTCCTTACCCCTTTGCCTGAGGGACTCTACCTCCCCCTTCACTTCCTCTTTAATCCTGCTGGCGACAACCTCTCCACTGATAAGCCGTGCGGTCATTCTACTCCCTTAAAGATAGAAAGAGGCCTCTGCAAAAGTCACCGCACTACTTCGTGTCATTCTGAGCGGAGCGAAGAATCTGAGGTTCTTCGGTCGTTTCACTCCCTCAGAATGACATCTCGTAGGGTTTTTCAGAGGTCTCGGAAAGTAACAGAAATTTAGAGCTTCAGATTATAAAGGTAAAAATCCATATTTCAAGGGGGAAGGACCCCAAAGAGGTAAGGAGGCTCTACCCCCTTATCACTCCCAGAGCCAGGGATCAAGGATTAGGAAAAAAGTATAACGCAGGCTAAAGTTCGCCTGAGGCGGATCTGCCTCGGGCATGACCTGCGGCTACCCCCTAGTCCCTGGCCCCTGACCCCTCTGGGCGCTGTGCTATCTACCGTTTACTAACGGTGGTAAGCCCTTGGGTCGGTGGCCTGGATTATGGCGCTGACGGAACGCTGATTGAAACCCTTAAAGCCCTCCCGCCGTTCTATGTCCTCCAGGTGGCTACCGATGGCACCTTGACTAGAAAATTTTTGATACTGCTCCTGATTTATACTGCCCAGACTAAGGAGTTGGTCAATCCGGTCTGGCCTTACCTTCCATTGCTCCCCTTGGGTGAAGGCCTGTCGGAGGAAGGGGAAATCGGAGAAAGGCTTCATGGTCTGTACCCCTTCCTGTGCCATGCCCCTGCGGAGGGCATCAAAATCGGCCCTGATGGCCAGGTGATGCATCCCAGCCTCAAAGAAGCTCTCTCCGTGAAGGGCTACCCAGAGTCCTACCGTACCCAGCTCCTTTCTTGGGTAGAGGGGGCGGTGGGCAAAATCTTCTTCGGTCTCATCGGGGCTGAGGTCCAAATCGGCAAAGACGGTTATCCCCAGGAGGTGGTTTTCCATCACCTGGGCACCCCATCCAGCCTCCTCCCCCGCATAAAACCTCTCTCTACACTGAAAGCCCAGACCCTCCAGCAGCCGTACGAGGTCATGGAGGTGGCTTCTGGAACAGCGGAAGGTGTGGTGGTCGTGGTTGGCCCAACCTAGCCCCAAAGAATCCTGTCGTTCCTTCTGGAGACGGGCCGCCCTGTTTCTCTCCTGCCAGTATCTCCGCTCTCCCTCAAAGAGGACATGGGCAGATAGTCCTTTACCAAGCCTGGTAGATATGTCTTCCAGTATCTCCTCTGTCTTCCTGAACCCCTCAACGGCATCATCAAAGCGGCGCGGCCTTGTACGCCAGAGTTCTTCCGCCCTTAGATACTCCTGGTAGTATGCGGGTGGAGGGGTCTCACAGAGATAACCCCTGTAGGCCCTACGCTCCACGGCCAGGAGGCCTAATCCCCCTTCCCTGGCCACCAATGCCCTCCTGTAACGGCTCTTAGGTGGACCCTCCAACGGGTGGTCTATCCCCTGCCTTGCTACAAAATCTGCCACGGATTCCACCTTCAGGGCCAGTTCAAAGATGGATAATCCGGACATGCCCCATTGCAGTACTACATTGGGGAATATGGCCCCCGCATGCAAGAAGGCTATCCTGCCTGGAGGGGCCTCCCCCAGAGGGTCTGGGATGAAACCCATCCGGGCGAGTCTTGTCCTGGTAGGGCCAGAATCAGGGAGGACTACATGGTCAACCCAGTCAATAAGCCTTGTACTGGTGTGTTCTCTTATCTTTTGTTCAAGTCTTGCCGCCACCTGGTGGGCCTTGAGGAAGATGTCAAGACCTCCCAGGAAAAAGGCCTCTGCCTCCGGGTACCTCTTCCAGTCAAACCTGGTGGGGTTCATGTCTGCCTTTGTCAGTAATCAGCAGTCAGCAGTAGGGGCGGTTCGCGAACCGCCCCTACAACTGACTACTGGCTATTACCTTCCTCATCCTTACGGCAGTGGTGCCGTCTGTGTAGTATCCTGGGGTTCTGGAAAACTCCACGAACCCATTTTTTTTATAGAACCTTAGGGCCGAGGAGTTACCCTCCCCTACCTCCAGGATGAGACTAGAGACACCTCTCCTCTGGCACTCCCTTTCAAGCCTCTGGAGTAAAGAGGTACCGATACCCTTGAGTCTGTAATCCTTTCTTACGCAAAAGGTATATATCCTTACTGCCGAAGACCCCCTGCGACCCAGGCCAATAATGTAACCCAGTACCTTACCATTGGAGGTGGCAGGGCTTCCCGCCTGAGGCGGGTGAGCCCGGCCGAATCGGCCGCACTCTTCAGCCGTCAGGGCTATGGCATTGGGGGACTGGAGGAGGTATCTTATTTGCCTCCTGCCGAAGGCCTCCTCTAAAAAATAGGTCCCTTCCATCTCCTCTATCTGGGAGACGTCCTCAAGGGAGGTCCTCCGGTATCTTACTGGTCCCCTCATCTATCTGGGGTGGACGAGACCCTTGATAGACTCTGAGAGGTGGTCTAACCTTAGGGGCTTAAAGAACACGGTATCTATCCCTGTCTTTCTCATCTCCTCCTGAGTGACTTCGTGTGTCCTGCTGGCTACCATAATGAAGGGGATTTTTCGCCCCTTTCCCATGCAGAAGGTCTTTATCGCCCTGGCCACCTCCACACCCGATAGATAGGGCATCTCCAGGGCACAGAGAACCAGGTCATAAGAACCCTTCTTGAAGAGGCTCAACCCTTCTATCCCATCTGGTGCAGCCGTAACGGCGTAGCCAGCGTATCGCAGGAAACTGGTGTAGATACTGCGGTGGGTCTCCTCATAGTCTATTAAGAGGATATTTGCCTTAATAGCCTTTCCTGACTCCCCCATAGCACGGTCCCTCCAGTTCGGACTATCTCTTTTGGCGTCCGTTTGCTTGAGGCGGATTACCGCCTTACTCCCCTTTCCTTTCTGAGACCTTTCCTCCTGTGTGCCCTTCCGCCTGTGGTGGATTACCGCCTCCCCTTTTATCGGGAGTGGACGATTCGGCTGAACCCACGGCCGAAGCCTTGCCGCCTTCTATTACTATCGGCAACCCCTCTTCCAGTATGTCAGCCTCCTCATAGTCCCCCCCGCCCGGACGCCCATCCGCCTGAGCCTGCCCTGCACCGCTCTGGTTCAGGGCTGGAGCAGGTTCCCCCTGGACTGACACCGCCCCGTCAGGAGTGGCACCGCCGCATTCGTGAGGCTCCAGGATAAGAAGAGGCCATGCCAGGAAGAGTAATAGGACTGCATACCTTTTCATATACAATTTTACCACCTTCAGACCTTTATTCAAATAGCTACTGCCCTTTGTTAGAAATGCCCCCTGAACCTGTGCCACGTTTAAGTTACCCTATTTGTATTCGTATAGTCAATAACTTTCCCTAAGCCCTTGTGGAGCGTGGGACGGAGTAGGGGCACGTTGTCCGCCTGAGGCGGATGCCCCTCTACAAAGGATTGAGGGTCTTCGGAGTTAAAATCAAAAATCTCTCCCATGTCCGCAATTCCACTAATTCCTGACTCCCAGACTAGTACACTCAGGTACACTGGATTGTATACTAATGTGTACAGTTGTAACCATTTATCTTATAAGCTATTGAACGGACATACGGACCTCTTGTGAATTATTAGTAACAAGAGAAATCAGGATAGAAAGGCCCACATTGGTTGTCGGGTCTTGAGCAATGTTTCGTAAGTGTTTATTATATAAGAGAATATGCGTGTGCTAGACTGCATGTGCCTGCCAGCCAGCAAGAGGCAAAGAAATGGTATGCGTATTGCTAGTATCTGACCATACGGCGCTTGTACGTCTTTAAAAACTTGCAGTGGGCGAAGCGAATCTATGGAATCTGAGGGACAATAACTATGCCACAGGTAAGAATGGAAACAGAGAAACGAGAGGAAGGTGGTATATGGACGTCCCGGCGTAGTTTCTTCACCCTGGCGGCCTGGGGAATATTTTTAGTCACAATAGGGGACTACTTGTGGAATCTCCTGGGGACAACCGGCTTCTTCTTTCCTAAGGTACTGTATGAGCCCTCTAAACGGTTTGCCGTAGGTTATCCCCAGGATTTTCCAGACCACAGTGTGGTTACCCTAAAGGCCAGGAGGGTATTTGTCGTCCGGGAGGGCAATGCCTTTCAGGCCATATCCATGATTTGTCAACACCTGGGATGCGCCGTGCATTGGACCGAAGAAAAGGGTATCTTTGAGTGTCCCTGTCATGGGAGTAAGTACTATAAGGACGGCGTTAACTTTGCTGGTCCCGCCCCAAGGCCCCTCTATCACTTCCATACGTCTCTTTCCGACGATGGGAAACTGGTCATAGACACGAGTCAAGTAATAGAACGGGATAGAAAGCTGGTAATATAATAATCGGCCGTCAGCCATCAACAATAGGCCATCGGCCGAGACCCCGAAAGCCGATAAGCTGAAGGCCAAAAAGGAGTCCTTCGCATGTTACCCGACCTCAAAGAAATAGGCGATAAGATTACGCAGAATAACATCTGGAAGTCTATCTTCCGTCATGGGTACGAAGATACCCCTCGTAATCGCATGCTCCAGATCCTCGGCAATGTGTGGCTTCACATACATCCTACCACCGTAACGAAAGGCAGCATAAATATCTCCTTTACCTGGTGTCTTGGGGGACTGACCTTTTTTGTCTTCCTCTTTGAAACCCTCACAGGTGTACTGTTGATGTTCTATTACACCCCGGACGTAAACCGGGCCTATGCCGACATGCTGGACCTGAGCAATAATGCAATACCGCTTGGCAGGCTATTAAGAAACACGCACAGATGGGCCGGCCACGCCATGGTCATAACGGTATGTTTCCACATGCTGAGGGTCTTCCTTACCGGCTCCTATAAGGCACCAAGACAATTTAACTGGGTGTTAGGTGTGATACTCCTCGTACTTACCCTGTTACTGAGTTTCACAGGCTACCTCCTGCCATGGGACCAACTCGGATACTGGGCCATTACGGTAGGTACTAATATGGCAGGGGCTACGCCCTTTGCAGGCTATCAAGGCCCCTTTGCAGAACTATTTGGGTTTACTATTGATAACGATATACGGTTTGGCCTCCTGGGAGGCACCTCCATACAAGCACCTGCCCTCCTAAGGGCCTATGTGTGGCATTGTATAGGCCTCCCCGCTATGGCAGGTGGGCTTATGATACTCCACTTCTGGAGGATAAGGAAGGATGGATTCTCAGGACGGCTGTAAGTTCTTTGGAGTCCACATAAATAATAGAGGAAAGTTATGGCCAATCCCGAAGCAACGACGTTAAAACCTGAACCAAGGCAGACACAGCCAGGGCCTGAAAAAATACACACCTGGCCCCATCTGGTGGCAAAGGAATTCTTATGTGCCCTACTCTTCCTGGTAGTCATACTACTTTACAGCTACTACGTAGATGCACCCTTAAGAGAACTCGCCAACCCAGGCGAACCAGAAAACCCTGCCAAGGCCCCATGGTACTTCCTGGGCCTACAGGAAGAGCTGGTGTACTTTGACCCATGGTTTGCCGGGGTGGTTCTGCCCTCCCTGATTATAATAGGTCTTATGTTTATACCTTACATTGACTTCAACCACAAAGGCAACGGTTACTATACCTTCGGGGAGAGGAAGTTTGCCGTAACTACCTTCAGTTTCGGATTCTTACTCTGGTATGTACTTATCATCATGGGAGTTTACTGTAGAGGGCCTTTCTGGGCCTGGTTCTGGCCCTGGGAGAAGTGGACCCTCGCCTTCCCTACACCCCCACCTCTATGGAGTCTACCTGCCCCCGTAGGGGTTCTGCTACTATTAGCCTATTTTGGACTGGGCACATGGTTACCGGCCCGCAGATGGAAAGACTTCTACCAGCAACTTGGGCCGGTTAAATATGGCGTTACGATGTTCTTACTGCTCACCATGATAGGTACTATCTTAAAGATGGGCCTTAGATTAGGGTTCAGCATCAAGTATGTCTTACAAACGCCCTGGTTTAACATCTAGAGTAACATCAGAAGATTGAAAACTGAGAACTGAAAAAGGTGATGTATGAAGAGAAAGTTATTCCTACTTTTTAGTCTGGCATTCTTCTACTCCTCCTATCTCTGGTTTGAGGAGGAGAAGAATCCTGCCTGGGCAAAGTATCAACAGGCCTTTTATCAGAAGAAGCTGGTGGAACTGGAGAAGGACCATAAGGCCGCCACCTCTGAGAAGGACAAGAAAGACCTTGAGAAAAAGATAACCATCCTTCGTTCCCAGAAGCCTGAGATAAAGCAGATTCTACTAAAAGGTACTGGCACCTGGGATAAACTGGGGAACGGTAATAAAGTGGATAGATGTATCACCTGTCATATTGACGAGTCAGGGCTTAAGGCCAGCCACGCCATAGTCTCAGAATTCCCCTTTGACGTATACGGCTGTACCGTATGCCACAAAGGTATCGGCAGGGCCCTCGCAGAAAAGGAGGCCCACAGGGGGATGTACACCCACCGCCGCCAGATGCAGCAGAGGATGGCCTCCGCTGACAAGGTCTTTGAACTCTGGCTGGAACTCACGGAGCTCTCTCCAGAAGAGACAGACCCTAACCTTACGCCTGTCTGGGGGAACTTCAGGTATAATGGCGTAACAGGAGAAAAGGCCATCTACGTAGGCAGTCAAAAGTGCCTCAGGTGCCACACCGGGCTGACTGCCCCCCATGCCGAACAGTGGAAGAGGACCAAGTTCACCAGTTTTGAGAGGGTTAAGCAGGCCCCTGATTTTATTGAGGGAGACGAGAATTACAGAAAGCAGTGCTACAAGTGCCACACCACAGGCTACAACCCAGGCAATGGGAAGTACGTGGACGAAGGCGTAACCTGTGAGGCATGCCACGGACCGGGAGAACTCTTCAGCTATTTCATGGACATTGGTAAGGCCCAGGAAGGTCAGAAGATAGCCAGGGTCAACAGCCCTTACAACGTCTGTTTTGAGTGCCACATCAGCCGCCACCATGAGATGAGGGTAAAGTTCTTTAAGGACCACGGCCTTTCTGATGACTGGTGGTTCACGAAATATTCAAACCTTTTAATAGAGTCGGAAAAGATAAGTCCTTCCCAGGGATGGTTAAGATAGAAATCTTTGAAGGGAGTCTTTAAAGGAGAGATGTTTATGAAATTTCTTAGACCTGTATCAATAGCCCTTTTTGTAGCCTTGATAGCTGGTCTACCGGCTGGACGGCTTGCGGCAGAAGAAAAGCCCCAATCCGCCTCAGGCGAACAAGAACAGCTAAAGGAGCTTTATGACAATCCAACCCTGAAGAAATGGTTTGAAGAACCAGTGGGTTTGGAAAAGGGTAGCGGGCCGTGGATGGACGTCTATAAACCCGTACCCATGCACATGTACTGGTACCCTAACAGACACTACGTCAAACCCGACGGCACCTACTATGACCAACTCCTCCAGAAGTACAAGGCCGAGGACTGCGTAAAGTGCCACGAGGAGGTAACCCCAGGCATAGTCAACGACTGGAAGGAGTCCACCCATGCCCATCCCAAGAAGGACGAGGGCTTCGCTGCCAAGACAAAGGATATAGAAAAGCGAGTGAACAGGGAACTTCCAGAGGTGAGTTGCAATGAGTGCCACGGGAAGGACCACAAGGAATTAAAGATGCCTTCCTGGAATACCTGTGGACAGTGCCATACTACCCAGACCAACCAGTTTCTCTCAGAGAAGGACTACGGCAGGCCCAACCATCCTCAGACTACGGAGGCCAACGTCATTGTCCCCTGGTACCCTGAACTCTACAGGATGGGTATAGGCAACATGCAGTTCGGTTGCGACTACTGCCATGCGGCCTCAGAGAAGTGCGACATATGCCATACCAGACATGCCTTCAAGGCCGCAGAGGGCCGTAGGCCAGAGGCCTGTCAGAGTTGTCACATGGGGTTTGACCACCCGGATGCAGAATCTTACGGCGAAAGTAAGATGGGCTACATCTACCACATGGAAGGCCACCACTGGGACTTTGAAAAGCCTTTAAAGGACGTGGTACCCGGAAAGGATTATCGCAGTCCCACCTGCCAGTTCTGCCACATGTATACCGGCAAGGGTGAGTTCTCCCACAACGTGGTCTCTAAAGGTATCTGGCGTATGGGAACGGTACCACCCAAGGGTATGGAGTTCAAGTCCTCTCTAAAGGACTATCCTTATGGCGTAAACCTTCCGCCATTGAATTACAAGCTAGACATCTACTCCCCCGAGAGCAAGGCCAAGAGGGAGAAGTGGATAGAGGCCTGCAGTAATTGCCATAGCCCCCGTTGGGCGAGGCTCTACCTGGAGAATCTGGATGAGGTGATGTTCCAGGTATGGGGCTGTCAGGACAGGGCACAGAAGTGCATAGAGGACGTCATAGCCGCAGGGGCCTTAGACCCAGGCCCAGAGGATAGGGACCCTTACCCCCTGGGTGACATAGTGGCCGACGCCCTGGGGCCAGGACTCCTCGGTGAGCCCATCTATAACGCCTTCAAACAGACCAAGGGGAAGCTCCCCGTGCTAGGACCAATCCTGGGCGTATATGCCGACTTCTACCCTGGAAAGTACAACCCCTCCAGGATAGAGAGGCTCTACGTAGACATGTGGTTCGGCGACAAGGCCTTCCTGTATAAAGGGACTGCCCACGTACAGCAGGACATCTCCTGGTGGTATGGCTCCTCCAAGGTCTTTGGCAAAATGGCCGAGATTGAGAGTGAGGCCAGGCTGCTCATGAGGGCCAAGGACACTGACCGTATGCTCAAGGAGAAGGGGAGGTACAAAAGCCTGCCCATGCTAGGCCTCATACTGGCAGGGATTGTGGGCGGAGTCTTTGGTGTCGGTGTAATCAGGAGAAGGAAGGGCAACTAGCCCAGACGTTTCGCAGGGGCACGTTGCAACGTGCCCCTGCAAATAATAGACCCCCAGGTGGTGATACCGCCTGGGGGTTTTTCTTTTAGCTACACTTACAACACCCCTATCCCATCCTTGGTAAGGAGGGGGGAAAGGGGAGGTCTCCCCTAGCTACTAGTTACTCCGCCTCGGGCGAGCCAGCAGTCAGCTTGCTGATAACTGATTACTGATAACTGATAGCTGTTCTACGGTTTGCACCTTTGACATGCCGAGGCACCAGCAGTACTGGCCTCCTCCGGGGATTTAAACTCTACTAATTCCTCCGCACCTAGCCCTGGTGGTGGAGCACCAGGGCTATAGCGTTGGGGCTCTGCCCCCAATGCTGGACAACCAGCCCTGTGGTAAATCTTTGAGTATCTCGTAGTATATACTTTATAAGACGCCTTTGTAGGAGGTTGTACTGTCCCTGCAGTGGTCCCCTTAGGCATAGCCCCTGCCACCGGCAAGTTGCCCTGTCTTATAAGGTCTTGATATATCTCCCCCATGTCAAGGGAGGAGGTAGTCCCTGCCGTATTCGCCTCATAAATCTTTGCCCTGGAGACCCTGTCATAAAAGGTTAAATCAGCACTAAAATCGTAGTAGATGTAAGGCCGCTCCGGAGTATACGATGGGAGGTAGATAAAGCCGGTCTGGGTACGTATGGGGGTATATTCCACCCTCTGGGGGGTGTACCCTATCCTCTCTTCCCACTGGGTTCTCTCTTCCACTATGAAATCTGCAAACTCTTTATCCTCCACATACTTGTAGCCGCTCTTTCCCAGGAGCTTAATAATCCTCTCCCTGCCCTTATCTTCCAGGATATTTGCCGTAACAGGCAGGTTGAAAGAGAAGGTGCGATAACTACTGAGGGAGTAGGTAGGGCTATGATACACCTTTGCCGGCCAGATGGCCGTTGCGCATCCCACGGTGGATAAGGGCAAAAGTATAAAAAAGGCGAATGTTATAATTGTAGACATCTATAGACCTTTATATCCTATACCAAAGGTTAAGACAAGAATACAGAAGTCAGAAGACAGTAGTCAGGGGTCAGTAGACAGCAGTCAGCAGTCAATAGAATGCTGAACGCTGATTGCTGATAGCTGATTCTGAATTCTGTATTCTCAATTCCTTGCCTGTGGTCTGGAATTTTGTTAGTATCTCACCATGCAAAGAAGAGGCACCGTACAGGTATACACCGGAGAAGGCAAGGGGAAGACCACGGCCGCCCTGGGGCAGGCCCTCAGGGCAGTGGGACACGGCTGGAAGGTCATTGTAATCCAGTTCCTAAAGGCCCGCCAGGGGGTAGGGGAGATAGCGGCGGCCAAAGACATCCCCAACCTCCACATCCTCCAGTTTGGTTCCGGTCATTTTGTCTGTAATAAACCTACCCAGGAAGACCAGGCCCTGGCCCAACAGGCCTGGCAGAAGGCAAGGGAGGCCACCCTCTCTGGAGAGTACGACATGGTAATCCTGGACGAGATAAACGTGGCCATCCACTATAAAATGATAGCCGTGCAAGAGGTGTTAAAACTCGTTGAGGAGAGACCCCCCCACGTAGAACTCATCCTTACCGGCCGTTATGCCCACCCAAAGCTCCTGGAGGTGGCAGACCTGGTCAGCGAGATAAAGGCTGTGAAGCACCCCTACACCAGTGGTGTAAAGGCAAGGGAGGGGATTGAATACTAGGAAGTAAGGGATGCGGATTGCGGATTGTAGATTGCGGAATTAAAAATTCCGCATTCCGCATTCCGAATTTCCCTAACCCCTGGTTACTTCCCCATTGACACTGGCTGGGGCAGAGACTATCATTTTCTTTAAGTCATTGTAAGCCCCGTACTTCATTGGTATGGGGTACGGCGACGGTGAGTATAAAATATGTCTTTGTATGAGATTGTCTCCCTCACGGGCTTTCTGGTAGGAAGCGTACTGCACGGTGTGCTCCTGGGCCTTATATACCAGCGCAAGAACAAGACGCCCAGCGAGAGGGCCTTCATGTTCCTGGTCTTTGCCGTGGCCATGTGGCACGCAGGCAACGCCATATCCGTCTTTAGCCTGGTGCTCTTTGGTAAGAACATCCCCTCCATAAGCTACGTGGCAGATGCCATTGCCTACGTAAGTATAGGATTTATACCCAGCCTCCTCCTCTATACTTCTATCCTCTATATGGTTGAGAAGGGCTGGGATATGGGCAGGGGATTACAGTGGCTAATAACTTCCGCCATATTTCTGCCGGTATTGCCCTTCTCAATAGCCATCAGGACGATTATCTTCTCTAAGGAAGAATACCTCTTCTCCAGTGTGGAGCCCTTCGCTAAGCCCTTTATAATGTGGCTGGTGGTAGCCCTGGGGGGCACGGCCATAATATGCCAGAGGGTTTCTCGTATGGCAGAAGAGGCTGAAGACCAGAAGTTCCACCGCTACATCTCCTGGGTACTGGTCTCTGTGGCAGGCTTTATAGGCTTTACCTTCCTCCTGAAGGACGTTACCTATTATTATATGGGCAACTACCTGGTCCTTGCCGCCATGCTCTCCAGTATCTTCCCCAGCATAATTTTTTCTTACTTCGTATATCGTTTCAACTACATGGAGTTCGTCCTGAGGCGGAGCGTCTTTTATTCCTTCCTCACCCTGATACTAGTATGCCTCTACTACTTCGGCATCAAAGAATTCTCTGGTTACCTGGAGAGGCATTACGGGGCCAACGCCAGGGTCCTTGAGGCCACCTTTGTGATAGCCCTGGTGTACTGGTTCCCCACGCTGAAGGAGAAACTCCAGGACCTTATGAGGATGCTCCTCTTCAGGAAGGTAACCGACAGCGAATACCTCCTTAACGACCTCTCCCACACCATAGGGGAAGATTCCCTGGTGAACCTCGCCAGGCTCCTTGAATACGTAGTGGAGGCCATCAAGAACGCTACCGGGGTCAAGAAGGCAAACCTGCTTCTCTTTAAGGTCTCAAACTCACCCCTGTCAAAAGAAGATAGAATCCAGGTCATTGGTGACGACTGCAAGAGGTCCCTGACCCGCAGGCAACTCAGGAAGGTCTGCGAGTATTTCTCTACCGGAGAATTGGAGGCCCTTGACCGCCATGAGACCAAAGACCTGGCCATCATAAACGAGATGAAATCCCTGGACCTCCATTATATCTTCCCCATCTTTGAGGAGAGGGGACTCATGGGATTATTGTGCCTGGGCAGGCCAATCCAGGGGCTCTCCTTGCCCTCGGATAACTCAGAACAACTCCTCCTTATCGTTAACCAGATAGCCTCCGCCCTGGGCAAGGCCAGGCTCATTGATGAAAAACTGCGACTGGAGAGGACGATGATGGAGAGCGAAAAGCTGTTGAGCCTGGGCAGGCTCTCCGCCAGCGTGGCCCACGAGGTCAAAAACCCCCTCAGTTCCATCAAATCCATAGTACAGGTACTCAAAGAGGAACTAAAGGAAGACCCCCGTAGACAGGAGGCCCTCTCCATCATTGTGGATGAGATAGACAGGCTCACCAAGGTGGTAAATCAACTCCTCCAGTTTGCCAGGCCCGTGGGCTTTGGTCTAAACTCAGCCGGAGGTGATAGGGCCACCCCCAGCGAAGTCCCAAAAAGGCCCAGCTACAAGCTCTCTGAGGTGGTAGAGGGGGTGCTCCTTGTCCTGGGACACGAGGCCAAGAAAAATGGGGTAACTATCTCCTCCCAGATACCGGAAGACCTCCCCAGGGTAAGGGCCGCCGACGGTGCCCTCCAGGAGGTCTTTTTCAACCTTATACATAACGCCCTACAAGCCATGCCAAAAGGGGGATCTCTATCCCTCCTTGCCAGACCTGGAAAGAATCAAAGTATTGAGGTAACTATCGCTGATACCGGACCTGGCATACCAAAGGACGTTATGGATAAGGTCTTTGAACCTTTTTATACTACCAAGCAATCAGGTACGGGGCTGGGTCTACCCATCGTAAAAAAGAGACTGGAAGATATGGAGGGGAGAATAGACCTCAAGACAGGCCCTGCAGGCACACGTTTTATACTACACCTTATGGCAGAGAAATCTACCCCGGACAGACTGACCCCGTATCAACAAGGTGCGGGACGGCAGGCGGCAGCCCCGCCAGACGTATAGGTCTTATGTAGCCGCAGGCCGTGCCTGAGGCAGGTCTGCCTTTGGCATGACTTTAGCCTGCGATTAAAAAATGACAACCCCTGCTATCTTAATAGCCGATGATGAAAAGGGCGCCCGCTTCGGGATGAAGAAGGCCCTGGAAAAGGACGGTTATTCCATCCTGGAGGCCTCCAGCGGTCCAGAGGCACTGGAACTCATAAGAAACCGTCTCCCAGACCTGGTCTTTCTTGACATAAACATGCCTGAGATGAACGGCCTGGAAGTGCTGGAGAAAACAAGGGGTATGGAGTGCTCCCCCATGGTGGTAGTGATAACGGCCTATGGTTCCGAAAGGATAGCCGTGGAGGCCATGAAGAAGGGGGCCTATGACTACATCGCCAAACCTTTTGACATAGAGGAACTGAGGCTCATCGCCAGGAATGCCCTGGAAAAACTGGCCCTGCAGGATGAAAACCGCAGACTGCGGTCCCAACTAGAAAGCCAATCCGCCCTGGATGGATTGGGGGAGATGGTGGGCCAGAGTACCGTCATGAGAGAACTCTTTACCAAGATTGAGAAGGTGGCCTCCACAGAGGTAACGGTACTCCTCCTGGGAGAGAGCGGCAGTGGTAAGGAGCTAGTAGCCAGGGAGATACACAGGCGAAGCCGCAGGGCAGATAAACCCCTGGTGGTGATGAACTGCGCCGCCTTACCAGAGACCCTGATAGAGAGCGAACTCTTTGGTCACGAGAGAGGGGCCTTCACGGGCGCCGCCGAGAGGCGGATAGGGAAGTTTGAGATGGCCAACAGGGGCACCCTGTTCCTGGACGAGGTGGGGGATATGAGCCCTAACACCCAGTCCAAACTCCTCAGGGCCATAGAGGAACAGAAGTTTGAACGCCTGGGCGGGGGGGAGACACTCCACGTGGACGTCCGTGTAATAAGCGCTACCAATAAAGACCTCCCGGCCGAGATAAAGAAGAACACCTTCCGTGAAGACCTTTACTACAGACTCAAGGTGGTGGAGATTGAACTGCCATCCCTCCGTCAGCGCAGAGAGGACATACCCCTCCTGGTACAACATTTCTTAAGACTATTCTCAAAGAAGCACAATAAGGGAGTAAAGGGTATCTCCAGGGAGGTTATGAGGATTATCCTATCTTATGATTGGCCCGGTAACGTGCGTCAACTAGCCAACACCCTGGAGAGTGCAATAGTCCTGACCGTAGACGACACTATTACACAGGAAGACCTCCCCGGAGACCTGAAAGGGGGTCAACCCCCCGCCTCCCCATCCATCACACCCGATTTCACCCTCCCCTTTAAAGAGGCAAAGCGGAGGGTGGTAGAGTCTTTTGAAAAGGAGCACATCCTCCGCAGCCTCAAGACCCACAATGGTAACATCACCAGGACGGCCGAGGCCCTGGGGATGCACAGACAGGGACTACAGCAGAAATTGAGGGAACTTAATATAAGGCGGACAATATCCGCCCCAACAGAACAGTACAAAGAGCAGGGTGGAGATAAGGAGTAGAACCGTAGCCGTCCGATTAGCCTTTTTGTTTCTTTGGCTTTCCTGTCCCTCCATCTTTTTTATCTTTTTTACCTTCTTTGCCTTCTTTACCTTTCTTCCCTTTCTCTGGCTTGCCTCCCTTCTCGTCCGGTCCTGACGTAGAGGGGACACCCTCTAACTTACCTTTCTTCTTACCCTCACCCCCCTGCCCCCTTCCTTCCTCCTTCCCCTCCAGACCCGGAGGCACATTGCTATCCCATCCCTTCTTTTCACCCTCGTCCCAACCGGGCGGGCGCTCGGATGGCCCAGGAGACCTACCTGGTCCCCCTCCCTTCTCCTTTGCCGCTGCATCATCTAGAGGTAAGAGAGACAAGCTCATCAAAAAAATGAGGCACGATACAAAAAGCAAGACCTTGTTAACAACCTTCATTAAAGCCTCCTCTTCTTAAAGTAGGGGCAATTCATGTTGAAAATCCGCCTCAGGCGGGAATTGCCCCTACATCCTGTTACTACATGGGGGAGTTTATTGCTTTTCAACTATTGTGTCAATATTTTATTACTGACCTGCGGCCTAGCAGGCTTGGACAGGGCATAGGGGCAGGTTTGAAACCTGCCCCTACAAAGATTCCCTTTGTAAGTAAGGTCGGGCAGGGGTAAACCCTGCCCCTACACGTTTTCATTATGCGTACCAAAAAGAGAAAATCCACCGTTACACAATATCCAAATGCCCCACAGAACTAAAAACATTTATGTTTGACTTTTTACATTTAATGTGTTTTAATACTCCAAAATTAAGAAGGGTGGCGAAGGGCTGAGATAGTAGGCAGTAGGCACTACTTACTCCTTATTACTGCTTACTACTTAGCGCCTACTATTTGCGTCAAGGGGAGAGGCAGGATGAATGAAAATTATAAAAAGTACGTAGCAGAGGCCATAGGCACCTTTACCCTGGTTTTTGTGGGGGCAGGGGCGATTTGCACGGATTACTATCTAAAGAGCACAGGTGGCGCCGGAATAGGACTGGTGGGTGTGTCTATAGCTTTTGGGCTAGCGACCATGGCCTCAATTTATGGCCTGGGTTACATCTCTGGCAGTCACATTAACCCCGCCATAACTATAGCCTGCTGGGCCACCAGGCGGATGGACACTAACCTGACCGTCTTTTACGTCCTCTCGCAACTACTAGGGGCCACTATTGCAGGCTTTGTCCTGAAGACAATCTACCCACAGGCGATAACCAGCGTGCACCTGGGTTCCACGTTTTTGGGACAGGGTGTACCCATGGCCAGGGGGGTGCTCATGGAATTTGTAATCACCTTTTTCCTGGTCCTTACCGTCTTCTCAACGGCAATAGATAGGAGGGCCTCCAAGACCTTTGGGGGTCTTTGCATCGGTTCCGCCATGCTCATCGGGGTTATGGTTGGTGGGGCCGTCACAGGCGGGTCTATGAACCCTGCCAGGACCTTTGGCCCTGCCATTGCCGCGGGATTTTTCCAGAACCATTTTGTGTATTGGATAGGCCCCATCCTGGGGGGTATAGCGGCAGCCATCTTTTACGAAAGGGTGCTGGCTGGGGAAGAGGTAGAGATTCCAGCAGAAGCAACCACTAGGAAGGGAAGGCGGTCCTAGAGAGTTCCATTAGATTCGCTTCGCTCACTACAAGTATTAGAGGAACTTCCCCACAGTCCGGGAATTTGTGACACTTCACGCATTCGGTCCATATCTTGTGGGGTAGTTCTCCCTTGTCAACGGGGGAGAACCCCCTGTGTTGGAAAAACTCGGGTCTATATGTGAGGACAAAGAGTCTGCTTGCACCCAGGGTCTTTGCCTCTTCAATACACCCCATCAGGAGCTTTCCCCCTATGCCCTTCTTTTGATGGGGTTCAAGCACTGCCAGGGATTTTACCTCTGAGAGGTCTTTCCAGAATATATGGAGGGCTACACAGCCTACTATCTCCCCTTCCTCCAGATAAACAAAGAAGTCCCTGAGATTTTCATATATCTCGGATAGACTGCGGGGGAGCATGAGGTCCTTCGCAGCGAAGTGGTTGATAATCTTCTGTATCTTCTCTACGTCTGAGATTAGGGCCTTTCTTATCATCCCAGGTCGTTGTATCTCCTTACCCTGAACTTCACCCCCAACTCCCTGGCAATCTGCCTGCATGCCTCCACGTCTAACCCGGGGACGTCCACTACGGAGAGGGTTACCTCAGGGATAAAGTCCCTGGCCTGCCTCGTAAAGGCAAGGAGGGACGGGTAGGCCCTCTCTCCAAAACTAGGGGAACAAAGCTCCCTGTACCCCTCCTCGGTAGGACTGTTTAGGCTAATAAAGATAGAGTCCACTAACCCGGCTAGCTCCGGACAGACAGACCTTTTGTTTATCAAGTCTCCCTGTCCATTAGTATTTAACCTTATTTTTTTACTCCCCTTTTCCTTCAATACCTTAGCCGCTCCCTTAAGGACGTCCAACCTCTCAGTAGGTTCGCCATACCCGCAGAAGACCACCTCGTCATACCTTTCAATACCGTTACCTGCGGCCGTTAAGACCTCTTCAATCGTAGGCTCCTCCTTTAGCCCCAGGTAATGACCTTTTACGTAGGGCCGCTCCAGTCTGGGGCAGAAATTACAGGTGTTGGGACACCTGCCAGTAATGTTTAGATAAAGAGAATTCCTGATAGTGTAGGCTATCTTACCCTCCTGGTGGTTGGTGCCCATGCCAAATAGCTGGAAGGCATTAAAGGTAGTGATTCGGGCAATATCTTCCTCTGCGAGGTTATAGAGTTGGGACAGGACGGGGAGTAGATACCTTAAATGGGCTGGCTCGTTCCTCTTGCCCCTCTGGGGCTGGGGTGATAAGTAAGGGCAATCCGTCTCCAGGAGGAGCCTTTCCACGGGGACGGATTTCACCGCCTCCCTGAGATGGTGTGCATTGGGAAAGGTTACCGGTCCAGCAAAGGATAGGTAAAAGCCCATCTCCAGGCACTCCCTGGCCGTCTCTTTACTCCCGCTGAAGCAGTGGAACACACCCCTGGGAGAACGACTACGGTATTCTCTTAGGATACCCAGACAGTCAGGTGTGGCCTCCCGGTTATGTATAATAAGGGGCAGGTTGGCCTCAAGGGCCATTTCTATATGCCTTCGGAAGAGGGCCTGCTGGGTTTCCCTGGGGCTGAACTGGTAGTGATAATCCAGCCCGGTTTCCCCCACCGCTACTACCCCTGGGGAGCGGACCAGTCCTTTTATCTCTTCCCAATCCGCCTCAGTGACTGCCGAGGCCCCATGGGGATGTACACCTATGCTGGCGTAGAGTCCCTGGTAAGTCTGGACGAGGCCCAGCACCTTCCTACTAGAAGCCAGGTCGGTACCCACCACCAAGAGATACCCGACCCCCTGGGCCCGGGCACTCTCAAGTACCTCGGGTAAATCCCCCGCATATTCTGCCATGTCAAGGTGGGTATGGGTATCTACTAGTAGCATGGAAATCCTTCTGCGGACACACTATTGGCGGTACTAGCCTTGTGCGGAGAAGGCATTTTGGATGATTTTAGAGTCTGACACCCTGCCTTCCTCATCAAATTGGATGGTAACCACGTCAAAACGAAAGCTCTGTCCGGATAACCCCTTTTCCCTGATGTACTGCTGTGCCGCACCGAAGAGGTGCCGTCTTTTTTCATTGGTAATCCTGAGTTCTGGAGGGCCGTATCTGGTGGATTTACAGGCCTTAACCTCAAGAAAAACTATTGTACTACTGTCATAGGCAACAATATCTATCTCACCGTGGCTTGAGCGGTAATTGCGTTGGAGTATCTGGTAGCCCCACTTCTTAAGGATTTTGACTGCCTGGGTTTCACCCTCCAGGCCCAGGGTCTTTCTGTGTCCCTTGATAAGCCCCTCCTTTGCCCTCTGCCTCAGGCGGAGAAGGGACGGCGGACTTGCAACAAGGGTCGCCAAGACCTACGCCGGCCCTTTTTCTACTACCCCCTGCTTCTCAACAAATTTTTCCTTCAGCCTTGAGGCCTCCTTGCCTGTCTTCTCCCTCAGATAGTAGAGTTTAGCCCTGCGGACTTTACCACTCCTGACCACCTTTACATCCAGAAGTCTTGGAGAATGGAGGGCAAAAACCCTCTCCACCCCCTCACCCTGGACTATCCTCCTGGCAACAAATACCTCCTTGAGGCCACCGCCTTTCTTGCCGATAACCACACCGTTAAAGATTTGGGTACGCTCCTTTTCACCCTCTATGATTTTTGTATAGACCTCTACCGTGTCCCCCACGTCAAATTTGGGCAAGGTAGCCTTCTGATTTTCCTTTTCCAGGACGTCCATGATCTTCATATTTTCGTTCTCCTTTGGAAACATTCCTTTTAACATAGCCTCCAGGGGCTGTCAAGGGTCTTTTACCTGAGATTAGTAGCCTCAACCGTTTCGGCTAAGCTCACGGCCGCAACCTTTAGGTTGCGTTTAACGCAGACTAATCCGCCTAAGCCTGCAGTGAGCGAAGCGAATCTGGCGGACTGCGGCTACAAACTTTGCATGGACAGAAGGCGCAAGTTGCAACCCATGCTTATATCATCCACGCATCTCACAAAATTCCTGTAAACCTTTCTACTTTTAAATAGTCTAAGAGGAGGAAAGGAGGGTACACAATGAGAAAGGTCTTGATTGCAGTCCTTATCGCAATAGCCCTGGGCATCCTCACTTTACCCTTGAGCAGTCCGCCTAAGGCGGATGAGGGGCCTATGGGGTTAAAGGAGGAGATGAAACAAATAGAGGTACTACGGGAGGATATAAACCTCCTGAACCTGCTTAATGGTCTCAACCTTACCGATGAGCAATCCAGCAGGGTTATGAATCTGGCCACAGAGGCGCGCGCTGTCAAGCAGGGGAGTTTAAAGGAGAATGCCCAACTCCTCAACGAGTTCAAAGAGACACTACTCACACTTAAGGAAGGCATCATGGATAAAAATTGGAGGCCCGACCCGGAGATAGAGAAGAAGGCAGGCCAACTAAACCACAGATTAAAGGAGCTAAAGGAAGAGGGCTTCACTAGGTTGCAGACCTTGGAAGGGGAGGCCAAGGGTGTCCTTACCCCTGGACAACTGGCCATTATAGAGGACTATAAGCCATGCCTTATACCGCCCAAAGACCTTAAGTCCCCCACCAGGGCCGGACAGGCCTTTGATACGGCACCGGCAGAGAAATTCCTCACCAAAGCCAGGTCCATCCCTGCTGAACGTTATGCCAGGGCCAGGGACACCCTTACGGAGGAGTTCCTGGACCGCCTGGAGAAACACCTCGGCCCCTTACCAGACAAGACGGCAAAGAGGGAGGAGGTGCTGAGGGTCATTGAGCAGGCCAGGGCCATGACGGATGAGGAATTTGCCCTGGAGAAGGAAGCCATGGCCAGCAAACTTGCCCTAAAATCAGAGCGGGAGGAACAACCCAGACAAGGGCAAAAACCTGCCTTTGGTTTCCATCGTCGGGGCATGGATAAGGTAGGCAGACTCCTCCTGAACGAAAGGATTATCACTATACTGGAAAAGAGGCTTGCCTTATCTAAGGATTTTACTCCGAGGAAAGGGATGGACCTGGGTTCTCTACCAGCCGTACCTGAGTCCTGCCCTTCCAAAAAGAATTAAGGGAGGTGCAAAATGCACAGAGATGACATCTCAAGGAGGGAATTCATAGAAGGCTTGATGAACGTGGGGCTGACCATGGGCCTGGCCAGTACCCTCTGGTCGGTAGGGGCACGTTGCAACGTGCCCCTACTAGAGACAAAAGAGGCGTATGGGCAAAACGGCAGGGCCACCCCCAACGTTACCGCCCATGAATATACGAAAGAGGCCTCCTGGTACAAGACCGTGGGTGAAGGGACACAGTGCTTCCTCTGCCCAAAGGGTTGCTACCTGGCCCCTGGAGAGACGTGCTTCTGCCGGACCAGGATAAACCGGGCGGGTAAACTCTATACCACTGCCTGGAATAACCCCAGCGTGATAGAGTTAACCAGCATAGAAAACGGGCCCCTTTACCACTTCAGGCCTGGCACCAGGATGCTGTCCCTGGGCACCTCCGGATGCAACCTCAGGTGTCTATATTGCCAGAACTGGCAGGTATCCCAGACCAGTCCACTGAAAAGCAGAAACCTTTCCTTCAACATCCCGCAGGTGATAAAGGCCACTGGAAACAAGTCCTGCAAGGGAATAGCCTTTAACTACACGGAACCCGTGGCCTTCTACGATTACATGGTGGACATCGCCGAGAGGGCCAGGCAGGAAGGGCTCACGGTCACTGTGGCCACGGCTGGCTACATAAACCCATCACCCTTAAAGGAGCTTTGTAAGAAGGTTGACGCCTTCACCGTTACCCTCAAGGGTTTTGATGAGGACTTTTACCAGAAGGTCTGCGGTTCAAGGCTTGAGGTAGTACTCCAGTGCCTGGAGGTCATAAGGAAGGAGGGGAAATGGCTGGAGGTGGTGAATCTGATTGTGCCCTCCCTGAACGATGACCTGACAAAGATAAGAAAGATGGCCCAGTGGATGAAGCTCCATCTGGGGGAGGACGTGCCACTCCACTTCTCCAGGTTCTTCCCCGCCTACAAACTGACAGGACTCCCTGAGACGCCCATCGTCACCCTTGAACGGGCCAGGGAGGCGGCGCTGGAGAACGGTATCAAATACGTCTATGTAACCAACCTCCCTGGACACGTGGGGAACAGCACCTATTGCCCCAATTGTGGGGGGACGGTGATTGCCAGAAAGGGATTTGACACACTCGCCATTAACCTTGAGGGGGGGCGCTGTCCCTCTTGCAAGAAAGGCATAAGTGGCGTATGGGTGTAGGAAAACGATCCTGAAAGGAGGATTTAGAGATGAGATTATTAATTCCGGCAGTAACAATAGGCCTCTTAGTATCCTTCAGTCCCCTAGCCTTTGCTGCCCACCCAGAGGGGACAGCAGGGAAGAGACAACACGGACAGTGTCTCCACAATCCCCCCGGTATTCAAAGGAGGTATGACCACCCCCGCCACCAGGAGGCCAAACCTGTCTGGTGGGGAAAGGGCAAAGGGCATAAACACCCTAACAGGGACAAAAGGGAGGACATCAGAGACAAGAGAGAAGACCGCAGGGATAGGAGGGAAGACGTCCGAGACAAGAGAGAGGACCGCAGGGACAGGCTTGAGGATATTCGCGATAAGCGCGAGGACGTCTGGGATGCAAAGCATGACGGCGGCAAGTGGGACAAGCTGGAAGATAAGCGGGATAAACTAGAGGACATACGAGACCGCAGGGAGGATATAAGAGACAGGAGAGAAGATGTCCGGGACCGCAGAGAGGACAGGAGGGACCGTCTTGAGGACATCAGGGACCACAGGAACAAACCACCCTTGCCCCCAGGGCCTCCCGGCCTACAGCATGCACCTGGTCTGGAACATGCGCCCGGTTTGGAGCACGCCCCTGGACCTCAGACAAAATAACCCCCGGCCCAATAAGCCCCGCCACATCCGTAGGGGCAGGTTTCAAGCCTGCCCCTACGATCTAAATTGGCCTTTTATTTCTAACCCCTAAAGGGTAAAATTCGGTAGCCGCAACCTTCGGGTTGCGATGTTTTGCTATTTTTCCGTCCGCCCAAGGTGGACTGCGGCGACAAACTGCGTATGGACACTGTCTACACTAGACTCCAGGAATCCGCTCGATTCATAGACTCTTTAATCCCAGAAAGACCTGCGGTGGGGATAGTCCTCGGCTCAGGCTGGCAAGGTTTTTTACAAGAGATTGAGACGCCCCAAGAAATAAAACTATCTGCCATACCCCATCTCCTCCCCCCCTGGGCAAGACAGAGAAGAGGGGCAGTAGTGGTTGGCAAGGTCTCTAATGTAAATGCGGCCTGCCTGGATGCCAGGCTACATACTTACGAAGGCTTCACGGCCCAGGAGGTGGCCTACCCTATTAGAATCCTGGGGATGCTGGGCGTAAAGACCCTCTTCGTTACTAACACTGCCGGAGGCATAAACCGTACGTTCCCCGTGGGGAGCCTCATGCTCATTAAAGACCATATCAACGTGGCAGGAGAAGACCCCACCAGGGGAGAGGAAGAGGTCGAGTTAGGGCCACGGTTTGTAGACATGAGTCATGCCTATGACCCAGAATTAATAAGGCTCACGGAAGTAATGGCTAAAGGACTAGGCATAAGAATAAAGAAGGGGGTATATGCATCGGTACGGGGGCCGACCTATGAGACCCCTGCAGAGGTGGGGATGCTGAGGACCCTGGGGGCAGACGCAGTAGGCATGTCCACTGTACCAGAGGTTATTGCCGCCAGGCAGATGGGGATACGGGTCTGTGGAATCTCTTGCATTACCAATAAGGCGGCCGGTCTAACTAAAGGGGAGATAACCCACGAGGAAGTGCTAGCCGTAATGAATGATGTGGGAATAAAGGCATTTAAGTTGTTGAGGGAGGCTATTAGAGGTTATTATAAGTAGCCGCAGGTCATGTCACGCCGTAGGCGGATCTGCCTTCGGCATGACCTTAGGCAGATTCGCTGAGGCGAACTTTAGCCTGCGTGTGTTCAGGTAGCCGCAGGCTTTAGCCTGCGTATCTCCGTAGAAAGCAGAATGGAAGAACTCATAAAAAAGGCCATAGAAGCCAGAGACGAATCCTACAGCCCCTACAGCCATTTCAAAGTAGGTGCGGCCCTGAAGACCAGGTCTGGGAAGGTTTATGCGGGCACCAATGTTGAGAACGCCTCTTATGGGCTGACAGTCTGTGCAGAGAGGGTAGCCGTTTACAAGGCGGTGTCAGCGGGGGAGAGGGAATTTGAGGCCCTGGCGGTCTTCACCGAGGCAGACGAGCTCACCCCGCCCTGCGGTGCGTGTCGGCAGGTCTTGTGGGAGTTTTCAAAGGACATGCTGATAATCCTCGCCAACACAAAGGGAGAAAAGAGGCTGAGACTCTCAGAACTCCTGCCCATGCCTTTTGAGAGAAAAGAGTTTTAAAAGAAAGTAGTCAGTAGCAAGTATCCAGGAAAAAACTCAACCCTAGCTACTGACTACTGGCTACTAGCTACTACCTCCTCCTCTCCCTCATACCTCTTTCCCCAGGAACGTACTGTTCCCAAAGTGTTGTTCCAACTGTCCCCAGTCCCACTGGCCCATCTTCCTTATGAACTCGTGATTTGTAAGGTCATACCTTAACGGGGTAATAGAAATGTACCCCTGCCGAATGGCCTCTATATCGGTACCCTTTTCCTCCACAGTAATCTCCCTGCCCCCTACCAGCCAGTAATAAGTCTTACCCGCAGGGTCCTTGCGGCGGTCCACGCTCTCCTCAAAACTATAAGTATACTGCTTGGTAATCCTGATACCCTTTATCTCCCCCCTCTTAATGGAAGGGAAGTTCACGTTTAGCAGTGAACCCCTCGGGAGGTCATGTTTCAGCAGCAGTTCAATGACATCCCTGGAGATTATGGCGGCATACTCCAGGTCCGGGAAACCAGACACGTCCAGAGAAAGGGCTACGGCAGGTATCCCCAGTATGGCCCCCTCTATGGCGGCGGCCACCGTCCCTGAATAAAGGACGTGGATACCCGTATTTGACCCCAGGTTTATCCCAGAGACTACCAACCTCGGCTGGCCCTTCATTATCTCCATCACAGCCAGTTTAACGCAATCTGCAGGAGACCCCCCCACCCCGTAGCCAAAAAATTCACCATCCACGTACACATGCCTTACCCGCAAGGGATGGGCCAGGGTTATTGAGTGGCCCACGCCGCTCTGTTCACTATCAGGGGCAACCACTACTACCTCCCCCAACCCCTGGAGGGACTTCCTTATTGCCCCTATCCCCTGTGCGTATACGCCATCATCGTTCGTGAGGAGTATCTTCATCTCTCTGCCAATCCACCCGAGTCGCCACTACTTGAATCTTTGAACCTTTAAACCTTTGAACCCTTGAACTTTTATTTTGGCCGATTTCCCTATAACATAGCAAAGACTATCAATGTGAATGTCCTCCTCCGCCCCCTCCAGAGGGGGCTGCAGCCCCTGCCCCAAAGCCAGGCTCAATGGCTGGGGCCAGCTTATGCCTCTTCTCCTTTATAAATTTTATATCCCCTCCTGTATAAGGGGGGAAGAAGATAGAAAAGGCCACGTTTACCCCCTCACCGGTATTTATAAATTTGTGCCGTACCTTCCTGGGTATGAGGATGACAGACCCCTCTTTTACATGATAACGGGTTCCATCCAGTATAACTATACCCTGCCCTTTCTTGACGTGAATCATCTCATCGTGGTCTTTGTGGTAATGGGTAGGAATCTCTATCCCCTGCCTTACCACCATCATCTGGACTGTTGAATATTTGGTGTCCGCTACCGGTACCACCTTTACCTTCTCCACCTCTGCCGTTGGATACTCTGCCATCAGTTTATCCATCTCAAGGACTGTAGGGACGTATATATCCGGGAACTTAGTGGGATGCTTAAGTTCGTCCACTATGGCGGGGTCAAGGATGTTCTTCCCGCAACCACAGAGTAGAAAGAGAAAGGTTAAATAAGTAAGGTATTTCGCCACTGTACCGCAGGAATTTTAACAGACGTGGCTGTAATTGGCAAGGTGTATCCGCAGGAAGAACTTATGGGAGACACGAAACAAATGTCCAATAAGGGAACGCCCCTGGTAATTACATTCCCCTATTTCCTACTCTAGAAACACTAAACCCAGGATAACCTCAAGGGCATAAGCCATAACAAGCCAGATAGAACACAATATAGAGACATTCAGGAATTCTAATGCCTTTTCATTCTTAACCTTGGAGATGTAGTAAAGGGCGGTACCTGCCTGGCACAGGGTGATTATCTCCAGGGAGAGGGCATCCTCATCATCTATGGCCGCCGCAAAGCCAAAAAGTGGAATCTCTACCATATCCTCAACTATCTCTAAGATAACAACCAGCCAGAGAAACAAAGTGCCCCTGCGTAACAGATGCATCTTTGGAGTACTCTTAGCCTGAAGCAAGAAACCCAGGGCTATAGAGGCTAATATCAAAGCCGTGAAATCCAGTACCCTGTCCAAAATCTCCATACGATTCTCCTTTCTCCCACCAGTTGTCACATCGTATTTATTCGCACAAGTTAGGACTTACTCAGATACTAGATTTCTAGTACTAGCGAGACATTGCCCCTTTAGTTTGCTTTGCCCCCAACTTCTGGCACTCCCTGCAGAGACCCTGTATCTGGAGGCGGTGGGATTCCAGAGTCATAACAGCGAAACGTCCGTTACCCACAAACGGTCCGTCTACCTTATGAAGTCTTTACCCTCTCCTTCTGGGTGAGGAAGGTCTCCCCTTCAGGAGAGTTTAAATCTACGAACTTTATGTCTTTGATGTCACATGGCTTAAGGATGCAATGCCTACTCACGTCCAGGATTTCAAAACCACAGACCCTCCCCTTTGAGTCAAAATCAATGAGTAACCAATTCTTCACTGCCTGGGTCCTTAATTCCCCCGTTTCCTCATCTGAGAGGGAGATATACATCGCATCGGCCGCTTTATCGTAGGTTACATACATCTTTAATCCTCAAGTAGCCAATAAGTCGTAATTATAAGATACCCATTTCTTGTTGTTAAGTATACACATCCACTGTCTTATGTCCAAGAGTTTTTCTAGCTATCCTTTTCCCGTAAGAAGGGAAGTCACTATTTGGCTTTCGCAATGTCTCTTCTATCATATCTTCGAGAGCTCTGAAAAAGTCACCCCGACGTCGTGTGTCATTCTGAGCGAAGCGAAGAATCTGGTCTTTTACGAGATTCTTCGGTCGCTTCGCTCCCTCAGAATGACAAGCACGTGGAGTTTTTCAGAGGTCTCATCTTCACTTATACCCTTTTGTGTCCTCCTGAATCTGGCATGGCGAGTATATATAATTTGCATCTAAGATAGTCTACTTCTACTGTTATTAAAATTTTAGGTCTACCATTTGTCAAACCTTCCTCTGGCACTCCTTGCAGAGGCCCTGTATCTGGAGGCGGTGGGATTCTGGGAGGAATTGGTATTGCTGGCAGACGGCGTCCTGGAGGCGTTCTAGCTCTTCATCGGTGAATTCTATAATCTTGCCGCATCCTGAACATACCAGGTGGTCGTGGTGTTCATTTTCGTGGACGTGTTCGTAGTGGGAGTGTTTTTCGCCGAAGATTACCTCCCTGAGGAGGCCGCATTGAACCAGGAGGCTCAGGGTGCGGTATATGGTGGCCTTGGAGACCCTTTCGCCGCTCTGGCGGATATCCAGCAGGAGGTCTTCGGCCTCAAAGTGCTTGTGGCTCTTGAATACCCAGTTCAGGAGGGACTGTCTCTCGGGGGTAAACTTAAGCCCTTTAGACTGCAGGTATTCCTGGAATTTTCGTTCATGGGCCAGGTCTTTGCCTGGAGTGGCCTTCCCTGATCCTTTGCTGCGCTCAGGAGGAGTAACCCCGCCACCTTGTAATGGCTTCCTGGACATGGTCTCTTAAGACCTCTGCTTAATAAAAAAACCCGCCCTGAGGCGGGTCATAAGAAAAATCCCGGCAGTGACCTACTCTCCCAGCAATTAGCTAGTACCATCGGCGCCAGAGGCTTAACTGCCGTGTTCGGAATGGGAACGGGTGTTTCACTCCAGCTATGGCCACCGGGAAAAATTATTGTCAAACGAGACAGCCGTAAGGAAAAGCGACACAAGTAAATGGGCAATTAAGCACCTCGGCAGATTAGTACCAGTCAGCTAGTGTGTCGCCACACGTACACCCCTGGCCTATCAACCTCGTAGTCTACAAGGTGCCTTACTCTCTTAAAGAGATGGGATACCTAATCTTGGAGAGGGTTTCACGCTTAGATGCTTTCAGCGTTTATCCCGTCCGGACATAGCTACCCAGCGGTGCCGTTAGCACGACAACTGGTACACCATAGGTCCGTCCATCCCGGTCCTCTCGTACTAGGGACAGAGCTCCTCAAGTATCCAACGCCCACAACAGATAGGGACCGACCTGTCTCACGACGGTCTAAACCCAGCTCGCGTACCGCTTTAATTGGTGAACTCCCAAACCCTTGGGACCTTCTCCAGCCCCAGGATGCGATGAGCCGACATCGAGGTGCCAAACACCGCCGTCGATATGAACTCTTGGGCGGTATCAGCCTGTTATCCCCGGCGTACCTTTTATCCGTTGAGCGATGGCCCTTCCATTCAGAACCACCGGATCACTAAGACCTACTTTCGTATCTGCTCGACTTGTTTGTCTTACAGTTAAGCACCCTTTTGCCTTTGCACTCTAAAGTACGATTTCCGACCGTACCGAGGGTACCTTCGCGCTCCTCCGTTACTCTTTAGGAGGAGACCGCCCCAGTCAAACTACCCACCATACGTGGTCCCTGCTCCTGATAAAGGAGCGAGGTTAGAATCTCGAATTTACCAGGGTGGTATTTCAAGGTTGGCTCCACCTGAGCTAGCGCCCAGGCTTCATAGCCTCCCACCTATCCTACACAGGCAAAGTCAAAATCCAACGTAAAGCTATAGTAAAGGTGCACGGGGTCTTTCCGTCTTGCCGCGGGTACGCTGCATCATCACAGCGAATTCAACTTCGCTGAGCCTCGGGTGGAGACAGTGTGGCCTTCGTTACGCCTTTCGTGCAGGTCGGAACTTACCCGACAAGGAATTTCGCTCAGTAGGTCCTATATGTTTCCAAATAGGCTGGACTTTATCTTAAGTTTCCTCTATTCATTTTTTCAGCGACACTTTGAATTTTGAGTATTCCTTCTTCTGTCAGATGCTCTTGTTTTTCAATCATCAAAAGTATCTGCCGAAATTTTTCAAAATTTTGTCGCTTTTTCGATTTTAATGGATGCTTGATAAAAAAAGGCACAATTTTAGTTAAAAGGTGTTCTATTCCTCTTACTCTATATGCCAATCGCTCACCATGGTTTGAACGCACTACACCACAGTTAAAATATTCTTTTAATGCGTGTAGCAACTGCACATCCCGTTGATGTTGAACAACAGTAAATTCTGGTAACACTTGATAACCAGAACTCCTCTCAGAATGAGGATTAATTCCTACATAAAAACAACCTTCCCCATCCACAAAACCTGTTATCCAATTTGCATCCAATTTCATCATTAAAGAAACTCCCGAACATGAAGTCTCTGAGGGTTCCTGATAAACTTCAATCAGGCCTTCCCTGCGGATTGTCCCCTTGTCTTACACTTTTTTACTGCCCTAATACAAAGGCGAGTAGTGCATAGTTTTTGAGGAGTTTCCCGCATATAGTTCAGTTTTACTAAGGCTAGCTTTTAACCTTAGGACCGTTATAGTTACGGCCGCCGTTTACCGGGGCTTCGATCAAGAGCTTGCACCCCATCACTTAACCTTCCGGCACCGGGCAGGCGTCACACCCTATACGTC
>JACQVQ010000013.1 GCA_016209685.1 Planctomycetota bacterium | reverse complement strand
ATGTACTACAGCGACGGGTTTAGCAGGAACTGGAAGGCATTTGACGGGGGTAAAGAGGTGACGGTTGAGGTAGCCACTTATAACTTTAAGGCAGTATTTTTGGGGGGGGGTGATCACCTGTTGCGGTTCGTCTATGACCCATGGTATTACCGCTACGGGGTGTACGCCTATTATGCCGGCCTTTTTGCCTGTCTGAGTGGAGTTGTGTTTGTCCGCATGAAGTGGTGGGACATAAGACCCGATAGGATGGAATAGTGGACCATATTAACTGGCTTGCCAAGAGGGGTAAATGGCCACCTGGTATGGGTGTGCTATCTGCGATTATTATCTGGGGCCTCTTTGCCCTTGCCGTTTGTTCCTGCACCTCCAACGTCTTGCCGGAGGAGGCGGTAGATACCAATCCAGGCCTACTATCAAATTTAGCACAATATCCTCATGAGGCCAGTTCTTACTTTAAACCGCACTTTCCCTCTAATCTTTGTGACTCTGACCCTGAGACCTTTTGGGCAGTTCCCATGTATCCGATACCTGTACCTGGGTGGATAAAGCGCCCTTCACGGTGGGTCATGGTTGACTTCGGGACAGACAGGGGGGAGGTAATAAATACCTTCCAGGCACTCCCAAGGGAGGGTGCATTGGCCAATTTCTGGCATAAGGCGTCCCTACAGGGGAGTAACAACGGCTTTTTCTGGACAAGGCTTGCAGACGTCTCCGTGGTAGAGGAACCCACCTCCGCCGATTGGCTGACCTGGCATTTTGATGCCAAGAAGAGATACCGATACTATTGCCTGTCAGTTAAGAGAGGTTTTCCGGAGAAATACTATGTGATTGTCGCAGAATGGAGGTTTGGCCATTCTGACCTCTCAAAGGGGGCTGGCATTACCACAGGGGTTCAGGTGCCAAAGGACTTTACGCTGTGGGCCCTGATGGCCGTACCCGGTCGTATTACCCTGGGGCTTTCAGTACTGTCTCTGGGTGCAATCCTGACGGCCCTCGTGGTTACGATTGCAAGGAAAGGCTGGCCCGCCGGTAGTGGGGCTATAGAATGGGCAATCTCAAATTCCCAGAGACTGTGGCTGGCACTGTTTTTGTTGTTTACTGCCCAGTTTTGTATACTTTACCACGGTCTTTTGTCATCTAAACAGGTATTCACCCATGACACCATAATTTGGTTTGGGAGTTTTTGCTATTATCTGGACTCCCTTGTCCGTGGGCACCTGGCACTGTGGGACCCGTACATGCTGGCAGGGACACCCTTCTACCCGAACATCCACATCCACGGGCTGTTAGACCCATTGATTGTCCTCCCCCTGTTGATGGTGAAAGTGATGGGGACGTCTATCCTGACGGCGTTTACCTATTTTTACCTGGCACGGCTGGCTATATTCACGGTGGGGGCGTATTACCTGTTCAAGCACATAACTGGGTGCAGGATGAGTGCCCTGGTCTCAGCAGGGGTACTCCTCTTCGCCGTGGCCCCTACTAGTTTCAGGCAGATGGGTATCCTTGAGAATGTCTTTTTAACCCCATTCGTCCTCTACTCTATCTTATTATTCTCTGAAAACATTAAGAACAGCAGGAGGTATTTGTACCTCTCCTGTCTTGTAGTCCTTACGGGTATAAGTCTGAATGTCCAGCTCCCGGCCCACTTTGTCTTCAACCTGCTCATGTTTGTAGTCGTGGCATCAGTGTTGAAAATAATTAATGTTGGTGAGGTATTCGGGACCCTCCGTGACAGGAAGTTCCTGGCGTTTGTGTTTGCATGCACCCTTATTGTGTTGATGATGATGGCCCCTTCGGCAGTCTTGTATAATGACTCTCACGGTGCAGAGGGGGAGCTGTTTCCAAGCATTAGGATAATCCAGAAGTTGGGGTCCTTTAAGAAAATGGTGGCGTCTGAGATAGAGGAATCGGTCGTCTCCAGTGCATTCACCGGTCAGCGAGGGGCGTACAGTTCGTACGGGGACTTTCTTGGTCTGGTGTGCCCGGATTTGTGGGAGCAGTATTTTGTGGGTGGGAAGCGTCCGTGTGGTATGTCTGAGGCACTCATGTACATAGGGATTATACCTTTCATACTCTGTGTCATTGGCTATAAATATAGTAAATCACGTTACGGAAATCTTGCGTCTATAATGCTAATTTTAGTATTTCTTAACATGTTCAGTTACTATGGGACTGGCAACCGTTCACCCAACCTGATACAGAGGGGTTTCAACCTGGTGGTCCCTCTGCTAGGGACTGCAGAGGTCAGGGAGACCTTTAGTGGCTTCTTCTTGCTGTATTTATGCATCTTTTTGGGCCTGGCCTTGAAGTTGTTCTTCAACGTTGAGGAATTTGCGTCGTTCTTTAGAGAAAAATACTTTCAGGTCATTAATATCTGCGCCGGTATTGTATTAATAAATATTGTATTAATAAATGCTGTTGTCCCGAACGTTTCAATTACTGAACTTATATGGATAGTCATATTAATAGGCATCGCCGTCTTTGCCTACCTGTACTCAAGGCGGCTTGTTACAAGGAAGGTGTTCAATGTGTTCTATGCTGTGGTGTTTTTGACGGTATTCGTCGATATGTTCAATTATAATTACCACCTGAGGGGATACGTCCTCAGGGAGGATTGGCTGGGCCCACTGCTTGCCGAGCGAGAAAGACGACCGTACCCCGATGAGGACTTTGAGTACTTCAGAATCCCTTTTGTTGGAAGTGAGGAGGGGGAACATGAGCCTCTGGCATTTAGCGAAAGCATTTTTATGGTAAAAGGCGCCCTATCCAGAGGTAATAACCACCACTTCTTCTCCACCAAGAGGTATTACGATTTATGGACGAACGTCCCCTTGCAGAACCAGTTTGCCCTCTCCGGGATTGTCTATCCCATAGTCAACTTTTTCCCCACTAATAAGGTTAAGACAATGCCAAAGAGAGAGCTCCTGAGCTATTTTGAGACTGCCGATACACATACCCTTGGCCAATACCTGTTCTTAGAGGGTAAAGGAACCACCCAGGTACCCGCCAGAGGAAAGTCTTTGGACATGAAACAGCTCCCGGATGCATCATGTTACGGTCCTTTTGTGACAGAGGCCTATTCTAAATATCTTGAGTGTAATAACGGCCGGCTAAGGCGGATAAGAAAAGACCTTGGCAGTTACTTACACACGCCGAGCTACCAGTTGGAGGTCAGGCATTTCTCCCCCAACGAACTGGAGATTATGGTAAAAAATCAGGAAGAAGGGTATCTGTATTATAATGACGGGTGGAGCAAGTACTGGAAGGCATTTGATGGAGGTAAAGAGGTACCGGTTGAGGTAGCCAATTATAACTTTAAGGCAGTATTTTTGGGGAGGGGTGAGCACCTGGTGCGGTTCGTTTTTGACCCATGGAGTTACCGGTACGGCGTGTACGCCTACTACGCAGGTCTTTTTGCTTGTTTAGGCATGATTGTTTTTATCCGCCTGCAGTATTGGGAATCAAAGTCCGATAGCGAGAAGTAACCTGCAGGGTACCAGGTGTTAGACCAGTTGCGAGAGGTCCACAATAGGCTAAAATACAGACCTTAAAATAGCAGGATAACAGGACTTCTCGCCTAAGGCGGATTCTCAACTATCCATATACGGTGGCACACGACGGTATCCATTGGAGGCTCATTTAGATATGCTTGCATCTAATAAGAGATTACTGCTGTTGGGCATAGTAGCAATAGGGTTTGTTATCGTTTACTTCTGGGTGCGTCCGAAGTGGTCAGATGTCAACATCATGCACTACGATGGGAAGATATCGGCAGGCCAGTCATTTGGCTCTATTGTACCCACAGGGATTGAGAAGTATACAAAGAGGAGGGCGGGTGCCAATTTTGTGCATGACCCCAAGCGCCTCAAGCATGGACCTCCCTCCGTAAAGGCATACCTGAACGGGGACATATTGATTACGCACAAGGAAGATGGCCAGGATAAAGACGTTAGACAGTGGAAACTCCGGGGCAATCTGGATGGTAATATGAGAGACATCATACCTGGAGGAGGTAAGGTAATAGAGGGTAACTCTTACAGCGTTAAGGACTGGACTGTGGAGTGGTGGAGAGACCCAAAGGACCCAGTGGAGGTCGTCATCATTACTAACCCGGAGGGTAAGAGCAGGACCTTCAGGATTGAGTGGTGCCCCTGAGCAGAAAGTAATTGGTTTTTTTAGTGGTATAGTTAGCGTAAAGGGTCAAGGATGGAAGGACTTTTCTTCTTTTGGGGAGTTCGGGCATCTTAACGTACTCTCAGACGAGAATCTGGAATACACGCTCAGGCGTGTAAACAGGGAACGTTGACGTAAGTCCTTGTGGCACAAGTGGGCCCGGCAGGGGTTGAACCTGCGACCAACGGATTATGAGTCCGCTGCTCTGCCGACTGAGCTACGGGCCCGTGTTTAGGGGTTAGGGGGTAGGGGGTAGGGGTCGGTGAGCAGGGGAAAATTTTAAATTTGAAATTTTCAATTTACAATTTCCAATTTTTAGTTTTCTACTCCCTACTCCCTACCCCCTATTCCCTGATTGATTATATCGCCTTTTTCAGGTGGGTCAAAGGGTTTTTGACAAGGAACTAGCAGGGACTGTTTACTGCCTCTAGTGTTCTTCTACAAGGAGTCCCCATCGCCTCTTGATGCTTCTTTCTACCGTAGCAAAAATGAGGTGGTCTACCAGGAGACCAATGATCACAATTACTACCATCACGGCAAAGAGGAGGCTGGTATCGTTAGCGACTCTTCCCTGGTTGAGGAGGTGGCCTAGACCAAGCGTTGCGAAGAGTAGTTCCGCTCCCATCAAGGACCTCCAGGCAAAACTCCACCCCAGCTTCATACCAGTAACGATGGCAGGGAGGGCGCCCGGGAGGATTACTTCCCAGTAAAGCCTCCATCCCTCAATCCCTAGCAGTCGGGCATTCTTGACAAGGAGGGGAGGTATATGCTTTACACCGTCTTGTGTAGAAATGATAATAACAAAGAGAGAGCCTATGACAACTACAAAGGCTATAGCCACCTGGCCAGATCCAAACCAGAGGGTGGCCACTGGCACCCAGCAAATACTGGGGAGGGTCTGTATGCCCAGGACGGCTGAACCTAAAGAATGTTCCAGATATTTAATCCTTCCCAGGAAAAGACCTATGGTAACCCCGAGGACTACAGATATAGAGTATCCAATAACAAGCCTCTGCATGCTTACGCCAATGCCAATGAGGAGGCTCTTGTCCTCAAACCCCGTGTATAGTGTCTGGGCGACGGATACTGGAGAGGGAAGGATATGAGGGGGCCAGATATGCAGTAAGCACACAAGCTCCCAAATGCCCACTATCCCCGCATAAAATCCGAATTTTGCTAGGTAATTTTTCCAGGGAGTGGGCTTTTTGGTGTGGGCCTTTGCTGGCCCTGAGCCTCCTGGGTTCAGGGCCAACCCCTTCTTTGGTAGAGTAGTCTTGCGAGGAACCAAGTTCTGCCCTTTATGTTAGGTATGTAGGGGCGGGGTTACCCCGCCCCCACTGTTTTGGACGGTCGGCCGTCAGGGGTAACTCCTACACACTTGACGTCGCACTCCTTACAGGAGCCCTCATCCAGCTCTTCCTTCATTACCTTCTCAATCTCATCCCGTAGTATTTCCATGATTTCTCTGGAGAGGGCGGCCACCTCTACGCTGCCGTCATCACGGGGCCTGGGTAGGTCTATTTTATATTCACGTTTTATGCGCCCTGGCCTGCTGGAGAGGACGATTACCCTGTCTGCCAGGCAAACGGCCTCTCTGATGTTGTGTGTTACAAAGACAACGGTTTTGCCTGTCTTTTCCCAAATGTTCTGTAGTTCGTAGTGGAGTATCCACCGGGTCTGGGCGTCCAGGGCAGTGAAGGGCTCGTCCATGAGTAGAATCTCCGGGTCCATAGCCAGAGACCTGGCCAGGGCCACCCTCTGCCTCATGCCCCCGGAGAGTTCATGGGGGTGGGCGTCTGCAAATTTGGTAAGGTGGACCAGCCTGAGGAAGTCCATTGCCCTTACCCTCCTGGCCTCTCTTGAAAGACCCCTGCTCTTCAGGCCTATCTCAATATTTTTACGGGCAGTGAGCCACGGGAAGAGGACAGACTCCTGGAACATCACTATACGGTCCATCCCGGGACCCTTCACCCTCCTGCCATTGCAGAGGACGTCCCCACAGCCGGCCCTATCTAGCCCGGCGATGATATTTAGAAGGGTCGTCTTTCCACATCCCGAAGGCCCTAAAATGCAGACAAATTCCCCCTCCCTCACCTCAAAGTTTATGTCCTGGAGGGCCAGGGTAGTAGTGCCGTTGGCAGACCTGAAGGCCTTGCTTACCCCTGCCAGGCGGAGTTTTATGGGTCTACTCAAAGTAGGGGCGACCCGGCGGGCCACCCCGACAGGGCTAGGCCCCTTATCCATCTCTACAAGAGGACTCTTATCAATCACAGACTTTCCTCCACAACTAACCGAATACTGGTGGGCAACTGGTACCCCTCCAGTAGATACCACAGACATAAAAGTAAGTCTATAGTAGTGATAGACTTTAACTCCAAAAAACTTGGGTTTTCGGGTATCCCTTGCCCTAAGCCCTTTTCAGACACCATTAAATACACAGGCATCAAATCTCCTATAAAATCTACTAAGTCAATAGAGATTGCAGAATTTTAACCTCTGTGTGCTTTTTTGTCAAGTAATTTTTGGTGGGGTTTTGTGGAGTAAGATTATAGGGAGTAGGGAATAGGAACCAGGAATTGCGGATTTCGGATTGCGGATTTAAAAATTCGCAATTCCAAATTCGCAATTCTTCTGCCCCCTAACCCCTGCCCCCTTAAACCTAAGGCCTCTTGCCTGCGTATACAGTAACTATACCCAGGGTAAGGGGGTGGTACTCTACCTCCGTGAGGCCGCAGGATTCCATCTCCCTTTTAAGTTCTTCAGGTCTGGCAAACTTTACTACGGAGGCGGGCAGATAAGAATAGGCCCTGAGTCTGCCTGAGGCGGTGGCAGGGCCGCTCCCGGCTGAAATGGAGTTACCTACCCAGGGGAGTAGCGTATTAAAATAGAAATTGTATAGACGACCAAAAATAGGCCCCGCGGGGAGGCTAAACTCCAGTATAACCACCTTCCCCCCTGGTTTAACCACCCTCACCATCTCCTTCAGACCCTGGGTGAGATTGGATACGTTCCGTATCCCGAAGGCCACCGAGGCTACGTCAAACGATTCGTCTGGAAAGGGCAGGCAGAGGGCATCGGCCTGGACCAGGGCAACGGGACAACCGCCCCCATACTTCTTCAGTTTGGGCTGGGCCAGGGACAGCATCTCCCAGCAGAAGTCAGAGGCCACTACGCATCCCTTTGGGTCTAGTCTATGGGCAAAGGTCAGGGCCAGCTCCGCCGTCCCCGTACACAGATCCAGCACCCTTGCATTGGGGCTGGATTCTACCAGTTCCACCACCCTCTTCCTCCATCGTGCATCAAAGCCCAGGCTCAACAGGCTGTTCAGGAGGTCATACGTGGGTGCAATGGAGGCGAACATCTGGCGGATGTCACGGCCCTCTTTTTTGAGGAGTTTTTCAGGGGTGGGGGGGTGTTTTTCTAGTTTCATAACCTGACTATGCAAAATGCCAAATGATGTCATTCTGAGCGAAGCGAAGAATCTAGTCTTTTAAGAGATTCTTCAGTCGCTTTGCTCCCTCAGAATGACCAGTAGGGGCATCCGCCTCAGGCTGAAAGTCCGCCAATTAGTTTGGAGGGCGGACAACGTGTCCCTACAAGCTAATCCCATACTCCCCCCACCTCCCGTCCACCAGCTCCTTTATATAGGGGGTCATCTTGATTTCCTCGGGCCACTCACGGGCGAAGCCCTCTTCGGGCCATTTCTTGGTGGCGTCTATGCCCATCTTACTGCCGGCCTGGGGTAGCGGGGCGGAATGGTCCAGGACGTCTAGTGGCCCCTCAACAAAGACGATATCCCTCTTAGGGTCTACGTTGTTGCCTACCTTCCACAAGACCTCGTTGGTGTCCTGTACGTTCACGTCCTTATCCACTACTACGATAATCTTACTGAACATGAGCTGTCCCATGCCCCAGATGGCGTGCATGACCTTCCTGGCATGAAATGGGTACTGCTTGTCTATGGAGACGAAGATGCAGTTGTGGAATACGCCGAAGATGGGCATGTTGAAATCCACCACCTCAGGGAGGCTGAGCTTGACCAGTGGGAGGAATATCCTCTCGGTGGCCTTACCCATGAAGTAGTCCTCCTGCGGGGGCTTGCCTACGATGGTGGTGGGGTAGATGGGGTTACGTCTGTGGGTAATGCAGGTGATGTGAAATACAGGATACTGGTCTGCCAGGGAGTAGTAGCCCGTGTGGTCTCCAAAAGGTCCCTCCAGACGGGTCTCCCCAGGTGCTACATAACCCTCCAGGACTATCTCCGCATCGGCATTTACCTCCATGTCTATTGTAACGCACTTTACCATCTCCACGGGTTTATTCCTGAGGAGTCCAGCGAACATCATCTCGTCTATGTCGGGGGGCATGGGGGCGGTGGCGGCATAGGTAATGGCAGGGTCGCCTCCGAGGGTCACGGCCACCTCCGTCCTCCTGCCCATCTCAGAGTTGAGCCTGAAGTGTCTGGCGCCGTCATGGTGGGTGTGCCAGTGCATACCGGTAGTACGCTCATCGTACACGTGAAGGCGGTACATCCCTGCGTTTCGTGTACCGCTCTTTGGGTTCTTCGTAAATACTATTGGCAGTGTAATAAATTTCCCCCCGTCCAGTGGCCAGCATTTTATTATGGGAAATTTATCCAGGGAGGGGTTATCCTTTATTATCACCTCCTGACATGGGGCACTGCTTACCATCCTGGGGGGGAAGTTAGCCAGCTTCAGTAAAGTGGGGATGAACTTTATCTTTTCTATGATGGATTCGGGGACGGCGGGTTTGGTCAGCCTCTCTATCTCCTGTGCAATCTCCTCCAGGCTACGCCCCCCAAGGGCAAGCGCCATCCGCTCAAACGAACCGAAGGCGTTTATGAGGAGTGGGATTTCAGAGCCTTTGACCTTTTCAAACAGGAGTGCCGGCCCGCCGGCCTTGGTGACCCGGTCTGTAATCTCTGTGATTTCCAGTTCAGGGTCTACCTCGGCCTTAATCCTTTGTAGCTGACCGGCGGCTTCTAGTCGCTGTATGAATTCAGAGAGGTCTTTATAGGCCAAGTCAAATTTCCTCCGATAAGGGGGCTAGAAATGTAGCGTGAAAAATTTTATCACACGAAATTTGGAATTGGAAATTGGAAATTGAAAATTTCAAATTTAAAATTTCCAATCTTCACTTTACAATTTTAGTGTTTCATTCATGCTCCCCGTGCGGTAGCCCTGCAGGTCCAGGGTTACGTAGGTATAGCCCAGTTCCTTGCATTTTTTGACAATCTCGCCCCGCTTCTCAATTGCCAGGGGGATTTCCTCCTGGGCCACCTCCAGTCTTGCAATGCCGTCGTGGTGGCGGAGCCTGAATTGACGGAGGCCGAGTGAGCGCAAGAAGTCCTCTGCCAGGGACACCATCTGGAGTTTCCCCGTGGTAATCTCCTGTCCATAGGGGAAGCGGCTGGACATACAGGCATAGGAGGGTTTATCCCAGGTAGAGAGACCTAGTTCTCTTGAAAGTTTGCGTATTTCTCCTTTTGTGAGGCCAGCCTCTTTAAGTGGGCTTTTTACCCCAAGCTCGCTGGCGGCCTGAGAGCCTGGGCGATAGTCCTGGGCGTCATCGGCGTTTGCACCGTCCAGTACGTGTTTATACCCCTCCTCTTGGGCCAGCCCCTTTAGTCTCTCAAAGAGTTCTGACTTGCAGAAGTAGCACCTGTTGGGGGGGTTACTGCTGAAACCGGGTATATCCAACTCTTTGGTATCTATAATGAGATGGGTTATACCAATCTCCCTGGCCACTTTTTTGGCATTCTCCAGTTCGTAGTGGGGATAGGTCTCAGAACGGGCGGTAACGGCCAGCACTTTATCTTCGCCGAGGACGTCATGGCAGAGCTTAGCCACCAGAGAGCTATCCACACCGCCAGAGAAGGCCACTATGGCGCTATCTAATCCCTTAATGGCCTTTTTCAACTCTTCTAGCTTTTCATTTGTGTTGGGGTACATTCAGTTAGCTATTCAATAATTTAGTTAGGTCTTAACGGCATGGCTCGGTTCCGTGGAGAGTTCCAGCATCCTCTGGATGGCCAGGCGGGCCCGGGTGGCTATGGACTTGGGCACGGTAATTTCTGGCTTCATGTCCTCCAGACACCAGAGGAGCTTTTCCAGGGTATTCTTCTTCATGTTGGGGCAGGTGGCCTGAGGGGTGGCAGGGATAAAGGTCTTTCCAGGGCTCTCCTTCTGGAGGCGGTGGATTAGGCCGTTCTCTGTGCCAACTATGATTTCTTGCGCATCGGTCTCCCTGCAATATTTTGCAATCCCGGTAGTGCTGGCCACATGGTCTGCGAGGGCTATGACGTCAGGGGTGCATTCAGGATGGACTACCACCCTGGCGCTGGGCCATTCCTCCCTGCGTTTCTTTATGTCGTGGGACAGGATGCGGTGGTGAGTAGGACAATAGCCAGGCCAGAGGTGCATCCTCCGCCCCGTCCTGGAGGAGACGTAGGCCCCCAGGCTCTTATCGGGTACAAAGAGTATTTCCTCCTCCAGTGGGATGGAGGCTACTACCCTCTGGGCATTGCTGGAGGTACAGCAGATATCGCTCTCTGCCTTCACTGCGGCGGTGGTGTTGACATAGCAGACCACCCTGGCATGGGGCAGTTCTTCCTTTTTCTCCCTCAGGGCCTCTGCCGTAATCATATTGGCCATAGGGCATCCGGCCTGGATGTCGGGCATAAGTACAGTCTTATCAGGACATATTATGGCGGCAGTCTCTGCCATGAAGTGTACGCCGCAGAAGACGATCACCTCGGCGTCCGTCATGGCCGCCTGCTGGGAGAGCCCGAGGGAATCCCCAGTAAAATCCGCTACGTCCTGGATCTCTCCGCGCTGGTAATTATGGGCAAGGATGACCGCCCTGCGCCTCTCCTTTAGTTCCAGGATTTTTTTGACGATACTATCCATAAGCTCCCTTTCCTTCTCCGCCTCAGGTGAATCAGGACAAATCTAGTGGAGGATTATCAAATTGGGCTGGGGGTGATTCTTACTCCAATATTAGCAAAGAACGGTAGCCCTTTACAAGCCCTTTTTTTACTATGGAGTCCAGCCACTGTGTGGCTGGATTAGTCCATTGACATAGTCAATGGACTCCATAAATCTTTTTAAAATTTGGATTTTGAAATATGGATTTTAAGATTTATAATCCCCCTGAATCCCCCTTTATTAAGGGGGGATTAATGGGTGGTTTCTACCCTCTTGAAAAGGAGTTTAATGGGCACATGAGCCTCTTTTACGACCTCCTGGCACCACTAAAGGGGCCAATCATACGTCTTTTAATTACGCTGATATTAGTATTAGGGCTCTTTTATTATCTCTTCGGCACCATCAGGTTCAAGGACTATGGGGATTTTATCATCCGTCTGCTGGACGTAGCCGCCTGGCCCACGGTAATACTCATCCTGGTCATACTCTTTTACGACTCCATCGTAAAACTCATGAACGCCCTGGCTGAATATCTGATAAGCAGGACAGGTCGTGGGGGACCAAAAGAGTAGGGGCGGGGTTACCCCGCCCCTACCAGTAGTGTTTTCACTTTTTTGACGTTAGGCCTCTTGATGACCCCTTTCTCGGTAATGATGGCAGTAATGAGGCGGGCAGGGACGACGTCAAAGGCGGGGTTATAGACCTTGACCCCCTCAGGGGCCGTCCGTTGGCCTCCAAGGGTTGTTACCTCGTGGGCGGAGCGTTCCTCAATGGGTATATGACTTCCCGAGGGTATCCTCAGGTCAAAGGTGGATACAGGTGCGGCGACATAAAATGGTACGCCGTGCTCCTGGGCCACAATAGCTAGCCCGTAACTGCCTATCTTATTAGCGGCATCGCCGTTGGCCGCTATCCTGTCTGCCCCCACCACCACCAGGTCAATCCTCCCCTCTCCCATTACGTGGGCAACCATGTTGTCACAGATAAGCGTAACGTCTAACCCGTGCTGTAGGAGTTCCCAACTGGTGAGCCTTGCCCCCTGTAAGAGGGGCCTGGTCTCACAGGCATATACCTTTATATCCTTACCTGCCTCCTTGGCGGCATATATCACGGCCAGGGCCGTGCCGTAGCCCCCCGTAGCCAGGCCGCCGGCGTTGCAGTAGGTCATCACGGTGTTGCCCTTACGTATAAGCTCTGCCCCAAAACGGCCTATGGCCCTGGAGGAGTCCCTATCCTCTTCCAGTATCTCCAGTGCCTCCTCAAAGAGCATCTCCTTCAGGGTATCCACAGGTTCGTGGGAGTAGGCCTGGGCCGCGTGTTCCATCCGTTCAAGGGCCCAGAAGAGATTAACGGCCGTGGGCCTGGACGTCCTCAGATAATCCGTAACCTCCTTTAGTTTCTTCCAGAATGCCTCAAAATCGTTGGTGTTCGCCCCTTTTATCCCCACATAGGTACCCATAGCGGCGGCTATGCCTATCGCAGGGGCTCCCCTAACCTTCAGTTCCTTTATGGCCTTCCAGACCGTCTGTATGTCGTTACAATAGAGAAACTTTAGCTCCCCAGGCAGTAAGGTCTGGTCAATAATCTTCATCCTGCCGTCTTTTCCACCTTCCCACTCTATAGTAGGTATTGCCATCTCTCTTATGTCCCTTTCTTTCTGAGTATCCTCTTCTTCACCTCTTTTGCCCGCTGTTTTACCTCCTCTGCCAACCTTGCCCTGTACTGGCGTAGTTTTTCTGTTAAGGCCGAATCCCTTAAGGCAAGGATTTCTACCGCCAGGAGTGCGGCATTCTTGGCCCCTACCTTGCCCACACCAGCCACTGCCACTGGCACGCCCCCTGGCATCTGCACCATAGAGTGCAGGGCATCCTCACCCCCCAGGGCATTATCTACCACGGGGACGCCTATTACGGGCAGGATAGTAAGAGAGGCCATAAACCCCGGTAGTGCGGCGGCTCCTCCTGCCCCGGCAATTATAATCTCGTAGCCCTTCTTTCGCACGTTCCTGGCGTACCTCTGGGCCAGAAGGGGGGACCTGTGGGCGGAAACTACGTCCACATCAAAGCCTATCCCAAACTCCTTTAGTACCCCAACGGCCTCCATCATGGTCTCCATATCCGAACTACTACCCATCACTATCCCCACCTTTACATCTCTTTTGAGCCTTTTCGCCATCTATCCCTCCGCATAAAAGGTTACAGGGAACAGGACACAGGGTACAGGAAATCCCCCCTAACCTCCTTTAGTGCAAGGAGGGCAGGGGGGATTTGTTACCTGTCTCCTGTTACCTGTTCTCCAATCTCTCTGACCATAACAGAAAGAAACCTTGCCAGCTCACTGGCGGCCCGTACGGCCTGCCTGTTTAATCTAAGCAGATATATTATATCCCAGGGATTGTATAAAAGGTAAGTGAAGGCCTTAAAGAAGTCTGCTCTACCCTCCCCGTCCACCAGTCCAGTCCCCTTAAGCTCCTCATCTACTTCGTCCAATATAACCTTCAAGGCCATGAAGGGGATTCGGGCCTCTCTAGCCACCGTGGCTACCCCTGCACCCTCCATATCTACCGCCACGGCCCCCGTCAAGACGCCAGCCTGCCGCTTGTCTTCAGGCCTCTTTATGGGCTCTGTCACCGTCAGTATATCGCCCAGATGTACCTTGAATCCATTCTCCTCTGCCACCTTCTGAGACAGTTCTGTCAGTAGTGGATGGCAGGGATACCTTGCAGGGGTTTGATTAATCGGACTCCTGCTTAAGACATTGCGGACTATGACCAACTCCCCTGTCCTAATACCATCCCTCAAGGCCCCCGTATAGCCCACGGACAGCACGGCCTTTATTTTAAAGCGTTCCAGCAGACCCTTCGTGGCCCTCTCTGCCCTCTCAGGGCCTATTCCTGCTAAGGTAAGCACCACTGGAGTCCCTCCCAGGTATCCGGAGTAGAACTCCTTCGGGGCAGGAGACCATTTTTGTAGGGGCACGTTGCAACGTGCCCCTACAAGCTCGGCCTTCAAGGGTGCCATCTCTATGGGTAACGCAAAGACCAGTCCTAGCAATCTTCCTCTCCCCAGAATACAAGGATTCAGGATATAGAATATAGAATTAAGAATACAAGATACAAAATATTCTGAATTCTGACTACTGAATTCTGACTACTGAGTCCCGTTTCCCGCTTACTTCAAGCCCATTACCCCCCTCGCAAAAAACTTTCCCTCAAGAGGCGTAATAGACTTGCATTTTCACACAATATGTGTTAAAAATTTTCTTCTTTGTAGCCCTGTCTAAGGTAGCCCTGCCACCTTGCAGGGATTCTTGAAAATTTGAGCGGTGGTACTATAAACTGAAGGCCGTTCTTAATTTATAGACCTAGCGGAGGACTGGATGAAAAGGCTTAATGGGAGTGGTTTTGCCACCCACCTGGCAGTGATATTTCTAGTTGTGTGTAATCTCGTTAGTTGCACTGGTCTTTCTACCCGTCAGGAAGGTTCAAGTAATACTGGAGCGGCCCTCACCGCTGGCGGTGCAGGTCCTGCCGCCTCGTCTGGGGTGACCCAGGGGACCATTATTAAGGTACCAGGGAACGTACCGTGGACCAACACAGGGATAACGGTAGAAGCAGACCAGTACATGCACATCACTGCTGAGGGGAAGGTAGAAATCTCCGAATGGTCGTATGTGGGCAGGGATTATGATTTTAAGGTGGGACCAGAAGGTACCTATAACTATGCAGACAATGTAAAAGAAAAGCAATTCCCCCTGCCCGCTGCCGAGGCAGGCCCTGCCCCCTGTTATGCCCTTATAGGGAAGGTTGGAGAGGGGGGAGAGGTCTTCCTGGTGGGACGCAGTTCCGTCATCAAGGCTGCCCATGCAGGCACCCTCTACCTCGGGATAAACGACTTTAATACCTCCGACAATAAGGGTAATTTCCAGGCCGGTGTGGGACTCTATTATAAAGAACCTCCCAAGGAACTCCTGACGTGGGACAACCGCAGTATCGTTGACGCCGTTGAGACAAAGCCCGCCCCTGCGTCAAAAGATGCAAGGGTTATCATCTTCTACCTGGACGGTCTCAGATACGACGTATTGAAGGAGATGGCCTTCAAGGGCTACCTGCCCAATATAAAGAAGTATTTCTTTGACAACGGCGTGGACGTGGTAAATTCCTTTACCGTCTTCCCCAGTACCACCTTTACCAGCACCGCCTGTTTTGAGACGGCCTCCTTTAATGACCTGACCGGAATAAAGTCAGACGCCTTCCTGGACAGATATTTCGTCAGGATGAAACACCTCTTTACCCCTTACGGTCCCGTTAGCGCCGCAAGGCGATTTAAGAATGACTGGGCAACGGAGTTGGTAAACCCTGCGAACAGACCAGAGTCCCTCAAGTCAATCTTTGACTACCTAAAGGGCTCAGAAATATCTTACGCTAACAGCGCGTTGCCAGTCCTGTACGAAAGCCCGCCCCTATTTTACCAGGACGTAATGACTAACAACGTCCGTTATGCTGGACTTCATGAAATAAGACACAAGTTTGACAAGATTAATACCCAGTACAGCCTTGAAGAGGTTATAAAGAGAAAAAACAGGGTGATGTACGTGTGGCTTCCCGGGGTGGATGAGGGATGCCACGAGTTCGCAAGAGGCCAGTTCGGACCTGCCAGAAGAAACCTGTACAACATTGACAGAGACATTGGCAGTATGGTTGACAAACTCAAGCAAATAGGCGTCTTTGATAAGACCTACATGGTACTCTACGCCGACCACGGCCACATCGGAGGAAAAGACTTCATCAACCAGTCCTTTGATATAATCAACGACTTCTTCTATAAGAGCCTGAGGGACGTGGATGGTGACGGGGTACTTAATGGCGATAGCGGTCTGGGCTTCAACGTTAGATATGTGGAGCATGACGAGGCCCTCCATAGGGAGCATACCGATAAACCCAAAGAGGACTTCGCGGCCATAGCCAATATGGGCTACGGGGTGGCGGTCGTCTACCTCCCGTACAAATCCAAATACTCCAGGAACTGGAACAAGTTCAACAGCTACTACGACCTTACCCACTATGAGGTCTATCCTGGGATGAGACCCGTGAACATCCTTGACATGCTGCTCAAGGTGGACCTCTCTCAGGCGAACAAATTCCCTAACATAGTCTCTTCCCGCCCCATAGATATGGTAATCGTCAGGGTGGCCCCGGACACTGTTTACGTAAAGAACAGTAAGGGTCTGGAGGCCCTCATAGAGAGGCGTTCCACGGGCAAGGGTAAAAGGAGCTTTGAGTATCGTTACCACGTCGTTACAGGGTTTGAACAGGATGCCAAGGGGAATAATACTTACAAGGAGGCAGTAGAAGTGGCAGAAGACCCCTTTGGATACTTTAGCTCTCCTGGGTTCGTAACGCACGTTAAAGATTCTGCCCAGTGGTGCAAGGGTTTTCACTCCTCCAGCGAGTGGTTAGAGGCCACAAAGAACACGGAATACCCCGACGCCGTGGTAGCAATGGCCCATTTTGGGGCATGGGATAGCTCCATCAAGAACCTGGAGGAGCGTTTTGCCCCAGACTTCGCAGTAACGCCCAAGAAGGGCTGGAGCTTCCAGACCGATGCCAGGCTGGCCTCGGACCATGGCTATCCCCTCTACGAGAGTATGAGGATACCCCTCCTTGTATACGGCCCAACTGTAAAGAAGGGGGTCATACTTTCCGAGCCACACAGGATTGTAGACATACTACCCACCGTCCTGGATATGGTTGGCGCCAGCTACGACCCCGACCAAATAGACGGCAAGGCTATCACAGGCATCTACGAAGGGGCAGGAGCAGGTAAGCCCCATGAAGAATTAGTGGGGTTCTACACCGACAGGGGACTACCCATAGAGTATGATATGCCCCCGGTAGAAATGGGCTACACCCCGCACAACATTGACAGTGCCTACGATACCCATTTCCTCATCGCTGACGTGGTAAGCGGCTTTGACGAGAGGGCGATAAGGATGCCTGACGACATCCTTGACCTCCTCATACCTGGCGCCCCGGTGAGGCCACTTAACACCAGTTTTGACCTCGTTGAAGACGCCTATTACAAGATACCACAAAACGTCTTCGCTACGCGCTTTGCCCAACTGCTTGGAGCCCTCAGGATAAGGCAGTTTAGTGTGGGAGACGGGGTCAGTATGCTCATCTTCCAGAACTACTTCACTGAAAATAACCTCCTCAGGGCCATGCTGGTCGTAGACTGGGCCCAGGACGTCATGGGGGACATAAACAAACTATTCGGCGCCCCCTTCTACCACTTTGAGAAAGGTCTCATACCCGGGAAATACCCCAACCGCTATTTGATAGACTATCCCCAAGTATTCATAGATAAGACAAGAAGGGCCGTGAAGGAGGTATTAGTAAGGGCCTTTTATCGTGGCGTATTCTATGGTGAAGACGGCGTAGGCGCTATCGGCAATTCCACAAAGAAGGTCAAGCCCTGGCAGACCCCTGAAATAGAGTCGCCCCTGGCACCGGTGGAAAACCCCTTACTCCGCCTGGAAAAGACCACCCTTGAAAAGAGATAATGAAGGTCCCTCTCAAATTAGGCGCTGCCCTGACCGGCTACCTCCTGAGGAATAGGATAGCAGGCCGGCTCAGGTTCCCCCTTGTACTCATGCTGGAAGTTACCCACCGCTGTAACCTTGCCTGCAAGGGGTGCGGGAGGATTCTGGAGTTTAAGGACAACAAAGACTTTATGTCCGTAGAAGAGGCACTGGGGGCGGCTGAGGAATGCGGTGCACCCATAGTCACCGTTACAGGGGGAGAACCCCTGTTGCACCCACGGGTAGATGAAATAGTCAAGGGTCTAATAGACATGGGGCGCTACATATACCTCTGCACCAACGGACTCCTCCTGGCAGAGACACTGGATAGGTTAGAACCACACCCATTCTTAAACATAAATATCCACATAGATGGGCTAGCCCCTACCCATGACGCAATAGTGGACCAACCCGGCGCCTTTGAGGAGGCCACAAATGCCATCCGCCTGGCAAAAAAGAGGGGCTTCAAGGTCTGCACCAACACTACCATCTATAAAAACACCAAACCCCAGGAGATAGAAGAACTCTTCACCCATTTAGAAAATATAGGCATAGACGGTATGCTGGTCTCCCCGGGGTTTAGCTTTGAGGACAATACGAAGGACGTCTTTCTGAGTCGCCGGGAGGTCCATGAGCACTTTGGCTTTGTCTACGAACTTTCTAAACGCTTCCGCCTCTTAAACACCCCCATATACCTGAAGTTTCTGCGGGGGGAGGTGCAATTACGCTGTACCCCCTGGGGCAATCCCACCAGGAACACCTATGGCTGGAAGAGCCCATGCTACTGCATCACCGATACCCACTACCCGACCTACCATGAGCTAATGGAGAAGACCGACTGGGAGTATTACCGCTCCGGCAAGGACCCCCGCTGTCGGAACTGCATGATGCACTCAGGCTTTGAACCCACCGTCGTAACCGAAGGCGTCAAGGGCCTCTCCAACATGCTGGAGATGGCCAGGTGGAGTTTTGGATAAATAAAGGTCTTGTCGTCTCCCATTAAGTCCCTCACCAGTAAGTAGATTAAACCACTCCAGTACGCTATAATCCCGCTATCTGGTCCGCCTCAGGCGGATATGCATAGGCTTAGGTAGTCGCAGGCTTAAGTTCGCCATAGGCGAATCTGCCTCAGGCATGACCTGCGGCTACTTTGTTTATGATTATCTTTTCAAAAGGAGCCAACACCATGCTTAAACCAATGTTTTTGTCACTAATCCTGCTGGCCGTATTTTCCTTTACGGCCTTTACGGGCAGTACGAACGCTGCGAATTACGAAGTGGTAGAACTCTCACCAACCCATCTGATGATAGTCCCAAAGACATGGGCCCTTGAAGAGGAAAAAGGGACCAAATTAACCCTGATAAGCTACAGGGAGACCTTTAAAGACGCCCTGGCGGCCCTTTCTACACGCTATAAGATGAAGTCCATTATCCCCATAGAGGGCTTTGCCGCAAAGGAGGAATTGATAAAAGCAGGGGGTAGTATCACCGTATGCCTGATACTGGAGGTGGAGAAGAGATAGTAACGCTAGTTGAAACAAATTCTTGGTATGATAAAATATCGTACTTAAGGAGGAGATGGAGATGTCCACCACAAAAGTAGCGATTACTCTGGACAAAGGGGTAGTAAAAGAAGTAGATAGATGGGTCAGAGAGGGCAAATACCCTAACCGAAGCAAGGCCATCCAGGAGGCTATTAGAGAGAGGATAGGACATTGGCGTAAGACTCACCTTGTAAAGGAAGCGTCCAAACTCAACCCGATAGAAGAAAAGGCCCTGGCCGAAGAGGGTTTCAGGGTGGGAAATGAGGTATGGCCAGAATACTAAGGGGTGAAATCTATTGGGCCGAGCTTAATCCAGTTCGTGGCCATGAACAAGCAGGCTTAAGACCCGTTCTAGTTATCAGTAACGATTTTCTCAACGAGCGGTCCGGTACAATAATAGCCATGGCCATCACCAGCCAGGTACAGCTAGCCGGATTTCCTCTCACCTTACAACTAACTAGCGTACAACTTCCCAAGCCTTCCTGGGTCAAGATTAATCAGGTCAGAACACTTTCTGTAGAACGCCTACAACGGCGAATTGGGCGGATTAGAGAAGAAGAATTATCAAAAATAATAGAGGGGCTTTTTGAACTGGTAGGGTAAGAAAGAATAAAGTATCACATTCGTATCACTCAACGGGCGTAGATACAGAGGCCTCAGTATCAATAAGATAGCCCCTAATCTCCACCTCGGGGAAGTCCTTAAGAAGTTTTCTCTTTACGGCCCTCAGGTCGGACAGTTCTGCCTCCTCCCCCAGGGCTAATTCTTTATAGAACCCGCAATGGGTATGGTTGGTAATGATTAGCTTCTTGACGCCAAACTTATGGACCAGGAGGCGAATCTGTCCGTAAAGGTCTGGCAACCTGTCTCCCACGAGAAAATACTTGATACTACCAGTATTAGATATGATGGCGGGGTGTTCATCAGGGTCCAAAAGCCCTGTGCAGGCGTCGTTAATCCTGGGGTCTGCACAGCGGATTAGTATAACTGTCCCCTTCTCTTCTGCATAGCTTGGCCCCTGGGTTGTACAATGGATAACCGTAATTAAAAATATCGTTACCCACAAAACAAAGAGGCGGGGTGACCCCTCCCCTACAAGGAATATCTTAGCAGATTTCACTGTCCACCGTTACCTTCTTTGCCTGGTTCTGGCGGCAGAGGTTCCTATACCTGCTCATGGCCATCAGTGGGAAGTAATTGCGGTACTCATGGTATTCCAGATAGAAGAACCGGGGGAAGCCTGTGGCGGTGAACTCCTCCTCAGCCCAGGTACCATCTGCCTTCTGGGTACGAACTAGATACTCAATGCCCTTTTTCACCTCTGAGGAGTCCGCCTCGCCGGCGGCCAGCAGCCCCATGATGGCCCAGGCCGTCTGGCTGGGTGTACTCGGACCCTTACCCTTCCGCCCGGGGTCTTCATAGCTATCGCACCTCTCGCCCCAACCCCCATCCCCTAGCTGGACGCCCTTCAGCCAGTCCGCGGCATGCCTTATATAATTACCCCGCACGTCCTCCCCAACGGAGGCAAGTCCGGAAAGCACCGACCAGGTGCCGTAGACGTAATTACACCCCCAGCGGCCAAACCAGGAGCCGTCCGTCTCCTGCTCGCTCCTCAGAAATTCTACTGCCTTTTGAACGGCCGGATGACTGAGACCAAACCCCACCCTCCCCAGCCAGTCCAGGCACCTGCCCGTAACGTCACTGGTGGAAGGGTCCAGCAGGGCGCCGAAATCGGCAAACGGGATATGGTTGAACACCTTGCGGTTATTATCCCTGTCAAAGGCCCCCCATCCCCCGTCCGAACACTGCATCCCAAGGAGCCATCGGGTACCCCTCAACAGGGTCTCCGCCTTTTTACCCGCCTGGGGCAGGACTGCCCTCTGAAGCCCCATAAGCACCACTGCACTATCATCGGTATCCGGGTACCACTCGTTATCGTATTCAAAGTACCAGCCGCTGGGCTCTACGTTGGGACACTTGAGCCTCCAGTCCCCATACTCCCTCACCTCCTTGGTGAGGAGCCATTCTCCTGCCCGCACCAGTGCCTGGTGGTTCCTGGGCAGGCCAGAGTCATGGAGGGCAATCACTGCCCACCCGGTGTCCCATACCGGGGAGACACAGGGTTGCATGTGGAGACTGTCCTCGTCCTCTATCTTCAATAGTTGCACTTCCTGGAGGGCGCGCCTGACCTGGGGATGGTCGTTAGGATAGCCCAGGGCCTTGAGGGCGAAGATGGTGTTTATAATCCCGGGCCAGATGGCGCCAAGTCCCCCGGACTTCTCTACACGGGCGAGGACCCAGGTAACCGCCCTTTCCACGGCCCACCGCCTCAGGAACCCTATGTGGTGTCTATCGTATCTCTTAAAGAACCAATCTGCATTGATAAAGAAATTACGCCAGGTAAGCCGCTGGTCTCGCCTGATATCATCCCTGGCCTGCCCCCTGGGCACAGTGTAGAGTTCATCTATGTTTACCGCTACTTTTACGCCGGACCCCCTGGCCGACACAATGGTCAGTGGCACTACTATGCACCTGGACCAGTAACTCATCTCATAGATATTAAAGGGGAAAATGGAGGGGAATAGCATCATCTCCGCCGGGGTGGCTGGCGCCCACTTCCAGTCAAGCTGTCCGAATATGGCCAGGTAAATCTTGGTAAAGGCATTGCATTTCATCACCCCGCCCAGGCCCAGGATGCAGAGGCGGGCCTTTTGCATGAAGGGGTCCTCTGGGGAGTAACCAGCCAGTTTCAGGGCAAAGTAGGCCTTTACGGAGGCGCTGACCTCGCTCGGGCCGTTGGCGTAAATATTCCATCCCCCATCAGCAAGCTGTTTCTTGAGGAGGTATCTTGCCGCCCTCTGTTGTTCCCGTTCGTCCACCTCCCCAAGGAAGTGCATGAGGAGGATGTAGTCCGCCGTGAGGGTAGCATCGGCCTCCAGCTCTCCCACCCAGTAACCATCGGGTCTTTGAGTCCTTAGGAAGTAGTCCTGGGTCTTGCGTATGACCTCATCCAGCACGTCCCCGGCCGGTCCTCCAGGAAGGAAGTCCCTGGGGGCATTAAAGGCAAACCTCTCCAGTACGGCTTGAGGTATCCCCTTCCCATTCTCAGCCGGGGCGGAGAGGGTCTGCCAATACATACTCACTCGGTCAAGGAAAGTAGGTATAAGGTCATCCATAACAGGGGCGTCCGCCCGCCTGAGGCGGATTTTCAACCCGAGGCGGACAACATACCCCTACATTTTAAGGAAAGGAGTAATAAAGTCAATGGTGGGAGCTAATAGGGCCCTATTCCTATGGACTTAGGACATGAGCAATAGCCCAGGTGCTCCGTCACCTGGGGACAGGAGGGTTCCAATCCTTCTTCTATGAGGGCATGCTCTTTCACAATTTGGCTAACGCCATTACCTTTTGACAGAGAAAGGTGGGCACAGAGACCGTCTCGATGATTAGGCGGTCAGGCGTTACCAAAATATCTTCTTCTGCTAATCCTGCCGGCAACGATTGCTACAAGAACCAATATATGGCCAGTTGCCAATAACCATAACCCCCACTTGATACGCATACCACCAACAAACTGTTTGAACTGTTCTACGTCTTCCTTAGGCTTTGTGCGTTCAAGTGATTTGAGAACCGCTTTATCTGTCAAGGTACTCTTGTAGGAAGAGATAAATGTGAAGGGACCTACGTTAAGAACGGTTAGAATGGCGGAGAGCACAAAAGGAATAAGCAAAGTCAGGTATCTTTTAACAAGTAACAGCCATACACCAATGAGGGTCAGAAGGAAGACAAATAGCCCAAAGCCACAGGGAAACATTGCCATTGAAAACTCACCGTTAGGGAGGGAAATGGATACAAACGGGACGAAAACCCCCACCATGGTACAGACTAAACCGAAAAGTCCTATTACAAGTGGAAACGAACCGCCCTGGGAAGTGGTTTCACCAGCACGGGCAGATGTGCCTATTTCTCTTGCCTGGAGGATATAATAGCCCATCTGATTGAGTCTGCTCTCCAGGTCTCCTTCGCTACTTGCCTCCAGTTTTCCCTCTACCTTCTTCCCCTGGTCATTTATCCCTACGTATTCGTAATGGGGCATTGTCCTTCCTCCTGGAAAATCGAGTGGAAGTCTGAAGTGATTTATAGAATAGTTAAGCCACACGTACCCTTTAGAGTGAATACTAATACTGCCGTAGAAGAAAAATATCAAGAAGAAAAATTCCCCTGCATGTATTAGCTATAGAGAGACTGTTGCCGAAGTCGTTTTAGTAGGGATTAGGGGGCAGGGAGGGAAAAGAATTGGAAATTGTAAATTAGAAATTTTAAAATTTCCAATTTACAATTTACAATGTTTTCAGGGGTAGGGAGTAGCCGCAGGCTTTAGCCTGCGATTGGTCCGCCTTAAGCGGATGATAACCACGCCCCCACTCCTTCCTTGACATAGATAGGGATTAAAATATAATGATGCCTGGCAGGGGCGTCCGCCTGAGGCGGACAGGGCGCTCCCTACCTTAATACAGTCAACCAAAGGGGTTAAAGGAAAAGACCTTGCCTGCACCAATAGAGGGTAAGATTGCCAGTATCCTGGACGAATACAATGTGGTGATAAACGTCGGCAGGCTACATGGCGTTATAGAAGGTATGCCCTTTGTCATCTATTCCCCAGGGGAGGAGGAGATAAGAGACCCTGATACTGGCAAGTCCCTGGGTTGTCTTGAGATAGTAAAGGGCTATGTCCGTGCCGCACATGTCCAGGAAACCCTCGCCCTCTGTTCTTCATACAGGACAGGGGTGACTGCGGGGAGAGAGGGAGAGGCGGGTACGGAGACGCAGACCCTCAGCGGTGCAATGGTGGCAGAGGCAATGGGCCTGAAGGCCAGGGCAGAATCCAGGCTCAACGTTAACCCCGTACAGGTCTCTGGTATGGCACATGGTGTCGCCATCTCTATTGGAGACAGGGTACGCTCCCTTGACATGCCGGAGTCTTTGCAGAAGGGTGGGAGGGCCTAGTTGAGAATGATAAAGACCTGGGAGGTAGAACTCCCGGTGGAACTGGATGCCTTGAGGCGCCGTCTAAGCCTTACAGAAACCCCATTGCCAGACGAGATAAAGGATACCCATCTTCGAGTCTTTGGCAAGGTACTATCACCACTTGAGGCAGTCCGCCGCATCCTGGCCGAGGTAAAGGAAAAGGGAGACGAGGCGGTACTCTCTTACATGAGTGCCTTTGATGGGGTATCTATCCCCTCAGAAAGACTCAGGGTATCTGAAGAAGAGATAAAAAGGTCTTACAGGCAGGTAAGTCCCTCCTTCCGTAAGGCACTGAGGAAGACCAAAAAGAATATCTCCGCCTTTCAGCGGCGGATAAAGATTAAGGTCCCAAAGGGCCTGTGCCGGGACGGCCGACGCCTGGAACTACTTTACAGACCCATAGAAAAGGTGGGGATATACGTCCCCGGCGGAAAGGCCTCTTATCCCTCCACGGTGCTCATGTGCGCCATACCGGCCCGTGAGGCAGGGGTAGAGAGGATAATAATGACTACACCCTCGGCCAAAGACGGCCAGGTCTCACCAGAAAGACTCGTGGCCGCCAGGGAGGCCGGAGTGGACGAGATATACAGGGTGGGCGGGGTACAGGCCATCGGGGCCATGGCCTTTGGCACCCAGACCATACCGAAGGTGGATAAGATAGTGGGCCCCGGCAACGTCTTTGTTACCCTGGCTAAGAAAGAGGTCTACGGAGAGGTGGACATAGACATGCTGGCAGGGCCCAGTGAGGTCGTAATCATTGCGGACGATTCTACAAGCCCGGCATTCATAGCCTCTGACCTTATCTCCCAGGCTGAACACCCCGGCTCAGCCATACTGGTCACCCCTTGCGAGGGCGTAGCCCAGGAGGTAAGGGAGGAGTTGGAGCGACAGCTTAAGGGCCTGGCAGGACGGGATATTGCCAGAGAGTCCCTGGACAGACTAGGTCTGATTATAATCACAAGGGATTTAGAAGAGGCGGCAGGAATCTCTAACACCATCGCCCCCGAACACGTTGAACTCCTGGTAAAGGAGGCCGAGGCCCTTCTGGACAAAATCAGGCACGCAGGCTCCATATTCCTCGGGGAAGACTCACCCGTGGCAGTAGGGGACTACATAGCAGGCCCCTCGCACGTCCTGCCCACCGGGGGGACGGCACGCTTCTTCTCGGGCCTCACGGTGAACGACTTCCTCAAGAGGTCTGCCGTTATCTCTTACAACAAAGAGGCCCTCAAGGAGTCTGCCCCGGAGGTAGTAACCCTGGCAGAGTCGGAGGGACTCCCGGCACACGCACAATCGGTGAGGATACGTCTTGGATGAGAGAGTAGGGGCGGGTTTAAAACCCGCCCCTACATTATATAAATAGGAGTCTTGCAGAGGTTTCGGAATGAACCTGTTTAGAAAAAACATCCAGAGGATGGAGGGCTATGTGCCAGGTGAACAGCCCCAGGAACCGGGCTTCATAAAACTCAACACCAATGAGAACCCCTATCCACCCTCTCCCAGGGCGATTGCGGCCCTCAAAGAGTCTGCCTCCAACCTGCTCAGGCTCTATCCCGACCCCCTGGTTACCAAGCTCAGGGAAAAGGCGGCCGAGGTACTTGGCACACGGCCAGGGAGGGTACTGGTGGGTAATGGCTCGGACGAACTCCTGGGGATAATAGCCAGGGCCTTCGCCGGACCAGGCGATAAGATAGTCTTCCCCTCCCCCACCTATCTCCTCTACAAGACCCTGGCAGAGATTCAGGACGCCCAGGCAGTGGAGGTGGACTTCCCGGAAGATTTCTCCCTACCAAAGGACGTAGTAGTAAAGGGTGCCAGGATTACCTTCCTCTGCAACCCCAACTCCCCCTCCGGGACCATGGTCTGGCCAGAGGAGGTATCCCGCCTGGCGAGGGAGATAGACGGCGTGCTGGTCATAGACGAGGCCTACGTAGAGTTTGCCGATACCAACTGCCTGTCCCTGATAGAAGAACACCCCAACGTCCTCATACTGAGGACGGTCTCCAAGTCCTACAGCCTGGCCGGACTACGCCTGGGCCTTTGTATTGGTCAGGAAGGGCTTATCCAGGGACTCCTCAAGGTAAAGGACTCTTACAACGTGGACAGGCTCAGCATGGCGGCCGGGGTTGCCGCCCTTGACGACCAGGAACACCTGAAGAAGAACGTAGAAAAAATACGGCAGACGCGGAGTTACCTCACGGAGTCCCTCAGGGAGATGGGCTTCTTCGTCTATCCCTCTCAGTCAAACTTCGTATTCTTCCGCACCCCCAGTCCACAGGCGGCCAGGGAGATATACCAACAGCTCAAGGTCCAGAAGATCTTAATCAGATACGTAGAGTACAGGAGGTTTGAGGACTGCCTGAGGGTAAGCGTGGGGACAAAAGAGGAGATAGATGCGTTCCTGGACCGCCTGGCAGAGGTGGGAGCCAGGGGGCAGGGATTAGGGGTTAGGGGGTAGGGACTAGGGGTTAAGGCAATGGCAAGAAACGCACAGATAAACAGAAAGACCACTGAGACGGAGATAAGCCTCTCCCTTGAGCTGGACGGTGCGGGCAACTTTGAGGGCTCCACGGGCATAGGCTTCCTGGACCACATGCTCCAGCTCCTCGCCAAACATGGCCGTTTTAATCTGAAGGTCAATGCCAGGGGAGACCTTAAGGTAGATGACCATCACACGGTAGAGGACGTGGGGATATGCCTCGGGACGGCCCTGAGGGAGGCCCTCGGGGACAAAAAGGGGATACTCAGATTCGGGGATTCCAGCGTCCCTATGCAAGAGTCCCTGGCCAACGTAGCCATAGACCTCGGAGGCAGACCCGCCCTGGTCTATCATTCTCCACTAGGCCACCAGAAGATTGGGGACTTTGACGCCGGGCTGGTGCAGGAGTTCCTTGAGGCCCTCTCCACCCATGCGGCCATGAACCTCCACGTAAACGTCCCCTACGGCTCCAACACCCACCACGTAGCCGAGGCCATCTTCAAGGCCCTGGCCCAGGCCCTCTCAAAGGCCGTAGAGGTGGACGAGAGGGTAAGGGGAGTGCCTTCTACGAAGGGAATACTATAGTAGGGGCACGTTGCAACGTGCCCCTACAAAGAATACAGAATTCTCCCTAGAAAGGTAGCATGGGCAATAACCCCAAAAAGAAACCAGGTTTCAGCCTGTCTTCAAAACTGCTTTGCATACTCATCCCCCTCCTTGTCCTCCTGGCCGCTTCCCTGGGAATTATATTCTACCTCCTGATAGACATTGGGACGTCTCTCCCCACCGTGCATGCGGCCCGTCTATTGAGGAGCGAGTTAATGAGGATGCATTTCGCCGCAGGAGGCCTCCTCCTGGAAGAGGAGACCCGTAAAGAGATAGAGGAACTCCAGGAAGAGGTAAGGACGTACCTCTATGCCCTCCGGGACGGTAACAAGGCCCTTGGCATAAAGGCAAGTCCTGGACGATTGGAGGAGCCAGACCACACGAATCTCTGGTGGAACTGGGACCGCCACATACGTCACTACGAAGAGACGTGCCAGCCTCTGCTCTCCCAGTTGTTAAAGGCCACTACTTATAGGGAGAAAGAGGATGTCTTCCCCAGATACAATAAGGAAGCAGATGCCTTTCTGTGGGATGTTGACCGCACCTGCATAATGACAACGGAACATTTCATGGCGAAACCTTTCGTAACCTTTTCATGGTCTGCCCCGGGCCTTATTATTGCAAGTATCGCAGTTGGTATCTCTACTTACTTTCTGATACACCTGTTTATCAAACGCCCACTGAGGGCCTTAACGGGTGGTATTGAGGAGGTAACACGGGGCAAATGGGGAAAGACTGTAGAGGTGAAGACCAGGGACGAACTGGGCCGGCTGGCCCAGAGCTTTAACACCCTCTCCCTGGAGTTAGAAAAGACCATAAAGGCATTGGAGACAGAGAAGCTGGAACTGGAAGAGGCTAACAAAAAACTCCAGGCGTCCAGCTACCAGGACTATCTGACAGGGCTTTACAATTACTACTACTTCCATGAAATCCTGGAGACAGAGTATCTCAAGGCCGCCCGCCATGCCTCTCCTCTCTCCCTCATCATGATGGACGTGGACAATTTCAAGAACATAAACGACACGTTAGGCCACCCCGTTGGAGACCTTGTCCTGCAAGAGATGGGTAATAGAATCAGGGAGACCCTACGGAGGTCGGATATTGCCTGCCGCTACGGAGGGGAGGAGTTTGCCATCCTCTTGCCCCACACCAACTACGAGGGGGGCCAGGACGTGGCCAAGAGGGTAAAGGAAAGGCTTTGTGGAGAGGTCTACCAAAATGGTGACACCTCTTGCCATATTACCGTTACGATGGGCATATCTTCCCTGGAGGAACCAGAGGCCAGGGAGGCAAAACACCTTGTAAGGCTGGCCGACGAGGCCCTCCTGGATGGGAAGTCCAGGGGCAAAGATTGTATAGTCCCTGCCTATCAACTCTCCAGGCGGAAAGAGATAGATGCCACTACCCTGGAGGACTACCGAAGGAGACTGATTACTACAGAAAAGAACCTGAAGAGGGCCTACATGGATAGCACGAAGGCATTGTTAAGGGCCCTGGAGAGCAAAGACAACTATTCCGCAGTCCACTCCTGCCTGGTAGCCACCTACGCCTGGCATTTTACGGGTGTCCTGAACCTCCCTCCAGAGGAGAGGGAGGTAATCAAAAATGCCTCCCTCCTCTATGACCTCGGCAAGATTAGTATACCTGATGCAATACTAATGAAGAAAGGGACTCTGACAAGTGATGAATTTACCCTTGTAAAACAGCATCCCTATTACGGTGCCTCAGTAGTTAAAGGTATAAAATTTTTAGAGCAAGAGGTACCTATCATTCTCCACCATCACGAACGTTGGGACGGTCAGGGCTACCCAGACGGGCTAAAGGGGAAGGACATCCCCCTTGGAGCCAGAATCCTGGCCCTGGCAGACACCTACGAGGCTGTAACCTCAGCCAGGCCCTACCGGAAGGGCCGTCCGCCAGAGGAGGCCTTTAAAATCCTTCGGGAGGAGTCCGGCCGCCAGTTTGACCCCGAACTGGTAGAACCCTTCATCAAGGCCATGAAGGAGTTCCTCTCCACTACCAGCAGGGTCTATATCTCACAGCTTAATAGGACAGTGGCGATAGCAAGTAGCTAGTAGATAGTAGATAGTAGCTAGGGTAGAGGCAGGTCTCCTGACCTGCCCTGAACCAGAACGGCTCAGGGCCTGCCTTGTATCAGTAGCTAGGGGAAAGGAAGCAATGAAAGCAAAGAGGTTTGAAAACCTTGAGGTCTGGGGGGAAGGCCCACCAGCTTGTTTTGAATGTTTATCAGTTTACCAAAGATTTTCCCCCTGAAGAAAGATTTGGACTGGTTTCCCAGATGCGGAGGTCTGCTGTCTCCGTTCCAGCGAATATTGCAGAAGGATTTAATAAACGGACGTTAAGAGACAAATCTCACTTTTATAATATTGCTCAAAGTTCTCTTGAAGAATTACGATATTACTTTATTTTAGCAAAGGAGCTAGGGTTTATGAAGGAACCCCAAAAATGTCTAAGTTCAGCCGAAGAAATAGGAAGGATGCTTTCCGGTCTCATTAAAAGCATACACCAGGCACAATAATGGTTTCTCCTATCTCCTATCTACTAGCTACTGCCTCTATAGCGCTCCACACAATGCTCACGAGCCTGTCCAGCTGTCTCAGTGTAATAGACAACGGCGGCATAATCACTATCACGTCTCCCAGGGGCCTGAGCAGGGCGCCCTGGTTTCTGGCCTCAAGGCAGACCCTGTGACCTATCCTCTCAGTGGCGGGATAAGGTTCCCTGGTCTGCCTGTCTTTGACCAGCTCTATCCCCGCAATGAGGCCGCACTGGCGGACGTCCCCCACGTGCCCCAGGCCATAAAAATCCTGTAACCTATCCCTGAGGAATTCTATCTTGGGCTGGAGTTTTTTAAGGACGGCCTCCCTTTCAAACACCTCCAGACTTGCCAGGGCTGCAGCACAGGCCAGGGGGTTACCCGTGTAGGTGTGGCCGTGGAAGAAGGTCCTGCCCTGGTCTCCAAAAAAGGCATTATATATATCCTCTGTTACCAGGGTGGCCGCAAGGGGGAGATACCCCCCGGTTAACCCCTTGGAAACGGCCATAATGTCGGGTACCACCCCTTCGTGTTCACAGGCAAACATCCTCCCTGTCCTCCCGAAACCGGTCAGTATCTCGTCGGCAATCAGCAACACATTGTATTTACTGCATAACTCCCTGACGCCTTTAAGGTAACCCGTGGGGTGGACTATCATCCCCCCTGCTCCCTGGATGAGGGGTTCAATTATCAGGGCGGCGAGTTCTTTATGCCCCTGCCTAAGGACCCTCTCCACCGCTTCCAGACATGCAAGGCCACAAGTTTCCTTATCTTTGCCCAATGCACAGCGGTAACAATACGGGGAAGGGACGGAAAGTGCTTGGAAGGTCAGGGGACGATACACGGTGTGAAATTGTCCTATCCCGCCCACGCCTGTAGCCCCGAGGGTGTCCCCATGATAGGCATACTCCAGGGCAATAAATTTCCTTTTCTCAGGATGCCCCGATTGCTGCCAGTACTGGAAGGCCATCTTCAGGGCCGCCTCTACGGCCGTAGAGCCATCGTCAGAATAAAATACCTTGCTCAGACCTGCGGGGACTATCTCCACAAGCCTCTTCGCCAGCATTATGGAGGGGACATTGGATGCCCCCAGAAGGGTGGAGTGGGCCACCCGTCCTAGCTGGGCCTTGATGGCCTTGTCTATCTCCTTTTTCCTGTGGCCGTGTATGTTACACCAGAGGGAGGAGACGCCGTCCAGGTATTCCTTCCCGTGTACGTCCTTAAGTATAACCCCCTTTGCCTCTTTTATTATGAGAGGGTCTTCTTTTAAGAAACTGGACATCTGGGTGAAGGGGTGCCAGAGGTAGTTTTTATCCCAGGCTTCAAGGCTATTTAGGTCTTTTGCAATCAGCAAGAATATAATCTACTGCTTTATCAATAATGTCAGACTACTATTTCCTATGCCTATTTTAGGTAAGAGACCTCTGAAAAAGTCTACACAACACTACTTGTCATTCTGAGCGAAGCGAAGAATCTGGTCTTTTAGGAGATTCTTCGGTCGCTTCGCTCTCTCAGAATGACATGGGAGCAGGGTTTTTCAGAGGTCTCTTAGACATAAATAGCCTCCGAGAGGATGTGCTCTTTTATCTCCTCTCTCAGGGTATTCTTCAATACAAGGTCTACTTTTGCATCCAAGATTCCTTCAAGGAAAAACTTAAGGTCCATGTAGTTATCAAATGTTTTATACCCCTCTTCAAACACCACCAGGACGTCAATATCGCTCCTCTTCCTCTGCCTACCTTTTACAAAAGAACCGAAGATGCCCAGTTCTTTTACCTTAAATCTTTCCCTCAATGCCCCTTTATTTCGGGCTAAAATGTCTTTGACCTCTTCAAGGGATTTCATTCTCATCACCATATCAAAGTCTTATAAGCTACTTTAGTCGTTATTATATGCCCTATCTTTGTAGCGTACAATAACCTTATCCCCGCGTACACACCCCAGTACCTCCCTGGCATTTCCCATATTGATAGAGAGTTCCAGGTACCCTGAACTGCCAAAGAGGGCCAGCAGTTCTCCCACCTGCCCTTCCTGATAAGTGCGGCTGATACGAGAAATCTCCTTGTCCTTTACGGAAATAGACACAGGGCCCCAGTCCAGTACCTCTGCCCAGACGTGTTCAACATTGGTAATCAGGTTGCCGAAGCGGTCTATATGGATTATCTCTCCCGCCATGACGCCTTTTTTTACGACTAGCGGGTCTGGGAAAGAAAAGGTGTGGGGGTCGTCTATCCGTCTGCCCAGTCGGGCTGGGTTTAACCCCCTTGAGAGGTGGGCCGCTACCGGGGCAAAGACGTCCCTGCCGTGGAAGGTACTGCTCACCTCGGGGAGGAAATATCTGGCATTAGTGACCTCAACGGCTAGTAGGGGCACGTTGCAACGTGCCCCTACTTCTCCTTTGGTTATAACAAGGCCCAACAGTCCGTTGTCCGGGGCAAGGAAGGTATACCCTCCTGTCCTCACGCATACTATCCTCCGTCTGGTCCCTACCCCGGGGTCTACTACTGCCACAAAAATAGTGCCCTTCGGAAAGTATTTATAAGAGGAATAAAGGATAAAGGCCCCTTCCTGTATGTCTTGAGGTGGGACATGGTGAGATATGTCTATGATTTGGACTTTCGGGTTAATCCCTGCAATGACTGCCTTCATCGCCCCTACGTAGGGGTCCGCAAGGCCAAAATCGGTCAGGAGGGCTATGACCTTTGCTCTGCCCATCCTACAGGATTTCTCCCACTATAGGGAGGGTATTACCGCAGAACCTGCAGCTCTTGTCTTCCAGCCCATGGATGCTCACGTAGTAGCCCATCCTCTCTATGACCGCCTTACCGCATTTATTGCAGTAGGTATGTTCTCCTGGGTGGTCTGGGACGTTGCCCAGATAGACGAATTCCAGTCCTGCCGCCATACCTATCTCTCTGGCCTCCTCCAGTTTTTCTATGGGGGTGGGGGGGAGGTGCCCAAGCTCCAGGTAAGGGTAGAAGCGCGTGACGTGCCAGGGGGTCTCCTTGCCCAGGTTTTCCAGTATGGTCCTGGCAATGTCCCTTAACTCCTCGGGGCTGTCGTTGTAGCCTGGCACTACGTTGGTAATAATCTCTACGTGCATGTTCCACTTCTTCTTAGCCCTGGTAACTGCCTCCAGGATGGGTTTGGGGTTTTTAATCTTTGCCACCTCCCGGTAGAAGCGGCTATCCTCCATCCTGCCTTTGAAGTCTACCCGATAGGCATCCAGATAAGGCCCGATAGCGTCCAGGGCCTCCAGCCCCACGTATCCGTTGGTAACAAAGACGGTGTAAAGACCCTGAGCCTTGGCCAGTTTGGCCCCGTCTATGGCGTATTCCATCCAGATAGTAGGTTCGTTATACGTCCAGGCTATCCCCTGACACCCGCCCTTACGGGCATAATTCACTAATTCTTCGGGAGACAGCGGGGTAGTCCGCACCGAGGTCTGTTCCAGGCGGGTCATGCCTGAGGCAGATTCGCCAAGGCGAACATGGGCTATCTGCCAGTTCTGACAGTCGCCACAGCGCATATTGCACCCCAGGGAGCCGATGGAATAGACGAGACTGCCCGGCCAGAAGTGGAAGAGGGGTTTCTTCTCTACGGGGTCTGCGCAGGCCGAGGAAACACAACCATAGATGAGGGAATAGAGCCTCCCCCCCTCGTTCTGCCGTACCCCACAAAAACCCAGCTTGCCCGGTGCGATTACGCAGTGGTGGGGACAGAGGAAGCACTGTATCTTGTGGTCTTCCCCTGTGAGTTTATAGAAAAGGGCCTCGTGTTTAAACATGTCTGCTTACTCATAGTCCAGTATCACTATCTCTGGCGAATTGGGGAGACTGTCCTTGCTGAGACTGAGGGTATTACTCCCCATCTTACGGACGTTGGTCCTATCCTTGATGAAATGCTTGGTGCTGTACAACGTGAAGGTGCAGACCGGGGTCTTGTAGTGCATGGGGATGGCAATCTTGGGTTTGAGTTGGTCCAGTACCTCATTTGCCTCAAAGGGGCTTATGGTAGTAACTCCACCTATGGGGATCAACAAGACGTCTATCTGGCCCAGGACCTTGATTTGCTCCTCAGAAAGGATGTGGCCGAGGTCTCCCATATGGACAATCCTTAACCCTTCTAGCTGGAAAACGAATATAGAGTTGGGACCGTCCTTTTTACCCCCTTTATTGTCGTGGTACGTGAAGACGTTGGAGATGGCAACGTCTTTTACGGTCTCCTCTATCCTTTCCCAATCCTTGCCGTCCGTGGTAAGCCCTCTGATAACCTTAGGTCTATTATGATAGGGCCTGACGTAGTTATGGTCAAAGTGTTCGTGACTTATGGTAATTATGTCGGGCATCACCTCTGGCAGGGGATAGCCGGTCTCTTCTCCCAGGGGGTCTGTGAGTATCTTTGTGCCTTGGGAGGACTCAATGAGAAAACAGGAGTGGCCGAACCACTTTATCGTCACCTCGCCAAAAGAGAGGCTACTCCAGAAAACTATGAAGACAAACAGCAGTAGGGGCAGGTTTAAAACCTGCCCGTACTTAGCCAGGTTAAATCCACCTTGTGCATGACAGGCAGTCTTTTTCATCCAGTAACCCTCTTTTTACGGTTAAAAGAATTGTAAATTGAAGATTGGAAATTTCAAAATTTAAAATTTCCAATTTACAATATGGTTTTATTCCTAATCCCTAATCCCTACCCCCTACTCCCTATTTCAATACCTGTACCTCTGGGCGATGGGCATCCTGCGGCCGGAACCAAAGGCCTTAGAGGTAATCCTCAGGCCGGGAGGGGACTGCTTCCTCTTGTACTCGTTTCTATCCACCATCTCTATCACCTGTCTGACCAGGGCCTCCCCGTAGCCGAGGGAGACTATCTCCTCCAGTTCCTTAGCCTCCTCTACATAGGCCTTGAGGATACCATCCAGGGTCAGATAAGGGGGCAGGGTATCCTGGTCCGTCTGATTGGGCCGTAGTTCGGCCGAGGGGACCTTCTCTATACTGTTCCTGGGGATAACCTCCCGTTCCCTGTTAATATACTGTGCCAACTGGTAGACCATAGTCTTAGGCACGTCGGCCATCACGGCAAACCCTCCGCAGAGGTCGCCGTAGAGGGTGCAGTATCCACAGGCCAGCTCAGACTTGTTCCCCGTTGCCACCAGCAGATGGCCAAACTTATTAGACAGGGTCATAAGGATACTCCCACGAATCCTGGCCTGGAGGTTCTCTTCCGCCGTACCAAAAGGAAGCCCCTTAGCCTCTTCTTTAAAGGACTCTACGTACCTCTCATAGATGGGTTGAATGGACATTAGTTTTAATGGTATGCCAAGGTTTTGAGTCAGTTCCCTGGCATCCTCCACACTCCCTTTGGAGGAGAACTGGGAGGGCATGGAGACTCCCACCACATTCTCCTTGCCCAGGGCGGCCACGCTCAGACACGCCACCACGGCGGAGTCTATACCGCCGCTGAGGCCCATTATAGCAGACTTAAACCCGCACTTCCTTGCATAATCCCCAAGCCCCAATACCAGGGCCTTGTAGACGGATTCTATGGGGTCTGCTTCCAGGGCCGTTATTGCCTTCAAGGGGGCCTTGAGGTCAACCACTACCAGGTCTTCTTCAAAATCTCCGACCCTGGCCACCACCCTGCCCCAGTTGTCTATCACACAACTCCCCCCCTCGTAGATGAGTTCGTCGTTCCCCCCCACCATGTTAACGTATACCAATTCGGTGTTGTAGAGGGCGGCCCTCTGGGAGAGGGTCTTGAGCCTGGTCTTGTGTTCTTCAAAGGAATAGGGGAAGGCGGCCATGTTTATTATCATCCTTGCCCCCTGGGCAACGAGCGAACGGGTGGGGCCTGCCTCCCTCAGTAATTCTTCCCCGAGCGTAATGCCTATCTTCCTCCCCATAAACTCTACAATGGAGACGGCGGGGTCTGACTCAAAATATCTGGCCTCGTCAAATACGTCGTAGGTAGACAGCAGGAACTTGTGATGTACGGAGAAGACCTTTCTATCCTTTATGAAGGCCACTGCATTATAAAGGGGTTTTCCGCCCTTGGGACTGTGGGTATCCACAAAACCAATAAGTGCGGCCACGCCAGCCACCCCATCCGCCAGCCTCTCCAGGGCCTCCAGGTTATCTTTAATCACCCCCGGGTGCTCAAGGAGGTCCTTGGCGGGTGAACCCATCAGCGCCATCTCTGGAAAGACTACCAGGTCGGCCCCCTTCTCCCTGGCCTTCTCTATGAAAGAGGCTATCCTCTGGACGTTCTCCTTAAAGGCGGCTACCGTGGGGTTAATCTGTGCAAGGGCGATTTTCATTTCCTATATTGTACCATCTTTCTTTTGTTCGCAACTACCCGTTACTTCAATCTCAGTTTACGTCCACGTCCTTACTATACTTGCCGGATAATAATCTCCCGTCTTCATTGCCTTGTCTCACCTCCTCCTCAATCCTTCCTCCGTCTGCCTCTTGAGTTCCTCCAGTCTCTGACTCTTTCGGACAGTGTAGGCCTCCTCAGTCCTCAGTCTCTTTAGCCCTTCGGGTAGATGGGAGAGGGATTCCAACGTCCTGCTCTGTATGTCCTTCAAATCTGGTGGCTCCTTGCAGAGCTTGCCCTTGTGCATTACCGGTTCAAGGAGTGGTTGACCTCCGATATCCTCCTTCTCCACGCCGATAACGTCCCTCTCATAAATCCCACTATGGTTAAGGAAACGATAGACCTGTTTACTGGAGGGATAAAAGACCTTGTCCTCACTGAACTTCATCCTGGGGACGTGCCGTCCGTAACGTTCCTGCTCCACCAGCTTGTAGATGCCTCCCAGGGCTGGCTGGTCCCTGGAGGTAACCATCTCGGTGCCTACGCCAAAGATGTCTATGGGGGCATCGTTTCGCATCAGCTCGTCTATCCTATCCTCGTTGAGGTCCCCACTGGCCATAATCTTGACATGCCCCAGACCAGCCTCGTCCAGTATCTTTCTGACCCCCTTGCTCAGGGACAACAAGTCTCCACTGTCCAACCTCACGGACAGGAGCTTATCTCCTATATTTAGTTCTTTGGCCAGGCGGGCGGCCCGCAGGGTATCGTAGGTGTCAATGAGGAGTGCCGTGTTTTCCGGGAAGGCCCTGTGAAAGGCACGGAAGGACTCTTCCTCCGTATCAAAGGCCATGACCCAGGAGTGGGCCATGGTGCCCAGTACGGGGATACCCAGTTGCTGGCCCGCCAGTACGTTAGAGGTAGAGCGGCATCCCCCTATAAAGCAGGCCCTGGCCGCAAGCACCGCCGCCTGCGAGCCGTGGGCCCTCCTGCTCCCGAAGTCCACCACCTCCCTCCCCCTGGCCGCAAGCACCACCCTGACCGCCTTGGAGGCTATGAGGGTCTGGAAATTTATGGTGGCCAACAGGTAGGTCTCCACAAGCTGGGTCTCTATCATCGGAGCTGTTACCCTTAGAAGGGGTTCTTCGGCAAATACGGGTGTACCCTCCGGGATGGCGAAGACCTCGCCGCTGAAGCGAAATTTTTTTAGGTAACTAAAGAAGTCCTTGTGGACGTGTTTGAAGGCGGGGTGACGCCTTATGTACTCTACGGCCTCCCTGGAGAAGCGGAGGTGTGTAAGATAATGCAGGGCCTGTTCAAGCCCGGCGGCTATGAGGAAAGGACGGTTTTCGGGCAGCCTCCTGATAAAGAGCTCAAAGGTGGCGGGGTGGTTCATATTGTTCTGGAGGTAACCCGCCGCCATAGTGAGTTGGTAGAAATCGGTCACTAACCCAAGGTTATCCTCATTTATGAATAAGGGTTTAGGCTCCCTCAATGGCCACTCCTCTGTTATTGTTCATGTATGTGGCAGATTCGGAGGGTTTTAAATATAGACAATTCTATATGGTTTGTAAATATGAAAGTAACTGGCTGGATGTCATTCTGAGTGAGCCAAAGCCCTGAGCGGAGCGAAGGGGAAGCGAAGCAATCACTAGACCCTTCGCTTCCGCTCAGGGTGACACTTCGTGTCAGATTCTTCGTCTGCCTGAGGCGGATTAAATATAGACAATTCCCTGTGGTTTGTAAATATGAAAGTAATCTGAACTTTGGACAGAAGTTGGTACAAATGTAAACTAGCCATAAAGCATGGGGTAGCTAACCATAAAACATAGGGTAGCTTTGGGTCTCCCGACCCAAAGCTGTACTTATGCAAGCGTTTTAACTAGTTGCGGGTCTGGAGACCCGCAACTAACTACGCGGTGTCGAAATCCAGAATTGGCCCCGCGAGCAGATTACTTACCATTTGTTCCAATGCGCCTACGAGCCCACTGACTTCATCTCGGGTTGGGAATGGCTGTTCACCATGTAGTAGGCGGTTCCGCAAATCATAGCAGGCCAAGAAAACCTCCTCCGCTGAACGGTCTTGGTACCTGCGATCAGCCAAACGTTTCCTCACAAAGCGGCGACCAGAACTCCGTATGGAATGAGAGCGCAACCACTGCAACGACCCCAGAAGTGAGTCCTTCTCGGCCTTGTCGAGGTCGGCATTATTTGTAAGGGCAATGAGCTGATTAACGTGATTCACCACCTGCTCCGGGCGAGGCCTGTCCTCAAGGAGAGTTTCGATGGCAGCGAAGAGCAGTATGAAGCGAGCGTCCACCGAATCTTGAGCTACTGCGTGTGCGGCGCTGAACAGATCGAACGCCGTTCGCTCCCTATCGCTGAGCGGGGCGGGTGACTTAAGAGCAAATGAGAAAGTCTTCTTCCAGCGATCATCCTGAACGGTCAGAAAAGTGACACTTGCCATGCGCGCAAACTTGGGGCGCAATTCGGTCGGAAATACCATAGGACCGTGAATGTCGTTCAAAATGGGACGTCCAATCTTTTCCTTCAGCCACTTAAGGCCCTCCTGAAAGAAAAAACCTCGTTGAGGGGAGCGGCGACCCAGGTCAGCTCCCATGTAGTGGCATGCGAGAGTCCTACAGAGAGCGTCCAACAGCATCTCCACTGCGTCTTCGACAGCCTTCTCCGAGTCCCATCCGCCACTCTGGAGAATTAACCAATCGGATTCGCAGATTGTCTTGTCCTTGTCACCGGACTTAAGGATGACCTGCTGTTTAGTAGCCGGTGCCAACGCAACCTCAGTTTCGTCAATACCGATACGGTTGCGAGAGGGCATTCGGAAGCGAATTCGGATAGTAAAGTCAGCGACGTTGCTCTTTTGCATAGGTTCTTGGTCAGGCGGCATAACGTTACCGATGACGCGACAGGGAACGTTATTAGCCATTTACGACATCCTTGAGCATTTTGATTATGTGCTTTGCAAGACCGTCTTTTATTTCTCCGTGCCTTGGAATGGGTTGTGAAACCTTAGTCCTGGGATTTTGATACCAGTCGTGTCTACCTCCATGTCTAATAAAGATACACCCCATCTCTTCCAACTTTTTTATTAACTCCCTCCTTTTCACGATATTTTCAATTCAGCAACTCTTCGTACATGAGGGATGACACCGCTGGTTAATTCTTTATATATGTCTTTTAAGTTCTCTTTTAGTTCTTCTATTGTTTCGCCCTGTGTCATATAGTCCGGATATTCTTCCAGATACCCAATCCACATATTATTTTCCTGCCAGTATACGTATCTTTTTGTTTCCATTACTTTCCCCTTTTTAAAGGCTAACGTCCTTTTCTGTCTTATTACGGTGATTATTTAATTTGTAGCGTATATTGGGGTACCTGTCAAGGTATCCTCAATAAGTATGTAACTTACAGACGCTTATTCCAGTACTGCTGTTATGGAGTGGATGTCCTCTCGCCCTTCAGTAGTACGGCCAGCCTATTGATGGAGGCGGTGGCCTGTTCTTCCTGGCCCGTATCTCTGTAGAGGACCGCTAGCCTCTGGTGGACGACGGGGTTGAAGGGGTTGATGTGGCTGGCCTCAAGGTAGTTCTCAATGGCCCTATGGGGCTCTCCCTTCCTTTTATGCAGTTCCCCCAGGGTAACGTAAGTAGAGACATAATCAGGGTAGCTGTTTATGGTCTCGTTCAACAACCTTTCGGCCTCTTCCAGACGGCCGTTAAATAAGTAGGAATTGGCCAGCTTATTTAGTACCTGCGGAGAGCCGAGGCCGGAGTGTTGGTATGCCTTCTCATACTCAAGGAGGGCGGCATCGGGGCGGTTCTCCTCACGGAGTGTGTCTCCCAGCGTGGTGAACCGTCTCGTCTCCTCGGCCTCTATCTCCATGGGGCTATCCTCTTTCTTCCCCGGCTCCTTTATCTTAGTAGCCATGACCTGGAGACCCGGTATCTTGCTTAACCCTAGACCATGGAGGTAGGAATGCCATTCCCTTTGAAAATCATCAAACGAGGTGGCAAGGCCGTCTGCTACCGCCTCTTCCACGCCCTTCCCCCCTCTTATCCCCTGGAGTATCTCATTGAGGAGGGGGTAGCCTCCCCTCTTTACTATATATCTGATGGAAGAGAGCACCTCTGCAAAGGCCAGGGCGGCGTCTTCCCTGCTCTTGAGCTTGGCTATGGAGGGGTGCATCTCCTCAAAGGTAATAAAGGAGTCCCTCTCCAGGGCCTGGGCCAGGAGGTGCCTCTGTACCGGGGTGAGGTCTCTCCCCCCGGCAGATTTCCATCTGGACTCCTCAAACTTGGCCAACCCCTCGTGGAACCAGATGGGGGTGAGGTTGCGGGTCTTGTGGCTTATGACGTAATGGACGTACTCATGGGCCAGGGTATCCATCCAGGGATAACCCCTGAGTAAGAGCCTGGGGGAGAGTACCATGAGGCGGTTAAAGTGGCAGATGGCTACTGCCCCTGAGGTCTCTATCTCTTTTCTGGTCAAGGTGCTTGCCGCCGAGAAGGACTCCAGGGTAGGGTATATCTCTACTACGACTTTATCCTTCGGGGAGAAATCAAGGTCCTTGCCTATTTCCGTGTATGCCTTTTCCAGGGCCTCCTGGGCGTAATCCAGAAGTACCTCGTCTTTGCCTGGGGTGTAGCGGAGGAGGAAATGGGGGGTAGGATACTCCGCAAAGTCCCTGGCCGTCCCATATATACGTGTGAGGAAGACGAGGAACTCCCTGCCTTCAGGGTAATCTTTGGGGCGCCCTTCCAGTAGCTTTATGGCCCCATTGTAATCCCCCAGGTAGAACTTTACCTTTGACGCCAGATACAGGGCCTCCGGGCTGTCCCCATAGAGGCCCATCAGGGTACGGGACACCTCCTCGGCCTCTTCTATTTCCCAGTGGGTCAGGTGTTCGTCCCCCAGGTGATAGAGTTCATAGGGGGTCTGGGGGTCTGAGGCCCATAAATCTGATGGGAGTAGGCAGTAGACAGTAAGCAGTAGGCAGTAGACAGTAGGTAATAGGTGCTTTCTAATTGGAAATTGGAAATTGGAAATTTTAAATTTAAAATTTTCAATCTTCATCTTACAATTCCGTATGTTCCCTACTTTCCAGACGCTACTCAACCAATTTCCTATAGTAGTCCTTATTTAGTTCCTGATACTTCTGGGGCAGGCCCTGTTTCATGGCGTCCAGGATGTCCTGGCGAAACTCCTTGGGTACCTTATAGGCCTCGGCAGTGGGTATCTTTACCTCCTCCAGGGAGAAGCCCCTGTCTCCGTCCTCCCCCATGTCTCTACGCCGCATGACGTACTGCGGCATGGGCAATCCCCTGGACATCATCCCCTTTGCGAGCCTTTCCATAGACTCTCCAAGTCCCTTCCTGGCCTGGGCCAGTTCATGCAGGGCCTCTCTCTCTTCCGTCAGAGACTGGGGGGCATCCTCCCTGGAGAGTCTCTGCGTGGCCTTCCCCATGCGGCCTTCAGCCTCTTTCAGATGCCCTGTGGACTCTCCACCCATAACAGGATTACCCTGGGAGAGCTTCTCAAGGGATTGGCTCAGTGTCTGGGCCTGATCCCCCAGCTCCTCCTGCCTGCCTGCCAGTCCTTTAAAGGTCTCCTTTTCCTCCTGCGTCAACGTCTTACTACGCTCCTCAAAGGCATCGGCAATGGATTCCAACTCCTTTACCATCTCCTCCCCTAACTTCCTGGCGGTGGAGAGGTGCTCGGAGGATTTTTCGTTAAACTCCTCCGCCTCCCGGTTGGGTAGACCCATGGGAGAGGCCCGCTTCATCTCCGAGTCCCAGTATCTTAAATCCTTGAGGCTCTGGCGAGACATCTCCAGGGACTCCTTGAAATCCTGTCCCTTCAGCACCTCCTCCTGCTGGGCCAGCTTTTCCTTAAGGTTGGGGAGTGCCTCAGAGAGGGCGTCGTAGGTGTCTATCATGGGGTCCTTCCGCTTCGCCTGGTTCAGACGGGCCATCTTCTCACTGAGCTTCTCCATATCCTCCCGGCCCATGGGTTGTCCCAGAGGGGGCAGAAAAGGCCAGCCATCCCTCCTCCCCCTGTCCTTGAGCATCTTGGAGACCTCCTTCTCCTGGGCAGAATATTCCTTTAGCTCCGGGTAGCTGTGCAGGCGGTCCTCTAGTTGGCCCAGTTCCTCCTGCATCTTCTCAAGCCTTTTCTCCTGACGCTGGAGGATACCTTCCAGGGTACCGTCCATTTTTTCCTGGGTCCTGGACTGTATGTCTTTCTTCAGTTTTTCGGTAGACTGGGCCAGGTGTTTCTCGTTTTCCTCCAGCTCTTTGAGCCTCTTGTCCAGGTTATGCATCTTCTGCAGGGCCTCGGAGTAGGTAGAGTCCACGTACTGTTGGGCACTCTGGCCCATCTGCTGGAGCATCTTTTCCATAGAGTCCAGGGCCTTGAGGGCGGACTGGAGGGCCTTCTCCAGGTCTCCACTCTCCAGGGCCTTCCTCATCTCTTCCAATTCCCTGGCCAGCTCCACATCGGCCAGGTTCTTCAGGGCGTCTACGTTGATAAACTCTTCCATACGGTGGCTGGACATCTGGGAGAGTTTTTCCATCATCTCCTTAATTAATTCTTCTAACCTCTGTAACTCCTTCATGGCTTGGTCAGCGGCCCCCTCCTTCCCCTGACGGAGGTCTTCAAGGAGACGAGTTAAGGCCTGCTGGGAATTGTCAACGTGCCTATCCATCCCCATGAAATCGTCCAGCCTTTCCTTCCGAAGGAGTTCTGCTAGAAACAATACGTCCCCTTCCAGTTCCTGCACCTCTTTCTCCTGATGGGACTGGAGTTCCCCCCTGAATCTATCGGCAAAACTGCGTCTCAGGGCCATTACCCTCTCTTCCCTCTCCTCAAATAGCCCTGATAGCCTTGACTGCATGTTTTGTAAGCTATAGTAAACCGTGTAATTAGCCAGGGCATCCCCTTCCATATCCGTTAACACCTTTCGGAAGAGGTCCAGTAGTCCAAGGCCCTTCTGCCTTAACACCTCCTGCTCCAGGAGGAGTTCCTCCCTGGAGGGGGCGGCCTTTGGGGTCTTTACTAGTTCCTCCGCCAGGACCTGGATCATCTCTTTAAAGAGGGTCTCCTGGAGGGAAAGCATCTCGTAGTGCTTTTTCTCAGGACTGTAGACCTCTAAATAGTGGGTTTTAGAGCGGGACACCTTGGGGCCGCTAACGGTGTCATTATCCAGGGCCTCCAGATGATAGGCCAGCCTCTCCCCTGGAGAAGGCTTTAGTCCACCTAAGGTGGACAGGTCCCAATCGTAACTACCCCTATGTTCCCGTACACCTGAGGCAGTATCCGCCCCGGATGGACCGGGTGTGTAGGCGGACTCAAACGTCTCCAGTCCCCTGGTTACCCCCTTACCCTCCATGACCAGCCTGACCTCTTTTAACCCAAAATCATCCCTGGCCCGGTACTGGATTCCTACTTTATCCCTCTCCATCACCACCTTCACTTCCTCGGGCGCCTGGATGGTGATGGTCGGATACTCGTCTTCTTCAATAGTTATGCTATGAGGACTGGACAGTAGGGGCACGTTGCAACGTGCCCCTACCGGTAGCGTGACCTCAAGACAGTAGTTGCCGCCCTCCAGGAGGACGATACTCCCCTTGAGGGCGTTGCCTTCCACCCTTACAGGGGTGCTGGAGACCCCGTTCACTACAAGATTGGCGGAGGCCAGGGGGCGGTCGCTCCTGGCAGTTATCTCTACCTGACTCCCCCTCAGGGCCTTGAGGTCTCCACTGGAGCCTGAGACCGTCCTGGGGGGCAGGGCGGTATACATGGGATACTTATAGGTAAGGATGAAGTCCCCTATTACTGGTGGGCCAGGCGGGGCTGCGGCGGCAGGATAGCCACTACGCAGGAATTGATAGCCCCCCAGGAAGTAGCCAGGCTCAAGGGCCCAGAAGAGGCCAAGCAAGCCTATGGTCAGGGTCAGGCCCTTGAAGTTCCTCCACAGCCCGTGTCTTGAGACAATCTCTTTAGGTTCAAGCCCTTTCAGCCTATTAGCCGTATCTTTCAGTAACTCGGCTACAAGGTCATGTGAGAAGAACCGTGCCTTCTGGGGGTTAGAGAGGTCACGTCCAAGCTGGATGGAGTTTATTAGAGAATCTTTCAATTCTGGCCGTCCCCTCTCAATAAATAAGGCCAGGTTATCTTCCGATAGAAATGGCATGAGGGGGATATATACATGACGATAAGAGGTATAAGCCAGGACTATCACCCACAGCAGTAGATATGCTTCACGGCCCCAGGGCAGGTCAGCAAGGCCACCCGCAAGGCCTATCCCTAACAAGAAGATAAGCAGAGAGACGGCAATTATTAAGGCCAACCCCTCGGCCAGGTGTACCCAGAGGAGTTCCCTTTTTATGGCCTTGAGGGTTTCTTTTATCTGGACGTAACTTTCTAACATCTAAACACCAGAGACTGGGGGCCAGGGCCAGCCCTGGTGGCGGAGCACCAGGGCTATAGCATTGGAGCTCTGCCCCTAATGCTAAATATCTATTTTCCTTTGCAATAGAGACCTCTGCAAAAGTCTTCGGGGCACTACCTGTCATTCTGACCCTGAACGAAGTGAAGGGGAAGAATCTCTAGACCCTTCGCTTTCGCTCAGGGTGACACTTCGTGTCAGATTCTTCGGTCGCTTCACTTCCTCAGAGTGACAAGTGAGCGGGGTTTTTCTGAGGTCTTTAATATTTAGCCTAAGGCTTTTTGGCCATTTTGTCAAATTCTTTGCAAGCGTGGTGACGTTAAATTTTTTGTGGAAATTTGAGGGAAAAGATGTATCCTCTTTCTTTACTACAGGGGGTGTGTAATTTATTTGGGAGATAATTGCCGGTGTGGATGGCTTGTTGGTACAGGACAGGTCTGTCACAAGGAGGGGACATTTGTATATTTCTAATCTTATTTTAAGGACGCTCGTCTTTATCATTAGTATTGCCTTTGCTATGGGCGACGTCAGTGCGGACTGGAAGCAGTGTATGGACGAGGGGGACAAGCTCTTTGCCCACAGGAACCACGAGGGGGAGGAGGCGACGAGCATGCAAGGGGCTATCAAGAAATATCAAGAGGCCCTTGCAGGAGTCCCCAAGGATAAGGACAACGAGAAAGCCCTTTCCGATATTTACCTCCGCCTTTCAAGGGCCAATTTTGAGCTTGCCTACTACTGCCTGAGCGATGACGATAAGGTATTGCAGGGCTACAAAGATGGTATTGACTACGCCGGCAAGGCTATAGATATTAATAATAAGAATGGCGAGGCCTATTTCTGGAGGGGCGTGAGTACAGGCTCCTTCAGGGATAAGAAGAAGGTGTCCGGGGTAGGGGGACTCTTCGGGGGAGGAATAAAGAAAGACTTCCACCGGGCCATACAACTGGACGAGAAGTGCGACTACGGCGGCCCCCACAGGTTTATGGCTGAGTTCCACCTGGCGACCGATGATACAGACGATGCCATCATACATGCCCAGTTGGCTGTAGGGATAGCGCCGAACTACCTCTACAACCAGTACGTCCTGGCAAAGGTACTCTGGAAGCTAGACCAGAAGTCCCAGGCGATAGAAAGACTCCAGTATATCCTCTCAAAGGGGCCAGATGTCATCCCAGACGCCGCAATGGAAAATCGTGCCATCATCAAGGCAACGAAGTCAACACTTGAGGATATAAACAACAAAAAGGAACCTAGGTGGGAGTAGGGGCTAGGGAATAGGGAGTAGGGGGTAGGGAATAAAATAATATGTATTATGGTTGCTACTCCCTACTCCCTACCCCCTATCCCCTAGTTAATGGTGCTTGCTAAGGTCTATGGGGGCATATATAATCAAGGTGTGAAGTAGGGATTGATTCAAATCCCTACACAGGAAGGACTAAGCAAGTGTTTGACCTCCATACCCATAGCCTATTATCAGATGGTGCCCTCCTGCCAGGGGAACTGGCCAGACGTTGTGAGGCCAAGGACTTCAGGGGGCTGGTGATTACTGACCACGTTGACTCCTCTAACATAGACTTTGTCATCCCAAGACTGGTAAAGATTTGTAAGGAACTAACAGATACAATGAGGCTCAAGGTCAAGGCCGGGGCGGAACTCACCCACATCAGACCCCAGGAACTAACCAGGCTGGTTAGACAGGCCAGGGAACTGGGGGCTGAAGTGGTACTCGTCCACGGGGAGACACTTGTAGAACCGGTAATGCCCGGGACCAACCGTGCCGGGATAGAGGCCGGGGCAGACGTTATTACCCACCCTGGCCTTATTACCGAAGAGGACGCCAGGTTAGCCAGGCAGAAAGGGGTAAGGTTGGAGATATCCGGGCGTAAGGGACACTGCCTTACCAATGGACACGTAGCCCTCATGGCCAGAAAGACGGGGGCCGCCCTGGTTTTTGGCTCTGATTCCCACAACCCTGAGGACCTCCTTGACCGCCCCTCTGCTGAAAAGGTGGCTATGGGTGCAGGACTGGACCCGCAAGAGGTAAAGAATATCTTTCAAGAAAACGAACTATTGTTCAATGGACTGAGACGCGATGCGTAGCCGCAGGCTGTGCCTGAGGCAGGTCTGCCTTTGGCATGACTTTAGCCTGCGAGAAACGACGCAACCTAAAGGTTGCGGCTACTAGATTAGAAGGGAAGCTGAGACGATGACACCAGAAGAAATGATAGAAACAGGCAAGAAACTCCTTAACTATTTAAAGGAGAATAAACTGCCTATCGCCTTGATAGCGATACTGGTCTCCGGCCTGGCCGTAGTAAGCGTAAGCTATTTTAACAAAAAGACCAGGGAGTATGAGAAGGCATGGAGGACTATCGGTGAACTCACCACAGAAGTGGACACGTTAGAGTTCCAGGGCAAGGAGACCAACAGGGACGAGACCCTTAACTCGGCCATTGAGGGGTACAAAAAGGTACTGGAGGGCAGTACTGCCGGCAAGGCCGCCCCGTGGGCCCTCTTCCAACTGGGCAATACCCTCTACACCGCCAAGAAATACGATGAGGCCGTAGCCCAGTACAAGGAGTTTCTAGACCATTACGGCGATCACCCCCTGGCACCCATGGTCAGGCAGTCCATAGCCTATGCCTTTGAGGAGAAGGGGCACTTTGACGCCGCTATCCAGTACCTCCAGGGCAATGCGCCCCCGGATAACCCTTACTTCACGGCCCAGGAGAAGTGGGATATAGGACGCTGTCTGGAGAAGATGGGGCAACTGGAAGAGGCACGAAAGGCCTTCCAGGAGGCCGTGCACCTTGCCCCCCAAAGCCCGTGGGGGGGACTGGCCCAGTACAGGCTGGACAGGATGAAGTAGACCACTAGACACCAGGGACTAGGGACTATGCACTAGGGACTAGGCACTAGGAACTAAGGAACTCCTTTTAGTGCTTAGTGCCTAGTGCTTAGTACATAAGTGCTTAGTAACCAACCATCCCCTTGAAGAACGAATTGAAAGAACAGGCAACACACCCAGCAGTACAGCCTTCCCAGTTGCCGGGTCCGTTCGAGGCTGGTACCACCCTGGAGCTAGAGGTCAGAAGAGACTACCAGGGCCGCCGCCTGGACAAATACCTCGCCGCCAGACTCCAGCAGTATTCCCGTTCCTTCCTGCAAAGACTCATCAGGGAGGGGGCCGTAAAGGTAGACAATAAGGCCGTCAAGGCCAGTTACTCCATCCATAAGGGTGATACCATCACCCTGGAAATCCCCATACTGGAGAAAGAACACCTCAAACCGGAGGACATCCCCCTGGACATCATCTATGAGGACGAATACCTCATGCTCGTCAACAAGCCCCCTGATATGGTAGTCCATCCTGCCTCCAGATACATGAGCGGTACACTGGTCAACGCCCTCCTGTTCCATTGCGAGAAATTATCCAAATCAGGCGGCCACTACAAGGCAGGCATCGTCCATCGGCTGGACAGGGACACCAGCGGCGTAATGCTCGTAATAAAGAGCGATGCGGTGCACGAGGACGTCGCCAGGCAGTTTGAGAGACGGACCGTCCACAAGGAGTATCTGGCCCTGGTAGAGGGGGACGTGGAACTGGATTCAGACCAGGTAGAGCTACCCATAGGCAAGCACAAAAAAGACAGGCTAAAGATGTCCATCAGGCACGACGAGGGGGGCAAAGAGGCCACCTCCATATACGAGGTCTTGGAACGTTTTGGAGATTTCACCCTCGTAAAGGTCATGCCCCGCACTGGCCGTACCCACCAGATAAGGGTACACATGAAGGCCATAGGCCACCCCATCGTAGCCGACGCCGCTTACAACACCCGTGATTGCCTCTACGCACGGGACATTACCGGTAGGGGCACGTTGCAACGTGCCCCTGCAGACGAACCCCCCATACTGGAACGCCAGGCCCTCCATGCCTATCGGATAGAATTCTTCCACCCAATCCTGAAGAAGAGGGTCTCCTTCCAGGCCGAACTGCCAGAGGACATGCAGAGGGTGTTAAAACTGCTAAGGGGAAGAAAGAAGTCCAAAAGTTAAAAAGAGACCTCTGCAAAAGTCGCTACAGCACCCTTTGTCATTCTGAGCGAAGCGAAGAATCTAGTATTTTAGGAGATTCTTCGGTCGCTTCGCTCCCTCAGAATGACAGGTGAGTGGAGTTTTTCAGAGGTCTCAAAAACAATCTGAAATTATGCCTTTCGGATTTGGTCTTGCCAAGTATATAAAAACGGCCTAAAATACCCGATGTTCGCCGAAAGACCAACTAGCCGTTTGCAGACCAGGACAACTATATGGGCACATTCCATGTTAACATTGCAGTCAGTGACCCATTGGGTAAGCAGTGGGAGTCTGTTAATGCCCTCGTAGACACTGGAGCCACCTACACCTGGGTACCCCGGTCTTTACTTGAAAGACTCGGAGTCATCCCTGCCTTCAGATTCCCCTTCGTCTTAGCCGATGGACGGCGAATAGAAAGAGAAATGGCAGAGACCCGTGTGCGTCTGGATGGACAAACCCGCACCACTCTTGTGGTCTTTGGAGACGAAGGCACAGAGCCACTCCTGGGGGCCTATACCATGGAGGGCTTTGGTCTATCCCCTGACCCGGTGAACCGACGGCTCGTCTCAGTACCGGGGCTCTTGATGACATTCCTAGCTTAGCCACACCACCCGAAGACATGCGGAGGGTCTTAAGACTCCTGCGGGGGAGACAACGGGGGAAGAAATAGGATACGAGACTTATGCCTCTTAGTTTTTACAGGGGGAAATGGGACTTGACCTTTATTTGTCCAAAAATGTTAATGTCTGTTTTATTATTTCAAGCCCCTCAATCTTATTGCTACAGTTTTTATATATCATATCAAAGATGGTTTTTAACTCATTTTTTCTTATGCCTATATTATGAACCTTATCTAGACGATGTTCTGCCTGGTTAATCTCATTGACCAACGCGTCAACCGCCTTGAATTCAAAACTTTTTTTTAACTCATCGCATGTTTGTTTAAGATTTTTCAATACGTTTTTGTAGTGAGCTGTGGAAAGATAACCATGCTTAGCAATATCCTGAGATTCTTTAATTAACTGTCTATATCTATTAAATTTCCTCAGCTCACTTCTCTGTTCAGAAGCTTTCCTAATTTTTTGCGACATTGGGATACCTATTTCTTTTACAAAAACATTATAAAATTCTTCCTTATAATAGTTATCCTCAAAATCATCTCTTCTGGAGTTTAGAATAAGTCTTGGATCGACAATATGAATTTCTCCAACCAAATAATTATTAAACCTACTCTCCCTAAAGAAATCTGAGAGGATGCCTTTATCACCTATCAGGATATTTCCGCTTCTTAACCGTATGCCATCTACCAGGTCAGAAGAACTTATGATACCTAAAAATTGTAAATCAGCTATCCAACCAAAAGCCAAAAGACCGTTTCTGTTTTCAAATTGTTTGAGTTCAATTTGCTTAATTCGGTCTATATTCTCCTGGCTAATCCTAATCTCATCTTTGTAGGGCTTAAAAATCTGTTCATCATTTACAAATATTGCATATGTATCGTAAAAAGGGACTCTATCTCGTAATGCTTTATCTATTTTTTCTGCTAGACTAAACTTTTTGATATCAAAAGGGACTGGAGCAACTTGGGAAAGATACGACTTAATTGCTGGAACATCTAGCAATATATCCTTCGAACTCCTGACTCTGTTCATTTCTACGATAAAAAAATGGTCTTTAGAGCTATTTTCATATTTATGCTGCGAAAATTCGACCACCTTTCGAATTAACGCAGAGGCGTCTAATAATTCGCAGTCGTGATTAATAAATTCTCTCAGCTTTTTACAATCCCATTGGCTGATTGAATAAATGGATTCGCCTTTGGCCTTTGTTATGAACTTTAGTTCGTCGCAATATCCTAACCCACCCAAGCGCCCAATCCCGCGAAACCCCCTATTTAAACTTGCCATTTTCAGACTTTTGCCCAGGTTATGTAAAACACTCGATGCAATTTTAGAGGGAACTCCTGCTCCGTTATCTTTAATTGTTAACGATCTCAAGACACCATCGATAGAAATTTCAATTCTTGGTTGTTTAATATCAAACCCAATATTTTTCTTAAATTCGTCTATAGAATCAGTGCTGTTTTGTATATACTCTCTAAGAACCATCAACGGATTGTTATACATTCCGATAGAAATAGCATCCAAAATATATTTACCCACTTCTGGTTTGGTACGACTTTGTCTATGCATTTTTATACTTAGCCACCTCTTCTATCGCATTTAGATGATACCCAAGTAATTTCTTAATTTTTTTACTATCACTATTATTAATCTCTTCTTGTACTGTTGACATTCCGTTAGATGATAGGATTTCTATTAGCTTGCTTCTCTCGTCCTGCGACAAATCAAAATAGATATCCATCCAATTTCTAACATACGGTTTGAGTCTTTTGATTCCTTTTACTTTTCGCCAATTAAGAACAACTCTATTCCTTATAAAGTCTTCGGGCATCAGTAAAATTGCCTTGAATTCTTCTGCGTCATTACCAAAAGCTTGATAGAAAAACTCGGCACCTGGCATTACAGGTCCTTTTGTTACATTTAAAATAATCTTCACACCCCTAAGATATCTCTTATTCCAATTGCGATTACCGGTATCAATATCCCTATCTTTTGCGTCTAAGGGAATATATCTCATTGGAAATGAATAAATATTAGTTCTAACGCCATGTTTATCTCGCGCAAATTCCTTATTTAGTTCAATATTTATTTTAAGTCTTTCATAAAAGTCTTCCGGGGTGTCTTTAAAATTATAGAGAATATAATTTGACATGTTTTTTTGACCATATTTATGCGCGAGCCTCACTGCTTTGACATATGTTTCCTTATACTGTATGTCATCAAAAGCAATTCTCATTGGCTCCAATGGGATCTCGGATAAGCGTTTCATCTTTGCCTCGGTAAACAATCGCGCATCTAGGCCTTGGTTAAAATCAACCATTCTTTTTCTTCTTGTCTTACCAAAAGTGGCCCCCTTAACAAAGCCAGCCTCTTTTATGTCGTTTATTATCTGGTCAAATTGCGGGGAAGCCAAAACATTATTATCCATTAATAACAAATTCTGTTTTTCGCCAAATTTGCTATCAATTTCTTTGATCATCGAACGAATATCTATATGGGGTATATATTTTGGCTCAAACTCCTTTACAGCACAAAATTCACATTTCCAAACACAACCTCTAGTTGTATAGCCTAAATATGCATCTGTGTTTTCGTAAGAAAAGTTTGCGTTTTTAACATGATCTATAATTTCATAGTCGGGTGATAGTTTATCTATGATGATATCATCATCTTGGTCTATTTTCTTAGGGTCATTTAATAAACCTTGAATTGGCTGAATTCCTGTCTCGTTAAATATTTGTCTTGGCATTAAACTCGCTAATATCCCCCCAACATAACATTTGCCTGATAAGTTAAATAACGTTTCTTTATAAAACTTTATGGTTTTAATCGTTTCATTCCAAGTAAATGTAAACAAAGTGGTTATATACACCTTGTCCCAGAACTGACCCCGAGCCTCCATACTACACCCTCTAACGAATGCTACTTCATCGCCTTTCATCTTATGATAAGTCGAAAGCTTCATAAGCCCAAGAGGCGGATATTTACTTTTATAAGCAGGTTCTACCAACAAAATTTTTTTATTCATCTAGCTAACTTAGCTTTTTTATTAATCTATATTTGATATAGTTACCCAATGTCCTATTCTCTTTTTTCGCTTTCTCAACTAAATCCTTATAGGAGTCAATACCTATAATCTTTTTTATCTTAGAAGTGCCAAGCTTCTTACATTTTGCATAAATAGCGTCATCGCTATTAAAGGCTACCGTTAGATATCCTCTTTTTCTGTTATTGGAAATACTATCTCTAAAGAAAAAACTTATATATGCTCTTTTTTTGCATTTGTCCATATTATACCACACATTGTGGGGTATTGTACAGTTATTTTTATTTGCCGAGTGTAATTGCGATGAAAACCAGTGGCAGCATTTAGAGGAATAGCTATTTTGATAACTTTTTTATTTCGTGTGCAAAGTTTTTAATAAAACTAGCTTGGTCACCAAAAATAAACTCCTTTAAATAAGATATACCTCCGTTTGCATATTCCTCTGCAATAGAATATACATGTACAATTTTATTAACAATGCTGATGTCTTTTTCACCAGCTATCGCGATTGCCTTTAATATTCCGTTATCTTCCAATGACAAATAACGTTCTCTTGTAAAACCACTTTCTGTTTTACTTGAATGTTCTAATTTCTTCCTTTTATTGTTGAGATAACCAAATAGGACTGCAAGCATAAAAAAGTCTCTGTTATCCATCTGCTTAAACTCTTCTAACTGTTCTCGTAAATTATCAAATAATTGTCTTGCTTCTTTACTTATAAATATCTGTGGGTCCTTGATAGCTTTACTTTCCATATTTAGTCACCTCCGAAATTCCTTTCTTTTCGTCATGTACCAACAAAAACTCCTGGTTTACTGAAGAACCGATTTCTTTTTTAAAACCCTCTGTATACTCCGCATCAGTAACTAATAAGATAACTTGCACATTTTTAAGCGCTTTTCTAAACCACTCAGCAACATTAATTCTGTATTCGGTATCAATTTTTGCCAAGGGCGAATCTATTACTATTGGGGCCAAAAAACCTGATGTTTGTCTCAATGCTGACATAAAAGAATACCCCATGCATAAAGTTTCACCTGCAGATAACGAAGTAACGGCGTTAAACTTGTCCTTTTCGACGATTAATTCATAGTCTCTGTTTATCTTGACATCTTGAAAATTCTTTGCTGTTATCAATTTATTAAAATAGCTTTTTACATGGGCTTCGGTTTCGCTTCTAATCTCATCCATGATTTTTTCTTTTATTATCCCCAGTTGTTTAATACTTTCATCACAGATATCGATTTTATCCTTAATAGTCTTGTATTTATTCTTCTTAGATATTTCTATATTGTATATTTTTTCTTGTTCTCGCAACTTATCTTCTTCATTCTTTATCGTTTGTTCTAAATTACCATACCTGCCCCTGTTTTCATATATCGCTTCTTTATATTCTTCTCGCTCTTTATGTATAGCTTTTATTTTTACACTATCTATACTTCCAATTTGGGTAATTATCTCTTTTAGCTTTTCTTGTAGCTCGGTCATTTTGTCTTCTAAATCTTTGAGCTTGAGTTCGTAGTCAGTAATCTTTGCACCAGCACCCTGACTGTCTCTCATTATTTCTTTTAACGCATATTTGAGGCTCAAGGTGTCATCAACGATGATGGAATACTTCGATTTTTTCAATAACTGCTCTAGTTTTTCTCTTCTGCTATGGTTTTCCTTTTTACCTAAATCCGTACCGCATATACACTCATTTTTGGCTAATAGTTCTTCCAGAAAAGTAGATTGTATTTTAGGTGGCAGCTCATTTGAATGTTCGAGTTTTGAAATAATATCAAGAGTGTGCTCTATAGCTTTCTTTATCACAACTCCTGGAGCAATCTTAAACAGATACTGAGCGTATTCTTGTTTCTTCTCTTTCATTTGGTTTTCTATGGCCACAATATTTTGTTCAAGGCTTTTCCTTTCTGTTTCTAAAGCTTGGACATCTTTATTACCAGTTTTATCTAGTTCCTGATCAAGTTTCTTTTTATTAATAGAAGCATTATTTAATGTAACTTTTATTTTTTCTAATTCTTCCTTTTTATTACTTATTTTATTTTTAAACTGCTCTATTGCATCCTCAATCCAGTTCAAATCTGGCTCGTTTTTAATAATTTTCCTGAATGAATTCTTAAAGGAGTCAAGGTGTTCAATAGCATTCTGTAGTAATGTAATTTGGGACAGATCAAAAATGGAGCGCTTGACTTGATCTGGTTCAATATTCTCAAATTGTTGCCTAAGCTTTTCGCCATCAATAAAAAAGAAATGCCGCATACTTCTAGGCAAGATACGCGAGATTATGTATTCAGGATAAGGAGATAGTTTCCAATCCTTATCAATTTGCTCCATTATTTTTAGCTCAGATTTTTCTTGATAAGGCTTACCACCTTCGTTCCTATGTGTAACTACTTTCCTTTCAATCTCTTTGCATCCCTCATCAGTATCCAACACGATCTTAACAATTGTTTCAAGCGATTTGCCAGCCTTAAGTTGCGTGAATTGCTTAGTATTGCATATAGGGAGAGACCTGTCATCGGGCCTTAAATGCTCTTCTACCCCAAAGAAACACCAGTTTATCGCATTGTAGATATTCGATTTACCAAAACCGGTTTTACCCTCTATAACAATAATGTTTTTGTTTTCATCGAGCTTAAATTCGATCTTCTGGCCAACAAATTGTCTATAGTTCAATAATTCTATTTTCTTTATTCTTACAGATCTCATACGCCCCCCTATTTAAAAAACCCTATTAAATATCTCATCGTATGTCTCTGAAAACCGCGGATGCTCTTTATCAATAATATCGAGTTCAAAAGATAATATTTCTTTTAAGAATTCTTTAATTTCTTCTTGGGTAGCCAAATTATCAATCTCTTTAACTATTCTTTTATTAATCTCATGTCGAGCTTTCATAGCCAACTCCTTTTTTTAATAAATATTGTAGGCCTCTTTTATTTTAAAGACCTCATTCATGGCCTCTAGCTTATTGTCTGCTAAACTTGCAAATTCTTCGTATCGTTTAAATTCTTTTTTGAGTATCTTTAACTCATCTTCACCAATGTCTTTCAAGTTACATTTGTCGGAATATGGCATAACAATTAAATCATATATCTTTACGCTTTGCTTGGCTGAATGCCTCCGCAATAATCTACCTCTTCTTTGGATATATTCTTTCGGATTACCAGAACTTGCCATTAAAATAGCTACCTCTGCTCTCAGTATATTAACACCTTCATCTAAACATCTCATCGCCACTAATGTTTTGTAGTCACTACTTTCAAACTTAGATATTATGTAGTCCCTCTCACTCACCCCGATGTATTCCTTTTTTGGACAAACACCTTCTTCACCAGTGAATCTGTGATTTACTATGCCTTTTTGATTCAATAATTCTTGGACAATATCAATTTGTTGTGGTGAGCAATATATCAATAGATACATTACGGGTTCTAATAAAGTTATCAACTGTTCCAACATTTCAAACTTTGAATGTGCATTGATAATCACAGCTTGTCTTTTTTCGCAAAGTCTTTGATACCTTGCGCTATGCTTATCTAATATGCTTTCTTTGGCATATTGTCTCTTTATTTGCGCAGTAAGTTCATTATATTCAATTAATTCTTCTTCGTTTAACGAAACGAATTTTGGATAGTACTGATATGAAGAAAGAAAGGTTTTTTGCGTTTCTGGATTAACTTCTTTTAATGCTCTTTCTAGTGAAAATTCGTATACCACCTTTCCGAAATAACCCTTAATTTCATCTGTTCCCTCTTCATCCATATATCTAACCGGCGTAGCACTTAATCCTAACCTATAGTTAAATATTGGTAGCAAGCCCTGGCGAAATGTATCTGCCCCGGCCCAATGCACTTCATCACAAACCAATAGCGATGTTTTTCCAAGCTTAGACATAATGTTTATAAATTTCTCACTCGATAAAGTATTATAGGTCGTGTAAATCACGCAGTTATTAATATACCCCTCATTGTAATCGATTACCTTATCTGCTACCTGTCGCGCCCAGTTAGTATTGGTGCTGTCAGCGACAATTGAATCTTTAAAAATACTAAGCTCATCGATTTCATTCTGCCATTGTTTAAGGATTGTATTCTGTGGACAGCAAACAATAGTTAAAATGCCGCCTTTTAATTTTTGTAGCTCAATAAGGCCACCTATTGCTGTTTTGGTCTTCCCCGTACCAGTTGCCATCGAAAGAATTCCACTAAATTCATTTTCTCTCCAATGATCAATAGCTTCTTTTTGAAAATACCATAGATTGTCTAAAAATATTTTTGGGTCAACATTTTTACTGGTTTTCTTACTTATTGTTGAACCGTGCTTAATCGCTGGCCACTCCTGTGGAATAACTTTCTCAATTATTTTTTTCTTAATAGCTACTGGGAAATCATAAATTTTTACTCCATAAGAAGCGTCTTTCCATAACTCCTTAAAATGTTCTATCTTTAGACCGCAACGGTCCTTGTCTACCCAAGACTTATAAACATCGAATGACTCATAATTATAAGTTACACTATATAATGTCTCGTTATTGGACCCAGAAAATGCAACTACATTTTCTTCATCATCATAAAACAAACCCATCTTTTCATGATATATTCCGTAATTATCCCAACTTATATGTTCTGGCAAAGCAACTTTTATTTCAAGTCTATTAACTGTAATAAGCCAGGATAAAAAGTTCAAATTATCGTTAATTATACCTTCAGGTATTTGATTAATCTCTCTGAGCAGAGCGGAATAGATTACTGAATTACGATCCTCATATCCCTTTTCGATAGCTTTAATATCCTCTTCACTAAATTTTGGACTACAAATAAGATTCATTATGCCACTATTTACAATGAACTCATTTAATCCAGCGGATATTACACTTAATATTTCACTAGTGAAAAACCCGACAGCCCTTTCATATCTTACTGAGTTCTTAAAGCAAGGAATATAAAATTCCTCTATTAAATTATCTCCCCCTGAGTTATATGAGAGCTTTAATGGGATATCGCGTAAAGACATATTTATTTCTTAATATTATGGTTACAGGTGTTGTCCTATAATGCCTGTAAAAACTTGAATAACTAGGAAGAGGCGTAAGACACCTCCGAAGTTTTGGTAACTAAGTAAGTAATTAAAGAAAGTCCGCCTGCGGCGGATTACACCATAAGGGTAAAGATACTACCAAGCAAGGTCTTAAAGCAAGAGGTTTTTGGGCTGGTTCAACGTCATTTTGACCCTGAACAAAGTGAAGGGGCAGAATCTGGATTCTTCACTCCGTTCAGAATGACCCTTCGGGTCAGTTTTGTAGGGTGCGTGTAACGCACCGTTTATCAGGTCAGATGGTGCGTCTTGACACACCCTACAGACCAAAGAATTTACCCTCTGTATTCTATATTCCGAATTCTGTATCCCGAATCCTTTAATAACGGCTCAAGACTATATCTGCGTAGTTGCCCTCTACCTCGCCGTGGGTGCGGTCGGTGTTGGTCTGTATCCCAACGGCATAGACCCTGTCGGGTACCTCTCCAAACTCTATAAGGTAGTCCTGGGGATGGTTGACCTTGTGCTGGAACCACTGGCCTACCCCTTCCGGCCCGCCTTGTACCACAATTATCCTGAACCTCTCGTCACAGGGGCTTGTGTAACGTTCGCCTGCCGTAACGTTTGACCCCCATACGTAGATTAGCCCCCTGATATGACGGGGGATGCCCATAAACGTCTTTGCGTATACTATACAGACGGCGGCAGGATAATCGTCCCCTCCCTCCTCCTTCTCCCTGCTCTGGGGCAGGACGTTAGAGACCTTCCAGCTCCACCCTAACAGGGGGTACTGATTGGCCTTTCTGCCCACCTTCCTCAATAAGACGAGGCCGTCGTCCACCGTCTTGACTTGGAGTATGCGTTTGTTATGCGGAAGTCCGCCTGAGCCTGCCCTGAGCGAAGCCGAAGGGGTGGATTGCTCCCCCTCAAGCTCCAGTACCCTGGGTTGGGCCTTCTTGAGTATCTTTCTACATATCCCCGGATGGACCTCCCACCCTATCGGCCCGCCCTTCGCCAGTTCCTCATCGGTAAAGGCAGTGATGGGAATGGTTTCGTTTACTGGTTTTATCTCCGAAGCGGTAGCACCACCAGGTACACAGGTGGTTACAAAAAGACAAAGAAAGACAAGGAATAAGAGACATTTTTTCATGGTTACCTTTATCGGATTGACCATTGCCACCCTCTGGATTCTAAAGACGCAGGATACAGGATTCAGGACACGGAATCAAGGATGCAGATTCTGAATTCTGACTACTGGATTCTTTATTCCTTTTTGTCGCTGGGGTTCCCTCTTGCAAATAAATTTAATCCTTGTTAAACTAGGGAATTAAAAGACTTTACTGCGAGGAATCTTTGGAACGTACACATAGACGCCTGGCTGTACAAGAGAGAAACGACCCTCACCGTCCCCCTGAACACCAGCCCCACACGAGCAAGGTGCGGGGCCAGCGGTGCTATCGCATCGCTGTAATCTCCGGGGATGGGATAGGGCCTGAGGTAATCAGGGAGGGACTGAAGGCCCTTGAGGCCGTCTCGGCAAAAGACGGGTTTAAGTGTGAACGGGTCAATTATGACCTGGGCGGTGACCGCTATCTGAGGACAAAGGAGACCCTGCCAGATTCAGTACTGGAGGAGTTGCGGCATTGCGATGCCATATACATGGGTTCGGTAGGGCATCCAGACGTAGCCCCGGGGATACTGGAGCGAGGGCTACTCCTTAAGATACGGTTTGAACTGGACCAGTACATAAACTTACGCCCAGTAAAGCTCTATCCTGGCGTGAGCTGTATCTTAAAAGATAAAGGCCCTGAAGACATAGATTTTGTTGTAATCAGGGAGAACACCGAGGGGTTATACGTAGGCTCAGGGGGGTTCCTTAAAAAGGGGACACCCCAGGAGGTGGCCATACAGGAGTCTGTGAATACCCGCACAGGGGTGGAGCGGTGCATACGCTACGCCTTTGAGTTCACTAGAAAAAGGGGCAAAGAAAAGAAGCTCCTCTTTTGTGGGAAGACTAACGTACTTAACTATGCCCACGACTTATGGATGAGGGTATTTAATGAGGTAGCCAGGGAGTATGCCGACGTTACCACTGATTATGCCCACGTAGATGCCACGTGCATGTGGATGGTCAAAAACCCTGAACGCTTTGACGTGATAGTAACGGACAACATGTTCGGGGACATAATCACTGACCTTGGGGCTATGCTCCAGGGAGGGTTAGGTATAGCCGCTGGAGGGAACATAAACCCTGCCGGGGTCTCCATGTTTGAGCCTATCGGAGGTTCGGCCCCCAAATATGCAGGTAAAGGCGTGGCCAATCCACTGGCGGCCATCTGCGCCTGTGCCATGATGCTGGAACACCTGGGAGAGACCCAGGCGGCCGGTGCCGTGGAAGAGGCCGTCAAAAAGGCCACCTCAGAGAGGCTAAAAAGTCTGGAGGCCGGCAAGATGGGCTATTCCACCCAGGAGGTGGGAGACATGGTAGCGGAGGCGGTTTGAGGTTTCAACCTTATGGAAGCAGCAAGTAGTCTGGACGCCAGCGTACTGGTACTGAACAAGTTCTTTATGGCCATGAACGTGGTCAGTGTAAGGAGGGCCTTTACACTCCTCTACAAGAACTCTGCGGAGGTGGTGTTGGTAGATGAGGAAAAATTTGCCTCCTATACTATGGAGACCTGGAAAGACGTCTCCCTGCTCAAGACAGGGCTTGGACTGCCTGAAGAAGACTACGATTGGATCAGGTCGGTCTCTCTGGAGATACCGGCACCCAGGATTATTCGCCACCTCTTTTATGATAAGGTCCCCCGATGGGGGATAAAATTCAACCGAAGGAATATCTTTGCCAGGGACGAGAACCGCTGTCAGTATTGCGGGTGCAGGTTCTCTACCTACGAACTCAGTCTTGACCATGTCACCCCCCGTTCCCGTGGAGGTAAAACTAGCTGGACTAACGTGGTCTGCGCCTGCACCGAATGCAATAAGCGCAAGGGAGGCCGTACTCCAGATGAGGCCGGTATTAAACTCATACGCAAGCCCTTTGTACCAAAGCACAGCCCTATACTCACTCTCAAGCTAAACTCAGGAAAATATCGCTCCTGGAAGCAGTTCCTTGACCACGCATACTGGTCGGTACCCCTTAAGTAGGGAGTAGGGAGTAGGGAGATTGCTTACGGCCTTCTGAGGTGACTTTTCGGTTTGACACATGCAGTTTGAAGGATACAGCTTGAGGCACCAGCCCCGCACCAATACGGTACAGGGCCAACCCGCCTCAGGCGGGCTACCAACCCGGATGGAAACCAGGGAACTTTACCTTTCTATCGCCAGCGGACGGAGAGGGGGGGCAGCCGCCTTTGTAACCCTGAACGCCCTGAGACCGGCCTCGTATCTCTACGGAGGCCTCTTGTGGACAAGGGGTCTACTTTATCGCCATGGCGTACTCCCTACGGTAAGATTGCCCCTCCCTGTCATCAGTGTTGGCAATATTACCTTAGGGGGCACTGGTAAGACGCCCCTTGTAGAGTTACTGGCCAGATTCCTGACCGAACGTGGGAAGAAGGTGGCTATCCTTAGCAGGGGCTATGCTGGCACTAACGGTACAAGCGACGAGTTTATGGAATTCCGAGAGAGGCTTCCGCACGTACCTTTTCTACTGGGAAAGGACAGGTTGGCCAGCGCCAGGACGGCCATAGAGGAGTTCCACCCCCAATGCCTCCTCCTTGACGATGGATTCCAGCACTGGGGATTAGCTAGAGACCTGGATATCGTGGTCATTGATACCCTGTCACCATTCGGAAGCGGCCACCTGCTCCCGGCAGGTACACTCAGGGAGCCACCCTCCAGCCTCAAGCGGGCAGGGCTCTTCGTCCTATCCAGGACCAACCTATGTCCCCCTGAGAGACTCCAGGATATAAAAGGGCACCTCCTGCATCTAAACAGTTTAACCCCCATTATAGAGACGGTGCATCATCCACTCTATCTAGAGGATATGAATGGTAACCGTGTGGAGGTCTCGTATCTTAATGGGAAGAAGACCTTTGCCTTCTGCGGTCTGGGCAACCCCACCTCCTTTGAAAAGACCCTCCAGTCCCTGGGGGCCAATGTGGTGGGGTTTAAGAGCTTCTCAGACCATCACCACTACACCCCAGAGGAATGTAAGGGATTAACGTCAGAGGCCATTAAGCTAGGGGCAGAAGCCATCGTTACTACCTGTAAGGATAGGGTAAAGCTCGTAGGGGCGTATAGTCGTGCCTTAGGCAGATTCGCCGTGGCGAACAATACGCCCCTACAAGACAATGATTGTCCCCTTCCCTTTTTTGCCCTAAGGATAGAGATGAGGATAACACGGGGACAGGAGGCACTCGCTTCCGCCTTGAGTAGGATATTGCCACTGTCTAGACCGTCGTAATACCCATGGGCTGGCAAACTGAACTTAAAGAGATATATAGAGAACTGGAGGGGGACCTCTCCAGACGGGCCCCTGAATGCAAGGCCCGCGGGCTGTGCTGTCATTTTGAGGACTTTGGCCACGTCCTTTTCGCCAGCAGTCTGGAGGCAAATTACCTCCGTAGAAAGGCAGGCCCACCCAAAGTACCCATCAAGAAAGAGGTCTGTCCTTACCTTGTGGATAACCTGTGTACGGCGAGGGAACACAGGACCCTGGGGTGCAGGGTGTTCTTCTGCCAGAAGGACTGGCTGAGTACCTCACAGGACTTATATGAGACATACTACCGCAGGATTAAGCAACTGGCCAAGAAATACCGCCCCTTAGAGTGGCGTTATGCCCCCCTGGTGGAACTCCTGAAGGAAGAAGGTACTGAAGAGGCGTTTGAACGGTGGGCAATTGAAGATAGATGAACCTATGCAAAAAATTACTGTGCCGGTAGCAGGGGACACACCCTATAGCCTTGTAAGGCAGGCGAGACCTGATATACTGGGTGTTTGTGCTACCTTATTGAAAAGGAACTCTTCGGTTAAAGGTACTTAGATGAGAAGGGCAGTCTTTCTAGACAGAGATGGTACTATAATCCACGGCGTCCCCTACCTCTCCTCCCCTGAGGAACTGGTATTACTACCCAATTCTGCCAGGGCCATAAGGCTTTTCAAGGAAGAAGGGTTCACGGTAGTTATCGCCACTAACCAGTCAGGCATAGCCAGGGGATATTTTACAGAACAAAGACTACACGAGATTCACGATAGGCTACTGGACTTGCTCTCCCAGGAGGGGGCCACCATAGACGCCGTCTACTACTGCCCCCATTTCCCCGAGGGTGCAGTAGCAGAATACAGCATAGAATGCCAGTGCAGGAAACCTAAGACCGGGATGCTCCTGAGGGCCGCAAGGGAGCATGGTATAAACTTGAAGAGTTCCATTATGATTGGGGATACACCTGGAGACATCTTAGCTGGTAATGCCGTCGGGTGTAAGACGGTACTGGTAAAGAACCATGAGGAGGAGATAGATATGCCAGTGGAGGCAGACCTTGTCGTCAAGGATATATGGAGGGCCGCCCAGATACTCTGTTCCAGAACTGGGCAGGGTGTAAGACCTGTCTTATGAAGGTACTCTTTATCTATCCCAACATCAACTCCCAGGTGGGCTTTAACTTTGGTCTGGCCTTCGTCTCCGGCATGCTCAAGGCCCACGGGCACACCACAAGACTCCTCAACCTCAACGAGAAGCTGGACAGTCTCCCCACAGATGAGGAAATCAGGGCTGTCGTTGAGGACTTTAACCCAGAACTGGTAGGCATATCGGCAGTTACCCCACAGTACCGCTCCGCCCTGAAGATAGCCAGGCTTATCAAGAGTTCTTCCAAGACCCCCATAGTCCTGGGAGGAGTCCATGCCACCCTTGTCCCGGAAGAGGTGCTCAAGGAGGATTGTTTTGATTATGCCTGTGTGGGAGAGGGAGAGGAGGCGGTACTGGAATTGGTAGATAGATTAGAAAAGGGACAGGACACCACTACTATCTACAATATCTGGGCGAGAAAGGCAGGCCCTGAACCAGACCTGCCCTTGAGCGGAGCGAAGGGACAGTTCAGGGCCGGCAGGATAATCCCCAACAACGTCCGCCCCTTTGTAGACCTTGCCAGACTGCCCCGGAAGGACTATCCACTCTTTAACATGCAGAAACTCATTGACACGGAGGACGGCTGGGCCAGGCTCATGACCTCCAGGGGCTGCCCCTTCCGATGTACCTATTGCTTCAACCACAGGATAGTGGACCGCTACAGACAAGAGACGGCTAGTTCCACGCCTGCCTCAGGCAGTGTGGGCTACGTACGCCAGCACCCACTGGAGGAGGTCTTCGGGGAGATAGAGTACCTCCAGGGCAATTATCAGAGGATAAAGATGTTCATCTTTGATGACGACGTCTTTACCCTGGACAAGGCCTATCTGAGGGAGTTCTGCAAGCAGTACCGAAGCGTAACGCAAATCCCATTCGTAGTAAATGCCCACGTGAGGGCCTTTGATGAGGAGCGGGTCAGGATGCTCAAAGAGGCCGGTTGTGCCATAGTAAAGTTCGGTCTGGAGAGCGGTAGCGAGCGGATAAGGCGAGACATCCTCCACCGCCCCATGACCAATGAGGAAATTGAGAAGGCCTTCCTCCTTGCCCACAGGTACGGCCTCCACACCTCTGCGTTCATTATGATTGGACTGCCCTACGAGGGGGAGAAGGAGGTAATGGAGACCGTGGAGCTACTGGCTAGAATCAGACCGGGGCGCTTCCGCTGGTCCATCTTCTACCCCTTCCCCAAGACCGAGGCCTACGAGTTCAGCCTGAAAGGAGGCTATATTGATTTTGATAAGATGCAGGCCCTGGAGAACTTCACTGAGGCCTCCTGCCTGAACTTCGGCCCCAAGCATAATCTACTTATCTCCAAGCTACAGCGCACCTTCCCCTGGTTCGTCAACAGGTATTCCTCCAACTCAGTAGCCAGCCTCTACACCGCTCTGACAAAGACCGTAGAAGACATGCCGTCAGAGGCCTGGCAGTACTTCGGGGAGAGGGTGCCCAGCATGGACAAGGAACTCTCCGTCCTCTTGAAGAAGGCCCATTGTGAACACTACGCCTTTCGTTATAATTCTTTTACTGCCGTAAGGTCAGATTGGGAGGGATAATGATGTAGCCGCAGGCTTTAGCCTGCGTAAGTAGAATACGCAACCTAAAGGTTGCGGCTACTCTACTAAGTCGGATTGGGAGGGATAATGATGGTAGTACCGCACGGCGCCAAGATAAATTCCATACTCATAACCGCCCCTAGCTGGGTGGGTGACGCAGTCATGGCCACCCCTGCCTTCAGGTGCATCAGGGAAAACTTCCCAGAGGCCAAAATCTCTCTCCTCCTCAGGCCCTTTGTAAAAGGGGTGCTGGAGGGGGCACCATGGTTTGATGACTGGATTGAATTTGACCAGAAGGAGAAACACAAACAACCCGGAAAATACCTGGCCCTCATCAGAAAGCTCAGGAAGGAACGATTTGACCTGGGCATCATCCTGCCTAACTCCCTCAGCTCCGCCCTGGTAGCCTGGCTTGCCGGGATAAAACACAGGGTGGGCTACAACAGAGATGCCCGTTCCTGGCTCCTTACCCGCGGGGTAGAGAGATTTAAAGAGAAGGGAAAATTTCAACCCACCTATATGACCGATTATTACCTGAGGCTCTGCGCCAGTGCGGGCTGTGAGATACGCAGTAGGGAGCTGGAACTCTTCACCTCCAGAGAGAACCTTGAGAGGGTTGATAAACTCTTTTCTAAATACAGGGTCTCCAGGAACAAGCCAGTATTCCTGATAAACCCGGGGGCCTCCTTCGGCTCCTCCAAGGGCTGGACCGTGGAGGGTTTCGCCAGGACCGCAGAACTCCTGCACAAGGAGCTTGACTGCCACGTGCTCCTGGCCACCGCCCCGGAGGAGAGGGGCATCGCTACACAGATAGAAAAGGCCGCCGGGGGAAAGATTTTAAACCTCACCCCCGAGCATGTCACCCTGGACCTCCTCAAGGCCCTGATAAAGAAGGCCTCCATGCTCATCACCGTAGACTCAGGCCCGAGGCACATCGCCGTCGCCTTTAAGAAACCGGTCGTAGTCCTCATGGGTCCCACAGACCCCCGCTATACCCATACCAGCCAGGAAGTTGGCAGGGTTATAAGAGAGAGGGTAGACTGCGCCCCCTGCCACCTCAAGGAATGCCCCAAAGACCACCGCTGTATGGAGTGGATAAAACCGGAGAAGGTGGTAGAGGCGTGTAAGGAACTGATGGCGGAGGTGGCCTCCACACAACCCCCATCAAAAGCAACCCATGTGGCGACATCCAAGAGGTAAGATGTAGGGTGCGTTTTGACGCACCTAGATTATTTGTCATTGCGAGCGAAGCGAAGCAATCTCAGAGATTGCTTCAGGACTGCGTCCTTCGCAACGACATCTTTTTCCAGCCTGCGTTTTGGCACTGTAACTACCTTTCAAATACCTGTTTCTTTATACTTGTGCTTGAATGATTCTTAGGGTCGCCTACTATTGCCAACTCCCCTCCGTAGGATAGTACCGTCTTCCTCTCAGGTATGGTCTCTAGTGTGTAGTCCGTGCCCTTGGCGTGGACGTGGGGGCTGAGTTTTAATAATAGGCTATCCGCACTGGGTTCAGAAAAACAGGTAACATAATCTACGTCCCTCAGGGCCGCCACTATCTCCATCCTTTCGGCCTCAGGCATCACTGGATGGGGTGGGCCTTTAATCTTTCTCACGGAATCATCGCTGTTGATGGCCACCACCACGACGTCCCCCAGGGCCTTAGCCCCGCTGAGGTATCTAATATGTCCCACATGCAGGACGTCAAAACAGCCGTTACAAAAGACAATCCTCTTGCCCTGGGCCTTGAGTCCTTCCAGGATATGTGCTAATCGGCTGTGGTCTGTGATTATCTTGCCCATTTATTAACATCAAATCCAAATGTCAAAGCTCAAATGCCAAATCAATTTCAAAGCTCAAATGTCAAAAATATTGTTAATGCATCTAACATTTGAATTTTGACATTTGAATTTCATTTGGAATTTGGATTTTGACATTTGGATTCTTCCTTGCTTTTCTGTGACAAGAGGATTGAGGAAAAAATTAATGTTAGTTCCTGGGCTTCTTGCCATAATTTCCGACATGCTTCTTTTTTGTGTGGATTTGCCTTGGCAACCATTCTTATCCAATGCCTTGTTTCTTTTGCTTCCTTCTTACAAGTTGAAATCTTATGTTTAAAGTCCTTCTTTGATTCCGCCCCGTCTGCCTCCATGTAGTTTGCGCCAATACTTGCGGCAGACCTCACCACCTGGCTGATTAGGGGACGATTAATTTCGTCCCTTTCAAGACCTTTTACAAACTCAATAACCTCTTCACCAAACCTAGCGGTTCTCTCTTCCAAATCATATACTTTGGCATTTGGTCTTTGGATTTCATTTGTCATTTGGATTTTGGCATTTCTTTTTGTATTGCCGCGATAAGTTCCTCCCTGGTCAGGGTGGCAGTACCGTTCTTCATCACTACTACCCCTGCGGCGTAATTGGAGAGCCTTGCCGCCTGGGAAAAGTTGGCGCCAGTTGGGATGGCCAGCCCCAGGAGGGCAGTTACTGTATCGCCAGCCCCCGTTACGTCCGTCACCTCGTTTGGGCCGCTAATTGGAATATCCTCTACCCCACCGGACTTCTCAAATAGCATCATCCCCCGGTTGCCCCTCGTGATAAGGAGGGCCTCCGGGTTTAGCCTATCCATGAGGGTCTTACCTATCTTCAGGAGACCCCCTTCAAATTCGGAATGCGGATCGCGGAGTGCGGAATTCCGAACTCCGCATTCCGAATTCCGCATTTCAAGGGAGGCCGCCTCTGCCTCCTGCTCGTTGGGGGCAAGGATGGTAACGCCTGCAAAATCCAGTATCCTGTATCTGGAATCCACCACCACCGGCTTCTCCCTGGCAAAGGACTTCACCTTCTCCAGCACCCTGGGGGTTACTATGTCATACCCGTAGTCAGAGACTACCCAGGCATTTACCGCCCTGTTTACCTCCTCCATATATCCCAGTATCTTATCCTCCAGGGCAGGACGAACGGTAGAGGTAATCTCCCTATCTATCCTCACCACCTGTCGTCTGGAGGCATGGAGGTCCCCTGCCAGGAGCCGGGTCTTACTGACAGTGGCCCGTTCCCTGGAGCTGAATATGCCCCCCGTTTCCACCCCCTCCTTCTCAAAATATCCTTTTAACTGTCGGCCAGGTCCGTCCTCCCCCACCACCCCCACGGGAAAGACCTTGGCCCCAAGCCTTGCAATATTGTTGACCGTATTGGCCCCTCCACCGGGGACCGTCTCCTCCCCCTCGTATCTCACCACAATCACAGGGGCCTCCCTGGATAGCCTGAAGGGCCGCCCGTAGACATAAATATCGGCCACAAGGTCAGCCACTACCCCTATCTTCATACGGGGGAAGGCGTCTATTATCTTCTTATAATTGGCTAAACTGTGCATTTTCTCAGGCTACAGGTAACAGGTAACAGGTAACAGGTAACAGGTAACAGGCTACAGGCTACAGGTAACAGGTTAAAAAAAGTCGCTTTTCCTGCTTCTCCTGTAAGCTATCCCCTGTGACCTGTTTCCCGCCCATTATATGGTGTGTCTGGGGCTTGTCAAGAAAGGAGGAGTTCTGCTTACTGCCTACTGCCTACTGTATTCTGTATTTCCTCAACGGCCTCCTCTATGGACATCTGCAGTACCACGTCTGCCAGGCCGTCGTACTGGGTAGGTAGACGGTTCAACAGGATAAGTCGGGCATTGTGTTCAAGGGCCGTAAGGGGCATCTCTGCCACGGGGTAGACCACCAGAGAGGAGCCTATGACCAGGAGGAGGTCACAGTGCCTGAGTTCCTCCAGGGCCTCCTGAAAGACCCCTTGTGGTATTGGTTCTCCAAAGAGGACAATATTAGGCCTTATAACGGACTTGCAGTGGTCACATAAGGGGGGGATTTCACCGCCTTCCATCTTCCTGACCATCTCTTCCAGCAAGGATTCCTTCTGGCATCCAATACATCCACCTTTCCTGAGGCTTCCGTGTACCTCCAGCACCCTCTTAGACCCGGCCCTCTGGTGGAGGCCGTCTATGTTCTGGGTGATGACACACCTCAGTCTCCCCATCTCTTCTAGCCTGGCCAGGAATAGATGGGCATTAGTGGGTCTGGCATTCATGAAGAGTGGGAGGAGTTGCCGGCCCAGTTCATAGAAACCCCCTGGGTTATGGGCAAAACCAAGGGAGGTGAAAAGAAACATCTTTTCCGGGTCATTCCACAGTCCGCTCTCAGGGCTGCGGAAGTCAGGTATGCCTGCAGAGGTACTGATTCCAGCCCCGGTGAGGGCAACCATATTGGAGGCCTCCCGAATCAGTCTCCCTGCCTTTTCAATTAACGTCTCCTTACCCATTGGTATTTCCGCAGAAGTCTTATATAATAAATTTAATTATCCAAAATTTAAAGGAGGAATCTTGAAGATAGCAATTTCTGGCAAAGGGGGTGCGGGAAAGACTACCCTGGCGGCGGCCATGGCATGGCTACTTGCACGGGGTGGCGAGGGCCACTCCCCAAAGAGGGTACTGGCCGTTGACGCAGACCCCAGCCCTAGCCTGGCCTTATCCCTGGGGATAAAGGTGCCTCCAGACCTTGTGCCTGTGTGTGAGATGAGGGAACTGATAAAGGAGCGTACCGGGGTCACCTCCGAGGGGTACGGGGTATTCTTTAAGCTCAATCCCTCCGTGGCCGACATCCCAGAGAAGTTCTGGGTGGAGAGGGACGGGGTAAAACTACTAATCCTTGGGGCAGTCCAGAAGGGAGGCGGGGGCTGTGCCTGTCCGGAGAACGTGTTCCTGAAAAACCTCCTCAGCCACCTCGTCCTCCAGAGGGACGAGGCGGCCGTGGTGGACATGGAGGCAGGGGTAGAGCACCTGGGCAGGGCTACGGTGAAGGGGGTTAATGCCCTCATCATCGTCGTGGAACCTTCCCTGCCCAGTCTGGAAACAGCCCATAAGATTAAGAGACTGGCCTCAGACATCGGTATGAAGAGGGTCTTCGCCGTAGGCAATAAACTCATGGGACCCGAACAAATAGAATTCCTGGAGAAAGGACTAAAAGACATGCCCCTATTGGGTTGCCTCTCTTATAACCCTAAAATACAGGAGGCATCACTGAAAGGAAGGGCCTCTTTTGAAGGTAATGAGACCCTTATAAAGGAGACCAGAGTTATACTGAAGAAGCTGGAGGAGGTCCTGGTTAGGGGGTAGGGAGAGACCATTGGAAATTGCAAATTGTAAATTTAAAATTTTAAATTTCCAATTTCCAATTTACAATGTTTTCAGGGTTAAGCTGATTGCTGATAGTTGACTGCTGATAAATGATTAAAGAGTCCATAGCAAGACTGGTAGAGAGACAAGACCTTACGGAAGGGGAGACCTCCGCCTGCATGGAAGAAATCATGGAGGGTCTCGCCTCACCATCACAGATAGCCTCCTTCCTCACCGCCCTTAGGATGAAAGGGGAGACGGTGGAGGAGTTTACGGGGATGGCCAGGGTGATGCGGGCAAGGGTCACGCCCCTGACCCTGGGAGATACTATGGTAGTAGATACCTGCGGGACTGGCGGGGATGCCAGGAATACCTTCAACATCTCCACCGCCGCCGCCTTTGTGGTGGCCGGGGCAGGGCTTAAGGTGGCAAAACACGGCAACAAGGCCGCTACCGGTCTCTCTGGCAGTGCTGACGTCTTGAGGCTTTTGGGGGTTAATATTGAGGCAGGCCCTGCTACCGTCGTCCGCTGTATCAAGGAGGCAGGGATAGGGTTCCTCTTTGCCCCCCTCTTTCATAAGTCCATGCGTTTCGCATCAGAACCCCGAAAGGAGTTGGGCATACGCACGGCCTTTAACGTCCTTGGCCCCCTAACCAACCCCGTCCCGAGGAGCCGTCAGCTCATCGGCGTATTCTCCCAGGCCCTTACCGAGACCCTGGCGCAGGTGTTAAAGAATCTGGGCACGGAGAGGGCACTGGTGGCAAGCGGACTTGACGGCCTGGACGAACTTACCACCACTGATAAGACTAAAATCACGGAGCTAAAGGGGGGTAGTATCAAGACCTTCTATCTCCAGCCCGAAGACCTGGGGATAAAGAGGGCTTGTCTGAAAGACCTGGAGGTACGTTCTGCCCAGGAGAGCGCCGAGGTAATAAAGGAGATACTGGGTGGGCAATCCCTGCACCACAAGGGTGCAGGGCAGGTTGACCGCCCGAAGAGGGACCCCAAGAGGGATATCGTACTCCTCAATGCGGCGGCGGCCATCATGGTGGGTGGACTGGCCGGGGACCTACGGGAAGGGCTTTCTCTGGCCACCCAATCCCTGGACTCAGGCAGGGCCAGTCAGTGCCTATCAAGGCTAATAGAGGTCAGTGGGAAGGGTGAGAAGTAAGGCGACTTCGCGTAAAAAGGGTCTCGTATTCCTCAATACCAGGGTATTGACCCTGGAGGAGGCCAACTCACGGGCCGAGGTAGTAGTAACAGACGGGGCAATGCTACTCTACGTGGGGGGACAAGATGACGTAGACCGGGGGCTCTTTAATGACAGGGAGGTGATAGACCTGGGGGGGCGTATGGTGGTGCCGGGCTTTATAGACAGTCACCTCCATCTCATGGAGCTGGCCCGCAGTCACTCAGGGATAGACCTTGCGGGGTGCGAATCCATAAAAGAACTCCTGAGTCTCCTGAAGGAAGAAGGCGGCAGGTTACCCAGGGGCCAGTGGTTGGTAGGCTATCACTGGGACGAAAGCCGATGGGAGGAGGGGCGGCACGCAACCCTTGAGGAGCTGGACCGTGCCTGCCCGGATAACCCGGTCTTCCTGAAGCGTATATGCCTCCACCAAGCCCTGGTGAATAGTCTGACCCTGGAGCGGGCCGGGCTACCCAGGGAGGTTACTGGCCTATTCTACAACCCAAAGACCGAAAGACCCACCGGCCTCGTACAGGAGAGGGCAAAGAGCAGGGTAGAATCATGTCTGGAGTTTTCTGAACAAGAGATGCTCTCCGCCCTGGAGGAGGTGCAGAAGAGGCTAATTGCCCTGGGGATAACCTCGGTACACCATATTAGCTCTAACTTCTCTCTCATAAAGAAATTCGCCGAGACTGGGAAGTTACTCCTCAGGCCCTATTTCTGTCCTACCTGGGATGAAAAGACGGGGGTAGCATGGTATACAAAGGAGAAAATAGCCCCCTCCATGAAGTCAGGGGCAGTGAAATTCTTTACCGATGGTTCCCTTGGGGCGCATAGTGCCGCCCTCCTGGGACCCTACACGGATGAACCAGACAATCTGGGCCAACTCTATTGGGAAGAGAAGGGGTTACAGGAGGCACTGGTCCCACTCCACAAGGCGGGCCATCAGTTATCCCTACATGCCATTGGTGACAGGGCAATATTGCTTGTACTGGACGCCATGGAAGAGGTACTGGAGAGGTATCCAGTGAAGGGGCACAGACACCGCATGGAGCACTGTGAGCTTGTCCCTGAGGGGGCAATAGAAAGGATAAAAAAACTGGGGCTTACGGTATCGGCCCAGCCTAACTTCGTCTCCATGTGGGGTCAGCCGGGCGGACTATATCAAAAGAGGCTCGGACTGGACAGGTGGCGTAGGATGAACCCCCTGGCCGAATTTCTCAGGAAATCCATCCCCCTTGTCTTTGGCTCAGACGGTATGCCCCCCGGGCCTATTTACGGCATCCATTCCGCAGTCAACCACCCCGTGCATGAGAGCCGTGTCAGCCCTATGGAGGCCATCTCATGCTACACAAAGGCCGGGGCCTATTCCTCATTTGAGGAAGATTCCAAGGGGACCCTCCGCAGGGGCAAGCTGGCAGACCTGGTCGTCCTATCCCATGACCCCACAACCTGCCGTCAGGAAGAAATTAAAGACATCACGGTAGTAATGACCGTCCTGGACGGGCAGATTGTTTACAATACCCTCAGAGAAGAAACTCCCCCGTAAGCCAGAAAACAAGGGTTCTGTAGGGGCAGGGCTTGCCCCTGCCCAGTTGTAGGGACAGGGCTGAAGCCCTGTCCTTTGTGGTGAGTCCGCCTGAGGCGGATGCCCCTACAAACCTCCAAAAGAACAAGGTTTGACATAATGGTATAAATATGCTATAAAAAATGGTTTATGGGAGGAACTTAAATAATGAATGGGTTAAAGATTTTTGCTGTAATGGCATTCTCTGGGGTGCTCTTTATGGCCTCTCATCTAATTGGGGAGGAGCACCTCCAGGACGGTATGCTTGGACTCACTATGGAGGCTATCCACGGGAAACTGGGCATGCCCAAGGATTACTACCTCGAGGAGATACCTTACCGAAGATACTGGCTATACCCGGTAGAGGAGGCAAGTCAGGTGGAGCCCAAGTTCTGGGCAGACCCCAATATCCCCAGGGATGAGATGTTCCCCGTGGAGAGGGCAGGCAAGAAACTCCTCTACAGGCTCCAGTATGCCTGGGACAAGAGTCAACCCCAGGCGGTGCAGAAGGTGAAGAAGTACTGGGTGTACCTGAAGGAGAACCCTGTGGAGTTGGCAGACCTGGCCAGCGTGGTCAGTGAGTTTGCCTCAGGGGTTAAGGCTGACGTCCTCTGCTTCAAGAGCCGTCAGCTACACACTAACAGGATAGTAGTAACCTTCTTACTGCCAGAGACCTCTGAACTGGCAGGCATAATCGCCAACAATTTTATAGTGCCTGCCGATACTAACCAATGGGGGGTCTCTTACGAGGTAATCCTTTGCGATGGGGAGGAGGATGTATCCCTCAAGAGCAAGGTGTACGAGGTCGTAATAGTCCCCAGTAATAAACGCCGCTTGCAAGGCTTTAAGAAGCTGGGATACAATGAGATAGTTAACCCCTTTTCTTCGTAGGAGCATTGACTTGAAAAAGAAGACAGTCTTATTCGGTCTGGGGTTAGATGGTAAGGACGGGCACAAGAGGATTACCCAGGGAGGGGATTTCTTAATCTACGGCGGTTCCAAGGAAACCCACGACCACATGGTGGAAAAGGCCCAGGAATTCAATGAGGCCGTAAAAAGGACGGGGAAACAGTTGGGCGAGCTATCTCAAAAGGAGTACGGCAAGATAATTGAGAAGCTGGGGGAATCCAAGGTGCACTGGGTCTGTCCTGAAGACCAGGAGTAAGGAACTAGGGATTAGGGGTTAGGGAGTAGGGATTGGTAAGATTTTGTCTTGCTAACCCCTAACCCCTGACTTTTACCCCCAACCATTATGTTCCGGGAGTGTACAAGACTTTTAGCCTTCGCCAGGCCCTACTGGAAAGAGTGGTTTCTCGCCCTGGTCTTTATGTTCCTCTACACGGCTGCCAGCGGGGCCCAGCTTGTCCTCATTAAGCCTGTCTTAGACCAACTCTCAAAAAGCAGTACGCTCCCCTCACCTACGGGAGACGCCGCATCTCCCACCACAGAAAGACCAGATAGTGCCGCCCCTCAGAAGAATCTTCAACAAGACGGTATCAGGGACTACCTACGGCAATTTATTCCAGAGGGGTTGCGTACGTTCTGGGCGAGACATACCAACAGTTATAAAGGCATAGGACTCCTGGCCATCGCCCTTGCCCCACTGATATTCCTTTTTGGATACGCACAGGATTACCTCAAGCATTTCGTCATGTGGAGGGCGTATGTAGACATTAGTAACCGTCTATGTGCCAGCCTCTTGCCCCAATCCCTGAGTTTCTTTGAGGCCAGGAAGAGCGGGGAGCTTATGTCCAGATTAACAAATGACCTGTACTTCACCCAGGCGGGGATCGTAATACTGTTTGAGGACGTGATGCTCCAGCCCCTCAGGCTCCTATGCGGGCTGGTACTGGCACTCTACTTCAGCGGCAAACTCTTCCTGTTGGTACTGATCGGACTGCCGGTAATGCTCTTCCCCGTCATATTCTTAGGTAAAAAGATAAGAAAGCACGGCAAGGCCACCCTGGAACGGATGGGCTGGCTGACAGAGGCACTAAGGGAGATACTGGCAGGCATCCGCATCATCAAGGCCTACAAGATGGAGGAGGAGGAACAAAGGGAGTTCCAGGAGATTAATGAAGGTTTATTCAAGAAGAGGATGAAGTGGAGTAAGGCCGCCATACTGAACCAGAGTAGCGGGGAGTTTTTCTATGCCCTGGGATTGGGAGGGATGGTAATAGGCGGGGGCTACGTGGTAGGTACTGGAAGCCTTACCTTTGGGGAGTTAGGGGGGTTCATAGCCGCCTGTATGCTCATCTTCCGCTCCACCAGGCTGCTCTCCAGGAGTTACTCCAGACTCCAGGAGGCACTGGCGGGCGCCAGCCGCATCTTTGAACTCCTTGACCACCCCCCTCAGCTCCAGGACCACCCTCAGGCGGTAGAGCTCGGCGGGATGGAGAGAGAGGTTACCTTCAAGAAGGTCGGTTTCGCCTACAACAGTGAGAAGGTGCTGGAAGACATTACCTTCCAGGTAAAGAAGGGAGAGGTGGTGGGGATAGTCGGCGAGAGCGGCGCAGGGAAGACCACCCTGGTGAACCTCCTGTCCCGTTTCTACGAACCCACGGAGGGTTCAATAGAAATAGACGGAAAGGACATACGCCTGGTGAAGAGGGCCTCCCTGGTAGATAATATAGCCCTGGTCACCCAGCAGACCTTCCTCTTCAATAGGAGCGTGGCCGAGAACATCCTTTGTGGCAAGAGGGATGCAAGCCTGAAGGAGGTAGAAGAGGCCGCCGGGGCCGCCTATATCCATGAGTTTGTCTCAGGACTCCCCAAAGGTTATGATACCTCGGTCGGAGAACTGGGGGTAAAAGTCTCCGGAGGACAGCGTCAGCGTATAGCTATAGCCAGGGCCATACTGAAGAACGCCCCCATACTAATTCTGGATGAGGCCACAAGCGCCCTGGATGCCGAATCGGAAAAGCTAGTCCACGAGGCCCTCGTCAACCTCATGAAGGGGAAGACCACCTTCATTATCGCCCACCGCATGTCCACCCTCAGACATTGCGATAAGATACTGGTATTGAAGGACGGCCGCCTGGTAGAGATGGGCACCCATGAGGAACTAATGAGTAAAGGCGGGGAGTACTGCAGGCTCTATCAGGCCCACCAGATGGATGGGGAGTGAAAGGGGGTAGGTGTAGGGGCAGACCTGTGCGTCTGCCCAGAAGGCAAAAATAGCAGAGTCCGCCTCAGGCGGACCACTACAATTTACAACGAATTAAAAATACACAATGCCCAAACCCAAAAACTCCATCCTCGCCCGTGGCATAAGGGTACACAACCTAAAGAACATAGACATAGAGATTCCCCTGAAGAAACTGGTGGTAGTCTCAGGGGTCTCAGGTTCCGGCAAGAGCAGTCTGGTGTTTGATACCCTCTATGCCGAGGGCCAGCGGCGCTACGTAGAGACCTTCTCCACCTACGCCCGCCAGTTCCTGGAGAGGATGGATAAACCCGAGGTTGACCACATTGAGGGTATCCCCCCCGCCATTGCCATCCAGCAACGGAATCCAGTAAAGAGCCGCAGGAGTACCGTAGGTACTGCTACGGAGATAAACGATTACCTCAGACTGCTCTTTGCCAAGGTAGGGCGTACTTACTGCCAGGGATGCGGACGCCAGGTGGAGAGTGACTCCGTGACCCAGGTGGTGGGAAAGGTGCTGTCCCTGCCGGAGGGGACAAGGTTCCTGGTACTCTTCCCTCTACAAATAAGCACTAAGCTAAGCAGTCAGAAGCAGATTGCCCTACTAAAAGAACAGGGGCTTCTCAGGCTCTGGGTCGGTAGCACCGATGAGCATCCCGGCAGGGTAGTAGATATTACAGAGGAGCCGGGATTTGACCTCCTTTCGGGACCAGTCCAGGGGGTGGTGGACAGGCTGACGGTGAGGGCAGATATAAGGGAGCGTCTGGTAGATGCACTGGAGACGGCCTTCCGTCTGGGACAGGGGCGGTTGAGTATCCTACTGCCTGACGAGAATAGGGAGTTGAAGTCCAGTAACCGCTTCCGGTGCGAGGACTGCAACCTGGAATACCCGGAGCCCTCCCCCAACCTCTTCTCTTTTAATAGCCCGCTAGGGGCCTGCCCCAGGTGCCAAGGCTTCGGCAACACCATTGAGATAGACAAGAACCTGGTAATCCCTGACCCAGGAAAGAGTCTCTGTCAGGGGGTGATACAGCCCTGGACTACCCCTGCCTACGGCCACCTCCAGGAGGAACTCCTGAAAGGGGCCAGGCGGTGCGGTATCCCTACGGACGTTCCCTACCAGAAGCTCTCCAGAGAGCACGTGAGACTCATCTGGGAAGGTACGCCGGACTTCTGTGGCATTGAGGAGTTCTTCCAGTGGCTGGAACAGAAGAAATACAAGATGCACGTCAGGGTCTTCCTGAGTAAGTACAGGGGGTACGCCACCTGTGCAGGGTGTAAGGGCTACAGGCTTAACCCCCAGGCATTGAACGTAAAAATAGCCGACAAGACCATGGCCGACGTCTGTGCCATGGGCATAGGAGAGGCCTACGGGTTCTTTGAAGGACTAAGACTCAAAGACTACGAGGAAGGGGTAGCAAGGCTCATCCTGCAGGAGATACGGAAGAGGCTTGAATACATGGTACGTATCGGGCTGGGCTACCTGAGCCTGGACCGTCTCACCCGCACCCTCTCAGGGGGTGAGGCACAGAGGGTAAACCTTACCACCTCTCTGGGGTCTTCCCTGGTGAACGTACTTTACATACTGGACGAACCAAGCATAGGACTCCATCCCAGGGATACGGAGCGGCTTATCACCACACTCAAGCGGCTTAGAGACCTGGGCAACACGGTGGTAGTGGTGGAACACGACATGGACATCATCCGCTCGGCAGACCTCCTCATAGACCTGGGGCCTGGTGCAGGGGAGAGGGGAGGGCAGGTGGTGTACCAGGGCACCTTACAGGACCTCCCTGAGAGGAATGGTTCCCTGACGGGAGAATACCTACTGGGCAGGAGGTCCATAACCGTCCCCAGCGAGAGGCGTAAGCCTACCGGAAAGGCCATAGTCCTCAAAGGGGCCTGTCGGAATAATCTGAAGAACATAGACGTGTATTTTCCCCTGAACATGCTGGTCTGCGTAACAGGGGTATCGGGGTCGGGCAAGAGCACCCTGATACAAGACACCCTTTACCCTGCCCTAAAGAAGAAGTTGGGGTATGGTTTCCGGGGCCCCGCAGGCCAGTACTCCCAGCTACTGGGGGAAAAAAACATCTGGGACGCAGTAATGGTGGACCAATCTCCCATTGGACGTACTCCCAGGTCTAACCCCATAACTTACATCAAGGCGTTTGATGAGATAAGGAGGCTTTTTGCCTCCACCAGGGAGGCCAGGGTAAGAAACTTCGGCCCTGGCGCCTTCTCGTTTAACGTAGCTGGTGGGCGGTGCGATTACTGCCAGGGAGAGGGTTACAGGAAGGTAGAGATGCAATTCCTGGCAGACGTCTACGTAACCTGCGAGAAGTGCCATGGCAAACGCTTCAGGAGGGATATACTGGACATCAGATACAGGCACAAAAACATACATGAGGTGATGGAAATGACCGTGGAGGAGTCCCTGAAGTTCTTTGAGGACGTACCCTCGCTGGTGGAAGACCTGAAATGCCTGCACGATGTGGGCCTCGGCTACCTCCGCCTGGGCCAGCCTGCCACCACCCTCTCAGGAGGCGAGGCCCAGCGACTCAAATTGGCCAGCTTCCTTGCAAAGAGATACCAGGAAGACATACTCTTCCTCTTTGACGAACCCACCACGGGACTCCACTTTGAGGACATTAGAAAGCTCCTGGATTGCTTCCAGTGCCTCCTGCGGGAAAGGCATTCCCTCCTGGTCGTAGAGCACAACCTTGAGGTAATAAAGTGTGCAGATTATATTATAGACCTTGGACCCGAGGGAGGCGAGAAAGGGGGACACATTGTAGGCGCCGGCACGCCAGAGGAGATTGCAAACCTGAAAGACTCCTACACCGGGGGATACCTGAAGGGATATCTGAATGGAGGAACCATAGTCCAGAATACAAGACATTAAAATTCTGATTATTAAATCCATGCCTCCTAAACTTTTTTATAACTGCATATTGACAGTAAAGTGGTTTTATGCTAAGCTCTGTGCAGGTTGGGGGATAGGGTTTGCTCATGGGGTGAATCCGCCAGCCTGCGCGTTGCCTATTAAAATTCGCGCTGCCTGTTAAACATTATTGCCTAGGAGACATTGAGAAGGAGACCTACCATGGCAGGATACCTGGTTAGGGGGGTTGTAGCTTTTTGTCTACAAAGATTGGCCGCAAAGATCCTATTTAATGCCGCTCTGCTTGCAATCTCTGGATTAGTCCTCTTTAATATTAATACACCCCTCTGGGCAGAGTATTCAAATAAGGTAGCAAAAGAGCACTATGAAAAGGGCCTGAATCACATTAACATGGGTTATCCTGACCTTGCAATAGAGGAGATGAGAGAGGCGGTGAGACTTCAGCCAGAAGTGATGGAGGGCCACAGGTACTTAGCACTGGCCTATACGTTGAGGTTAGCCTTAAATAATGCGATTATGGAATATGAGGCAATGTTTAAGATAAGTCCAGATACGGCGGAAGTCCCCCCCGTAAGGGGCCGCTGGATTACGGAAAATGAGAAAGTACTCCATAACCTTAAAAGGGAACTGACGCAGATTCATGCGTCAGGATCTCACAAACCTTTGGTCCATGTCATGCTGGGGTTTGTTTATGGAGAGGAGGGCATGGTAAAAGAGGCCTACAAGGAGCTACTCCATGCCAGAGAGGAGGCCCCTTATCTTGATAAGGAAAATCTGCGCAGTGAAGATAAAGCTATTGCACACCTCATGGAGGAGTTAGTAACGGCCATGCAAAGTAGTCCATCACAGGCCAAAACCCAATTAGACCTCCTCCTCTATGTCCTTAATAGGGGGTAACACGTAAGTCTCTTCAATATAGAAGTTCTGCAGGGCTATTCCTTGCCCATACTGGCCATTAGTTGACAAGGGCAGGGTTCTATAACCTTATTACCCACAGCACCATTCCCTCCACCTGGACTCCTGTAATATTTTTTTTCTCAGCACCATTTTTTGTTTGACATTTATGTATTTCTTTATATAATCGCCGCTTGGAGAAAATCACCGATGTATTTAAGGGGAGCAACTGGTGCAAAAGGGGTTTGAAAGTAGGCGTAAACCACGGGGAGTACCAGTAAGGCTTATCATAGTAGCCTCGGTGTTGGGGGTATCGTTAATTGTGGGGGCTATCTTTGCCTATCGTAACCTGGGCTACTTCTATGTAGGGGCGGATGAGGTAGCGGTGGTAGTGAACAACCTTACTGGTGGTGTGCAAACGATAGATAGGGCAGGTGTGGTCATATACGTCCCCTTCCTCCAGAACGTATATACCCTGGACAAGAGGGAGCAGATACTGGTAATGAGTTCAACCAATATAACCCCTAGCCAACCCGAGGGGAATCCTTTGTGGGTAAAAACTATAGACGGTGGTGATGTCATCCTTGACATGACGCTACATTACCGCGTTATCCCTCCAATGGCCGATTTTATCATACAAGATTCAGGGTTTACCAATGCCTTCAAAGATAAATGGTTGTATGACTACGGCAGGGCCATATGTCGCTACAATTTTGGAGAACTCAGGGTAGACGATTTCCCCTTTGCCTCCAGGCGTGCTGAAAAGGCCAACCAGGCCAAGGCGGAACTCAAAAAGCATCTTAGCCCCCACGGTATAGACATCCTGGCGGTAAACGTCCAGGATTATCGTTATTATAGGGAATATGCCGAGAAGGTTCACGAAAGAAGGCTTGCCGATAAAGAGGTGGAAGAACAGAAGGCCCGGGGCTCGGCGGCCATGGAAAACCAGAGAAGGGTTATTGTAGAAGAGACAAAGAAGATGGACGTGGAGGTGGCCCGATTCCTTGGAGACCTCCAGAAGAGGGAGATAGATGCCGAGGCTAAGGCAGAGAGTATAAGACACGATGCAGAGGCCTACTACGAAAAAGTAAAAATAGAGGCTGATGCCGAGTACGAAAGGCTGGCCCAGCGTGCCGAGGCCGTCCTGGTGGCTCGGAAGGCAGAGGCAGAAGGTATCCTGGAACTAAGAAAGGCCCTGGAAGGGGAAGGTGGCAGGAACCTGGTAAAGATGGAATATGCCAAGAGACTGCGGGAGGCAAGGATAATGGGTGTACCTGTAGTAAGACCAGGTGAAGAATTCCCATATATGAGGATGGAACGTGGAGAGGTACTCCCTCCCGGGGCGGTGGTAAAATGAAAAGCGGCTCAAAATATTATATCCTGGGTGGCATAATAGGCTTTGCCTTTATATTCCTTGCTATAGCCCTCCCCTTTTCCATAAAGAGGGTCCAATTAACCCAGGTAGGGGTCAGGGTAAAAGTGTGGGGTGTGGTCAGGGGTGTAGTACCTGAAGACGCTTACGTGGGATGGCATCGTGGTATTCCCAAGATAGACGAGTGGGAACTCTACGACGGTACTGTGCAGACTGAAGACAGGACCGCTGATGTAATCAGGGACAGGAAGGAAGGTAATCCCATAAAGGTCAGGACGGCAGATGACTATGACGTCACGCTGGAAATGATTGTAAAGTATAAGCTCCAGAGGGGGAATGTTAATAGACTCCGTAAAGAGATAGGTGCAGGGGATATGTACAAGCGTATCGTGAGTGTGGAGGCCTACGATGCTGCCCGTGTAGCATTTGGTAAGATGGTAGAGACCGACCTTTATAACCCCTTTGAGAAACGTAAAAGGGCGGACGAGGCCAGGGACCTCCTGATACAGAAGCTGAAACCAAGATACGTGGACATTGTGGACGTGCTTATCCTTAACCTGAATTTTGACCCCAAGCTGGACAGGAAGATTAAAAACCTAAAAGTGGCTGAACTGGATAGCCTTGCCAACATCTCTAAGGCCAAGGCGGCTGACCAACGGGGTATTACCCAGACCATAGATGCCGACACCGAGGCCCTGGCGGAAAAGATATCTGGAGACAGGGCCGCAAAACTGAACATCTTAGAGGCTATTACCAGGCAGAGGATAACAGAAATCCTGGCGGCAGCGGACAAGTACATGGTGGAGAAGAGGGCCATCTCTGACCGTTACAAAGAGGAAAGGATAGCAAGGGGATCCCTACTGGTCAGCATATCCCAGGCAGAAGGTGAACACTACAGGCGTCTTGCCATGGTGGGGCTGGGCGGTGACCTCATTGTGGCCATGGAGGCGGCAAGAAACCTCAACCTCGGTGACCTGTCCTTCTCTACCCAACAGGTAGACCTGCTGGATGTAGAGTCTATGATCAATAAGCTGGGGGCATCAAAACAGTAGGAACACGGCGTGCCGTGCCCCTACTTAATACGTTCCCTTGAATTTGACCGTGTATTTACTTATCTTCTCCGGTTCTATCCCAGGGATTATTTCTTTAAAGGGTTTAACGTCTTTATTCTTGAAACCTTTTATAGTGAAATCTTGACCGACCACAGGATTGTTCTCCAGGTCAAATATCCTGATAGTAAAAGTGGCCATACCGAGGTCCGTTTCTGACAGGTTCTTTAGCTCCCCCACAATCCTTGCCGATGAGCCAAATGAACTGAACTGTACGTTCCTTATATAAAAACCACCACCAATAGCCTCGTAGCCTTCTTCCTCAGGGGTCTTGGGTCTAGCCAGCTCTTCTGCAGCAGCCTCTGCCACTTCCTTTGGCAACGCCTCCGGCGGGGGGGGCGCGCCAGTGTACTTTTCTAGACTTTCTACCCTTGCCAGGAGTTTAGAGGACGACTCTTGCTGTCCTGCCGCAGACGTCATGAGCGTATCTAAAGCAGTGAGCTTCTCTAAGATACTCTTTTGCAGGATTTCTGCATTCTTCTTCTGAAGCTCTAGTTCAACGTTCAGCTTCTTAATGGCCTCGTCTCCCTCCGCAATCGCCTTCTTTAAAGGGTCAAGGGGGCGCATATATTCCTGGTATCTCTTTTCCAGTACTGAGACAGTTACCGACTGGTCTTCCGTCTTCTTGCCCAGTTCGGCAACAGACTTCTTGAGCACCTCCAGGGTCTTGGCAAACTGCACCATTGGATTCTCCCCACTGCCGAGGGTGACATCCATCTTGTTGAGCCTGGTGGTCATATCGGCAAGCTCTGTCCTTATGGCATTAAGGTTCTTATTTAGCTCCGAGAGGCGGTCCATTACCTGCCCCCCTCCCTGCACGCCTTTTTCCACCTCTCCCATCCTCTCCCTCAGCTTCTCCATAGAACGCATCCAATCCGTAAGACTCTTCTCAAAGTTGTTAAAATTTCGCATCACGTCTTCGCTGCTCTGTCCAGTGAAGAGTACCAGGGACAAGAAGGCTACCAGTATTGTATGAGACTTTTTCATAGTCAGTTCCGCATCCTTTTCCCAAATATACACCTTCCCAGGTATTTGTCAATCACACGGAAGGGTCCATGGGCTAGGGGTCAGGGGGTAGGGGGACACATCTACAACCAAATTCATTTGATAATCTCTTCCAAATAAATTATTATATTTTTTATGGTGCCGGCAGAGGTAAAACGGGAGATAGACAAGTGTGCCAGGTGTGGCAAGTGCCGTTCTGTCTGCCCTGTATTCATAGAAACGGGGGATGAGACCCGTGTGGCCAGGGGGCGGATAACCCTGGCAGAGGCCATCTTTCAGGGGGAGATTTTCTATTCAAAAGAACTAAGAGACTACATCTACTCCTGTAAAAAGTGCCTGCGGTGTCAGGCCACCTGTCCCTCAGGGGTAGATTTTGGCCTGATAGTAGACGCCCTCCTGGAGGGGATAGGGAAGAACATGGGCATCCCCCTGATGGCCAAGTTCGTACTACGATACCTCCTGCCCAGGAGGAGACTCTTTGACCTGGCCATCCGGGTGGCCTCCTGGAGCCAAAGACTTATCCCCGGCCAGAGAAAAGGCAACCTCCGACACCTACCCCTCTTCTTTATGGGCAGGCGATGGGTGCCACACCTTACCCAACGCACCGCCCTGGACCGCTTTTCGGAGACCAGGAAACTGTCTAGCCCCAGGATGCGGGTAGGGTTCTTTGTGGGCTGTCTCATTAACTATGTCTATCCTAACATCGCAGAGTCCCTTATTGACGTCCTTAATAAGCTCAACATAGAGGTGGTAGTACCTCCCTCCCAGGTCTGCTGTGGCATCCCGGCACGCAGTCTCGGAGATACCACCGCAGCCAGGATCCTGGCAGAAAAGAACAGAGAGGTCTTTGAGGCAGAGAAGCTGGATGCCATTGTTACCGCCTGCAGTACCTGTCTCCTCACCATAAAGAGGGAATACCTGAGACTCCTGGGGGAGCCCTGGAGGCCCATGACTGAAAAGATGTATGACATCTCCGTCTTCCTGGAAAAGTTTACCCAGTACCGCCCCGAACCCCTGGATACCACTGTGACCTATCACGACCCTTGCCATCTAAAATGGGGTCTTAACGTCACCAGGGAGCCAAGGACGGTCCTCAGCCGCTGTGCCAGACTGAAAGAGATGGAATATGCGGATAGGTGCTGTGGCGGCGGAGGTGTATTCAGTATAATCTACAGGGATTTGTCCATGAAGATAGGTGAGCACAAAATAAACTCCGTAGACAAGTCAGGCGCCCGAATAGTGGCCACAAGTTGTCCTGGTTGCGTCCTTCAGCTGGCAGACCTGGCCGCCTCAAAAGACCTTAGCGTGGAGACCCTCCACGTGATAGAACTCCTCTCCAGGACACTTAACAATGGCTCCAAGGTACCTGCCGTGAACGAACTTGTACAGGTCTCTGGTAGTCCATAATCGGGACTTCGGGGGAAGGCACAGATGCCAGAAAAACAGGCTATCTCCACTCCCAGGGCCCCCCAGGCCATCGGCCCCTACTCTCAAGCCATCTGCAGTGGCCCCTTCCTCTTTGTCTCAGGGCAGATACCCCTTGAACCTGGCACCGGCCAGCTAGTTACCGGAGACATTGGAGTCCAGACCCGGCAGGCACTGGAAAACCTGAAGGCCATCCTGGAGGCCGCTGGTTCCTCCCTGGACAGGGTGGTCAAGACCACCATCTACCTGGCCAGGATAGAGGACTACGGGGACGTCAACAAGGTCTACGACGAATACTTTATTTCACCCCGGTCGCCCAGGCCCGCCCGCTCCGTCATTGCAGTCTCCGGACTGCCCAGGGGTGCAGGGGTGGAGATTGAGGCCATCGCCCTATTGGAGGGGGAATAGAGGATTGATACTGGTTACAGGCGGCACCGGCTTCGTAGGAAGGAGCATAGTGAGGAAACTAATCCAGGAAGGCCAGCAGGTTAGATGCCTGGCCAGAAAGGCCTCTACCTCCCACGTACTGGAAGATATGCCCGCCACGAACCGGAATGCCCCAGTGCCCGTAGAATTCTGTGACGGAGACGTTACAAAACCCTCTAGCCTGGAAGGGGCGATGAGAGGGGTAGAGGTGGTGATACACCTGGTGGGAATCATTAGGGAGATACCACCCTCTGTTACCTTTGAGAGGGTACATGCAGAGGGCACCCACAATGTAGTAACTGCTGGTGTAAGGGCCGGGGTAAAAAAATTTGTACATATGAGTGCCATGGGGACACGCCCAGATGCCCCGAGCCGCTATCACACTACCAAGTGGTTAGGGGAGTTAGCCGTAGAGTCTAGTGGACTACCTTACGTCATCTTCCGCCCCTCTATAATCTGTGGCAAGGACGATGAATTCGTCAATATGTTCGCAAAGCTAATCCGTCAGACCTGGCCCCTGCCTTTTCTGGCAGTCATCGGTTCTGGAGAGACCAGGATGCAGCCTGTCTACGTGGGAGACGTTGCCCACTGCTTTGTGAAGGCAGCCCTTGATACTAACCTAGTAAACAGGACTTATGAACTGGGTGGGCCGGAGACGCTTACCATTGATGAGATACTGGATACCGTTATGAAAGTCATGGGGGCAAGGCGGATAAAACTCCACGTGCCCATAACCCTGGCCTGGCCCATGGCATACCTGATGGAAAAGACCTCTCCTAAACCCATGCTCACCAGGGAACAACTAATCATGCTCCAGGGCAATAACACCGGCGATGTAACGCCCATGAAAAAGGATTTTGGCCTTGAACCTATGAGGTTTGAAGAGGCTATAAGGACTTATTTGAAACCATGAGGGGACACGTCTTTCAAAATGTCCTGAAGGTGTTTCTTATCCCTTTTATGGCCATATTTATCTGCCAGCGGGAAGGCCAGGCCTCTTCCATTGCCATACCCAAAGAGGGGCAGATGCTGGTGGAGGCCGAGGCCCCGGAGGAGGGGAAGTGGCCCCTGCACGTAAGAATAATACTCCCCGTTGAGGCAGAACCTGCATTGGTGTGGAAGGCACTCACTGACTATGAACACATGACAAAATTTGTACCCCACATGACCAGATGCAGGGTGATAGGACGCCAGGGGGACACACTTACCGTGGAGGAGGTCTTTAAACACTTCCTGGTATCTATGGAACTACTGCTGTCAGTAAAGGAGAGCCCCCCCAACAGGATAGATTTCCGGCTAGTGGGTGGCAATATGAAGGTATATGATGGTCACTGGTCTATAGAGCCCCATAACCCGGTAGGGACGCTACTAACCCTTGAGGTGGCCGTCCAGCCAGGCTTCTACGCCCCAAGGAGCTTAGTCTCCTGGATAGTAAAAAAGTCACTGCCAGAGGGTGTCCTCTCCATCAGAGAAAAGGCGGTAAAGGACTCGGGGAAGACCTTGCCTCCCGGAGAGGTGGAGATAATACCATAATTAGGGGGTAGGGAGTAGGGGGTAGGGAACAGGACAATGCAATATGAGACAGTCGTAGGACTTGAGACCCACGCAGAACTCCTGACGGAGACAAAACTCTTCTGCGGGTGTCTCAACAGATTTGGTGCACCACCCAATACCCTGGTATGTCCGGTCTGCCTGGGGCTCCCTGGGGTACTACCCGTTATGAACAAAAAGGGCTTTGAGATGGCCCTTAAGGCAACCCTTGCCCTGCATTGCAGAGTAAACCAATTCACCACCTTTGATAGAAAGAATTATTACTACCCCGACCTGCCCAAAAACTACCAGATATCCCAGAACTACCTGAACCTGGGAGTAGATGGCTACCTTGAGATAAAGTACGACGACCAGAAAAGAAGGATACGCATCCACAACGTCCACTTAGAGGAAGAGGCCGGCAAGCTCCTCCACCCCGAAGAACCTGGGGCAGACTATAGCCTGGTAGACTTCAACCGGGCAGGGGTGCCTCTATTGGAGATAGTCACCTACCCTGACATGAGGAGTCTGGAGGAGACAGAGGCATACATGAACACCTTAAGGAACGTACTCCTCTACACGGAGGTCTCAGACTGCAAGATGCAGGAGGGCTCGCTGAGGTTTGAGGCCAGCATCTCCCTGAGACCCACAGGGCAAGAGAAGCTAGGCAACCGGGTAGAGATAAAAAACCTCAACTCCATGAAGGCGGTACTAAAGGCCCTGGAGTATGAGACGGGACGGCAGAGGGAATCCCTGGAGGGTGGGGGGGTGGTAGCCATGGAGACGAGGCTCTGGGACGAACTCCGTGAGAGGACCGAAAGGATGCGCACCAAGGAGGAGGCCCATGACTACCGCTACTTCCCTGAGCCTGATTTGGCCCCCGTGGTGATAAAAGACCAGTGGTTGGAGGAGTTGAGTGCCACCCTCCCCGAGCTACCACTGGCCAGGAGAAACCGCTTTGTGACGGAGCTGGGCCTCTCTGACTACGATGCCGGGGTGCTTACCGAGGATAAGGCCGTAGCAGACTACTTTGAGAGGTGCGTGTCGCACTACGAATCTCCCAAGGTAGTTTGTAACTGGGTAACCAACGATGTCTTGAGGGAACTCAAGGAGAGGCGGCTTGAAATAAAGGACTTCCCAGTAGGCCCTGAGATGCTGGTGGAATTGATAAAGCTTGTGGAAACCGGTGCAGTGAGTATACCTGTGGCCAGAGGGGTCTTTGTAGAGATGGTAGATACAAAAAAGAAGGCCCCTCAACTGGTACAAGAGAGGGGCCTCCTTCAGATAAGCGACAGTGCCGAGCTAGAAGGCATTATCCAGGCGATACTGACCGAAAACCCTAACGCATTGACCGACTATAAAAAAGGTAAAAAGACTGCCTTCACCTTCCTGGTGGGTCAGATAATGCGCAAGACCAAAGGTAAGGCCAACCCTCAGATGGTCAATGAACTATTAAAACAGAAGCTGGAAGCTAGTTAGTACCCCCATTTCAGTTATTCTGGACGTATAATATATAAATATATAGCAGTAGGCTACACGTCCTTGGCGCTCACGGTCTTTCTGCTGTTGGCCTTTGCCCTAGCTATAGCACCGTCTACACAACAGCGCAGTTTGCTGCTCAACGCCGGAACCAACTCTCCGGAGGTAAGACAGCCCTTTGATTTGATATACTCACGTACTTTACTAGCTACTACCAGGATTTCTTGTCCCTTCTTTGCAGCCATTGATGTCTCCTTTTTTTATGATATAAGAATATAAAAGGATATAAGGATAAAGGGTGGTGGAAATGATAGCATAAGGGTAGTAAATGTCAACTATTTTTTAGTGGCAGGGCTATACCCGTCAAAAAGAGAGAAACCATGCAAGAAGGCCAGAGAAGGGCGATTATTTCAAGGACAAAGCGACTGGTAGTGAAGGTAGGCACCGGGGTGATTACTACCAGGGAGGGGTTCCTGGACGTACCACAAGTAGTCAATCTCTCCACACAGCTTGTGGGACTAAGAAACATGGGTTACGAGGTGACCGTAGTAAGCTCAGGGGCCATTGGGGCAGGTATGGGAGAGTTTGGCATGAAGAAAAGGCCCACCACCCTGCCAGAACTCCAGGCCGCCGCCGCCGTAGGTCAGAGTAAACTCATACGGGCCTATGACGACTCCTTTAAGACGCATGGTTACCACGCCGCCCAGATACTCCTCACCAGGGAAGACCTGGAAGACCGCCACCGCTACCTCAACACCTCCAATACCATCGCAACGCTACTGAGGATGAAGGCCATACCTGTCATCAATGAAAATGATACCGTATCAGTAGAAGAGATTGCTTTTACCGATAACGACACCCTTGCCGCCCTGGTCACCAACCTCCTGAGGGCGGAATTACTGGTAATGCTATCCTCCGTAGACGGACTATACAAAGACCCTGCCGGTAAAGAAGTAATCCCCGTAGTGGAAGAGATTACCGAGGAGATAGAACACCTTGCCTTTAAGAGCAAGACCTATCTGGGGACGGGGGGTATGCAGAGTAAACTCCAGGCCGCCAGGGTGGCCACGGCCTCTGGTGAGGCAGTAATCGTGGTCAATGGCAGGACGCCCAACGTCCTCGTAAAGATTATGCAAGGTGAACCCCTGGGCACCCTCTTCCTCCCCGCCACACATAGGCTCCAGAGCCGCAAGCGATGGATAGGCTTCACCCTGCGCCCCAGGGGACGTATCTATGTGGACCACGGTGCCTCTGAGGCCCTCGCACGGAGGGGCAAGAGTCTGCTGGCCTCCGGTATTACACATGTAGAGGGGGATTTTGAGAGGGGCGACGTAATATCCCTCTTCTGTTATAAAGAAGAATTTGCTAAGGGCCTATCAAACTATTCCTCAGAGGAGTTGGAGAAGATTAAGGGTCAACCCAGCTCCCAGATTGCCAAACTCCTGGGCACCAAGCCCTATGATGAGGTGGTGCATAGGGACAATTTGGTACTGCTGTAACAGAAGGAAGAAGGAATACAGAATTCAGTAGTCAGAATTCAGAATACTAATCCGCCTGAGGCGGAAAGATTTTGGACTATGGACTAAAAAAAGTCTAAAGTCTATAGTCCATCACTTACTACTGACTTCTGAATTCTTAATTTTTACCCCTGTTCCCTGGTCCCCTACCCCTAAAGGTGTAATAGAGCTGGCCGAGTTCTTCTGAGCCCAGGAGATAGGCAGTACCCAGGAACCCGATTAGACCTGACGATACCGGCAAGAACAACCTTACAGCCTTGGTCCCAAACGTACCACCTGCCTGCGGGGCCATGTACAGCGTGCCTAAACAGATTAAGGCCATGACGCCGGTAGCCACGAGGGTCTTTCCGCAAGAGCCCACTACCTGCCCCATGCCCTTCAACCCTAACCTATCATGCAGGGCGTAAAGGAGTATGGCCACCTGCAAGATGGCACACATGGAGGTGGAGAGGGCCAATCCACCTTCCTGAAGATACCAGATAAGCGCCAGATTTGACATAAGGTTTAATCCAACCATGCTCGCCCCTACCCTGGCAGGGGTACGGGTGTCCTTCATGGAATGGAAGGCCCTCACCAGGACGTGCATGGCGCAGAAGGCCCATAACCCTACGGAATAGAAGCTTATCACCCAGGCAGTACGTTGGGCGGACTCCAGGGTGAAGGCCCTCCGCTGGAAGAACAACTCTGCCATAGGCCCACCCAATATGGCCAGCCCCACGGCGGCAGGGATGCCCACGAATAATACCATGGAAAGGGCCTTCTTCAGGGTCTCCGAAAAACCACTCCAATCCCCACGCACAGACTGAGTAGAAAGGGTCGGAAAGACGGCCGTTGCCATTGCTACACCTATCATACCCAGAGGAAATTCCATCAGCCTGTCTCCGTAGTAGAGTACCGAGGCCGCACCGCTCTTTAAAGGAAAGTCCACCGTCCTGCCCAAAAACTCAAAAGAGGTCGGGCCTCCCGGGGGGCTTGCAAAACCTACGGCAATAAGACTGTCCACCAGTACGTTTATCTGCACCACCGCCAGACCAAAGACCACAGGGCCCATGTTGGTAACTATTTCCCTTAATCCAGGGTGGGAGAGTTCTACCAGGAGACGAACCCTACCCCCATTGCTGCGGACAATGAGCCACTGCGAACCTAGCTGTAATAGTCCTGCTACCAAGACTGCGATAGCTACCACGTAGATAGCCTCCTCGGGGGCTTTCCCAAGGCTATGGACGGCAAGGAATATAGAGCCTATCCAGCAGAGATTCAATATAACCGGAGAAAAGGCAGGCATAAAGAAGTGCCTGAGACAATTCAGTATGGCAGAAACCAGGGCAGTCAGGCAGATAAAGAGGCTGTAGGGGAACATTATGGCCGAGAGTTCCAGGGTCTTTTCCCACTTGGCCTCCAGTGAGACTGACCTGAGGGCGACGAAGAGAGAGGTCTCTACGGCCAGGACTACCAGTGTCAGGAGGAGGGCAAGGGCCGTGGTCACGACGCTAACCAGCCTCCATGCCTCCTCCTCGCCCTTTTTCTCTAGGTACTCCGTAAAGGTAGGTATGAAGGCGGCCGTCAGTGCCCCTTCACCGAAGAGCCGACGGAAGAGGTTGGGGATACGGAAGGCCACGGCAAAGGCGTCCCATACCAGGCCCGTCCCGAAGACGCTGGCACAGAGGACGTCCCTCGCAAGGCCCAGGATACGGCTGAGTAAGGTGCAGAGGCTTATGGTCCTGGCAGAGCTTATGAAGGAGTGTTCACCCATGAGGCGTTACAAAGTAGGGGCACGTTGCAATGTGCCCCTACCGCTTCGTAATGCCTGGCTGAGAAGGCGCGTTGTATTAAGTACATCGTCCTGGCTTATCACGGCAGAACATACGGCCACTCGCCCCACCCCGGCCCCGGTAACCTCTGACAGGTTAGTCAACGTAATGCCCCCTACCACAAAACAAGGTATGGGAAGGTCTTTCATTTTATACAGTATTTCTGTGCCTACGGGTCGTTCCTTTGGCTTGGTTTGTGTGGGGGAAATAGGGCCGATGCCAATGTAATCCGCCCCCTGCTTATAGGCCATCTCGACCTGCTCAAGGCTGTGGGTGGATAGGCCAATGATAAAATCTTTTCCTAACAGTTTTCTGGCCTCGCTAATAGGCATATCCCCCTGTCCCAGGTGCACCCCATCGGCCCCGGACTCCAGGGCGATGTGGTGGCGGTCATTTACGATAAATAGTCTCCCCATCCTTGCAGTAAGTTCCCTGAGTTCTAGTGCCAGCCTGAGGAAGTCCGCATCTGGCATGTCCTTCTCCCTCAGTTGGAGCATATCTGCCCCCCCCTTAAGGGCCAGGCGGGCCGTCTCCAGGATGGGCCTCTTGCACAGATGGCTGGTCAGTATTACGTATAACCTTGCCCGCCCCAGGCGGTCAAGGGCCTTACAGGGACTTCTCTGCAACATAAAGCTAGACCTTAAACCAAAATTCCCTTGTTTTCAAGGACTAAACCTCTAAGCTTAAGACAACATTGTAAGTGGTCTTTATTTTTTGAGACCTCTGCAAAAGTCTACACCGCACAACTTGTCATTCTGAGCGAAGCGAAGAATCTCATGGCTAAGAAACTAGACCCTTCGCTTCGCTCAGGGTGACACTTTGTGTCAGATTCTTCGGTCGCTTAGCTCCCTCAGAATGACATGTAAGTAAAGTTTTTCAGAGGTCTCAATTTATTTCTTAAATCTATACGCAATAAAGGAAAAGCCGAGGGTGACGAAGGAACTGGCGGCGGCGGTGGGGCCGTAGGGGAGGTCAAGGAGGTAGGAGATAAAGAAGGCCAGGGTGGCAGTGCATACCCCCTGTATGCAGGAGACAATAAAGACGTTCCTCAGCCTGCTGGCAAGGATCAGACCGTTCAGGGCCGGGAGTATTATACAGGAGGTTATCATCATGTTCCCCGCAATCATAATCCCAATGGCTATGGCCGCCCCGATACTGAAGTATAGGAGCATGTTCCACAGGGCGGAGTTTACCCCCTGGGCCTTGGCCATGTCGTAGTCAAAGGAGACGAAGATGAATTCTTTGTAAAAGAGCAGGTGCAGAGTTATCACCGTTACCACCATGCCCAGGGCGATGTAGACCTGTAGTGGGGAGATGGCCAGTATGTCACCGTAAACCACGTGTTCCACCTCATGGATGCCCAACGGGCTCTTGGCCATCATCAGCGTAGTAACCGCCGAGGCGGTCACGAAGGCCAGACCTACTATACCCTCCTGCGAGAGCCTCTTGCCCGCCAGGTTCTGCGACATAGACATAATCAGCATCCCCAGGAACGTAAAGAGCAACGAGAAGACCATGGGGGGCAGATGCAGGAGGAAGGCAAAGGCCACGCCCATTGAAGATATCTGGGCAATGGCCACCCCTAAAAAGATTATCCTCTTGAGGACCAGGTATACGCCCAGATAAGAACATATGAAGGATACCAGGACAATGCCAGCAAGGGCATAGCGGAAGAGACTGAGCGTGGTAAGGAGGTGTTCCATTAACTCTGCCCGATAATGGCCTTCTTACCGCCCACGTTATAAATCTTCACGTTCATGGAGTAAATCCTCTGCAAGTTCTCCTCAGTGAGGATGTCGTCCACCTTCCCCACGTAGAGCCTCCCGCTCTCAATTATGGCCAGTTTTTCTACGTAGTTGGTCATTACCGTAAGGAGGTGGCTTACCATTACTACGGTAAGGTTACGTTCCTTGTGGAGGCCCTTGAGGAGTTCCATAATCTCCTGTTCGCCGGCAATGTCCAGGTTGTCGCAGGGTTCGTCCAGTACCAGTATAGAGGGCTTACCTGCAAGTGCCCTAGCGATGAGTACCCTCTGTTTCTGCCCCCCTGAGAGGTCCCGGAAGTTCCTGTGGACGTGTCCCTCCATATTCACCTGGGCAATGGCATCATGGACGACGGCGTAGTCCTCCTTCCCAGGTTTTTTCACAAGACCTATCCCTGCATACCTCCCCATCACCACTACGTCCATAACGGTAAGGGGGAATATCTCGTCAAGAAACTCCCTCTGAGGCACGTACCCTAGTGGTTTTTTCCTCCGGCGGAGTTCCTCCCCAAAATAGACACTGCCGCGGATGGGTTTCAGCATCCTGAGCAGGGCCTTGAGGAGGGTAGTCTTCCCGGAGCCATTGGGCCCGGCTATACCCAGGAAATCTCCCCTCTCAATGGTAAGGTTAACGTGGTCTACCACCACCCTCCTACCATAGCCCAGGGCGGCATCGTGGAATTCTACTAACCTGTTATTTTGCATTCCTTTGTTTTGGAGTCCCCGCCTGAGGCGGATTTTCAACATTGACTACGTCAATGGACGTCCCCAGGGTTGAGGACAGAGCCCCAACCCTATAGGTTTATAGCCCAGGCGCTCCGCCGCCTGGGTTAGGCTTTATCCCTGCCTCCTGAAAGGCACTGATAAGGCTATTAATCAGGAAATCAAAGAGGCCAAAGTAGTCATTAACCCCTTCCGCCCCCAGGACGGAGGGGGTAAGTATCAGCAGTGTTGCCCCGGACTTATCGGCCACAAACTGGGATATCTTTGTCTCGTAAAAAGGCTCCTGTATGACCACCTTTACGCCCTCATGCCTTATCTTATCTATGAGTGAGGTCACATGGGCAGGGGAGGGGGGTACCCCCGGTTTGGGTTCTACGTACCCCACCGCTACCAGCCCGAACCTGTTCAGAAAATTGGGCCAGCTATTATGATAGGTTACCACCTTGGTGCCCTTGTAGGGCCTCATCTTCTCAAGCCATCCGGGCAGGAGATCGTCTATCTTTTTGTCAAATTCTGCCTTCCTCTCCTCAAAATAGGCATGTTCCTCGGGGGCTATCCTCTTTAGCCCCTGCAAGATATTGTCAGCTATGACCTTGCCATTCTCGGGGTCAAGCCAGTAATGTGGATTACCGAAGATGTGGATATCTCCAAGCTCACGGGTTATTTTTACCTGGGGTATCTCCATTATCTCTGCCCCTACGGAGGCATCCACGTATCCGGGGCCGCCTGCCAGGATTTTTGAGTTCCTTGCCCCCTCTGCGATGACCGGGGACCAGAGTTCCAAGTCAAGGCCCACCTTTACAAACATGTCGGCCTTGTGCAGTTTTATCATGTAGCTGGGTTTGATGTCTACGTAGTGTGGGTTCTGGTAGCCCTGGATTATGCTCTCCACCTCTACCTTATCGCCCCCGATAAGACGAGCGATGGAGGCCAGGTCTGTAGAGGTGGTAACTATCTTAACCTTGGCCTCTACCTGTCTGGGCAGGGTTAACGCCAGACCTAAGATTGTCAGCCAGAAGATGCCCTTAAATCTCTTCTTCATGGGAGAATGTCCTTTCATGCCTTGTAGGGGTACGTTGTAACGTGCCCCTACTTTACGGTACTGTAATTATAACCCTTGTATACCCCTGTTTTCATGCCCTAAAAGGGATGCGGCCTGTGGGCACCTATACTAAAGGTGGTCTGGAGCATGATGGCGTCATCACTGCTAGGACTGGGATTCACGGAATTCAGCCTCCTCTGGGTATGGGTGTACTGGAGCCGCCACCTGCCAAAGTCGCTCTGCCAGAAGGTCCAGTAGGGGCTTACGGCCAACTCATCGTCCTTGTGGTTACTCAGGGCCTGGGCGTAGTCCAGCCTTAGCCCCACATAATTCCGCCTGCTTAACTGGTACTCCGCAGAGGTAAAGGCCCCCCAGCTGTCTTCCTCTTTGTTAGTCCTGAGGACCGCATCCGTGTTCGGGTCTCTCCTCTGAAAGTCTATGTTATCCAGATGGGTAAAGTAGGTCTCTGACTGCCAGATGAAACTCTTGTAAGGATTCGCCTTTTGGGTTATTGGCTTCCAACGGTAGGTGAGGTCAAGGCCCACCGTGTTGGCACGGAGCCGGCTGGTGCCGGCCTCAAAGTTGGTCTTGATGTGGCGACCGGTTATACCTGTCAGTCCTGCCTCAAAGGAAGAATTCGGAGTAATGTCAAAAAAGCTCTTCAGGTGGGTTACATAGTAACGCTCGTTCATACCGCGGGTAGTTAGTACCTCTCCCGTCAGCTCTACGAATTTGTCCCAGGGGTTGGGAACCAGCCAACTGACAGAGACGCCCGGGTCGCGTAGACCCTCCTCCCCGAAGAGATTTCTTATAACAAGGGGATAGTCTACCTGAAGGGTCTCTGGCCTGTGCGTGCGGGATACCTTACCGATGGCAGGTTTAAACTGACCAATCTTGGCCTGAAACCCCTTGGGCAGGGTCAGGAGGGTCATATAGCCCTCCTCCACCTCCACCCCTCCCTCATGGAACCCCAGGAAGAAGTCGGCCCTGGCGTAGGGGTCTATGGCCGCCTGGAGGCCGAGTTCTATCTCCCTCAGGGAAAACCTGTCGGCAAACTCCCTGTTCTTCCCATATCTATTTTCAGACCAGTTATAGTCCCCGCGGCCCCTCCCAGGGTGATAGGATTGGCCTACGAAGTCGCCGATGACGCTTATATCGGGGTTGTAGGTCTGGGAGACACCCGGTCTCAGCCTCTGTAGGAATCCACCGGGGTAGGCCCGTTCTGCCACGTGGGGATAGGCCGGGGTGGGGGGCATGGCCGTCCCCGACGGGGGAATGGTGGTCTGCGACTTCTCCCCCATCAGGGCCTTCAGTTCCTCCTCCATCTTGGTCTTTTCCTCCGGGGCCATGGCCACAGTACGAACATAGGGGCGGTTACCTGCCCCGGAATCCTCCAGTCTCTGGAGTTTTTCCTCCATCTGGCGGAGTTTACTATCGTAATCCATCCTCATCTTCAACATCTCTCCCCTGAGCCGAAGCACCTCCTCATCTACGTCTCGTTCCTCTGCGCGGAGGGTGGTATCCGCCCCAGGCGGATATGGCCACAAGAGGGCACTCCCAAAAGATAATAACGTCGTTAAAAATAGAGGCAATAATTTCCACATGGTTTTTCTCCCAAGAAGACCACGAAGATAGTAGCTAGTAGATAGTAGCCAGGGACTATGGACTATAGACTTTGGACTACAGACTTTTTTAGTCTATAGTCTAAAGTCTTTTCCTGTCTACTGGTTAAGCGGGGGGAGCCCTGGAGAGTTTCTTGTCCAGGGAGAGGATTTGGAATGGTGTGTGAGGGAAACTGTCGCTAAATTCACTTGAGGTAAAGACAAGGCTTACACCTCTTGGGGTTAGACCCTGGGGTGAATACTTCAACCACTGGCACAGGATACAGCTATCGGCGTCATGGGTTTCCCCCTGCCCTGAACCAGAACGGTTCAGGGCCTGTGGTCCTGGCGATGGCGCCCTTAATCCGCCTGAGGCGGACGTGGGGTACTGGTCTGTCTGGGATGGATGGGTGTGGACTGCCCCTGCAAGGTTATGATGATGGGGCCTGCAGGAGAACCTGTGTAGTCCCTCCGCCCCTACCGTAAGGGCGAGATAGGGTACAAGGAGTACCAGCGAAATCCATCTGAGGCGGTATCCGCCTGAGGCGGACCAGGCGCCAAAAAGGCTGATGAATCCCCTACCGGATGTCCATCCGAACACAACACCCCTCCCAAAGTAAAGGCCAGGGGCAAAAGTAGCAGAAGCCGTAATGGATGTCAAGGCAATTCTGGGGCGAAGAGGGGACAGGTAATATGATTGATTTTCGGGTATAATTATTTAAAATTGCGTCTCCTCCTCCGCCTCAGCCTGCCCTTGAGCGAAGCGAAGGGGCGGACCGTGGAAAAGGGGCGTACCGTTTAAGCATTGGAGAGAAGGCGTTGGAAGATAATAAGTACAAGTTCTGGGAGATTGAGCCTAAATGGCAGGAGTACTGGAACCGCCGGGGGCTCTTTAAAATAGAGGAGGACTCTTCCAAAGAGAAGTTCTACTGCCTGGTGATGTTCCCTTATCCTTCGGGGACACTCCACGTGGGGCACGCAAGGAACTATATCCTCGGGGACGTGGTGGTACGCTATAAGCTCATGAAGGGCTACAACGTCCTTACCCCGATGGGGTGGGACGCCTTTGGGCTGCCGGCAGAGAATGCCGCCATAAAGGAGGGTTGTCACCCTGCCGAACTTACCTATAGAAACATAGCGGCCATGAAGAACCAGCTCCTCCACTGGGGTACAGGTTACGACTGGGACCGGGAGGTGGCCGCCTGCGACCCTGAGTATTACAAGTGGACCCAGTGGATATTCCTCCAACTCTATGAGAGAGGGCTGGCCTATAAGAAAAAGGCGGCGGTAAACTGGTGCCCCTCCTGTTCTACCGTCCTGGCCAATGAACAGGTAATAGACGGCCTCTGCGAGCGGTGTGATACCCCCGTCAAGCAAAAGGATTTAGAACAGTGGTTCTTCAAGATTACCGATTATGCCCAGAGGCTACTGGACGACCTGGAACTCCTGAAGGGATGGCCAGAGAGGGTGAAGGTGATGCAGAGGAACTGGATTGGTAAGAGTGAAGGGGCCAGGATAGATTTTAGAGTGGCAGGGCCACTCCCATCTGAGGGGGCAGGTTTGAAACCTGCCCCTACGCTGACCTGCTTCACCACCAGACCAGATACCCTCTTCGGCGTTACCTTTATGGTCCTCGCCCCTGAGCATCCTATCATTAAGTTACTGGTGGAGAATAATCCCAGGAGGGACGATATACTCTCCTTCGTAGAAAAGGCCAGGAACGAGAACCTCATACAGCGCTCCGCCGCAGGCGCACCCAAGGAGGGGGTCTTCATGGGTCTCCATGTCATAAACCCTGTAACTAACGAGGAGGTACCCCTCTGGATAGCCAACTATGCCCTGATGGAATACGGCACAGGGGCGGTGATGGCCGTACCTGCCCATGACCAGAGGGACTTTGAGTTCGCCAGGGCCTACAACCTACCCGTCAGGGTGGTGATTCAGCCCGAAGGGGAGACACTGAGACCCGAGGCTATGAAGGAGGCCTATACTGGAGATGGCACCCAGGTAGACTCCGGGCCATTTAGCGGTCTACCTAATCGGGAGGCAATCCCAAAGATAATTGAATATCTAAAAGAGAAAAAACTGGGCGTCCCCTCCACAAATTACCGCCTGAGGGATTGGCTCATATCCCGCCAGAGGTACTGGGGGGCGCCCATACCCATAATATATTGCAACGCCTGTGGCATAGTCCCAGTACCCGAAGAGGCCCTGCCTGTACTCCTGCCCCCTGTTAAGAAACTGAGACACTCCAGTCAGAGTCCACTGGCAGAGGTGGAGGAGTTCTTCCGCACGCCTTGTCCAAGATGTCAGGGGGAGGCACGGAGGGAGGTGGATACTATGGACACCTTTGTGGACTCGGGGTGGTACTATCTCAGGTATCTATCGCCCAGGGATTCTAATAGACCCTTTGATAGCGAGCTTGTGAACCGATGGCTCCCGGTGGACCAATATATAGGTGGAGTGGAACATGCCATACTGCACCTCCTCTATTGCAGGTTCATAACAAAGGTGCTTTGCGATATGGGCTGCGTGAAATTCCAGGAGCCCATTAAGAACCTCTTCACCCAGGGGATGATAATCAAGGACGGCGCCAAGATGTCCAAGTCCAGGGGCAATGTGGTAAGCCCGGAGGATATTATCAAAAAGTACGGGGCAGATACCCTCAGGCTTTATATCCTCTTCATCGGGCCTCCAGAGAAGGACGCCGAGTGGAGCGACAGGGCAGTAGTCGGCAGTTCCCGTTTCCTCAACCGCCTCTGGCAAAAGGTAGCAGAGGAGGCAGCAAAACTCAGTAACCTGCCAGGAACAAAGACTAAAACCTCTCAACTCCCTGAGGAGGCCAGGCATCTTTACAGGGCCACCCACCTTACCATAAAAAAGGTCTCTGAGGACATAGAGACCTCCTGGCATTTTAACACCGCCATTGCTTCCGTAATGGAACTCTTTAACCAGGTGGAGAAATTTAGACCCAGAGCGTCAGTGAGTGAGGCAAGTCTGACAGAGAACATCCTCTCTCTACAGGTCCTCCGCCACTCCCTGGAGTCTATTACGTTACTCCTGGCCCCCTTTGTGCCACACATCTGCGAGGAACTCTGGCAGGTCTTAGGTAACAAGCCCAGTCTCTTTGAACAACCACGTCCCACCTACGACCCTGAGGCCATTAAGGTAGGAGAAATAGAGTTGGTAGTCCAGGTAAACGGCAAGGTCAGGGGACACCTGATGGTCCCGGTAGACCTCCAGGAGGAGGAGGTTAAGGCCAGGGCATTAGAGGACGAGAACGTAAAGAAATTCCTGGACGGGAAGAAGGTGGTGAATATAATCCTGGTACCCAGGAAGCTGGTAAATATTGTGGTGAGGTAAAAGGACTGAGGATGCTTACAAAAGAGAAAATTGTTGATATCCTAAGAAGAGAGCTTCCGTATTTAAGAGAAAGATACGGGGTAGAAAAGATTGCCATTTTTGATTCTTTCGCAAAAGGCTTGCAACGAAAGGGAAGCGATGTAGACATCCTCGTAGAACTCAAAAAACCTTTAGGGCTCGATTTTGTAGACCTTGCATACTATCTGGAGGAGGTACTAAATAAAGTAAAGGTAGATGTGGCAACTTTTGATTGTTTAAAGAGTAGTTACAAAAACCCAAGGTATGAGCACATCGCTGAAGATATTGAGCAGAATCTAATCTATGTCTAAAAGAAGAGATAGAGACTTCTGAAAAAGCCACGGCATCGCAATGTGTCATTCTGAGCGAAGCGAAGAATCTAGCCCCTTCGCTTCGCTCAGGGTGACATTTCGGATTAGAGATTCTTTCTGCCTCAGGCGGGACAATGAGCTGGGTTTTTCAGAGGTCTCAAATTATAAATAAAGAAGTCTAAAGGAAGAAAAACTCAAGGCCAAGGTGCTGGAAGAAGAGGGCGTAAAGAAATTCCTGGACGGGAAGAAGGTGGTGAATATAATCCTGGTGCCGAAGAAGTTGATGAATATTGTGGTGAGGTAGATGAACCTGCTACCTGTCATTCTGAGCGAAGCGAAGAATCTGGCTTTTAAGAGATTCTTCGGTCGCTTCGCTCCCTCAGAATGTTGAAAATCCGCCTATGGCGGGACAGGTCCGTCGGGTTTTTCAGAGGATTCAATATACAAATAAGACATGGACTTTCTGCACTTTAAAAACCATTTCCAGAGGGAGAAACTCCTGTCCCTGTACCTTATACACGGGGAGGAGGGGTTCTTCGTAAAGGAGGCCATTTCCCTTATCAAATCCCGCACACTGGAGGGTGATGACACCGGCCTGGTGGAGACGGATGGTGAAATGACCTCTCTGTCTACAGTGATGGAGGAGGTGAGGACGCCCTCCCTCTTTGCAAGCGGCAGTAGAAAATTAGTACTAGTATATAACGCCGATGGATTGTTTAAGGAAAGCAGTGGGGTGTGGGAGCGGTATATATCTTCTCCGCCAACGGATTGCGTCCTGGTACTGGTCTGTAAAGACGTGGACACCAAGGGTGGGGCATACGATAAGATAAAGAAAAAAGGAGGCAGTGTTGATTGCAGGAGATTAAAGGGGAATGAACTCACGCCCTGGATTCTAGAGAGGGTGCGGCACTATGGTAAGCAGATTAGCCTTGACGCCTCCCGCATTTTACAAGAAAATGTGGGTGATAATCTCTTGTTGCTGGACGGCCATATAGAGAAGCTTGCCCTCTACCTGGGCAGCCGCACGAGGATAGAAGTAAGCGACGTGGAAGAACTCGTGGGCTACGACCGTCAGCAGAAGGTCTTTGATTTCACCGGGGCAGTGGCCAGGAGGGATACAGCCCTTGCCCTGAAGGTACTCCACCAGTTGATGGCACTCATGAAGTCCGGGGAGGAGGCCCAAAAGGTCATTCCCCCCATGGCCTGGCAGATGAAAAGGCTCCTGCAGGCCAAGCGTATCTTGGCCAGCGGTAAAGACAGAGAGACCGTAGCCCGGGAGTTGAACATCCGTTACTCTCGTTTCCTGGAAGAGTTAGTGAATCAGACACAACTCTTTTCGGAGGTGGAATTAGAAAGGGACTACCAATTTCTGTTGGAAACGGATATACATAGTAAGACCAATAGCACGGACACCAGGCTCCTCCTGGAGACACTGGTCTTTAAACTCTGTAAATGATTAGGGAGGACGGAAGTAGCGTGTGAGCTTGTCTCACACGTTCTAAATGGGCAGTTAAGAATCGTGCGACACGAGGTCGCACGCTACACTTGCAAAAGATTAGGGAGGACGGAAGATGAAATTTTTTATAGATACAGCGGACGTGAAGGAGATTAGAGAAGCCCACAGTCTGGGCATCCTGGACGGTGTTACCACCAACCCCACGCTCGTATCCAAGACCGGCAGGCCCTGGCGGGAGTGCGTGGAGGAGATATGCTCCATAGTGGAGGGGCCGGTGAGCGTGGAGGCCGTGAGCCTCAAGGCGGACGAGATTATCAAGGAGGCCAGGGAACTCTCCAGGATAGCAAAGAACGTGGTGGTAAAGGTGCCCATCGTAAAGGATGGACTCAAGGCCGTAAGGGTGCTCTCCTCCGAAGGCATCAAGACCAATATGACCCTATGTTTCTCCCCCAACCAGGCCCTATTGGTAGCTAAGGCAGGGGGTACTTACGTCAGCCCCTTTGTCGGGAGGCTGGACGACGTAGGGCAAGCCGGGATGCCCCTGATAGAGGAAATCCGCACTATCTACGACAACTACGGTTACAAGACCCAAATCATTGTGGCCAGCATACGCAACCCGATACACGTCAGAGACGCCGCCATGATGGGGGCCGACGTGGCCACCATCCCCTTTGAGGTATTTGAAAAGTTAGTACAACACCCCCTGACGGATGCCGGTATCAAACGTTTCCTGGCCGACTGGGAGAAGGTACCAAAAGTGGCATCCGTCTTAGGCGGACTCCCATCAAAAAAGGAAAAGACCTTCGCTAAGACGTAAAAGTCAGTAGGGGCGTATTGAAATACGCCCCACTGTCTAACCACCGTTAGATTAGAAACTTAACAGGATATTTTTGTTGACTTTTGCCACAACATATTTTACTAGTTAAGCAATGGCAATCACCATATCTGAAAAACTCATGCACCTTAGGGCAGAGAAGGGGTGGAACCGCTCCGAGGCGGCACGCAGGGCCAATATCCCTATCTCTACTTATCAGGCCTTTGAGAAGTTAAACCGTAAGCCCAAGGGCGAGTCCGCCATGAAGCTGTCCAGGATATTTTGCGTCACCCTTGACTACCTCATGGACGATGACAGGGGTTACCCTCCGAGTCCCCTTGACCGTATTGCCCCAGGGCCTCCGAAAAAGGTCGTACGTGCCGCCGGTGAGCCCCTGGACCTGTCCATCCTTCCTGAAAACTTTAGAAGACACTTTGAGGCCCAGCCTGAGAAACTCCAGGACCTCACCCAGAAAGACGTGGAAGAGCTTTCCACAATCAGGGGTTACGGAGGTGTGCCGGTGGACCCAGCTTACTGGATAGACCGTCACCTGGAAGAGAACGAGGCACTGGAAAGGTGCAAACAAACACTCCTTGGACCAAACCGGAAACTCCTGTTAACCCTTTTAGAGGCCCTTTATAAAGAAGAGCAAAAGGGTCAATAGTGCTTCAACCATCGGGTGGCGGGGACATCCCCTATAAATGGCAGGAGAGCGGCAGGATGGTTCCCGACATAGCGGCCCTGGCAGAACAAGAGGCCCGGGCGCTACTGGAGAGGATGGATATCCATGCCCCCCCTGTGGATGCCTACCTGATAGCCAGGAAGCTGGGGCTAACCGTCCAGATAGACCCCCACTTAAAGACCCGGGGTTACAGCCGGACTAGATGGGACCTGGGAACCATAATAGTAGGCAGTAAGAATCCCAATAAATCAGAGAGAAAGCAGTTCACCATTGCCCATGAGATAGGAGAGGTGTCCCTAAAGGGGAGGGTAGAGGAGGCCCACCTGGAGGAGGCCAGTAATCTCATGGCCATCAACCTCCTCCTGCCAGGAGAGTGGTTCAAAAGGGATGCTGAGGTCTCAGACTTTGACCTCCTGAGGCTAAAAAAGACCTACTCCACGGCCAGCCACGAGCTTATAGCCTTCCGAATGCTGGAATTCAGACCTATGATAGTAACCATCTTTGACAATGGGAGGCTCTACAAGAGGAAGAGTTCTTACCCCTTTACGGTAAGACCCTCCTACCTACTGGAAAGTCAGTGCCTGAAAGAGGTAACCACAAGCGGGGCAGAGGTATCCTTGAAGGACGAAGAGATAAGCGTTGTGGGCTGGCCAATCTTCAGGGAGGACTGGAAGAGGGTGATATTGCGGACTGAATTGTAGGGACAGGGCCCGCCCAAAATATGGCGGATTTTCAACTTTAGCCCTGTCCGAGATGGGACAGACCTGAAGGTCTGTCCCTACGAATGCCTATCTCCCCCCAGGATATTAATAAGATACTGCCTGTTCCGGCTGCGGTTGTCAAAATCTATAAGGACTATCTGCTGCCAGCGCCCAAGCTGTAACTCGCTATTTACAAAGGGGACAGTAAGAGAGGGGCCCATGAGGGCCGCCCTTACGTGGGAGTACCCGTTCCTATCCTGCCAGCGTTCATCGTGCTGGTAGGGTATGTTTTTTGGGATAAGCCTTTCCATCGCCCCGGCAAGGTCCTTTATTACCCCTTCTTCAAATTCCAGGGTGGTCAGTGCGGCCGTAGAGCCGGGAATAAAGATATTAACCAGTCCAGAACTCACCCCCGAATCCCTTACCGCCTGCTCTACCTCTGGAGTGATATTGTGGCAGTCGCCATCCCCTTTGGTCTTCAACTCTTTTGAGATAGTTATAATGGCCCTTTACCTCCGATACGCTGGGTGGTGTTATTATCCTCGGATTAAAACTTTCTAGGGATTATACAACGAGAACCCTGCAAAAGTCTATAGTCCAAAGTCTTCAGTAGTTAGTATTCTGAATTCTGGATTCTGAATTCTTTCCCTGCCCCCTACTCACCGCTTAGGGCAGACAGAATTGTAAAATGTAAATTGGAAATTTTAAATTTTAAAATTTGCAATTTCCAATTTACAATGCAATTCTTCCCTACCCCCCTAGCCCCTGGTCCCTGATTTTAGGCTTGACCGTCCAGTAGGAGTTTGCTATCTTACTGCCGCCTCACTCAGGGCAGGCCCTGCACCAGAACGGTGCGGGGTAGGCTTGGATGGACAGATTTTCATTTTATAGGAGTGATTTATGTTGAGTCTTGGCATTGATATTGGGTCTTTATCAACAGACGTAGTGTTGCTGAACGATAAGAGGGAGATTGTGGCCTCTGAGGTAATAGCTACGGGGGCCAGTAGTAAGAAGGCCGCTGACAAGGCCTTTAAGAAGGTACTGGAGGTCGCCAGGCTTTCAGAGAAGGACATTGACTACGTGGTGGCCACTGGTTACGGCCGCATCAGGGTACCCTTCGCCCAGGAGGTAGTAACCGAGATAACCTGTCATGCCAAAGGGGCACATTACTTCTTCCCCAAGGTAAGGACCGTAATAGACATAGGCGGTCAGGACAGCAAGGTCATAAAGGTTGACCAGAGTGGCAACGTTATGGATTTTGTAATGAACGACAAGTGCGCCGCCGGCACCGGTCGGTTCCTGGAGGTGATGGCCAGGACCCTTGAGATAGAGCTGGAGGAGATGGGGGCACTCTCTCTCCAGGGAGGCGATAAGCTCTCCATAAGCAGTCTCTGCACGGTCTTCGCAGAGTCAGAGGTGGTCTCCCTCATAGGGGCAGACCACAAGAGGGAGGACATCTGCCGCGCCCTCCACATAGCAATAGCCAAGAGGATTGCCGCCCAGACCCGCCGTGTGGGCGTAGAGGAACAGGTGGTAATGAGCGGAGGGGTGGCCAAGAACGTGGGCATGGTCAAGGAACTGGAAAGGCTGTTGAGTACGAGGCTCAGGATGTCCCCGGACCCTCAGATTGTCGGGGCAGTAGGGGCCGCCCTTATTGGGCTGGAAAGTGCCGGCAAAAGAAACAGCCCCTCAATCCAGGTGAAATCCACCGCTGAAGAGAGGCCCGTGGAAGAGATTAAGGCCGACGCCTCCTTGGAGGAGAGCAATCTCCCCAGGATGGGTTACCTGTGCACCTATACCCCGATAGAGGTCATCCGGGCGGCGGGGTTCCATCCCGTCAGGATAACCGGGGCAAAGAAGGCCGAAGGACTGGCCGAAGAGCACCTCTGCACCAATATCTGCCCTTACATAAAGGCCGCTATGGAGGAGAAACTCTCGGGCAGTCTGGAAGGGCTGGAAGGGATAGTGTTCATGAACTCCTGTGACGGGATGCGCAGGCTGTACGACGCCTGGAAGCGTCTGGACGGAGACAAGAAGTTCAATTACATCCTGGACCTGCCCAAGACTAACGATGCGGCCGCCATAAACTACTTCAGCCTCCTGATAAAGAACTTCAAGGAGAGGTTAGAGAAATACTGCAACCGCAAGATTACCCAGGAAGAGCTCCACAAGAGCATCGCACTCTATAATAAGGTCAGGGGGAAGGCCAAACTTTTCTTACAGAAACAATGGAATGGATACCTGAACCACTCGGGATACGAGGTCTTCTCCCTCATGAAGAGGGGAATCAATGCCGTCCCTGAGAAGTTCCACGATTATATTACCCTCCTGATGAAAGATTGTAGTGACGACCCGGCGGGTCTGACGAAAGATGGTAGGGGCGACCCGGTGGGTCGCCCTTGCACAAAAGAGACCAAGGCACTGCCAAGACTCCTTATATGGGGGGGCATCCTGGAGAACGAAGAGATAATAAAGACTATAGAAGAGGCGGGGGCCAGGGTAGTGGCGGACGACCTCTGCAGTGGTTCCAGATTCTACGAAGCCCTGGTAGAGGTACAGGACGACCCCTTTTTGGCCCTGGCAGGCCGGTACCTTGGGAAGTCACCCTGCTCACGCATGGCCAACGTCTTTGACAGGATAAACAGAATCCTGTCCATAATAGAAAAACGCTCCATACATGGGGCCATCTACCATACCCTGAAGTTCTGTGACCATTCTCTGTACGACTACCCCCTCTTTAAGAAGGAATTTGAGAAGAGGAACATCCCCCTGCTACACCTCACCTGTGATTACACCCCCAGCGCCCACGGCCAGATACGCACCCGTGTAGAGGCCTTCCTGGAACAGTTGCAGAACGTAAACAGGTAGCCGCAGGCTTTAGCCTGCGTAAGACAGTAGACAGCAAACAGTAGACAGTAGTAGGGGCGTATCGCAATACGCCCCTACTATAGACAATAGACTGAAAGATTTTAGTCCATCCGCCTCAGGCGGACTAAAGTCCAAAAATTATGCCCGTGAGATTATTGAGTTCGTCCGTTCTCAGATGGCCTGATGCACAGACGGTCAAACGGGCAGTGGGCCAGTGGGTTGACAAGGCCGTGAAGACCCGAAAAGATGTACTAAGTATCGGTTATTTTGGCTCCTATGCCCGGGGGGACTGGGGCGTAGGAAGCGACCTTGACCTAATCATAATTGTTAAGGACTCACAACACCCCTTCATGCGGCGGGCCTCGGAATGGGATATAACCGAGTTACCTGTCCCGGCAGACGTACTGGTCTACACAGAGGAGGAATGGCAGGGCCTTGCACGGCAGGGACAATCTTACGAAAGGATTAGGCGTGAAGTCGTCTGGGTTTATTCCAGCCCGTCTTGGAGTCTCTTGCCACCCGTGTAGAGGCATTTCTGGAACAGTTGCAGAATAACAGAAGGCAGGCATTAAAGACCCAAACCAGCATCCTAACATCAACGCCACCGGCCGATTAGCACCCCATTACCTTGCATACCCCGACCCAGCACATCCAGCACACCAATTGTAAACACCTGGTCTTGTTGGATTTTGGTCAGTGGAAACCCCACTTCCACCGCATCTTTTACACGAATTATTAGGGTCGGGCACATTAACTGCACCATCCCCCTCGCATCCTTTACACCAATTGTAAACACCTGGTCTTGTTGGATTTTGGTCGGTGGAAACCCCACTTCCACCGCACCGCTTACACTTCACCATTGGCATGGCGTCTACTCCTTTCAATTTTCAATGCCCCCTGTTTAACGGCACAAAATGGGTAAAACAAACCACCTCCCTTCACCCCTATCGCCCATAGCCGGATACGCACCCGTGTGGCCTTCCTGGAACAGTTGCAGAACCAGGGGATAGGGAGTAGGGGGTAGGGAAAAAGACTGCTAACCCCTGGTAGGGGCACGTTGCAACATGCCCCTACTTTACTGTAGCCTTTATCTTCTTCACCCCATTTTCCACGGAGGCCACCACTGCCTTGGTACTGATAGTAGCCCCGGTGATGGCCTGAATCTTCGTGGGGTCGGACTCCCTGACCACCGTTAGCTGATTGAGGGCCTTGTCTTTGAACTGTTCCTGGAACCAGGGGGTCAATGGTTCGGCTGCGGCAGGGGAAGCCCCGCCGCCCATAAGGAGTTTCCAGAGGGTCTTGGTGGTCGCTATCTCCATGACCCTGGTGCCAAGGCCAGGGGTCTCTCCCTGGGCCAGGACCTTGATGGCCAGGACTTTTTGCATGTCAGGAGACAGGCCCACCATAGTCTTTATGGTGCTGGAGTAGCCCTGGGCCTGGCCAAGGGCGGCATAACCTATGACCTTCTGGTCTTTGTCTAACCCCTTGTAGACCTTCTCCTCGGGGGCTGCCCCGGGGGGCGTAACCTCCTGGGGCTGTCCCTCCAGCCCTGGCAGGACGGTTAGTAGGGCCTCCATCCGCCTGGCCTCTTCTTTCTGTCTTATCTTCTCCTTCGTGGTTACATAGGTGACCCCCACGCCTACCGCCGTAATTATGGAGATGATACCGAGTACTACCGTGTACCGTAGTTTCTTTCCCATTTTATTTCTTTCCGCCTGAGGCGGACCCCAGTAGTGTTGGTTGAGTGAATCTGTCAATGAGGGGAGTAGCCGTGTTCATGAGGAGGATGGAGTAACAAACCCCCTCAGGATAGGCCGCATAAAATCTTATCAGGGTAGTTAGCACCCCACAGCCTATACCGAAGATGAGGAGTCCCCTCCTGGTCAGGGGGGAGGTGACCATGTCCGTGGCCATGAAGAAGGCCCCCAGCATAAGCCCCCCTGCCAGCACGTGGTAGATTGGGTCATTGGCCCAGGGGGCCTCTATCCGCGCAGGCAGGAGCTTTGCCAGGACAAAGACGGTCCCTATGTATCCCACAGGCACCCGCCAATCTACGTACCCCCTGTAGATTAGATATGCCCCACCCAGCATCAGGGCGATGGCAGAGGTCTCCCCGATACAGCCTGGGACCCTTCCTATCAAGAGGTCCATGTAGCTATAGGTCTTGCCGCCGAATTCCTTGAGTAAGGGGCTGGCCTGTGTGATGGCATCCATACCGGTAATATTTGACAGGATGCCTCCGCTCTCTTTTATGATTCGCCAGTCGGAGTTGATGGGGGCAGGATAGGCCACCTGGAGGAAGGCCCTGGCTGCCAGGGCTGGGTTCCAGATGTTGTTACCCAGTCCGCCGAAGGCATGTTTTACTATGCCAATAGCAAATATGGCCCCTACCACTGGTATGTACCAGGGTACACCGGGGGGTAGTATATAGGCCAGGAGAAGCCCCGTGATTACGGCGCTGCCGTCCTTAACGGAAACCGGCTGGCCGAGGAGATATTTTTGTATGACTGCCTCCGTCAAGACGGCGGCCAGCACGCTCAAGATGACGATGAAGAGGGCGTAATAACCAAAAAAATACACACCCACCAGGCCCGCAGGTAACAGGGCACCCACTACCGTCCACATCACCCTGGGTATATCCTCCGGACCCCTAATATGAGGAGAGGTGGTAACCAGCAGTTCCCTTGTCGGAAGTCCGCCTGAGGCGGGTGTCACCACCTTTTCTTGGGCATTGGACATAAAAGCGCTCTCCTTTAGACAGTAGACAGCAAACAGTAGACAGTAAACAGGGAAACCCGTTATCCCTGTGTGTGGCTTACTAAAGAAATGCCTCCGTTATTTGGTCGTAGCAGGAGCGGCCGCCGCCTGGACCTTTTGTGCCTCTTTGGCCTTCTGGGCCTCCTGGGCCCTGGCCTTCTGCCTCCCAAGCTCATACTTGGCAGTCTTTATTAGATGCACAATCGGCCTGCGGGAGGTGCAGACGTAGGTACAGCATCCGCACTCCTTACACTCCATGAGGTTGAACTCCATGGCCTGCTGGAAGTGCTCGGATTCACAGAGGATACTCAGATAACTTGGGTTCAATCCATAAGGACAGGCCTCAATGCACTTGCCGCACCGGATGCAGGCGTGGGACTGCCACTCCCCTGCACTGCTCATTACCAGTATTCCACCCGTACCTTTGATGGTAACGGCGTCGGTAACGGCGGGTTGGGCAATGCCCATCATAGGCCCGCCGTAGACGACCTTATTGGCCTCTGCCTTGAGGCCGGAGGCCTTAAGGAGCGGCTCAATGGGAGAACCTACCCTCACCAACAAGTTAGCGGGCCTTTCCACACCGTCCCCGGTTATGGAGATTACCCTCTGGACGAGGGGCCTCCTATGCTTCACCGCCTCATAGATGGCGTAGGTAGTGCTGACGTTATGAACCACCGCCCCTGCCTCTATGGGTAGCTGTGTGGGCTTGAACTCCCTGCCCAGGATGGCCTTTACGAGTTGATGCTCGGCACCCTGTGGGTACTTTACCTCCAGGAGTTCTACCTTTATGTGGGCGTCATGCCCCACGACGGCCTTCACCCTCTCGTAGGCATCCATCTTGTTGGCCTCTATGCCAACGTAGCCATTTTTGCAGCCCAGGCACTTCATGACTATCCTCAGCCCCTCTATAACCTCCCTGGTCTTTTCCATGAGGAGGCGGTAATCGCAGGTAAGATAGGGTTCACACTCGGCACCGTTGAGGATTACGGCGTCCACCGTCTTATCCTTGGGAGGACTGAGCTTCACGTGCGTGGGAAAGGTGGCTCCACCAAGACCCACCATCCCCGCCTCCCTGACTAAATTCCTTATATCATCAGGGGTCATGGCCTCCACGTCCTGTGGCTCATCAAGTCCTGGTGCCCACATGTCCTCCCCTTCCCTCTGGATGACCACCACCTGGGTCCTGGCACCTGTGACGGGGTGGGGCTTGAACGTGATGTCCGTTACCTTGCCCGCTATTGAGGCATGGACGTTGGCAGAGATAAGACCTGGCGCCTCACCTACCTTTTGCCCCTTCTTCACCACGTCACCTTTAGCCACCACTACCTTGGCAGGTGCCCCGATATGCTGACTCATGCATAAATAGGCTACCTCTGGTAATGGGAACTGGACTATCTCTCTATCTTTAGAAAGGGATTTTCCGTCAAAGGGGGGATGTATCCCTCCCTGGAAGCTCTTAAGTCCTTTCATTTCTGCAGCCATAAGCCATCTCCTGTCCTATTTATTAATCGCCTTGTGAATCTGGCGTATCGCCTGTTTTAGCCTCAGTTCATTCTCTACCAGGGCAAAACGCAAAAACCCTTCTCCCTCCTGTCCGAAGGCCAACCCTGGGGACACCGAGACCTTGGCCTCGTTAAGCATCATGAGGCTGAACTCCATTGAACCAATGGAGCGGTACTTTTCGTGGATGGGTGCCCAGACGAACATGGTAGCCCTGGGTTTCTCTACCTGCCAGCCCGAGCGGCTGAGACCATCTACGAGGATGTCTCGCCGGTGCTGATAAAGCCTGGCCTGTTCCGCGGCGTAGGCCCCGCACTCCCTCAGGGCTATTATACTGGCAATCTGCACCGGCTGAAATATGCCATAATCGTAGTAGCCCTTTATACGGGCCAGGGCCTCTATAATCTGGCGATTCCCTACGCAGAAACCCAGTCGCCAGCCAGGCATGTTAAATATCTTGGACATGGTGTTAAATTCTACGCCCACCTCCTTGGCCCCTTTTACCTGGAGGAAACTCGGGGGTTTGTACCCATCAAAGGCCGTACAGCAGTAGGCAAAGTCATGGACGACTATAACGTTATACCTACGGGCAATGCTCACTATCTCTTCAAAAAAACCAAGCTCCACGGTCATGGCAGTAGGGTTATGAGGAAAATTTAGTATCAGCACCTTTGGCTTCTCTGACTCAATTGCCTGTACTATTTCGCCGAGGAGTTCATCTTGTTCTCTTAATGGGATGGTGGCTACCCTTGCCCCCGCCAGGGCAGGACCGTGTAGATGCACAGGGAAGGCCGGGCTGGGTACCAGGGTGGTGTTTCCCGGTTCCAGGAGGGCCAGGAAGAGGTGGGAAAGCCCCTCCTTAGAGCCAATGGTACATACCACCTCCCTTGAGGGGTCTAATTCCACCCCCCATTCCCTCTCGTAGAAGTGGGCTACCTCCCTCCTGAGGTTAAAGAGGCCGATGGCGTTTGTGCTGTAGCGGTGGTTCCTGGGGTCATGGACTGCCTCGCAGAGTTTTTCCACAATGGGATGGGGCGTGGGGTCTATAGGGTTGCCCATACCCAGGTCTATAATGTCAATGCCCTGGGTACGTTTTTCGTACTTTATCTGGTTTAACCTGCCAAACAGGTATGGGGGTAGGCGTTTAACCCTTGAGGCCACTTCTATAGTAAACGCCTGAGGCGCTACTACTTCCTGGGGTAAGACCTCGCACTTGGTGTCCTTCATGATTAGGTTAGAGGGAACAGGAAACAGGGGACAGGGAACAGATTAAAAGAATGTTTTCCCTGTTGTCTGTAACCTGCAACCTGTCTCCTGATATTAATAGGTAGCAAGATACTTCTTTATATCTGCCCTTTCCAGTAAGCTGGCCAGCCAGGGCCCTAGCCTCTTCTTTACTGTCCTTTGTTTTACCAGCTTTTCCAGTTCAGGACGGACGTCCTTAAATTTTTCACTGGCCCTGGGTTTCTTATTGATTACCTTAAGGATGTGGTAGCCCTCATCTGTCTTAATAATGTCACTTATCTCCCCCTTTTCCAGCTTGGCCGTTGCTGGGCCGAACACCCCTTCCTTGGGACCAAATGGGCGGATTCTACCCCCACTGGCGGCGGAAAGTCTTTCTATGGACTCATTCCTGGCCAGGGTCTCAAAATCTGCCCCTGCCTTAAGTTTTTTCAGCAGATCCTCAGCCTCTTTTTTGGTGCTCAATACAATCTGACAGGCCTCTATCTTTTCTCCATACTCCTCTTCAAAGGCATGGTGTAGATCCTCTTCGGTGACGACAACGGTACCTTCCACTATCTTTTCCGCAAGGAGTTCTGTTTCCATCCCCTTCCTTATCCTGGCGGCCATGCGTTCTTTCAGTGTCGGCAGGTCCATACCCATCTGTTTTATCTCTTCGGCCAGTTCTGAGGAGTCCTTCATCCCCCTGGCCTTTACCAGTGCGTTTATCTCTCCGTCCAGGAGCTTGTTAAGCCTTTCAGTTACCTCCTGCGGGTCCACGGTTATTCCTAATTTCTGGGCCTGCTGATAGATTATCGCCCTCCTGATGAGGACGTCCAGGGCCTGCTCCCCAAAGCTCTCTATGAGTAGTTCAGAGAGTTCCTGCCGCCCTATCTTTTGTCCGTTTACCTCCGCAACCACGTCACCTTCAGGGAGGGCCACCGCCTCCATTGCCGCCTCAGTGGATAGTGGTTCAGAGGCTACAGAGGGGCTTGTAAAGAGGTAGAGTAGGGAGGATAAGAGACAAAATATATATAACATCCCAGGAGGATTGGGCATAAGACCACTACTTCCCTTTGCTATAAGGTTATATAAGATAGAAACTTAAAGTATTATAGCAAAACCAGCCCTTCTGTCAACTTCTTTTTCTGGTGTTGGGACGCTAGTTAGTATACCATTGTAAAGGGTTTTCATTTTTTGCCTTTAACTGGAGATATAAAGGGGCAAAGCCCCATTACCACCCCCAAATCCAGGGGCCAGGGGCAAGAATTAAGAATTCAGAAGTCAGAATAAAGAACGGCCGTCCTGAATTCTGACTACTGTATTCTTTATTCTTTCCCTACCCCCTACTCCCTAGCTCCTGTCAGATTGGCAGGTAGTGATATGGTCTGGAGAAAAGTCCACTTGCGTAAGTCTCCTTTTTCTAATATACTACCGTCTTTGTGTATACAGTAGGCTTTGGCATAACGTTTGCGATTTCTGTCCGAACAAGCAAGTAAGTAGTCACAAATAGATAGGTAGTAGGTATAGAACCGACAGGAGGTATTTTAATGGCAGCCAAACAGCTAGCCTTCAAGGAAGAAGCAAGAGAGGCATTACTAAGGGGAGTAGCCAAGTTAGCACGTGCCGTGAAGAGCACCCTGGGTCCCAGGGGTAGACATGCCATCCTGGATAAGGGTTACGGCAGCCCCACAGTAACCAAGGACGGTGTTACCGTAGCCGAAGAGATAGAACTGAAGGACCCCTATGAGAATATGGGCGCACGTCTGGTTAGGGAGGTGGCTTCTAAGACTAGTGATGTAGCTGGGGACGGTACCACGACCGCCACAGTCCTTGCCGAGGCTATCTTCAAGGAGGGGCTGAAGAACATTGCCGCCGGGGCTGACGCTATGGCCCTGAACCGTGGGATGCGTAAGGCCGTAGAGAAGGTGGTGGAAAGACTTAAAGAGATGAGTAAGAAGATAAAGGACCAGCAGGAGATTGCCAGCGTTGGCACCATCTCTGCTAACAATGACCCTGAGATAGGAAAGATGATTGCTGATGCCATGGAGAAGGTGGGCAAAGACGGGGTTATTACCGTAGAAGAAGGCCGCCGCCCCGTAACGGAGGTGGAGGTGGTGGAGGGGATGCAGTTTGATAGAGGATACCTCTCCCCCCACTTTGTAACCAATGCCGAAGATATGCGGGTAGAACTGGACAACCCCTACATACTTGTCTATGAGGACAAACTGTCAGGCATAAAGAATTTAGTACCCTTACTTGAGAAGATTGCCAGGAGCGGCAGGCCCCTCCTCCTCATATCTGAGGACGTGGAGGGTGAGGCCCTTGCGACCCTGGTGGTGAATAAGCTCAAAGGGACCATATCCTGCTGTGCCGTCAAGGCCCCCGGCTACGGCGACAGGAGGAAGGCCATGCTAGAGGACATTGCTATCCTTACCGGAGGAGAGGCCCTCTTCAAAGACCTGGGCGTGCAACTGGAGGAGGTGGAGTTGAACCAGTTAGGCCGGGCCAAGAAGGTGACCGTAGACTCGGAGCATACCACGATAATCCAGGGGGCTGGTTCCCATGATGCAGTGGTCGGGCGGATAAAACAGATACGTACCGAGATGGAGGCCACCACGAGTGACTACGATAAGGAGAAATTCCAGGAGAGATTGGCCAAGCTGGCCGGCGGGGTGGCCCAGATAAACGTAGGTGCCGCTACGGAGACGGAGATGAAGGCCAAAAAGGCCCTCATGGAGGACGCCTTACACGCCACCAGGGCGGCCATAGAAGAGGGCATCTTACCAGGAGGCGGGGTGGCCTTGCTCAGGACGGCCGCCATACTTGAAAACGGTCTTGGCCTTAAAGGGGATGAGGCAGTAGGGGTGGACATCATAAGAAGGGCCCTCACGGTACCCGCCGCCCAGATTGCTGAGAATAGCGGGATGGAAGGCTCTGTAGTGGTAAAGAGGATACTGGAGTCCAAAGACCAGGCCTACGGTTTTGACGCAGAGAGGCAAGAATTCTGCAACATGCTGGAGACCGGGGTGATAGACCCCACGAAGGTGGCCCGCTGTGCCCTCCAGAACGCCGTGAGCATAGCCGGTACCCTCCTTACGGTGGATTGCGTGATAAGCGAGATACCGAAGAAAGAAGAAAAATTAGCCCCAGGCGGACCCAGGCCACCCATGATGTAAACTAGGAAACAGGAAACAAGGGACAGGAAACAGGAGACAGGGAAGCATGTAAAAATCTTTCTCCCTGTCCCCTGTAACCTGTTACCTGTAACCTTTTTTAAAGGAGGAAGTAGTATGCCTATAAAACCTTTAGACGACAGGATAGTGATAGAAAGGACGGAGGCAGAGGAAAAGACCCCGGGAGGCATAGTGCTCCCTGATACTGCTAAGGAGAAGCCCCAAAAGGGTAGGGTAGTGGCAATAGGGGAGGGCAGGCTCCTGGAATCGGGCAAGAGGGCGCACCTCCCCGTCAAGAAGGGGGACTCTGTCCTCTTTGGGAAGTACGCTGGAACGGAAATAACCGTGGATGGTAAAGAATATCTCATCATGAAAGAAACTGACCTTCTAGCCAAGATAGAGGAGTAGGGGCAGACCTATGTGTCTGCCCATTGTAGGGTAGACCTGCGTGTCCGCCCAACGAATAGGGAGGAATACTGTGGCAGCCAAACAATTGCTTTACGATATAGAGGCCAGGAAAAAGCTCCTTCAGGGGATAAAACAGCTAGCCGACGTCGTCCGGGTCACCATGGGCCCGACGGGCCGGAACGTCATCCTGGAAAAGGGCTTTGGTTCCCCATCTGTGACTAAAGACGGTGTCACAGTGGCCAAAGAGGTGGAGCTTAAGGACCCTTTTGAGAACATGGGGGCCAAGCTGGTAAACGAGGTGGCCTCTAAGACCAGTGATGCCGCAGGAGATGGTACTACCACTGCCACCATCCTGGCCGAGGCCATTTTTAAAGAGGGGATCAAGTCCATTACGGCAGGCGCCAACCCCATCGCCCTCAAGAGGGGCATAGACCGGGCCGTAGAATTAGTAGTAGAAGAGATACAAAAACTCTCCAAACCCGTGAAGGGACGGGCCGAGATTGCCCAGGTGGGCACTATATCTGCCAATAATGACTCTTTTATTGGCACCCTCCTGGCCGATGCCATGGAAAAGGTGGGCAAAGACGGTGTTATCACCGTAGAGGATGCCAGGGGAGTGGAGACCCGACTGGACGTGGTAGAAGGGATGCAGTTTGATAAGGGATACATCTCCCCCTATTTTGTTACTAACCCTCAAAAGATGCTGGTGGAATTTGAAGACCCTTACGTCCTCATCCACGAGAAAAAGATTTCGGCCCTGAAGGAACTAATCCCATTGCTGGAGAAGATTTCCACCAGCGGCAAGCCCCTTCTCATCATTGCAGACGACGTGGAGGGAGAGGCCCTGGCCGCCATGGTAGTGAATAAACTCCGTGGCGTACTCCAGTGCTGTGCGGTCAAGGCCCCGGGTTTCGGCGACCGCAGGAAGGCCATGCTGGAAGACATAGCTATCCTAATTAATGGCAGGGCCGTCACGGAAGACCTGGGGGTGAAACTAGAGACCCTGGACATCCCAGACCTGGGCCATGCCAAGAAGGTTACCGTAGATAAGGATAAGACTACCGTGGTGGGCGGAGAAGGCAAAAAGACCGATATCCAGGCCCGTATCACCCAGATTAGGAACCAGGTGGAGGCCTCCACCTCTGACTACGACAAGGAGAAACTCCAGGAGCGACTGGCAAAACTCACGGGGGGCGTGGCAGTGATAAAGGTAGGAGCGGCCACAGAGGCAGAGATGAACGAAAAGAAGGCCAGGGTAGAAGACGCCCTCCATGCCACCAGGGCCGCCGTAGAAGAGGGCATCATCCCTGGGGGCGGCGTGGCCTATATCAGGACAATCCCTGTCCTGCAAGAGGCCAGGAAGAAATTCAGAGGTGACGAGAAGCTTGGGCTGGACATTATAATAAAAGCCCTGGAGTCCCCCATGAGACAGATTGCCACCAACACCGGCGAGAATGGTGCCGTGGTGGTAGAAGACGTAAAGGGAAAGGCCACCAACGTAGGTTTTGATGCCAATACCCTTCAGTATGTAGACATGATAAAGGCCGGTATCGTTGATCCAACCAAGGTAACCAGGGTTGCCCTACAAAGCGCCGCCAGTGTAGCCGGACTCCTCCTGACCACCGAGACAATGGTCACGGAGCTAAAGGAGGAGGAAGAAGAGGCCGAGGCGGTAGAGGGGGCAGTCAGGTAGGACTAGGTAGGACAGGGTTCAGTATGGTAGGGGCGTTCAATTGAACGCCCCTACAAAAAATTGTTAATTATTTTGTTGCAAAGTTTAGTATTTCTGGTAAAATCACATGCCAGTAGAGGTAGTCAGTAAAGTTGGTATTGTCGTGTCAGAAACCACAAAGGCCGGACAGTACGAGGCTTTTGTGGTTTTTTTTATTAATTAGGCTTTTGGAAGACAGTAAAGGAGGTGATAATTTGTCTACCGGTATAGTGAAATGGTTTAACGACTCTAAAGGTTTCGGTTTCATAGCCCCGGACGCTGGTGGTAAAGACGTATTCGTCCATCAAAGCGCCATTGAAACTCAGGGGTTCAGGTCCTTATCCGAAGGCGATAAGGTGGAATTTGAGGTAATCGAAGACACTAAAGGGCGTAAGGCCACTAAAGTAGTCAAGGTATAGTTTATGTTGCACGTTCATACTTATAATGAACTTCTTCCCAAAGACGATTAATTATAGCGTATGAGCCAGACATAAATTTATGCTGAAAAGGCATCCCCGCTCAAAAGGTGGGGATGCTTTTTTTTTAAAAGTTGTTCACCCTAAAATACGGGGTGTTAAACTGGTCGGGGAGGGGGGATTTGAACCCCCGACCTCGGCGTCCCGAACGCCGCGCTCTGCCAAGCTGAGCCACTCCCCGCTCTTCTAGGGGTTAGGGAACAGGGGCTAGGGGTCAGGGGGACAAAATTAGAATACAGAATACAGAATATTCTGAGTGCTGTATTTCTTCTCGCTACTCCCTAACCCATGCTCCCCGATTCCTAACCCCTGGCCATTGTATATGAAGTCCTTAAGAATCCGCAAGCATAAATCTGGATAGTGTGTGGAGTATATGGGCATGGGTAATCCACCCCTTCTCCGCCTCAGGCGGATCAAATGTCAAAAATCAGCAATCAGCTATCAGGAATCAGCAAGTCGTCAGACCTGCCTCGGGCACGGCTGACTGCTGCCCCCTGAGTCTCTAGCTATAACTAGTAGGAATAAGAAACGGCATTTTAGCCCTCTCCAATGGGAAGTCAAGGATTACTTACCTCCTGCTGACAGGGGTTGATTAATTAGGGATCAGGGGTTAGGGGGTAGGAATTAGGGAAAAGATTGCTACCCACTAACCTCTGACCCCTTGTCCCTATTGAAGCTGAGTATTTAAAGGGTTATGATATGGGTTTTAATCATGGAAGAAAGAGACCAATACATATCTATCAGGGGTGCGAGGGTGCATAACCTCAAGAATATTGACATTGACATCCCCAGGGATGCGTTGGTGGTGGTGACGGGGGTGAGCGGCTCCGGGAAGTCCTCCCTGGCCTTTGACACCATCTTTGCCGAGGGGCAGAGGCGTTACATAGAAAGTCTGTCCTCCTATGCCCGCCAGTTCCTGGAGCAGATGCAGAAACCCGACGTAGACCACATTGAAGGTGTCCCCCCAACCATAGCCATTGAACAGCGCACCGCTTCTGCCAGCCCTCGCTCCACCGTGGCCACGGTCACGGAGACATACGACTACCTCAGACTGCTCTTTGCCAAACTGGGTACGCCCCACTGCCCGCAATGCGGTCAGGAAGTTGCTCGACAGAGTGCGGACGAGATAGTGGAAAGGGTGATGCAGATAGCCCCCGGTACCAGGCTGATGCTCCTGGCCCCGGTAATAAAGGGGAAGAAGGGGGAACACAAGGAGGTTTTTGAGGCCGTGAGGAAGGAGGGCTTCGTCAGGGCCAGGGTGGATGGCCTCCTGGTGGATATTACCCAGCCCATAAAACTCAGCCGTTACAAGACCCATAACATAGAGGTAATGGTGGATAGGCTCGTGATGAAAGAGGGCGTCAGGGCCACACCCGACTGGCCCAGGCTCTATAACTCCATCCAGACCTGCCTGGAGGTGGGAGAGGGGATAATGATAGTCTCTCAGGAATGCGGAGTGCGGAATGCAGAATGCGGAATTAAATTCCGCAATCCGCACTCCCCATTCCGCACTCGGAACGCACTCCGCACTCCGCATTCCGCATGGCAGGACACCCTTTACAGCCAACGCTACGCCTGCAGGCAGTGCGGTACGGGTCTTGAAGAACCAGCGCCCAGACTCTTCTCCTTTAACAGCCCCTACGGCGCATGCCCGAGTTGCGAGGGGTTGGGCTACAGGCTGGAGTTTGACACGGACCTGATAGTCCCTGAAAAATCCCTAAGCCTCAGGCAAGGGGCAATCCATGCCCTTAGAGATTGGGGCAGTAAGATGGATGGTTACTACGAAAGGTTACTGAGGGATTCCTTCCCCACGGAGATGGATACCCCCTTCAGGAAATTGTCCAGGGAGACCAGGGAGACCCTCCTCCATGGCGGTAGGGGTTTTGAGGGGGCACTGCCCCTCCTCAAGGACCTGCATTCCAGGACGGAACGGGAGGCCGTGAAAAGGAGACTGGAGTCCTACATGTGTGTGCAGACGTGCGAGGGCTGTAAGGGGACCAGACTCAGGCCCGAGGCTCTTGCAGTAGAGATAGGAGGTAAGAATATTGGACAGGTCGTGGGGCTGGATGCCCTCCGTGCCCTCGCTACTTTAGATGGATTCCAGACCCTCTTTTCTGGCGCGGAAAAGGGGCGCATCGCCAGGGAGATTCTAAAGGAGATTACGGGGCGATTGAGGTTCATGATAGAACTGGGGCTTGGCTACCTTACCCTGGACAGGATAAGTACTACCCTCTCAGGGGGAGAGGCCCAGCGTCTAAGGCTGGCCTCTCAGGTAGGTAGTGGCCTGGTGGGGGTCTGCTACGTCCTGGACGAGCCTACCATCGGCCTCCACTCCAGGGACGGGCATCGCCTCATTTCCACCCTGAAGGCCCTGCGCGACTTGGGGAACACCATACTGGTAGTGGAGCATGACGAGGAGACTATCCGCAGCGCAGACCATATAGTGGACCTCGGGCCCGGGGCCGGTGATAGAGGGGGGCGGGTAGTATCTCAAGGGTCTTTAGAGGAGATACTCAAAAGGGATAGTTCCCTCACTGCCAGCTATCTCAAGGGGAGTCTAAAGATAGAGATACCTCCCAGGAGGCGGAAGGTAGACTGGAAGAATTGCATAGAGATAAAAGGGGCCAGAGAGAATAACCTAAAGTCAATGGACGTCAAGATACCCCTGGGGGTCTTCTGCTGCGTGACGGGCGTCTCTGGTTCAGGCAAGAGTACCCTGGTAGACCAGACCTTGCACAGGTATCTGGCCAGGGCCATCTACCGGAGCAACGTAAAGCCAGGGGCCTGTGAGCGCATCCTGGGTAGTGAGAAGATAGATAAGGTGATAGAGATAGACCAGTCCCCCATTGGCCGTACACCCAGGTCTAACCCCGCCACCTACACGGGGGCCTTTACTCATATAAGGCAGGCCTTCGCCCAGACCAGGGAGGCCAGGGTAAGGGGGTATGGCCCAGGGCGTTTCAGCTTTAACGTCAAGGGGGGACGCTGTGAGGGTTGTGAGGGACAGGGCATAAAACGACTGGAGATGCACTTCTTGCCCGATACCTACGTCACCTGTGACCAATGCAAGGGGAAGCGATACAACAGGGAGACCCTGGAGATAACCTATAGAGAAAAGGACGTGGCAGAGGCACTGTCCATGAGGATAGAGGAGGCCCATGAGCTTTTCAGGAACATCCCCAGGTTAGAGAGGACCTTAAGGACACTAAAGGAGGTGGGTCTGGGCTACATAACCCTGGGCCAGCCCAGCACCACCCTCTCAGGGGGAGAGGCCCAGAGGGTGAAGCTCTCTACCGAACTGGCCAAGACCCCTACGGGCAAGACCCTCTACATCCTGGACGAGCCTACCGTGGGTCTACACTTTGCAGATATACACAACCTCCTGAAGATCCTCAACCGTCTAGTGGACATGGGCAATACGGTGATAATCATTGAACACCACCTGGACGTCATCAAACAGGCGGACTACGTCATAGACCTTGGACCAGAGGGCGGAGAGGAAGGGGGAGAGGTGGTAGTGGCAGGTACGCCGGAAGCAGTGGCCAGGTGTGAGAGGTCTCATACGGGGGGGGCCTTGAAGGAACATTTGCCCTTGTAGGGGCGTATTGCAATACGCCCCTACAGGTTCAAGGTAATTGGTTCGCCCCTGATAAAGGCCAGGAGTTCGCCCCGCCTTTCATTAGAGAGTCTGGGACGGGGACAGTGGGCAAGTTTAATTTTGTAGCCGTTTTGCTCATTCCCCTTGGCAAGTTGCTCCCTGGCCTCTTTTAAACCCAGTTCTATTAGAAAGAGCCTTGCCTCTTCCTCCTTGACGTTCCCCCACGTGGCCGATAAGAGCCTGCCTAGATAGACCTCGTAGGAGAAAATCTTTTCGCCGTGTTTTATGGTGAAGAAACAGGCCAGCCTTATGGCGGGCTGTTTGGGCAACTCTCCTCCGTATTTGATTTCAAATTGGGCCACGATATCTTAAGCCTCCTCCTCTGCCAACTCCCAGTTTGACATCAAAATCAATTCTACGGCTTCACGAAGGTTTTCACGGACCTCCTCAAGCGTTTTGCCCTGTGTGTTTGCGCCTGGTAGTTCTTCCACATACCCAATGTACCAATCTACTACCTTTTCAAACACGCCTGTAAATACACTCTCCAATATAATCCTCCTTACTTCCCCTTAAAGAACAGCCAGTTTTTTTCCTTAAAATGCAACAGATAATAAGTACCTCTAAGTCTCCTGCCTTGCAAGTGGAATTTTAGCTCCATGTTGTCTTGTCCCAGTAGTTCAAAGGGGCCTGTGTCCCATACCTTCACCGTACCGGCCCCGTAGTGCCCTTCAGGGATTACGCCCTCAAAGTCAATATAGTCAAGTGGGTGGTCTTCGGTCTGGACGGCCAGGCGTCTTACGCCAGGCGCGGTGGGTGGGCCTTTGGGTACGGCCCAGCTCTTCAGCACCCCATCCATCTCCAGACGCAGGTCCCAGTGGAGGTGTCGGGCGTGGTGTTCATGGACTACGAAACGGGTCTCTGGCATTTGAATGTTGACATCTGAAATTCGCCATGGGGGAGGGTGGCTTATTTGCCTTCCTTATTAAAGAAACGGGATTTCGTCCTTTTCAAGAACTCCAGCCATGACCCTTTTTGTTTCTTCAAGGCTTCGGCTATCTCTTTTGTCATATCCCCTCGCTCGTAGCCCAGGAATTCCAGATTTGGTACAGTGTTGAACTCTTTTCCCAGGGTGTTTATGTGTGTCTCGCGAAGCTCCGTCTGGCCAATGAGGCGTGCGGCAAGGGTGACCACCTCACCTTCCTGGAAGGTGAAGCCAGGAATGCCAGAGACAATTACTGGCCTGTCTAACAAAAAAGCGCGACAGCGAAAAAGACCCTCGTTCTCGGCTGTCGCCCTTACAACCTCCAGGCAGATTGCCACAGCCTTTCCCTTCCTTCCCATCTTTCTCCCAAACACACTCCCAAACACAGAAGTGTCTGAAGAAAGTATCTCTGGACCTACTACCTCTCGTATCTTATATTTTTTAACAAAGGCTTGGGCTATTGAAGCCTTATCCTCTATTTTGGCCACCAGTGTAATACTGAGGGTCTTGTCCCCCCTTTTTATTGAAGCAGAAACGTTCTCCTTATACTGAAACATACTAAAGGCTTCCATAAGGTCTCCCAGTGAATTTATGGCCATCCCTTCTATCTCTACAATAATATCGCCAGATTTAAGCACCTTAGAGGCCTCGCCCTTACGGTCTACTTCAACAATCTTTACACCAGGAGGTTCCTGCGAATCCACCAGCTTAAGTCCGCCGAAGGGCGACTCTACATCTGCTAGTTTAAGTTCAAAGGATGGGGGCGCGGCAGAGGTGGGGATGTGGTAAGAGAGTAAGAGAGTAAGAGATACCAATAAGAGTACAGCAAAGTTGGCTGATAATCTCATCATTTCTATCCTTGGTCTTCTTCATGTCCCAAAGGGGGAGAGACTGTGCAATCGGGCAGGATATGCAGCCCCTTCCTATCATCATGGACCTATTACTCCATGGCCTCAATCATCCAGGGGATTTCCTCATCGGCAAATCTTATGGAGGCGTCCTCCACAAGGGTGTGATATTCGTCCTTGAAGTGCTCCTCGTGGCCTTTTTCCATCTGGGCCAGTTTGAGGAAGGTCTTTTTCTCCTCTGGGTCTTCTACCTTGTCTGCGGCGTTCTTGTAGAATTGATAGGCCCTTTCCTCGGTCTCGTAGATGATCTTTACTACGTCGGCGAGCCTTGCGTCCCGCCTGGGCACCTCTATCCTTATGTAGCCCTCTTTTTTCTCAATGGGTGGGGTGTATTCTCTCCCTGCTAGCCTGGCGTATAAACCAGAGAGGATCCGCCTGTGCTCGTCCTCTGCCTTAGCCATCACGTCCAGTTTCAACTGGGCCCCCTTGTCGGGGAGTTGGGCCATTATGGACTTGTAGAAGTCCCTGGCCTTTATCTCCTCCCCGATGGCATTTTCAATAATCTTGATTACCCCGGTTTTATCCATCCCTTTGTCCATTGTAGGGGCAGGCCCTGAACCGTGCTGGTTCAGGGCAGGTCCCGCCCAGAACACGGCGTCCTCCCAACAAAAGGCGGACTTTCAGGATTTTCAACTTGCACCCGCCCCATTGTCTTGGGCAACCGCAAGGGTTGTAAGCGTAGTTTCTTTCCCATTTTATTTCTTTCCGCCTGAGGGCAGTGCGGCATCATAATCTTGCTAAGGAGTCAGATTAATCAAAAATAGTGCCGTTTGCCATTTATACGTTAATTATTTTATAATACAACGTGTGTGTATTTGATAGATTGTCCCAAGTTTATGTGATAAATGGACTTACAAATAGTCTAAGAATAGGCCAAGACCCCACTCCAGCAATCCAAGACTATTGTTAGGGGCTAAAAGGCGAGGCGAGGGGGCTACATTTTACGTTGCAACCCCATAATTCGTAGCCATTAAACCACCCCAGATGCGACTGTAGGGGCAATTCATGAATTGCCCCTCCTTTGTCCATTGTAGGGGCAGGCCCTGAACCGTGCTGGTTCAGGGCAGGTCCCGCCCAGAACACGGCGTCCCCCCAACAAAAGGCGGACTTTCAGGATTTTCAACTTGCACCTGCCCCATTGTCTTGGGCAACCGTCTGCCTTAGGCGGATTGCCCCTACTAGGCTAGCAGCATCTCCAGCTCATGGGCATGTTCTTCCTCATCCCCGAGAATCTTTTCAAGCATGAGACGGGACACAGGGTCTCCCAGGGTTGCCACTTCTTGAATCCACTTCCTGTAGTTCTCAATGGCCGCCAGTTCGTCCTGCAGGTTTGCCTTGAGCATATCTATGCTCTTCTTGGGGACCTTTATCTCTCCTGGTTTGGTGGTGGGAATCCCATCCAGCATTGCTATCCTCTCGCCCAGTTTATAGGCATGGTCCATCTCCGTCATGCTGAACTCCTTCATAAGTTCGCTCACACAGACGAAATTGGCCCCTTCATAAAGATAATGATGCTGCATGTATTGAATAAGGGCGCCGAGTTCTTCAGTGAGGGCCTTGTTGAGGATTTCTATGACCTTTTTCTTGTCCATCTCTCTTGCTCCCTTCTCAAAGGTATGGAGTATATAGCTTTGACTAGGAAAAGAACGTTCATCCGCCCGAAGCGGTCTACAAAAATTATATTTTCATATGCAGGAGATTACAAGCCCTTTCCCAGGGCATCCTGCATCTCTAAAGAGGCTCTACCACTTCCACCCCTTCCGGGAGGGTGAACTGAAAGAGTGACTCCTTGAGGGGCCGGTTTAGCTTTATATCTCGTAATTCAATGCGGTTTATCACCTCTCCCCCACTCTCGTATAGTTCCATCCTGATTGGGAGCCACAGCCCTTCCTCCACCCATAGTCTTATCTCCATATACTGCGGGGGAGGCTCCATACCCTTTGGGGTGAGTTTGAGGACATAGGGCATGTCTCCACCACTTCCAGAGACCAGCTCTATAACGTAATTTTCTTTGGCCTTTCTTACGGAACCCTCGTATCCGAACTGGAAGAAGTCCAGTTCCTTGGTCTCTCCCTTGGCCAGGCGGTACTTTTCTACCTGCTTGACCTGGGGATGATAGACCCAGAGGCATTCCCCATCAGCAACGTTCACCTCGTCCCTGGGGGGTTTAAATTCCATGCGGAGCTTCTTGGGTTTCTGGTAGTATACCTTTCCATTGGAAACCTCTTCTTCTTCCAGTAGGAAGATACTCCTGGTGTAGATAACCTCTGCCTCCATGCTTGCAAAGCTCTGGTTAGCCCTCTCTATCTCGTCCAGTACAGACTCCAGGTCCCTTCCGCCAGAGGTGGACTGGGCATTAAGGGGTGAAGAGGATACAAAGACTGTCCATACCACAAAAAGCAGTAGATAGTAAGCAGTAGACCGTAGGGAGGGAAAGACCTCTCTGCTGTCCACTCCGCTTAAGGCGGACTTTCTACTGAATAGGACTTTATTCACTCGGAAGTCCCCACCCGTCCCAAAGATGGTGGATTTTCAACAATCTGCAGTAACTCCTCCAGGCGGTGCAGGTGGTAATCAGCATCCTGAGGCGGGCGATGAGTGTTGTTGAGGAGGAAGGCCGTCTTGGCTCCTGCAGCCCTGCCTGCCTGGACGTCAAAGTGGAAGTTTCCTACCACTAATAGCTCCTCTGGTTTTAGACCCAGTTTCTTACTGATGAAGAGTACTGGTTGGGGAGAGGGTTTTGGGGGAGCATCGTCCCTGGACACCACCACGTCAAACTTCAGATTGTGTCTCTTAAGGATGGTCTCTGCAGAGCGGCGGGAGTTGCGGGTCAAGAGGGCAGTCTTTATACCTCTCTTCCTCAGGTCCTCCAGTATCTCCACTACACCTTTCCTGAGTCTGGAGGTCCCGGCTGCCCTTGCCTCGTGCTTTTCAAGGACGGCCAGTACCCCTCTCCGCTTTTGTTCTTCTAATCCCTCCATATATTCAAGGATAGGCACATTGGGTATGTTAGCCTCTCTCCTTACGGCCTCAAAGTCCACGTCACATTCCGTGATGGTGCCGTCCATATCAAAAATAATGCCTTTTATACTCAACCCTCTATCCTCACATTTAGTAATACGAGAACTCTGAAGAATCCCGCGCATTTGTCATTCTGAGGGAGCGAAGCGACCGAAGAATCTCAGATTCTTCGCTTCGCTCAGAATGACACGAAGTAGTGCGATGACTTTTGCAGAGGTCTCAATACCACGCACGAGAATTATTTTACCTCTTTTCTCTCCTTTTTAAAACTGCCAAATCCACTAGTTTGTGTGGTGGAGGGATTCCTTATGGCATAAGCACAGGCTAGGGACAAGAATTAAGAATTCAGAAGTCAGTATAAAGAACGGTCGTCCTATCCACCTGAGGCGGACTGACTACTGTATTCTTTCCCTAATCCCTAGCCCCTGGACCCTGACCCCTCTTCGGCCCTGTTCCTACAACTGGGCAGGGGCAAGTTGAAAACCCGCCATGTTTTAGGCGGGCCCTGCCCCTACAACTTAAACGCTTGAACTCTTAAACCTTTAAACCCTTGTTTTTTAGGGGGTGGTAAGGGGGGATTTCCCCCCTTATCCGCCTTAGGCGGATTACCTATGTCTATAGCAAATACAAAAGATTCTAAAATGCCCTACCCTTTTAAAAAAATATTTGATATTATGTAGAAGCAACAAACTACTTGATGCTTTATTGTATAAAGTAGGGGTAGATTGTCGTACCTTAGGTCATGCCTGAGGCAGATTCGCCTATGGCGAACAGGTTCGTCCGCCCAAGGCGGAGCGAACAATACACCCTTATAATCGTGCGACATCCGCCTGAGGCGGAGCACGCGCTACATCTTTAGTGTACATAGAAGGAGAATGCGATGATGAGGATTTTTAGGTCTCTGGGCCTGGCAGTAAGTATGGTGGTCTTGCTAACGGGCCTTCTTAGTAATACCCAATTTCCCGCCCGGACGCCTTCAGTGTTACCACCAGGGTCTGAATGCCTCGCTGCGGATGCTAGATTGGAAGAGACTGCACAGCTCTTTGAAAGACTCTTCAATGAGGTGGCAGAGAAAGTCAAACCCTCGGTGGTACACGTAAAGGCCGTAAAGATAATGAAGGGGGAAGAGTTTGAGAGATTTCACCCTCCTTTTGGAGGGAGGGACCTTCCCTTTGGAGAGGAGTTTGATAGGGGCCCCCGACCCAGGATGCCCAGGGAATTTCCCAAGGAGTTCCGTCAAGAGGGTGCTGGTTCGGGAGTAATAGTTGACCCTAAGGGCTTCATCCTCACCAATAACCATGTGGTGGAAGAGGCTGATGAGCTGTACGTTACCCTGTCCACGGAGAAGAAGGAGTATAAGGCCAAGGTCATCGGGAGAGACCAGCCCACAGACGTGGCCGTTATAAAGATAGAGGCGGAGAACCTGCCAGTAGCCACACTGGGGGATTCGGATAAGATTAAGACGGGGGACTGGGCTATTGCCATAGGTAACCCCTTTGGTCTTAACCAGACTGTAACGGCTGGCATTATAAGCGCCACGGGCCGCTCCCAGATGAGAATTGCTGAGTATGAGGACTTCATCCAGACCGATGCGGCCATCAACCCTGGCAATAGTGGTGGCCCGCTGTTAAACCTCAGGGGTGAGGTGATTGGCATTAATACAGCCATCTTCACCCGTACCGGTGGATACCAGGGCATAGGCTTTGCCATACCCATCAACATGGCCAAGGCGGTTATGAAGAGCCTGATGGAGACAGGTAAGGTAACAAGGGGGTGGCTGGGGGTGGCTATTCAGGATATAACACCAGATTTGGCCAAATCCTTTAATTTAGCTGCCGACCAAGGGGCACTGATCGGCGACGTTACACCCAATAGCCCTGCCGAAAAGGCTGGCATGCAGAGGGGTGACGTTGTTGTGGAATTTGAAGGTAGAGAGATAAAGGACGTCAATCACCTGCGGAATACGGTTGCCCAGACACCTGTGGGAAAGGTGGCGAAGGTAAAGGTGCTGAGAGACGGTAAGCCGGTAGAACTCTCAGTTACCATTGGGGAACAGCCTGCCGACTTCCTTGCCAAGGGGGGGGCGCCGCAGCAGGAGACCACCAAGAACTTCGGCATGACCCTTGATACCCTTACCCCCGAACTGGCCAAACGCTTTGGCTACGAAGGGGATATGGGCGTGGTGGTTGTGGACGTTGAGCCGGGTAGCCCTGCAGAGCGGGCAGGAATCCAGGCAGGGAACTTAATCAAAGAGGTGAACAGGGAACGGGTACACAACCTCCAGGAGTACCAGGCCGTAGCATCAAAAGGACCGGCAGACAAGGGAGTGCTCCTTTTGGTAAAGAGTGGGAACTTTACCCATTACGTCCTTGTGCAACCGTAAGGAGCAAGGCCCTGGCGGCGCCTATGACACCGGCGTTGTCGCCTAGTTCAGCCCTTACTATCTTGAGCCCTTCCACTGCCTTGGGGAGGGCTCTCTTCTTTACCTCCTCCCGGAGTGGACCAAAGAGGTATCCTCCAAGGTTGGTTACCCCCCCACTAAGGACAATCATCTCCGGGTTAAGGAGGTTGGCTACGTTGGCAATACCTACCCCAAGGTTAACCCCTGTCTCCCGGATAGCCCTCCGGGTCAGGCTATCTCCTGCCCTGGCCCATTTGCCCATCCTTTCCAGGGTAATGGCCTCCTTTGGCTTGATGTGGTGTCTTTCAAGCAGCCCTTTCATTGTGGTTATTATCCCACTGGCAGAGCCGTAGGTCTCAAGACAGCCCCTGTTGCCACAGCCACACCTGCGGCCATTCTTGACCAGGGTCATGTGGCCTATCTCTCCGGCAATCCCTTTGGCCCCGTGCCACACCCTCCCCTCCAGTACCACTCCCCCTCCTACCCCCGTACCCAGGGTCAGGCAGACCAGGCTCCTTGTCCCCTTGCCTGCGCCCTTCCAGTACTCCCCAAGGGCGGCGGCATTAGCATCATTCTCCAGCACCACTGGCCTCCCCATCTCCTGCTCAAGGATGTCCCTTAAATGTACCTCCTCCCATCCCTTTAGATTAGGGGGATTAAAGACTATGCCACGCTCAGTGTCCAGTGGACCTGGAAAACCTACCCCGATTCCCCTTATCTTGCGTATGTCTGCCCCGCCCTCTCTGAGGGTGTCCTGAAACATCTGCACCAGGCGTTTGATAAGGGCCTCTCTCCCCTTATGAGCCATGGATGGCCTCTTTAGGCCCTTGAGGACTTCCCCTTTCACGTTCAAGAGGGCAGTACGCATATTTGTACCGCCCACGTCAGCAGACAGGATGAGACTGTGCATGTTTTTGTTGTAGTAGGGGGTAGGTTTGAAACCTGCCCCTACGAGATAATAAGGCCAAAGGATAGCCTCTCATGGCAGGTAAGTCAAGTAGATGTGTGATGTAACAGGTCTTTGCTAGACCGAGGTATGGATGGGCTGGTTCACCGCAACCGATGGAAGACTTATGGCCCGGGGGGCTGAAGTACTCCTTTTGTATGGCCGTCCCCTAGCTCTACCTCTAACGGGGCTGATTCAAGATTAATCTCGCTCTGGGGTATGGGGAGAGAGGGGAGTAATAGCAGCCTTAATCTAAGGCCGGACAGGAAGAGCTTTAGGTGGGGTAACTCCAGGGTCATCTTTCCCACCTGGCCTATTTCTAACTCAACAGGTCGGATATCTATAGAACTCTCCAAGCCAGGTTCACGGGTGTCCACAGGTTGCCTTTAGCATGTACGGGTTGCTAACTCTAGTGGGGCCGCAGGATAGAATCCCCACGGCCCCACGGGGGAAAAAATTTACTTCTTGGCCTTTCCCTCAAGGGCGCGTAGCCTCTTGAGTTTATTGGCCTCGTCCTGAATTAGGGCTAGTTGCCCTATCATGGGCGCCCATCCATACCACCAGGAATAGTCCTGCTGGACGTGGGCGGTGCCTTTGTAGCCTTTGAGCTTGTACCAGAACCACATCTCTGCGTAATGCTTTTCTATGGCACTAGGATTGCCAGGTCCCGTGAAAAACAGGGAAGAGACCCCAAGGATTGGGCCTATAACGGCTACATGACCCTTTTTCTCCTTAAATGCCTTGTAGATACCCATACCAAGTTTATCAGGGCCAAGGGCATCTGCGAGGACGTCTCCCATAGGATAACAGGCCCTTTCTTCAGGAGAGGGCTCCAGTAGCCCCTCGGCCACGACGCTGTCCATAATCTTCTGGGCCTCGTCCTGCCGCTTCCATGCCTCAAACATATACTCGTCAAGGTTTTCCAGCCATAGCCTTGCGAAGCGGACACTGTGACACCTGCCGCAGAGCTCAAGCCATGTCTCCCTCTTTTGGATGCTTTCGGGTGATCGTACCTCAAGCTTTTTGTTAATGGGCGGGAGGTTAATCCCATAGGGATAATCCTTAAGGCTGGACGTGAACTCCACCTCCTTTGGTGGAACAGTTCCCATGCGCCAGATGCCCTTGCTAACTGGATTGATCCACCACTTGCCCCCTCCCTTGTACATGTGACAGTATTGACAGGTAGGGCTGTGATAATCTTTCCCTGGGATAACTTCTCCCATGGGTTTATCAAAGGGCCAGTCATGGCCTTCCAAGTGATAGATAATTCCCATCTTGGAGTGTTCGTAGCTCTCCCAGTCGGGGTGGTCAGGGCCCATGTGACAGCTGGCACAGGCCTCAGGATGCCTGGCCTCTGCGGCCTTGAAGGCATGCCTGGTATGGCAACCATCACATCTGGCCATCTCCACGTGGCATACGTCACAACCTATCTGAGAGGCTCCTTCTCCCTTTCTGTAATTCTCTATGTACCAGGGGACTATAACATTGGCCTCCCAGCTTTGTACGTGATTGGGCCGGCCATATTCCCTCTCAGAGGCTAATTCCTCTGCCTGCTGAACATGGCACTGGCCGCAGGCATTATCCACAGTGGGCATCTGTAGCACATCATGGCTCTTGCCATGACAATCGGAACAAAGCACCTCTTTAATTTCCCTACCAAGGCGCTTTTCTATCTCTGCGGTCTTGGAGGCAAAGTATTCATTTTTCTTGGGTTGTGCATGGGTGGAGGCCTTCCAGATGTTGACTATTCCAGGGGTTACATCCGTATGGCATTCCACGCACTGCTCCGGACCAAATTTCTTCATGAGGTCTGCAAACATGGAAATGTCCGGTCGGATGTAGTGCCTGCTAGGGTTAAGGTACATGTGGAGGGGTATGGGCTTGTAGGCATCAGCAAATGGGCCGTCTCCTTTTTCCAACCCCACGTGCTCCTCGTACATCTTCTTGAGGTCCTCGGTGGGGTAGGCATAGGACTTCGCTGCTGGGGGTGCCTTTTCAGCGGGTGCTTGCTGCCCTAGCAGAGGATCCATTCCCCAAAACAAGAGAGATAAAACCACTGCAGTAGTAAATGGGACTCTCACGGTGATGGCTCCTTTCCACTCTGGCTGTCTTAATAGATTTATCCCCTACAGTGGACATCGCCTGCCCTTACCTGTGACGGGGTTAATACATAAGGCTCGTTGTCTAAAGTAGTGCTTTTTTGAGGGCACTGCCTTATGGGACCTGGCCCTTTCTCGCAACGCTGTTAATAGTTCCTGCTAAAGCGACGGTCTCCTCCTGAGTTAGGTCAACAGGTAGCTCCTCATTGCGTTCGGTTGGGTGGGAGGGGGGCGTCTTTACGATGCCTGGGGCTTCTGCATTAGCCAGCCCTGAACCGCTCTGGTTCAGGGCCTGCCCTTTTGGACCGGATTCAAGCTGAGCAAGGGCGGAAGCCCTGACTTCGTGGTTTCTGGCCATATGGCAGCGCCCGCAAACGTCGTAACTGAAACCAAGCTTGCTGAGCCTCTGGGCTTCTGCCACCTTCCCTGAGCTCATGAAGTAGACATAGAATTGGCCGGGCCCATGGCAGGCCTCGCATGTCACCCCTTCTTCGTTATACTTACCCGTTTTCTCATCGTATCCAGTGGTATGACACTTGTAACACTGCCTTCTATACTTCTCATCTCCCTTGATAAAATCTGGGGCGTTTTTGACCTTCTCCATGGTGACAAACTTGTTGTTCTTCCAGCGGTCTATATGCCATGTGGTTAGCCCTTTATGGCACCTCAGGCAAGCGGCACTGCCCACATAAACTGCCTTTTCCCCCGTGACCCCGTAGTATTTGAAGTCAGAGGCCCGCATGCCCTCCTCAGGAGCGAGTTCTGCAAAACCCTTCCAGAGTTGGAGCAGTGCATCTGCCGTGCTAAGCCTCGCCAACATCTCTTTTCTGTCACGATACATGCCGTTATGGGCCTTTTTAAGCTTAAGAGATTCCCCCTGCCCGCCATGGCAGATAGTGCAACCGTAGAGTCCAAAGGGAAAATTGTCCACGATGTTGAGATGGAGTTTGGACAGCTTTTCTTCGTCAACGTGGCAGGTAGTGCATCTGTCTACCCTTTTCCCATTTCTTCCATCTTTCCAGAGTCCCGTCCCTTTGAGAAGAACTTGTTTTACTTCCAGCTTCGGTCTCTGTAGGCCCTTTACCTTTTCTTGAAGCTTTTGGGCCACTTTAGGGTCTCCCCACGTGGGGTCGGACCAGCGTTCAAGCTCTTTCTCTAAGTTGGCAATGCACTGGGCGTACTCGGCCTTCTGGTAATGCTTCCATTCGGGCCTGGTTTCCTTGATACCCCACACAATTAAGAATCCAAGCAAGACTAAGGACAATGCCAAAAAAGCTATTTTCCATCTCATAGCATAAACCTTCAGATGTTAAACCATGGAGTTTGAACTATGTACCGTATGTGAAAGACCTGTCTCAGCAATATCTTCACTGGCACTAGCATCATAGTCATAAGTAGTATCATGGTGATGTGGTACCTTATGAGGCCAAGTCGCCAGAAAAAGTTCTGAAAGGTCACCGCTGGGATGCCAAGCCCAAGGATGTAGTAGCACGCCAGGAAAGCGATCCCTGCCACCAGCGGGAAGTTAGTCAGGGCTACCTCCACCTCCTTGGGGCTGTCCCAGGATTCCCACGGCAAGTAGAAGTTCCAGCCAGGGCCCCTGAAGTACTGACCTACTGCCACCAGGGCAAACCACATCGTGAAGCCGAATATGAAACAAAATGTAGCAAACTTCCTTTTCCCTATTGCATAACGGCCAACACCCTTTATAGGGTCAGGGTCTAGGTAGGGTATAAGGGCAAGCCCCACCAGGATAATGGTGGGGAAGACTACGCCAGCAATCCAGGGGTCAAAGTACACTAAAAGCTCCTGTAGTCCCACAAAATACCAGGGCGCTTTGGCCTCCTTGGGTGTGAGGCCGGGGTTGGCCAGTTCCTCAAGTGGGGCATCCTGAACCAGGGACCAGACCACCAGCACGATGGTGAAAATGAGCAACGCAATCAACTCTTTCACCAGCAGGTTGGGCCAGGTGTCTACCTTTTCTTCCCTGGGATAGATGTCCCTCTGACGAAGCAGGGCCTCTTCCCTTATAACGGTAAGGAGCCTCAATCTTTCCTTGATTTCTATCTTATCGTTCATAGTAATCCCTCAAGCTTAAAGGGGCCTGGATATTCCTCCAGCCTTCCTCACCCGCCAGAAGTGCAGGGCCATTAGCCCTACTAATGCCCCTGGCAGACCGACACAATGGGCAAAATAGAATCTAATAAGGGTAGGTTGGTCTATACTCGTACCCCCAAGCAGGATGAAACGCATATCCTCTTCTGGGCCGAGGACACTGAACGGGCCCTTAGCACCCACTATGGGGGTATTTTCCGCCATAGTCGTCCCAACGGTAACTGCCCAGTAAGATAGCTGGTCCCATGGCAGGAGATACCCTGTAAAACTGAGCAGAAAGGTCATCAGCAAAAGGCCAACGCCGATTACCCAGTTGAACTCTCGGGGTGACTTATAAGAGGCCGTCAGGAACACCCGCAGCATGTGCAAGGATACGGCGATAACCATAGCGTGGGCAGACACCCTGTGCAGATTTCTAAGGAACGTCCCAAAAGGAATCACGTTCTCGAGATCCAGCATATTAGCATAGGCCTTGTCTACATCGGGGGTGTAATAAATCATTAACAATCCACCGGTTATGGCCGTCATTACAAAAAAGAGGACATTAAGCCCACCCAGGCAAAACGTATAAGTTGTTTTAATACCATTCTTGCTTACCCTGGCAGGGTGCAAATGTAGGCTGAAATTCACTACTACACGGAAGACCCTGTGGACAGGGCTATCGGTCACTCCTGTCCTGAAGAGTGACCTCCACATCTGGATAAATATATTCATGTCTTTCTCCTGAACAACATTAGGCCTTCAGCCTATAGTCCAAACTAGCTGTCTTTCCCTTATCTACCTCCAAACGGCCATCTGAGGAGAGGCTGAGGTACAATCGGTCCAGGGGTCTTGGTGCCGGGCCGGCGAAGTTAACCCCGTCCTTGTGGAAGCGACTGCCGTGGCAGGGGCATTTAAACACCTGCTGGTCTTCGTACCAGATGGGCTGACACCCCAGGTGAGTACATTTGGCCAGGATGGCGTAAAAGCCCTCCTGTTCCCTCACAATCCACACTCCACGCCCAGTCACAAGGTTTACGGAACCTATCTTATAGGACTCTGGACTGCCTACCTTGAATATCTTTGAGGCCTCGTACAGGGCCCTCGGGTAAAGGCAGCGGAGTACCCCTCCGCCAATTACGCCCAATATGACCACAACTATGCCCCAGCTAGCCCAGAATAGCGCGCTCCCGAGCACCCTACGACGGGACACTGTGGTTTCAGAAAGGTCATCTACAAGCGGTTTCAACATCTTTTTCTCCCTATAACATCTAACATCTCCTCAAACCTTATCATGCTTATGGCATCCACCGGACAGCGGAGGCTGCACAGCCCGCAGTGAATACACTTTTCTTCGTCATGGACCAGCCCTGCCCAGGGCCCGTAACCATCCACCTTTGAATCCACTGTTGAATCCAGGTCAGCCTTCTGGAAGTAGGCCATAGATATACATCTAGTTGGGCAGACATCCACGCAACCACCGCAGAGGATGCAATTGGCATTAGGCAATATCACAGGGCTTACGTTACAATTCAGACACCGTTCTGCTTGCCCTTCAGCAGAAGACTCCGAATACGTACACTCCTGTGCCTCCCACCCTTTGACCCTCTTTTTCGTGGGTATGAGGGCCGGTAGTTTCCTCTCTTTCTTTAGCCTTGGAAGGAATCTCTCAAACCTCCTAGGCACTGGTATTGACTCCATAGGGCCTGGCTGGGCAAGGCCGAGGGTGCCTGTACCACCAAAATATTGGTGGATGGACTGAGCGGCGAGCTGGCCAGAGGCCACAGCGTTTATTATCAGTCCAGGCCTAAGGATATCGCCACAGGCAAATACCCCCGGCTTTGAGGTAGAAAGGGTTAGCGGGTCCATCTTGAGCATCTTCCTCTGGTCAAGTTCAAAACCAGAGCTACCATCCATGAAGGACATATCAGGTGCCTGACCTATGGAGAGTAGTATATTACTGGCCTCTATGATTCGTTCCGAACCCGGTATATAAGTAGGATTAAAGCGGCCCTGGGCGTCGTAAACGGATTTTACCTTTATTACCTCCAGGCCCTTTACCTTCCCATTTTCACCTATAATCCTCTTGGGCCCCCATGAGGTATTAAAAATGATGCCTTCTTCCATGCTCTCCACCACGTCGCTGACCCATGCGGGCATCTCTTCCTTCGGGTTATCGGGCCTACAGCCCTTCGCGGCTTCAAGGCAAACCAGATGTACCTCTTTGCACTTATTGATGCGAATAAGGGCCCTGGCCACGTCCGTAGCAACACAACCTCCCCCCATTACTATAGCCTTGCCCCCCTGCACAACCTTACACAGGGTCTCCCCATGCACCTCTACGCAACCTCCCCCTAGTATTACAGCCTTTTTCCCCATGGGTAACCCGTGCCCTGTGCCCACATCCATAAGGAAATCTAGCCCTGAAAGCACACCTTCTTGCTCAATACCAGGTATGGGCAGCATCCTGCCCTTCTGAAGCCCTACGGCAATAAGCACCGCATCAAACTCCTCACGGAGTTGATCAATCGTAAAATCCTTGCCACACTTCTTGTCTGTCGCAAGGTCTATTCTGTCAAGGGAAAGTATAGTATCCACATCCTTCTTTACGGCCTCTCTGTCCAGGCGGTAACGGGGTAAGGACTTTTCTGGCATCCCCCCTGGGTTACTGCCAGATTCATAGGCACAAACACTGTATCCCATAAGGGCAAGGTCGTGGGCTGCCGTTAGACCTGCAGGCCCAGCCCCCACTACTGCTACCCGTGGGACGTCATTGAGGCTTGATTTACCCCTCCTTGAGAAGTCACTGTCCCTGCCCAGTGTTACCTTTCCCATCCTCTTCCGTATCCAGCTGTACACTTCTTCATGATTCAGCTTATCCTGCAACACGGCGAAGTCCTTTAGGGCCCTTATACTCACAGGCTCATCCACCTTGCCCCTCTGACAGGCGGTCTCACAAGGGGCGCCACAGACCTTCCCGCAAGTGGCAACAAAGGGATTATTTTGCCTGGCAAGGAGGTAGGCCTCCTGATATCTCCCCTCTGCAATGGCCATAACGTAGCCCCGGGCATTCGTACCTGCTGGACAGGTACCTCGGCAGGGGATATTATCTTTGAACCACTTCTCGTCTATGCAAGTGGAGGCCTGGAAGTTCTGTGCACCAAAGGACTGGAGTGCTTCTCTGTGCTTTACTATTTGAGGGGAAGGCTCGTCTATGGATATAGAGAGGGCAGTCTTTGTAAAGACTATTTCAGTGCGGTAGGCTATCTCTTCGGTAACAGTAGGCATTCTGTTCCCTCAGGCCCAACCCCGACTGGACGCAATACACCCGTCGGGGGCAATAGAGCCCTTCTAGCCATTCATACCACAGGCAATTTGAACCACAGGCAATTCAAAAACAAACTAGGCAACTTTTGGGTAGGCATCCCAAAAGTGTAATAAGTATATCACCTCAAAAAAATAATGCAACTCAAATTTTTCAATTAAGTGTGGGATAGAGATTAGAGCCTTTATTTTTCTGGCCTAACAACAACTTTCACCAGCCATTCCGCACCTGTTTGAAAACAACTGAAAAAAATTTTATACAAACCGCAGGTAGTGTGTCAAGTATCTGTCTGTTGCAATAATTCACAGAAGATGTAAAATAATTAATAATGTTTAATTCCATAAAGGTAAAACTCACGATAATCTTTCTCCTGTGGTCCCTTGCGCCACTGGTGATGTTGAGGTTTATAGTCTACCCTGTGGTCCATAGGGCATTTGAACAGATGGTAATCCAGAACCTTACCGGGGTGGGGCACAAACAGTCAGAGTTCGTCTCCTCCTGGATGAAAGAGAGAAAGAACGATGCCGCCCTCCTTGCCAGCGATACTTGCATTATGGCCTTCCATAGGTGCCTCACGGATAGTGCGGAGTTTAAAAGGATATTGACCCAGTTAGAATTCGTCAGAGATACCCATGGATACAAGGACATCCTTATAATTGATAAAGAGGGTAAGGTAAAGGCTGGTACAGAAAAGAACCTGGTAGGCATATACCTGACAGAGTTTGACTTCTTCCAGGAGGCTATAAAAGGAAAGGTCTATGTATCCAAGGTAACGCCTTCCACGTTTCCCGCCCTAAACGAGTTTGGAGACAGGGAGTATGGCGTGCCCAGCCTCTTTGTCTCCTCTCCCGTCAGGGACGAGGGGTACAATATTCAGGGGGTCCTTGCCCTCCAGGTGGACCTGGTTACGTTGAGTAACGAGATGAGGAAGGTAAAATTGGGGGAGACTGGGGAGACCTACCTGGTGGATAAGGACGGTTTAATGATTACGGAGTCCAAGTTTATCAATACCATCCGTCAGATGGGGCTTATAAAGAAGCGGACGTCGTTGGAACTGAAGGTGATAGACCCTACTACCGGGAAGCTTACCTATGCGGCGGAGGAGTGCGTGAGGGGGAAAGAGGGCTACGATGCCAAGGGTTATCTTGACTACCGCGGGGTGAGGGTACTGGGGGTATGGCACTGGCTTTCTGAGTACGGCTGGGGCGTTATCTCGGAGATAGACCTGGAAGAGGCCTATGCCGCCCCGATGGGGATGCAACGGCAGTTCCTGGTAACCATCTTTGTGCTGGCAGGGGTACTGGTGCTGGTGTCTATATACGTGGGACGCAGGATATCGGTACCTATAATAGGCATAAATGAGGCTACCAAGAGGATTGCCGCAGGAGATTTCTCCCAGAGGGTACCGGTGACCTCCACCGATGAACTGGGCCAGCTTGCCCAGTCCTTCAATACCATGGCCAATTCGCTGGAAGAAAAGGAATTCGTCCACAACTTCAACCGCATCATTGCCTCCAGTCTACTTACGGACGTCTTTGGTGCGGTGAGCAATGAGATTAAAAAAGTAGTGGACTTTGACCGCATAAGTATCACCAGGGTCCACGAAAAGGAGCAGGCCTTCTTCGTTACCTTCGCCCTCACACGGGGCTACACCTCTAACGAGCTCCGTGCGGGCTCCATGTCCAGGAAGGTAGGTAGTATGATGGGTGATATGCTTGCCACGGGAAAGCCAGTTGTTGTGGAGGACACGGAGAGTGGCAGATACTGGTCAGACAAGATACTCCTGAAAGAGGGGATTCGCAGTCGCCTGGGCTACCCCCTCTCCTTCCAGGAGGAGATTATTGGGGCTATAAACTTTAGCAGTAAGAAAAAGGGTTACTATACGGAGAAGCATTTTGCTATCCTCTCCAGGATAGCACCACAACTGGCCATAGCCCTGGAAAACGCCAGGCTTATTGAAAAACTTAAGGTACAGAAGGCAGAAGTATAGGAAAAGGTTACAGGTGACAGTAGACAGGTAACAGCTAAACATCTTTTTTCCCCTTTTTCCTGTTTCCTGTCTCATGTTGCCTGTGGCCTGTTCCTTGCTACCTGTTACCAGGAAAGAGTTGCAATGAAGATGTCCGCCGTCATCCTGGCCGGGGGGAAGAGTTCAAGGATGGGCCAGGACAAGGCCTTCCTGAAGATTGGTAACCGCACCATTGTAGAATACCAACTCCAGAGACTCAGCCCCCTCTTTGAAGAACTACTCCTTTCCACCAACCTTCCTGAGAAGTTTGCACACCTGGGGCTGGAGACCGTACAGGATTTTATTCCAGACAGGGGCCCACTGGTGGGCATATATTCTTCTCTCTTGCGGGCCAGGTACTCGCACCTCTTTGCCATAGCCTGCGACATGCCCTTCATTAGTCCAGGGCTAATAACTTATATGAAAGAGAGTTGCAAGGATTACGACGTTACCGTACCTGAGACGGAACGGGGATTAGAACCCCTCCATGCCATATACTCCAAGACCTGCCTGCCCGTGATGAAGGAGTACATAGACAAAAAAGATGGCAAGGAGCCTGCCCTGAGCGGAGCTAAGGGACGGGTGATAGAGTTTTTCCCCGAGGTAAAGGTAAGGGTGGTTACTAAGGAGGAAATTTCCAGGATACCAAGAGGCAACGAGGCCTTCCTGAACTTCAACACCATGGAGGAATACCAGAAACAGGTAGACAGGAAACAGTAGACAGGAGACAGGGAAAACCGTATTTTCTGTATACTGTCTACTTGTTCCCGCCCTCCTACTCCACAGGCAAGGTGTCCCTGTTGCCCCATTCGTTCCAGGAGGGATAATAGAGGCGTATCTTTTCATAGCCCAGGAGTCGTAATACAAAATAAGTATGGGAGGCCCTGATACCAGCCTGACAATAAGGCACTACTGTCTTATCTCTTGTAATCCCTGCACCTCCCAATAGGTCTTTCAACTCCTCCTCTGTCTTAAAGGTGCTAGTAAGGGGGTCTACGGCGTTACTCCATTCCAGGTGGACGGCGCCCGGGATATGCCCAGCCCTTTTGGACAGCTTTGCCGTCCCGACATATTCGGCCCTTGAACGTACGTCCAGGAGGGTTACCTGTGGGTTTTGCATCTCCCTAAGAATCCAGGCGGCATCAGTAACGACCTCGGGCCGGAGGCGGGCCTTAAAGGGGACTGATACTACTGGGGGTATGTCCCTTGAGAGCGGTCGGCCCTCCCCCCTCCATCTGACAATGCCGCCATTCAGGAGGGCTACCCTATTGTGGCCCAACATCTCCAGTACCCAAAAGAACTGGGCGGCGTAGAGACACTCTGCATCATCGTACACCACTACCACAGTATCGTTTCCGATACCAGCGTCCCTTATCCTCATCTCAACGAGTTCCACGTCCGGGCTCCCTGTCTCTGGACCCCAGGAGGCGCAGTATTCGGCAATCTTCTCGGGCTCTTTTGCACCAGGCCAGAGGTGCGTCTTCCTGGAGATGCCCTTAACTGCGGAGACGATTTCGTCTAAATCTACATAAACAGCCCCTGGGATGTGTCCTTGTAGATAGGCCTCCCTGGTCTCTTGCATATCCACTATACACAGGTTAGCGTCCTCTCGGTGGGTGGCCAGCCAGTCCGTCTCCACCAATATATTAGAGTTGGGATATGGGCCTGCGTGGCACTCCCTGAAGCAGAAGATTAACAATATCTGAAGTATTAGAAGTACACAAGAAAACTTTCCCACGTTTCTCTCCTTTTTAAAGTCTGAGTAAGTAGGGGCAGGTTTCAAACCTGCCCCTACATTGAAACATAAGATTGCTTCGTCGCTTTTCGCTCCTCGCAATGGCAACTCTATCTTTGATTCTTTTTCAGAGGTCTCTATAAGTCTTTAAAACTGAATTTTAGTTCCATTTCCTCGTGGGTGATGCCATCTACTTCCACATAGGGATAGATAAAGAAATTCAAGGGTTCACCCCTCTGCCTGGGAACTAACCATATATCCCTGCCGGTGGTAAACTTTACACGGTTGGCGTCATGGGCGCCGAAGAAATATTCCCTCTTATTGGGGTTCTTATCCCCCTCGGAGACGTCCACAGGTATCCAGCCCTTTTCTCCCAGATAGAAATGGGCCCAGCAGTGATACCCACCGATACTCCCTTCTTTTTTATCCTGAGGCAGGGGGAAACCAATCTCAAAGGTGGCAGGGACGCCCAGGGCCTGGGCCAGGGCAATGAAGAGGGCATGATAATCACTACAGTTGCCGTATCGGGCACTGCATGCCCAGCGTGTATCACCCCTACCCCAGCCCGTGCCTTCCTTCTTGTACTCCATATTACCCAAGACATAACTGTAGGCCTCGTACATCTGACTTAGCAGGTCTTTCCTGGTATCCCTTATCCGGGTCGCTATCTCCTCTACCTCTGGAATAATGGCCCCCAAACGGGAGGGTTGCAAAAATTGCCCTGCCTTTTCAGTAGGAAACTCAAGGTCTATTTCCTTGCGGTCCTCATAGCGAGTGACCCTGAATTTCAGCTTAAATGGTATCTCCTGTGGTATATCCTCGTGGAGTTCAAAAAATGCCATCCTGTTGCCGTATATAGGTTCCGTGTGCAGCGTATGAGGGTACGGGGTATTAATCTCCACCTTTGATACCTCCTGGTTGTCATCGGACTGGGGTATGGAAAGCCAAACCCTTACTTTCCTGGCATCCTGCGGCAATTGGGTAATTCTGGCAGAATACGTAAACTCAGAACTCCTTGCTGGCCCTGAACCGTTCTGGTTCAGGGCTGGCCTTGGGTCTTCAGAGGTCTGTCTTTGTCGGGTCTCCTTACACCCTGACAAAACAGTGACAGTAAGAAGCAACAGTAAAGACGTACAAAAGAGTCGCAATCTGTTCATGGACCTTTACTATGGGATTGTAGATTTTATTAGAGTTAGAGAAGGAGGGCCTAGAAACGAGAAAGGCCCCTTATTCCCCTGGACCAGGGGAGGCTAGGAGGGGATTCAGGTAAAACCTCTTGAGGAAAAGGCAGGTAAGAGAACCTGACGGGTGGGTAATAGAAGTAAATAGGGTAATCTCATAGTATGGCTACTTCGGTACCTCCTTTACCCTATTAATTATCTCCCATGCCACGTCCAGGTACCCTTTTATCTCCTCCCCTGTGGGTTCTGAATATTCGGAGGCGGGGAAGAGGTTGTCCAGATAGTAACAGTTCATACCCTGACAGGGCGTGAGGTATTTCTCAAAGGTCTTGTCATACCTGCTTGCCTCTTTAAGGAGGTTAACTACGTCATGGGTATCCCCTGGCACAGCACCCTTCAGGAGGAGATAGCCCTTGAGGTATTTCTCCACCGCCTGGTGGGCGTGGAGCCCTATTATGTCCGTATATCCCTCCTCATCGTAAAGGGAGACGGCGCTCTCCATGTGATGGGCTCCCTTGGCAAACCATAACCCGGCAGGCTTATTTATGCCTGATTTCATCGTATTTTCCTCCGTCGCATTCAGGACGGGCATTAGCACCTATCTATATAAACCTTTGCCGTTAATTATACACATGATGTAATAAAAAAAGCTAGCCCCTTCAGGTCTTAAAGGATTTTGTATTTGCTATAGATATAGATAATCCGCCTTAGGCGGACCAATTTCCAATTACAATTCCCCCCTATCCCTCCAACTCTTTCCCCCTGCTACCGAACATCTCCTTTATCTTCAGCAACCTGGATATATGAGAGCGTTCTGCCTCGTCCAGCTTGGCCTTGATAAATTTTATTGCCTCCCTGAGTTCTGGCAGGAGGATGTATTCCAGGGCATTAACCCGCCGTCTGGTCTCCTCTACCTCTTTAGCAAGGAGTCTGACGGCGTGCTCCAGCTCGGCGAGTGTGAGGATTTTATTCAGGTAATCTCTCAGGGCTACTATTGCCGTATCCAGTTCAGACGGGGTATCCAGCAGGCTGTAGTCTGCCGCAGGCGGGACTTTTGCCTCAAGGCGTGTGAGTACCACGTTCAGTATCCGCCAGTGGGTAGTAGTAATTTGTAGGGGCACGTTGCAACGTGCCCCTACAGTAGATTGCATGAGGGCCGTCTCCACAGTGCCCTCAATGGATCCCATCCTGGCCAACAAGAAGGGCCTGAGGAGTTGGGGCAATTCCCTGTCTGCCGAGACCCTGGCGTCCCGGTACTGTCTGGCCAGGGGCAAGAACTCCTTTACCAGGCCATCCAGCTTGTCCTTAATCATCTTGTGTCCCCTCAGGGCAAGGGCGTACCGGCGCCGAAGCCTGAGCAGTTCCATACGGTTGGGATTAACCTTTAGCCTCATTTCGGAAATTGTAAAATGGAAATTGAAAATTTTAAATTTAAAATTTCCAATCTTAGATTCCTTCAACTCCCCGTTTGTAATATTTATCCAGATATTCCGGACGAACCCTCTTGAGTTCCTTTTTGGGGAGTATGCTCAGTAGTCTCCAGCCTATATCCAAGGTCTCCTCTATGCCCCTGTTTTCTCCCTCCCCCTGCTGGACGAACTCCTTATCAAACCGTTCCGAGAATTCCACATAGAGGCGGTCCGCAGGGCTGAGGGCGCCCTCTCCCAGGATGACGGCCAGCTCTTTGGCATTCTTACCTCGGGCATAGGCGGCATACAATTGATTAGATACGTCCGCATGGTCCTCCCTGGTCTTGCCTCTGCCTATCCCCTTATCCTTCAGTCGTGAGAGGGAGGGCAGGATGTCCACCGGTGGCGATACCCCCTGATTGTAGAGGGTGCGGCTGAGGATTAGCTGGCCTTCGGTGATGTATCCCGTGAGGTCAGGGACGGGGTGCGTCTTGTCGTCTTCTGGCATGGTGAGGATAGGTATCTGGGTGATGGAACCCTTTTTGCCCTTCAGGCGGCCGGCCCTCTCATAGATAGTGGCCAGGTCAGTATAGAGGTAACCCGGGTAACCCCTCCTGCCGGGGACCTCCCTCCTGGCGGCGGAGACCTCTCTAAGGGCCTCACTGTAGTTGGTCATGTCCGTAAGGATTACCAGGACGTGCATGTCCAGTTCAAAGGCCAGATACTCGGCCGCAGTAAGGGCCATCCTGGGGACGGCCAGGCGTTCTATCGGGGGGTCTTCTGCCAGGTTAACAAATACTACGGCCCTCTCCATGGCGCCGGTCCGGCGGAATTCAGAGATGAAGTAATCAGCCTCCTCAAAGGTGATGCCCATAGCGGCAAAGACCACGGCAAAGGCATCGGTACCACTAGACACCTGCTCCTGTCCAGTAGAGAGGAGGCGGGCCTGGCGGGCTATCTGGGCGGCAAGTCTCGCATGGGGCAGGCCGGCACCTGAGAAGATGGGGAGCTTCTGCCCCCTTACCAGGGTATTAAGCCCGTCTATGGTAGATATGCCTGTCTGGATAAATTCGTTGGGGTAATCCCTCGCACACGGGTTAATGGGGCTGCCGTTTATGTTGAGTCTCTTTTCTGGGATTAGGGGTGGTCCCCCGTCGGCCACCCGCCCTTCTCCGTCAAAGACCCGGCCAAGCATGTCTCTGGAGACCTGTATCTCCTGCCCCTTCCCCAGGAATCTGACCCTGACGTTGTCCCTCCCGATGCCCAGGGTACCCTCAAAGACCTGTACCAGCACGGCGGAATCAGATATCTCCAGCACCCTGCCCCGGCGTATGTCCCCCGTCGGTAGTCTTACCTCGGTCAACTCCCCGTAGGTAACCCCCTCTACCCCTTCCACAATCATGAGAGGGCCAAAGACGTCCTTTATGCCGAACACGTCCTTTACGGTAAGGTATTCTCTAAAGGTCAATCGGGCTCTCCTCCGTTGCGTAGAAAGATACAGGTAACAGGAAACAGGGGACAGGTAAAACAAGAAACAGGTTATTTTGAGACTGAAGTAGCAAGCCCATAGAGCATTCTCCCTACCTCATCTGTTGAGCCAAGCAATTCGTAGTTATTTTTCAAATATCCTAAATCCCCTGACAATATCAGATAATATCTGAGTTCTTCAAGGGAACCTTGGGCTATGTTATAAAAGTTTGCCTTATCTCTTAAAGACCTCTTTTTGTAGCCTTCAGCAATATTAGCTGGGACAGAAACTGCTGTCCGTCTCATTTGAGATATGAGACCAAATCGTTCTTCAACAGGGAAATTAGTTGTAACTTTATAGATCTCCAGGACAAGCCGATGGGCCTTTTGCCAAACTTCCAAGTCTTCAAACCTTTGCACTCTTTTCATCCCTGTTCCCTGTTTCCTGTCTCCTGTTTCCTGTTCCTTTGCTCAAGGATAGATAGTCCCTCGTCAATCTGGCTCACTACCCGCTGAAAGACCTCTTTCTGGGCAACGGGGATATACCTGAGTTTGGCTATCTCTTCCCTCACGGGGAGGTCAATTAGCCTGTCTAGTTCTATTCCGCGGCGCAAGGCCTCCTGGGCCTGGGTGTAAAATCTAAGGACGACCTCCAGGAGGGAGTACTGTTTTTCCATGGGCGTATAGGTGTCCACCTCATGATAGGCGTTCTGGTGCAGGAAGTCTTCCCTAATCATCCTGGCCACTTCCATAATGAGCCTGTCTTCGGGAGAGAGGGCCTCTATGCCCACCAACCTTACCAGTTCCTCCAGTTCCGATTCCCTCTGCAGTATCCTGAGGGCCTCTCTGCGGTTCTCCCTCCATCCTGCGGCAATCCTCTTCCCGGCGTACTCGTCCACCACGGGCTGATAGAGGGAATAACTGGTAAGCCAGTTTACCGCAGGGAAGTGCCTCTGGGAGGCCAGCCTGTCGTCCAGGCTCCAGAAGACCTTGACTACCCGCAAGGTGGCCTGGGTGACTGGCTCAGAGAGGTCCCCGCCGGGCGGGGAGACCGAACCGATGACGCTCAGTGTCCCTTTACGACCCTCGGAGCCCAGACAGAGGATGCTCCCTGCCCTCTCATAGAAGGTGGCGAGGCGGCTGCCCAGATAGGGGGGGAATCCCTCCTCTCCGGGCATCTCTTCAAGACGCCCCGAGATTTCTCTCATGGCTTCTGCCCAGCGGCTGGTTGAATCAGCCATGAGGGCCACATGGTAGCCCATGTCCCGGTAGTACTCTGCTATGGTGATGCCCGTAAATATGGAGGCCTCCCTGGCCGCCACGGGCATGTTAGAGGTGTTGGCCACAAGGACCGTCCTCTCCATCAAGGGACGCCCGCTCCTGGGGTCTTTTAGTTCGGGGAAGGATAAGAGGACGTCGGCCATCTCGTTGCCCCTCTCTCCACAGCCCACGTAGACGATAATATCGGCATCCGCCCACTTGGCCAGTTGTTGTTGAATCACCGTCTTACCGCTCCCGAAAGGCCCTGGTACGCAGGCAGTACCTCCCTTTACTACCGGGAACAGGGTGTCAAGTATCCTCTGCCCCGTTACGAGGGGTTCATCGGGTGGGAGTTTCTTGTGTGTTGGCCTGGGTTGTCTTACCGGCCATCGCTGTAGGAGGGTGACTTCGTAGGGGAGACCCGCCGGCTCGCCCCTACCAGCTATCCTTGCGATGACCTCCTCCAGGGTAGCCTCCTTTTCCTCAATGTAAGTCAACTCCCCCTCCACCCCGAGGGGCACCATGACCCTGTGCTCTACCAGGGGAGACTCCCTGACCGTACCGAGGACGTCGCCCGGAGCTACCCTGTCCCCCTCCTTTGCGGTGGGCTGGAAGTGCCATTTTTTGTCCCTGGATAGGGGCGGATACCCTGCCCCCTTGACTATATAGGGTCCCATGCGGGCATTGATTACATCCAGTGGCCTCTGGATACCGTCAAAGATGGCGCCGATGAGCCCTGGGCCCAGTTCCACGCTCAGGGGTTCGCCTGAGGGATAGACGGGCTGTCCAGGGCCTATCCCTTCCGTCTCCTCGTAGACCTGTATGGAATAGTTCGCCCCACGAATTTCTATGACCTCCCCCAGGAGTCTCAGGAGGCCTACCCGGACCATATCAAATATCTTTGTCCCCGCCAGGCCATTGGCTACCACGAGGGGGCCGGCTACCCTTGTAATTACCCCTTCAGACTTGGTTGTACCTTCAGTCATGTCGTTATCCGGGCATGATAAATTTCTGACTTTTACACTGCAAGAGTAACCACTTGGTGGTAAGGGGCGGCTTTGAGATTGAAAATTGGAAATTGAAAATTTTAAATTTAAGATTTCCAATCTTCATTTTACAATCCTCCGGTAATTCCCTCCAGTATGTCTATCCCGATGGCCGTCTTGATTAGGGCCGCCGTCTCGCTGATACCCGTACCGCAGCTTCCCCGATGGGTGGGTAATACGAGTATAGGGATGTGACTCCTGGCCATGTAAGGACTGAGGACACCTGCCACTACTACGGCCTCACTAACGATTATGAGGGACGGGGTAGTTCCTTCGCTTCGCTCAGGACAGGCCTGTACTGCCCTGTCAAGGGCAGGTATAAGCTCATGGGCAGAGGCGATAGGCATAAGCCGGATCCCCCATACCCCGAAGGGGAGGATGTCATCTCTGTGCCCTATGGCTACGACATTAGACATAACCCTTACGCAGTCTCCGGTTGATGTCCTCTGAGGGTATACCCTGTAGCCTTCCTCCGATGGCCAACCTCAGGTTAAGGGTCTCGGTCTCCAGCCCTTTGAGGTATCCGAATACCCTCTCAGGCCCGAAGACAAATAATCTGGCGGCCTCCAGTCTCTCCATGAGGGTATCTTCTATTGTCTTCTCATATCCGTGTAGGGGCGGGGTTACCCCGCCCCTACTTACTATTTGCTTGGGGATGTATCCTGACAAACCTTTTGTACCGGCCCTCCATGAGAACAGGATACCCATAAGTTTTTGATATTCAAGGTGGTAATTCATGATGAACTGGGAGGCAGTCCTTTCTGCCAGCTGGGGGAGGGAGGAGAGATAGGCCCCGTCCAGGATTAGGTCGATGAGGCCAGGGTTCTTTGAAACTTCCTCAAGGTGTTCTTTCAGGTTCTTTAGGGCCGTCTGGTATAGTGGGTAGCTACTGCCTACTGCATACTCCTTACTGCTTACTGTATTCCAGCGGGCCTCCCAGGTCTCATCAGTATAAGGGCTTGGGAAGGGGGCGGGACGGCTGAGGCCAAATAATCTCTCTTTCAGGAAGTTTTTTAGATTAATGAGGTCGTATCTGGTCTGGAGGAGTTCCCACACCGCCAGTGTGGGTGAGAGTTCCTTCACTTCCTGGAGGAGGCGGAAGAAACGGCGCTGGAGGATTTCCTCAAAGTTTAGCACGTCTTCCGGTGTGAGAAAGTCATCCCTCAGGGGCGACTCCTTGAGGGAGGTTAGTAGGGGCACAGCATGCTGTGCCCCTACAGGTCCTTCCAGCAGGAGGAGACGTTCAAAGGAATCTCTTCTCAGGAAGTTGTTCTCCAGGACACATATCCTACCTGAGAGGAAGCACCATGAGTGGGGGTCTATACCTCTCTCGGATAGGGTGAGAAACGTCTTCATAGGCTCCTTAAAACAGTAATCAGCAATCAGTAATCAGCTATCAGCAATCTTGCTGATTGCTGACCTGCTGACTACTGATTACCACCAAAAAGCTCTTCTGCCAGCTTCGGGGTCAAATCCTCTTTCAGTTGTTTCAAAAAGGTCTCCACGCTATGGTCTATCTCAAATTTCCTTGTCCTGAGTATAAAACCCCCTTTGATGGGGGCTGTGTCCGTATCAAGGAATAGTACCTCAGTGGAGACGCCCGGCGGCGCTCCTGCCTTCCTGGAGGAATTTATTCTATTTACCAACTCCTCTCCTATGCGGTTCGTATCTTCAGGTGAGAGCCTCAGGTAAGCCCGCTCCTTAAGGTCTAACCTGTTTAGCCAGCCTTCCAGGAGCTCCAGATACTCCTGGGTAGGCAGGGCCAACAGGTGTTCAAGTACCCGATGGAAGAGGCCTTCCACTATCTGGTTTTTGAGCTCAAGGAGTTTCAGGTGGTTTTGTGCCCGTAGTTTTGAGAGGGCAAAGGCGTTTTCCTCTTGCAGTTTCTGGTCCAGGGCGGCCAATCTCCCCTCCATCTCCCCCCTTAAAGAGGCCCTGGCCCTGGAGAGTTTGAGTTTGAGGCCCTCTTTGGTCCCTTCAATCAGCCTCTCGGCCTCAGTCTTTGCCTGCTCAAGGATATGGGCCTTGATACGCCCCAGGGTCATGATTCCCTCGCTCCGTTTGGTACGCGGTTACTAAAAAAGTAGGCAGTACGAGATATAGATATGTGTAAAGTTGTACTCAATATCTGTAACCTTAAAAAGTCTTTGCGGGGATATTCTCTGCAATCCTGTTGGCCAGGGCCGCTATAGTGAGGGAAGGGTTTACCCCTAAGGCGGCCGGGATTATGGAGCCGTCGGCCACATACAAATTATCATGGCCAAAAACCTCTCCATTGGGCTTTACCACCCCCTCTTTCTCGTTTAACCCCATAGGGCATCCACCTAATGGGTGAACTGTTACAAGTTTCCCCTTATCCCACAGAGGGTTCCTCCACAAAGGGTTAGGGAAATAGGTCCCACCTATACCAGCCGTCAGGTCTCGTAACTCCGTTTCTAGGCCTCCGATAAATGCCTCCAGTTTTTCCAATCCTTCCTCATCCCAGTCAACATCTATATCGTCCCCACTTAATCTAATCTTTCCATAGGCCCCATCCCTTCCCATGCAGAGGAACATAATGGATTTCTTGGTGACGGCTTCCTCCTTGAACTCCAGTCTCTCTTGGCCCATGATTAGATTTATGAAATCCGTAAATTCAAGCGACATTAATCGCTCCAGCACCCCAAATGGAGGGATAAAGGCCTGGGCAAGTGGTGCCAGGACGTCTGGAATGCCCCCTTCTTCTACCATAATGGTCTTAGGGTTAAAATCTATTCCTGAGGTAATGGTGGGGCCTATGGAACTATTAACAGGGATATTGCAATTGTAAGCGAAGCCCTGAAAATCACCGTTTCCCGAAAATTTAGTGCCCAAGGTTTTATCACTCAAATTGGGCAGGGTCCCCTCCTTTTTGCATCTAAGCAGGAGCTTGGTTGAACCTAAGGTCCCGGCGGCTATCACCACCGTCTTAGCCTTAAAGGCCCTTTCTTGCTCGTCACAGAGGATTAGGTAACCATTATCCAGGGGCTTTATTCCGGTGACTTCATGGTTTGGATAGAGATGTGCCCCTTTCTCCCGTACCGCCCTTCTTATGTAGTTCAGGTCCAGGGTGCGCTTATTAAGCCTCTTACAGCCCAGGACACAGCGACCGCAGGACATGCATAAGCCTTCTTCTTTTTCTTTCTCACATGCTTTAGCCCTCGCATCCTTAAGCTCCTCTTCTTTCCTATTGGGGTGACAAATGGCACAATCTAGCCCTCCGTTCACACGGTCATGAAGTTTTTGTATAGCAAGGTTCATGGATTTCCATTGCCCCTTTCCGCTGTTTTTTGAGGCGATTTCCAGGGCCCTGGATTTATCATGGCCTATTCCGATATTGGTGCCTATCTCCCCTTCTACCTCATCGTAATGTCTTTCCAACTCCGAGGCCCAATCCATACCCTGGGGCCAGTCCTGAAATGCCTCTTTGTGTGCCCTGCACAGTACATTGGCATAAATCAGTGAGCCTCCGCCCACCCCATTGGCAGTTAGGACGTCCATCTTTTTTAGCCACCTGTACTCCCAGAGGGGGGGCTCATATAGTAGCTTCTTTAGCTTCTTTAGCTCCTCATTTAGCTCATCCATCGGAGGCCAGGGAATCAGTCTTCTAAGTTCTTCTCTTACCCCCAGCGACTCTCCCATCTTGATGAGCTGGGAGGCACTGATTATTTCTTGAACGTTCTCGTAAACATCTTTTTCTGCACTCCCGGGAAAGTATTCCCCCGTCCACTGCGGTCCCCGCTCAAGGATACAAACCCTGTGTCCCTTCATTGCTAATTTATAGGCGGTTACGGCCCCTCCAAACCCTGAACCAATAATTACCGCATCGTATTCGTTCATCATATTCGTATCTCCCTGGGTTTGTCCCTTTATGATTCCAAGAGTTCCCTAAAAGTCTCACCGAAGATAAAACAAAGGAACTCTAGTCCTTCAGGGAACTTTGGCTTGCAGGATTCTAATAAGTCTACGATGTTTTCCATATGAAACTTCATTATTCCTGCCCCTAACATAGGGCCTAGTACAGGACTTTCCAACGAACCTTCTAAAGTCCCCGTATGAAGATGTGTGTAAAGGGTGGTCCAGGCTTTCATCGCCTTCGGAGCATTAAGTTCTAATAGCCTTATGTCTTTGTAGCCGCTCAACACATAGTTCACCCCTTTACTGGAAAAGGGCAGTAAATATATTAGACGTCTTGACTTCCATTCAGGATTGTCTGCAGGGACAAGGAATTTAACCTTACCCATATCTATTTCGGATTTCTCTCCATTGTAGATAACCTTCCCTTCAAACCTTGCCCTGTGTATTTGGTCGTCTTTAAACGCACCAAGGTCGTCAATGACTATGGACCCCTCATAACCTATCTTACCAGTACCCTTTTTTTCGGCTATTTCAAAGCCCCTTTCAAAGTCATAGATTCCATCGCAGACGCGGCCGGTCAGCGTCTCGCTGAACATAAACTTATCTGCGGCCAGGACCTCACCACCTCTTAAGAGGAAAGGCGAGCCGAGTACAGAGGCAATGGCCTTAATGGATTGTCTTCTGGTGAGTTTCATTTTTGACCCCTCCCGGAGACAGAAATAGGAGTAGAATCTTCAGCCCCTTTCAACTCCTGTAACCTTTCATTAAGCCTCGTAACAGCCTCTTCTTGCCTCTTTTTATACGATAATACGGTTAAGGTTGCTTAAAGGCTGAATCCTGCCTTTAGGTATGTGCCCTTAATTAATCATCCTCCGCTAGTTCTAAGCTTGCATCCAGCATATATTCCTTATCACCACGTTGCCTTACCCAGTCGTTGTCTGTAGTAAGATAATTACCACTTATGTATCGAGTTCTTTGGATGACATCAAAGTATAGGCAATAGACTACCCTATTAGGAGGTGGACCTTGTTTATAGGTCACACTCTCGGGGTTGAACCCATTGCCTATTACGTGCTCTCTAAGTTCTTCTTTTAATTTTTCTATCCTGGACTTCCAAAAAAGTGCCTTTACGGCATCTCTATAGGCTTGCTCCTTAGATAATACTAATAGTTCGTCTAATTCTTGTTCTGACATGGCATCACTAATAATCAAGAGTCTATTTTGGGGATCGTAACGTGTTTGGAGGTGATTGGGAATTGCTACCCCTGGAGGCAGTCTGTCGAGTTTTACTGAAGTCTCGGCCATAGTATTAATCTCCTAGTATTTTGTGAGGTTTACTTTGGATAGATAAACTTCAGTACCACGTCATGGTGTTTTTGTCCCAGTTTATCAAACCTGTTGGCTCGTTTTTTACCCTCAGAGTCTTCCCTGGAGGCGTCTAAACATTTTTTGGCGTTCTGAAGGAGAACTGGGGCACCATCGCCCGGTTTCTCAAGGAAGTAGGGCCAGAAGCTCTGCAGGGCTATTTCCCACTCCTTCTCCTTTGCGTGGCGTATACTTACCAGACTTCCCCTCTTAGGGTATTCAAAGATGGAGTCTGTTATTATCTCCCAAAAGAACTTATTAGGGTTATCCGGGGCATGGTGAGGATTTATCTCATGTTCATGGGTGTGACCGCAGAAATAGGCTATTACGTTATATTCGGGCTTCCAAAATAGTTCCATAAGCTTTATATAGCTATCATCAAAGAAGCCCTCCGGTCCCAATTGATGGTGGCCAAAGGCCAGCACCATCCAGTTCCCTTTTTTGGAGTAATCATCTAACTTGTCTCGCAACCAAGTTATCTGTTCGGGTTCTGGTTTTTGTCCGTCTGCTTGTGCTTCCGCCTCCTCATCCTGACAAAGAGTGCCCTTGGCAAACTTGAAGTTACTGGTAGTAGTGTCCAGTACTATGCACAAAATACCTGGTCTTCCGTCTTTTGGCGGTAGGGCCTCAAAGTAATAATAACCTGGGCAGTTACTGCAGGGTTCGTGTTCCCTTGCAAAAATGGATTTACCGTAGAGTTCATTTATTGCGTTTATATATGAAGATTCGGCAGACAACTTTAACAATTTATCTCTAATGCTACCTGTCATATCAAAGTCTTTAAGGACAAGGTTTTTTCCGGCGCTATCGTAACTTATATCGTAACTTATATGGTCTTCAATCCAACTGGGAAATTGGATCCCCTCGGGCAATCTTTCTAGCTTCGCAGAGTATTCAAAGCCTTTTCCTTTCAGGTCAAAACCATTGTAAACACTGTCCCACTCCGCGGTCTTTCTATGGGGGGCAGTGTGTGGAGAAAAATAGACGAGATGGGGCTTTACATCAAAGCCCCTGCCATGCATGTGTATGAAATTATACCTGGAATTGACGGTCTGGAATCCCATATTGGGATTTATTACGCCTACATTCTGGGACTTAATATTGCCGTACACAGGATAATCGTGGTTCCCCAGGACGTTAAACCAGGCTATAGGCAGTTTATTGGTAACATATATGAACTCATACAATTCACTCACGACGCCCATATCAATGGCGTCTCCGGTGTGCATCATGAACCTGGGCTTCTGTTCCTCTGGGAGCCTATCACAGAGTAACTTGATTGTGGCAACAAGGGTTAAATAATAGGAGTGGTCATAGAGTACCATGCCGGGTTTATGTTCAAAGCTCTCCACGAATTTGTCAAAAAAACTAGTAAGTTCCTTGTCAAACATATAGACCCTCTCGTCGTGGAGCTGGGCATCGGAGAGATGGATGAAAGACATCCTTACGTCAGGACTTGGATTCACAGGAAGACCCGTGTGATAGTCTACTAATTTATCTGCGCCCACCAGAAGCCCATCTAAACCCTTCTCGTTACTGGCAAAGGTATTTATATCGGGCCTATTCTTTATGTACTGCCAACCTCCCCCCCACTCTTTGTCTATAAGACCCTCCAGGTCATACCTGACACGGCGTGGCTCTTCTTTTTTGTCCAGTGACTCAACTTGTTTATCTTCTAATCCAGGGTCCTCCCTGCTTTGAATTGCCTTAAGAACCTCTTGTTTCTCAGGCGCATATGTTTTCTCTTCCACTGCCGCCGGAGGGTGGGGGTATTCAAAAAGTTTTAAGCTACAATCAAAGTTAATCAAAAAGCAAAACGGCAGAAGGGCGAGGTATACCAATGCTTTATTTTGCCGCACGTTAAGCCTCCATGCTTTTGTTGAATGTAGCAAGTAGGGGTATCCGCCTAAGGCGGACAACGTGCCCCTACATCACGCCTACTGCTTCCCCCCTGTTTCGGTGGGCAGGTAGGTGATGCCAGGCTGGGTGAGCCACATAATCATCAGTATAGCCGCCAGCAGGGCCAGCACGGCATAGGTCTCCACCAGGGCAGGCAAGAGGATGGCCCGTCCGCTCTCCTCGGGTTTCTTGGCCGTCCAGTTGATGGCGGCGGCCGAGACCTCTCCCTGGTATATGGCACTCCTCCAGAGGACTATCCCCATGGAGACGCCTGTAAAGAAGATACCCATCCCTATGAGAGGGGGTATAGTTACCGTCCCTGTAATCAGGCCGCACTTCATGGCGATGGTTACGGCGCAGATGAAGCCATAGAAGCCCTGGGTCCCTGGCAGGGCCATAAGGACCAGCAGCCTACCGAAGAGTTCTGGCTTCTCTGAGAGTACGCCCGCGGCCTGAGCAGTTGCTATGCGTATCCCCCTGGCAGAACCCATCGCGCCAAACATCACCACCATAAGGGCCCCTGTCCCTGCCCAACCCAACCCGGTCTTGACAAAATGTGTGATAATAAGTTCGTCCATAGATTTTTATGTCCTTAATAGCTGTATCTTTGAAGACTGAAACCCATACGGCCTAAACCGATGACCTCCACCCTCGTAAAATCTCCCAAAAAACTCCAGGAATATCAACCTGGCGGGGTGCACAAAGGCGCCTATGATGCTTATAAAGAAGTTCATGGTATGACCAACAATCAGGGCAAGGACAAAGAACACCGTCCCTGCCGAGCCTACCAGTCCAGCCACTATGTTAAACGACATCCCTATGATGGTGGTAGTAAGGCCCAGGGCCAGTAGCCTGGAATAAGAGATTATGTCGCCTACAAAAGAAGTACAGCCATAGGTGCCCGTTATCCCGTAGAGGCTCACTAGCCCCGTGAGGAATTTAGGTACAAGGCCCTTCTCCCGCCTGCCCTGGGTCAGTACCAGGCCCGCTCCCCCCCCCACCAGTAAGACCCTTGCTACCTTCATGAGCCCAGGGGGTACCGGGAAAAAGATGGAACATGCCAGGATTATAATTCCTGGCAGAAAGAGTAACCATAGGCCTCCGTCCAGCAGGGCGTCCAGGGGCCTCCCCATACGATATTCCTTATACATCCTGAGGGAGATGGCGTAAAACTGGTTTATCACCCCAAGTGCAAGGGCGTAGACCAGGGCCTGGAGTATATCGGAAAGGGGGTCAAGGAGGCAAAGGGATTCCTTGAGCCTGAGCAGGGGGTTACCCTCGCCGAGGTATTCAGGTTTGTAAAGGTCTCCGGCCCAACTCCCCGTGAGGGCCCCAAAGATGGTGGTGCTTATCCCTGCGTAGAAAAAGAGGGAGAAGAAGTCCCTTGCGGTGGGATTTGTCTCAAGCCTCCTCAGTAGCCAGTAGGAGAGACCCATGAGGGCGAGGCCGTATATTGCGTCGCCAAAACATAATCCAAAGAAGAGGAAGAAATTAAGGACGATGAAGGGGGTGGGGTCAAAGGTAAAATAGTTGGGTAGACCAAACATGTTTACCAGGAGTCTTGCAGGACGAAAGGGCCTGCTCAGGGCCAGGGAGACGGGCACCTCCTCTCCGGGCTGAGGGTCCCTATAAAAACCCAGAGCCTGTGGGAACTTCTCCCGGAGCACGGTCTCCAGGAGGGGGACGTCTTTCTTTCTTATGTACCCCACTATGAACATTAGTCTCTTTGAACGGGTAAGACTGGTTTCCTGTAGGGACCTGTCCCGCTGGCCCTCCCAGTATCCTAATAGGGTTTCAAGCCGTGGGATGAGTGGGGTCAACTCTACCAGACGCCTCTTCAGTGTCTCCTGTCTCTCCAGTATGGATTTTCTCTTGGCCTCCAGTTCCCTCAGCCTATCCTCTACTCTCCCTGAGAAGGCCCCTGGGAAGACTGGTAGGGCGATTTCCTGGTAGTGGTGGGAATTTAGTAATCTTATTGCCTCTCCTTCCTCCTGGGGGAGGAAGGCAAGGAGTACCCTAACAGACTTCGGATTGCGGATTGCGGATTGCGGATTTTTAAATTCATAATGTCCTGTCCCCTGTTCCCTGTCCCCTGTCCCCTGATTTTGGGGTATTTCCTGCCAGGCCAGTAGCTCCCCGGCCCTCGGGTCCAGGGTTAGGCCCTTCCAGTAAATCCTCGGGAATAAGGCCAGTTTTAATCTGACTTTTTTTGGCCTTTGCAGTCCCTCCACAGGCCAGGGCAGTCCCAAGAGGTCTTTAAGGGTCAGGGCCTCTTGCTCCGTATCTCTAAGGGATGTCTCCAGGGCCCTCCTCTGGGATTCTATGGCCTTGCACTCCTCGTAGTACTGTTCCACGGGGAGAGAGGCGAGGAGTTCCTCTAACTCTCTCTCAGTTACCTGAATGGGGAGGGGGAAGAAGTCTTCTATAAAAGGTCTTTTTGTGGTACTGAGGGGTTTGAGTATGGAGAGCAGGAGTTCCAGTCTCTGGAGTCTTTCTTCAGCCTCTTTTGGTGAGATGGCCAGTCTGCGCAGGGTAGACTGGACGGATGGTAGCTGGGTGGATATATCCACCAGATGGAGGATGCTGAGACGGTAAAGCTCGTTGGTGAGGGGTTTACCTTGATGGATGGGGACTAATAGGGTGGCCCTTTTTAGTTGTTCAATAGCCATTTTTGTTAGCTATAGGGTTGACTGCTCATCCGTCTGGGTGCTCGTCCGCCTGAGAGGATTTGCCGGTTATTGTGGCTAGGATGCGTCTCACGACCTCTTCCGACTTCTCTTCCTCCACCCCTTTCAGTGCGACTAAGGCGGATGCCAATCCCTCATTTAACCGGGCCTCGGCCTCCTGCCTCTCCTTCTGCCTGAGCCGTCTCAATTCCTCTGCCCTGGTCTTGAACTCCTCTTCCAGTGCGTGTCTCAACTGGTTGATGGCCTCTTCTGCCTCTTTTTCTAAATCCTTCGCCCTGGCCCTTGAGTGCTTGAGCAGTTCTTCTGCCTCGGCCTCTGCCTTCGTTACCTCCTCAACTATGTCTTGTTCCATTATTTTTTCAGGGACTTGCCGAGGGTCTGTTCAACGGACTTTACCTTGTCCCCGAGACGGACGACCTTGTCCTTGCGCTCGTCTATAGTAATTGCAAGGTTTACCCTGTCGGCACCCTCCAGCACCCTCTGACAGCACTGCCTCATCAGTTTCATTACGGAGTCCCAGTCCCCCTCCACGGTAGTGGTCATGTCATTGATTGCATAATTCAGCTTGCTTGCTTCTACCAGTTTCATCACCTCCGCTATTTGAGGGGTTAGGTGTGTGCCCTTTCCGATGGGAATTATCCTGAAATCGGCAAGCATGATGACCTCCTTTTTGACGCCAGGTCCGCCTCAGGCGGAAACCGCCTCCTGATTACGGACTAGAAGACTAGATTAAATTTTGTGGCCGATTATACCTGAAAGGGTTGCCAATGTAAATGAAGTGTATCCCGCCCCTGTGGGACACATAGACAACTTTTTTTCTTGAAAACTACTTGGCTTAAAAATAGAATTAGGTTTCTTTAGTCGTGCGATACATGGTTCAATAAGAAACGTTTGATAAAGCGCCTGGTTATTAGTGGGGCATGTCGTAACTTATGGATGTATCCATCGTTATACCCGCCTTTAATGCAGAAAAAACCGTAGAAAGGACCATTGAGGCCTGTCTGGGTCAAGGCTTTAATGGTTCACGAGAGGTCATCGTGATAGACGATGGCTCTACGGATAACACTGAAAAGATAGCCCGGAGATACTCCGTAAGATACATTTATCAAGAAAATTCAGGACCAGCCTCTGCAAGGAACCGGGGTTGGAAGGCCAGTAAAGGCAGATTTGTATGTTTCACTGATTCGGACTGCATCCCTCAGAGGGATTGGGTAGAAAAGCTCCTCAGAAATTATCAGGAGGATGAAAAGGTAGGGGCTGTAGGTGGCAGCTACCTGATAGCCAACCCCAGTAACCTCCTGGCCACCTGCATTCAGGAAGAGATAACCCTCAGACACCTGGCTATGCCGAGGGAGGTCCGATTCCTGGGTTCCTACAACCTTTCCGTCAGGAACTCGGTCCTGGAGGAGACTGGAGGCTTTGATGAGGGCTACAAGAAGGCAAGCGGTGAAGACAACGCCCTCTCCTATAAGATACTAAAGCATGGTTACAAGATCCTTTTTGACAGAGAGGCCCTGGTCGCCCATTACCACAGAGAAAGCCTGGGGAAATACCTTAGGGACCAGTACACCCACGGGTTCTGGAGGGCCAGACTCTACAAGGAACATCCCGATATGGCAAAGGGAGATGACTATACTCGGTGGAAGGACGTCCTGGAGGTACCCATGAGCCTGCTTACTATGTCCATAATCCCCTTCTTATGGGCACCAGGTACCGGCAAGATTGTCGTCTCGCTCCTGCTATTAAACTACCTCCTCCAGTTAGGGCTTGCCTTCCGAATATCTTGTAGGACCAGGCGGCCTGCCTGCATGTTGTTTTCCGTAGTAACCCTCTTGAGGGGTTTTGCAAGGACGCTGGGGTTCACCAAAGGGTTATGGGATGTTATTATCCGTTGGGCTGGAGTCTAGTTGTAGGGGAAATTCTTCTACGTTGCTGCACATCGGGACCTCCTGGGGATAAGATACGGTTGACTTTTCTTTTCGTTCAGGTACTATCTGTGGAAGAAATTCCCTTTGCTAGAATGGCTACTGGATAAGAGGTTCCCAGGTTACGACAGGAAAGTCTTTAAGTGAAAATTCTCTTTGTGTACAAGCACGTTGAATACATAGACCCTATGGGCATTATGCTCCTTTCTGCCCTGGCAAAGGAGAAGGGGCATGAGACGTATCTCAATGTCCTGTCAGATGGCAACTTACAGGACACGCTAAAGGAGTTAAATCCCGATATTGTTGCATACAGTGCTAAGACAGGGGAACACAAATATTATCTGGCCGCAAACCAGGTAGTAAAAAACTACAGCAAAAACATCTTTAGCATTATGGGTGGTCCCCATCCCACCTTCTTCCCCGAGACGATAGAAAAGACCAATCTGGACGCCATCTGCGTGGGCGAGGGGGACGACGCCTGGCCAGAGTTCCTGGAGGCTTACGCAAATGGGGCCGACATCCACAATATCCCAAACATAGTGACCAGAGAAAACAGGGCCAGGAATTCTCCCCCTATTATACGCCACAAAAAGCGGGACCTGGACTCACTACCCTTCTTTGACCGTGAGCTCATTTATTACAACACGAAACTGGGCCGATTTCCTATGCGGAGCTTTATGGCCAGCAGGGGATGCCCCTATAAGTGCACGTACTGTTTTAATCGCCAATATAACCAACTTTATAGCGGCAAGGGGAAGGTATCTAACCGCTATAGCGTTGACCGTCTGTGTGCCGAACTCAAGGAGCTCAAATTGAGGTGGCCCACCCAGGTTATTAAGTTTTACGATGATATTTTTACGTTGAGAGAGGACGAATGGCTGGAAGAGTTTTCGGAGAAATACCCGAAAGAGGTAGGCTTACCCTTTCATTGTCTAGTCAGGGCAGACATCCTTACCGAAGGGATGTTACTTAAGTTAAAAAAGGCCGGTATTCAGTCCATAAGCATGTCCATAGAAGCAGGCAATGAATTTGTGCGCGAACACATCCTGGAGCGCGGCATGTCAACGGAAGCTATGATTAGAGGTTTTGACCTCTGCTACAAGCACGGTGTGTACACCTTTGCTAATACTATTTTAGCTATTCCAGTAAAGAAGGAGGTTGAAGAGAAATATCATCTCCCAAGCGCCCTGGAGCGGGACATAGAATCCCTGGACATGAATATCCGATGTCACGTTACCTTCGGCGAATTTCCCATACTTTTCCCCTATCCCGGGACAAAGCTGGGCCAGTATTGTGCAGAAAACGGCTTTTTTGACGGCGACTACGACAAACTCCACATGAGTTACTCTACTGAATCCCCGATGAACTGTTTTTCCCCTGAGGAAAAACTCAAGCAAATAAACCTTTCCTTGTTGGGTCTGGTGTGTCTCATGTTCCCCTGGATGAGGGACATTACCATCAACCGGCTCATCAAATTGCCGCTTACCCGCTTGTACTTCTTCTTTTATTACCTTGCTAAGGTCTATTTAATAAAGACAAAGATATACCCCATGAGGTTTTCGCCTGGAGATTTCATCAAAAACGCCTGGTACAGCTTGTCCCTGGAGTGGTTCAAACACTCAAAAGAAAAGGTTCATCAGGAGAAGCCCCATTCCTTGACTGCAGGAGTTAGTAAATGAGCGTGCGAGACCATACTATCATTGGAGGAATTCTTTCGCTGGGGCTTTTCCCTTTATTAGGCGCAAAAATTCTCGCCCTGTGGGCTGCTTCAGTCCTCATTGACACTGACCATTATCTGGAATTCCTCTATCACAATGGTCTCAAGAGATTCAGCCTTAAAGAAGCTGATTCTTATCACCGTATTCTTGGAGGTTGGCTGTCCAAACCAGAATTCATAAACCTGAGTATCTTTCACACAGTGGAATGTTTACTGTTGATGTACTTCCTATCCCTCTGGCTAGGCTCTCCGTGGCTTAAGGCCGTCTTCTATGGTATGTTGCTACATCTTATCCTGGATGTGGCGTATCTCTACAAATCCGGACTGGTCTCCAAACGGGCCTTTTCAGTTGTGGAATTTAAGATACGAAAGGGTATTATGGAACGTAACGGTTTGTATCCGAAAGTGTTGTATGAAAAGGCCCTTGGTTTAACGCGGCAGGGTACGCAGAATTGATGCTCCTTCTAATGTAAAGGAAAAAGAATCTTTTTCCTTCCCCTACAGCTATATGTTTGGCTCCTACAGCCACTAGATATTTTGTCAGGTTTGAACCCTTACGGACATGGACAAGGTACTGGTAATAATCCCGGCCTATAATGAGAAAAAGTCCATCGGGGGAGTAGTGAGAGATATCAGGGCCTCCCTCCCAGGAGCCGATGTGTTAGTGGTTAACGATGGTTCCACCGATGATACCTCCGGGGAGGCCAGGCAGTCTGGTGCAATGGTGCTGGACCTGCCCTGTAATATGGGGCTGGGGGTGGCGGTCCAGAGCGGACTTATCTTTGCCCAGGACAGAGGCTACAGATTTGTGGCACGTATGGATGGCGACGGCCAGCATAGGCCTACGGAGCTCAGGGCCCTTCTAACCCCACTAGAGAAGGGAGAGGCCGATATGGTGATAGGTTCACGCTTCCTGAAGGCAGTATCCACATCAGGCGGACCTATCAGAAAACAGGAAGGGTTGTCATCCTCTGCCAGGTTGAATGAATATAAACCCAGCCTGGCCAGAAGGATAGGTATAGGTCTCTTTTCTGGCCTCCTGAGCATCCTTTTGGGTGCCAGGGTTACTGACCCAAATTCTGGTCTCCACGCAATGAACCATAAGTCCATAAGTTTCTTTGCTGAAGAGTACCCACCAGATTACCCGGAGGTGGAGGTTCGCGTCATGGCCCACAAGGCGGGGCTCGTTGTCAGAGAAATACCCTCCACTATGCTCCATCGCACCGGGGGCGTTTCCTCCATTACCTCCCTTAACAGTGTCTATATAGTCTTGGAAATGCTGACCTCCACGATAGTAGGGATGTTCAGAAGGGTAGAACGGTAATGACCCGTATACAGATACTAGCCATCCTTGCCTCCCTTCTTCTGATGTTTCTTACAGTGGAACTTATAAGGAGGAAATACCTGGAAGAAAAGTACGCCCTGGTATGGCTACTAACGTGTATATTTTTCCTCCTGTGCTCCATAAATCTTGAGATTCTAAGCTTTCTGGCAAGATTAACCGGAATACTTGTCCCTGCCAATTTCCTCTTCCTATTGGCCTTCTTCTTTCTGGTGGTCATATGCCTCAGTCTGACTGTCGTAGTATCCAGAGAGAGTCAGAGGCAGAGGAGGCTGACCCAGGAAGTTTCCATGCTCAAATTCAACCTGGAGGAGATAAAAAAGAGGGTAGGATTGGGTGGGAAAGGGGGGCAGAAGGGTTCTTCCTAGCCAGGGTTACTAATGGTGGGGCGTTTTATGTAAACCCAGGGCCTTATAGATTAGGTCCATCCTTAGATTTCTCTTCACGGCCTCCGCCAATTTGTTGTAATCCCCCTCCCTCACCTTCTGAAAGTCTAAGGGAAGATTTTTGTCAGTGTCGGCCAGTCCGTCGGGAGTGGTCCTGCCACTTTTCTTTCTCAAGTAGCCGAGGAAACCGGTGCGGAAAGAATCGTTATCAAAAAGCCCATGGAGGTAGGTGCCCAGTATCTGACCGTTGTTGCCTACCGCCCCATCCATTACCTCAACCTTTCTGCCGGCACGTTCGGTTACCTTTAAGAACGGTGAAGAGTTTCCCTCCGTGATGCCCATGTGGATTTCGTACCCACCGAGACGTTCCTTTACAAAGAAGGGTAATGAGCTGTCCAGCATCTCCGCCCTTACTTGATAGGTGGCCTTTGTGGGGAGGAAGGTGGTGGTGGTATCCAGTAGCCCCAGCCCCTCAACAAAATCGTGATGGGATTCCACGTGGTGGGGGTCTCTAATGTCTCTCCCCAGCATCTGAAAGCCTCCACATATCCCAACCACAGGGGTTCCCATCTGTGCCAGGGAGTGGAGTCTCTCCGCAAAGCCCCTTTCCCTTACGTGAAGGAGGTCGGCCATGGTACTCTTTGTCCCCGGGAGGATAGCCAGGTCTGGACTCCCCATGGATTCCGCCGTCTCCACATACCTGACCCTCACCCCTGGTTCCCTCTCAAGGGCATTAAAGTCGCTGAAGTTGGAGATCCTGGGGAGTCTTACGACGGCTATGTCCAGGTCTGCCCTATTTGAACTTTTAAACCCTTGAACCCTTGAACTTTCATTTAGGCAGGCAGAATCCTCCTCGTCTATACGGAGGGAAGGTAGAAACGGCACAAGGCCCAGTACCGGAAGACCCGTGCGGGACTCCAGCATATCCAGCCCTGGTCTTATGAGTGACGGGTCTCCCCGGAATTTGTTAAAGATAAAACCACAGACCCGCTCCCTCTCGGCCCTGGTAAGGAGTTCCATGGTGCCAATAACCCAGGCAAAAGAGCCGCCCCTATCCACGTCCGTTACCAGGATTACTGGGGCCTGGGCTATCTCGGCCATCTTCATGTTCACCAGGTCTTTGTCCTTGAGATTTATCTCGGCCGGACTGCCCGCCCCTTCTATGACGATAACGTCAAAATCCTCACTCAGGACCTGATAAGCCCTGCTGATTATCTCCAGGAACTCGCCCCTGCGATGGAAATATTCCTGGGCCGTCATGTTCCCAATGGCCTTGCCCATAACCACTACCTGTGAGCCAGTATCAGAATTAGGCTTCAGGAGGATAGGGTTCATCTCCACCCTGGGAAGGACTCCTGCGGCCTCGGCCTGGACCACCTGCGCCCTGCCCATCTCCTTGCCATCCAGGGTGGCGAAGGAGTTAAGGGCCATGTTCTGGGCCTTGAAAGGGGACACCCTGTACCCTCCCTGGTGGAGGATACGGCACAGGGCGGCAACTATAATACTCTTGCCCACCCCGGAACCCGTCCCCTGGACCATAATAGCCCTGGCCGTCATGTTAGTCTTGTACCGTACATAAATATATGGGTTGCATCCTGCAATGGGGAGTTCCAGCCTGGCTAAAAAGATTGCAAATTGGAAATTGTAAATTTAAAATTTTAAATTTCCAATTCACAATTTACAATGTCTTTCCCCAGTCCCTAATCCCTGGCCCCGGTCTTTTCGCTGAGGACTGTCCCAAGGGCCTGGAGCAGTAATAGGTTCTCCTCCCGCCTCCTTACGGCTACACGGAAGTATTTATCGTCCAGACCAGGGAAGTTGGAGCAGTCCCTGATAAGGAGTCCTTTTCTGATGAGCATCTCTTTTAGCCCCGCCGAGGTAAGCCCCTCCAGGGTTATCCTGGAGGTTATGAAATTGACGGTGGGAGGGATGGGGTTTATGCCTCCCAGACGGGAGAGTTCCCCGTACAGGAATGACTTCTCCGAGGCCACGTACTCCCGGCTCCTGAAGATAAAATCCTCGTCCTGCAGGGCCGCCTCACCTGCGAGCTGGGCCAGGGCATTCACCGTCCACGGTTCTTTGTGTCCCTCCGCCTGGCTTATTACCTCTCTGTGGGCCACCATATAGCCGAGCCGTAATCCAGGATAGCCGAAGAACTTGGTCATGGAGCGGAGTACGATTAGGTTTTTGACCCTCCCTGCCTCCGGGAGGACGGTGTATTTATGCGGTTCGTCTACAAAATCCATAAAGGCCTCATCTACTACGATAAGAGATTGCGGAAGGCCCTCTGCCAGCCCTGCACCATGTTGGTGCAGGGCCAGGGCAAGTATCTCTTCCTTTTTAATGAGGTCCCCGGTAGGGTTATTCGGGTTACAAAGGAAGACCATCTGAGACTGTCCACTGGTAAGTCTACCTGAGGCGGACCCGAGGTCGGGTCTGAAGGAGGTATTCCCTGTAGAGACCAGTTTCTCCACGTTAGCCCCTGCCAGCCTCAAGGCCCTGCCGTACTCGCTATAAGTAGGCTCAAAAATCACCCCCTTTTGTGGCCTGAAGGCCCTGGGTATAAGGTACATGAGTTCTGTGGAACCGTTGCCAATAAGTATCTCTTTCTCCTTGTGACGGGTCTTTTGGGTAATGGCCCTGCGGAGCCTGGTGCAATTTATGTCAGGGTAGTGGAGGATAGAGGGCAGACCCTCTCTTAGGGCCTTTGGGAGGGAAGGTGGATAACCCAGGGGGTTGATGTTGGCACTAAAATCCAATAGCCCTCCGGGCTCAAGCCCGTAACGGGAGCAAATCTCCTGTATGTTACCTCCGTGACCGCCGTGCATGATAGGGAGTTTAAGGTAAATTGTACCTTTCTTTAAGACGAAGGGACAGTTGGTAATTCAAGGCCATGGCCTTTTCGGACTCGGCGACGGTAAGTGTGCCAGTACCACAACTGGGGGTCAGGATGGACCTCTCCAGGACGAACTCCCTGGCCATGCCTTTCTGAGACAGTTGCTTAATACCCGCTTCCATCTTCTTCGTTAAGACCTCAAGGGTAACGTCCTTCAGGGCCTCGGAAGTGGTGGGCACGATACCCCAGGCGAGGATTCCGCCCCTCTCCAGGAAGTCTTTTAAGTCCTTAGAGTAACCAAGCACCTTGTCCATAAAGAAGAAGGCGTCAAAACTGAGTATGTCAACCCCGCTCTCCAGTACCATGGACCAGTCGGTGTTACCACAGCAGTGTATGCCTGGGGTAGCCCCCGAGTCCTTAATGTCATCAAAGATTTCCCGTAGGGATTTTATTACACTATCTTTTTCAATAGTGGCAAAAGCAGCACCAATACAGCTAAGATACGGTTCGTCTACAAAGAGGATTACCGGGGCTTTAAAACCGGAAAGGAAGTCTATCTGCCACCGTGCCTTCATAGAGAGGTGTTTGATTATGGCATCAAATACGGTAGGGTCATGGAAGGCGGCTACGCCCTGGGCATCCTTAAGGTTTCCTGCCATTGTAACCGGGCCTACGATTTGTCCCTTGACTGCCCTCAAGTGGGGGAATGAGGGAAAATACCGTCTCATGGCATGGAGCCCTGCGGCAAACCTATCGGAAATGGAATCGGCAGAGGAGTCCTTTCTCTGGTATCTCTCGTACAGAGACTCCAGCACCTCCCCCTCCTCGCACGTCTCAAGATAAAACCTTTTTTGTCCTGGTTCCAGCCTGAAGAAGGGCATCCCCTCGGTGTACTGTACGCACATCTCCTCTGCGAAGGACACCTTCGGCAACTGTGGCCAGCAGGGAAGCTCAGGGAGGGTGCGGGAGATAAGATTGCAGGCCTCCTCCACCTTGAGGTGTGGAAAACTGCCTATGGCAGTGGCAGAGCAGTTACCCTTGAAATCAGACATAAGGATTTGGCTCCAAATGGTTCAATGCAATAAATGCCCAAAGGTTTTTCATTGAATGGCTATATACTCTGCGAAAGAATTAGATTCGGGAATAGGCAGTTTGTCTTCCAATAATCCACACACGTGCATTTCAATAGCTTCATGCATATTATGTTCTGCCTCTTCACGGGTAGCACCAGTAGCCACACAGCCTGGCAAATCTGGTGAATATGCTGAATAGTTGCCATTTGCCTTTTCAATCACGACAAGGAAACGATGCATATCACTTCACCCTCTAACAACTTTATAATATCACGCACCTTCATTGCAATCCATTTCTTCAGGCCCTGTACCGTTCTGGTACAGGGCAGGCATTTCGGCTAATGGTCGTGGCGGATTAGTCAGCCTCAGGCAGATTTAGAGGTCTCTAAGTAGGCTATACAATACGCCTATTTGGTGGGTTTTTCAACGGGCGTTTTGCTGTATCCCTTCAATTGTCATTCTGAGCGGAGCGAAGAATCTGACACAAAGGGTGCGTCCAGACGCACCCTACGGACTACAAAATATGTAATTAGTTGTAGGGTGCGTGCAACGCACCATTTATTATTCATTCCCTATTTCTTCATCTATAATAATTTCCCCCGTGACACCCCAACCAACGTCATAAACGCCTCTCTTAACAAATTCATGAAAGGTGGAAAATTGCCAGTCCCTCGGTGCCGTCACATAGCCATGTTTTACCGGATTATAGTGAATATAATCGCAGTGTCTCTGGAAGTCTTTCTCATCTCTAATCAAGTGTTCCCAAAACCGCCTTTGCCATACCGCTTGTTCCCCCCTCTTTTTGCGGGATTCATTGATTGCCCACACTTCGTCTTTGCTTTTAGTATACCTTATGGTAAATCTACTTTTTATTCGTTGCCATCTTATTGAGAAATTGTTATCGCCAGAGGGCAGCGTCCAAATGCAATGGACATGGTCAGGCAAAAGCACCCATGCATCGATAACAAACGGGTATTCTTCGCAGGTCTCATTAATAGAAGCCTCCAGATTCTTTTGGTTGTCTTCTGTGCATAATATCTTATTCCGATTATAGGTTACTACCGTAAAGAAATAAGTCCCGCCTTCAATATACGCACGCCGATAATTTGGCATCTTCTTAATAAGGGTGCGTTAACACGCACCCTACATTGCTGTATCCCTTCAATTGTCATTCTGAGCGGAGCGAAGAATCTAGATTCTTCGTCCACCTCAGGCGGATTACACACCCCTGAATCCCCTCTTTTAAGAGGGGATTCAGGGGTGTGTGTAGACGGTGCGTCTGGATGCACCCTACGGACTTGTATAAAGATTGTAAAAGAGATGATGGATTTCTACGTCTTTTGTCTCGTCTTGACCAAGTTTGTGGTGAGATAAGAAATGATTTATAGTCGCTTGCTGAAATCTCGAACGATATGACGCATGTTGTTGGATAATACCTGGGGCATCACTCAAAACTTTTGAGAAATTCTTTTGCTTCACGAAAGTAAGCATGATACCAAAATTGTGTCGCCAAGTAAGGTATCCAAGTAGTTGATCAATGGTTTCGTGATATAGCGCTTGACCTCCCCAAATCTTACATTCACAAATCAACACATTGCCCTTGTCGATGTTGAGATAAATATCAGTTTTTCCTTTGTTTGAAAAAGTCTCACCAGTTGCTTTGCCTTCAAAAAGAGAATTAAGACTGACGAGGATAACATCTCGCAAACCTTCCTCCTCGAAATCTTTATAGGTCTTTGGTGTTTTCTCAAACTGGCGTCCTTGATTATCAATCACACTGATAATATCGAGCACCTTTGACCGATCAAGAACATACTCCTCTGGTAGTTTTGGATTTGGTTTAATCTTTTTCACGATCGGTCTCGGATCCAATCTAATTCTCTTAACTACCTCATTCTCTTTCTGCTTCAGTGGGATGTTGATTTTCTGAACGAGTGAAGCAATTCTCTGCGTATCTTCAGTTAGCTTTGCTTTCCGTTGTTCAACAAAACTCCGAATGTTCTGCTCGAGTTGGGCATTTTCCTTGACGATATCATTGTTTTTTCTCTGAATCCAAGTTTTAACTTCATCAACTCCGCGATTTACCTCTGAAGCAACCTTGTCATTGTCATATTTGAATCCGTATCCTTTTATATCAATATTGAGATACAAAGCGTCATGACCAACTCTCACGCTTGGATCTCCGCTCAGAGAGTATGTGGATGACTGCAAGGCGAGAATATCTTGGATCTTCTTATTGGGTAGTATGGGAAACGTAACAACAATACTTTCATATTCAAAATTCAAGTCTCCTTCATACCTATAAGACTCTTCACGACGGCGAGCCGGAACCACTCTCATTTCTTTTTTATGCTCAAGAGTTTGATCCCGATTGGGATCAAACTCTATCGGTGAAAGGCTGTTATAAGCGAAATAATATTCAACAAGCTCATCAGTATTAGAATGTAAAATAACCTCGTCTTTTTCTCCGAGAATTTGTTCCTGAACCTGTTTTTGCAATGCGCGGTAGTAATCAGATATAAAAGCTAGGGTCATGTCTTAAAATTCCCGTAAAAAGAGCAAAAAGGGGACGGTTCTAATTATTTCCTTTTCCATTCCTTCGCTACGCTCAAGGACAGGGCCAGGAAAATAGAACCGTCCCATTTTCCTTCATTCTATTAGTAGTAGTAAACGTAGTGGCAGAGCTCTGCCCAATCGTGCCATGCCGAGCAAGCTCGGCCACTACAATTTTTTAAACCTTGCCCTCACCTCCTCTATCTTCCCGCACGTATAAGAGCCTTCACTGCAGTGGCCTCTGACGCAGGCGGGGCCGGCTGTGCCGAATATGGCCGGGGCGATGGGTCTTACCTGGCGGAGCATCTCTATGGACATCTCCCTTATCTCCCACTGGGCGCGGTTACAGCCCCTGACACGGAAGAAATGTAGGAGTTCCCTGGCGTTCATGGTGATGACTATCTTGGTCTCGGCGGCGTTGGGGAGGATGAATCGTGCGTCTTCGTAAATGGACTCCATCTTGTCGCCAGGCGGTACTATTGTCCCCAGGGCGTCTACGAGTTCATCGTACCAGCGCTGTAGCTCTGACATCTTTTCTACGAACCACTCCTTCTTGCCGGACTGGACAACACTGGGGGGGACGATGAAGTCAAAGACCTTGCCTGTCTTACTGCTGTTTTTGCCAACGTAGCGCTGGCTCTGCTGGCTGTAGGAGGCGAGGCGGTGTCTTACGAGTTGATGGGTGCAGGCCCTTGAGATGCCTTCTACGCCGAAGGTGAAGGAGATATGCTCTATGGGAGACATGTGCCCCATGGAGAGGAGTTTCTTTATGAACTTTTCCTGGTCGGTCTTATAGATGGTCTCGTGGAGTTCTTCAACGGTGGCGGGGCTGTAGCAGAGTTTTGCGGCCTGGGCCACCACCTTTTCAGGCTCAGGGGTGTGGGCCAGGAGCGTTACCTTGAGGTGGGCGCCTTCAGGGGCACTGATGACCGACTTACCCTGGACGGGTCCAGTCATGACTACTCCATTTCAATAGTTAGAAGTAAGTGCATACTGCCTACCGTCTTTTGCCTACTCCAGTTCATGAATCTTCTTTATCCTGCGGGTATGTCTCTCCCCCTCAAAGGGGGTAGAGAGCCATACGTTCAGTATCTTTTTGACCAGCGGTCCGGGAGGTAAAAGGTCAGCCCCTACGCACAGGACGTTAGAGTCGTTATGCCGGCGGCTCATCTCCGTACTATAGAGGTCATTTCCTACCGCCGCACGGATACCCTTTATCTTGTTGGCGGTCAGGGACATCCCTATCCCCGTACCGCAGATAAGGATTGCCCTCTCACACTCCCCCCTGGCCACTGCCACGGCCGCCTTGGAGCCATAGTCAGGGTAATCTACCGACTTCTCCCCATCATCGGTACCGAAGTCCACTACGGTGTGCCCTCCCTCGGAGAGGAGGTGGGCTATCTTCTGCTTGAACTCAAAACCCCTGTGGTCGGAAGCAATGGCAATCTTCATTGTATTATCAGGTGTCCCTTTTTGTCGGGAGTGGCCCTCGCCACCAGACATTCGTTTATGGCCTCTTCTGGGATGGCCCCAATACGGAGGATTTGGTAAGAACCCTTAGAGATTTTAACTACGGTGGAAGGGGTCTCCAGGCGGCAAGGGCCGCCATCCAAGACAAGTCTTATCTTCCCACCCATCGTTGCCATCACCTCCCCGGCACTGGTAGCAGGCGGGCCACCAGAGATATTGACGCTGGTGGCAAGCACTGGTACCCCGGAGAGCCTGACCAGGTCCTGTGCTACTTTGTGGTCAGGGAATCTAACCCCTATATCTTTTTTATCGTATCCTGAAAAGACGATGGTAAGAGGCCCTGGCCAAAAGCGCTCAATTAGTTGGTGGACGGGGTCTTCCACCTGCCCCAGGAGCCAATCTATCTCCTCCAGGTTGCAGATAATCCTTGCAAATTCTTTTTCCTGGGGTCTCTGTTTTACGGCGTATAAATTCTTTACGGCCTTTTCATCCTGGGCATTAACCCCGAGGCCGTAAACCGTCTCAGTAGGGAAGGCCACAATCTCTCCAGACCTGAGGGCCTCGGCCGCTTCCTGGAGGTATTCCCGGTATCTGTCTTTATCTTTTACGTCCAGTAGTCTCATATTCATTGTTTTTTCAACGAAAAGATTATACCAGTTCATAGGGCTAATATCAACCTGCACGGGGTAAGGTTTGACAAAAGGCGTGGGAACTGATAGACTCCGCCGGCTAGACAAGGTTACAGGTAATAGGAGACAGGATATGGGGGAAAAGATTTTTACCCGTTATCTGTTCCCTGTAACCGGTCCCCTTACAGGATGATATGCCTTACTTAAATAGGAATAACGTTTACTACACTATATTATTATTTGCCTCAATTACCTGGTCCGCCTCAGGGGGGTTGGCCGTGGGGGCTTATGATACTGGCAACGTGTTCCTTGATGTGGACGAATTGCGGCCCGGGATGAAGGGATATGGCAAGACGGTCTTCTCCGGAGACAAAATAGAGGAGTTTGACGTAGAAATATTGGGGGTCCTGAAGAACTGGGAAACCAAGAACGACATGATACTGGTGAAGCTCTCGGGTGGGCCCCTGGAAAAGACAGGCGTCATTTCGGGGATGAGCGGCAGCCCGGTGTACGTGGAGGACAAGGTTATTGGCGCAGTCTCTTATGGATGGGGTTTTGCAAAGGAGGCCATAGCGGGGGTGACACCCATCAAGGAGATGCTAAAGGTGCTGGAGGCCGGAGAGGCGACTTCCGCCTCAGGTGGACCTGGCGCCAAAAAGGGAGAGAAAGAACTTGCTTCCGCCCCAGGCAGATATATGCCCCCAGCAGTCTGGGAATCGCCCCTGGGACCACATGAAATGAACGTAAAAGAGGCCCTGGCCCGGGAAGGGTGGTCATTCCCATCGGACCCGAGTAAACAGCCCATCCTGAGGATGGTCCCAATAAAGACGCCTTTGATGGTGGGTGGCTTTGACCAGCGAGTCCTCAAGCAGATGTCGGAAGGGTTAGAGAGGTACGGCCTCTTCCCCGTGCAGGGAGGGGGGGTTACACCCCATGGCCCCATACCGATGGGGGACGAAACAACAGAAGTTCAAGGGTTTAACGGTTCAAAAGTTCAAATGGCCGGGCCTCTTACGGCAGAAGGGGGGCAGGCGGGGACGCTCCAGATAGAGGCAGAAAATATGGCACCAGGGGCGGCCATAGCCACTATCCTGTCCAGGGGGGATATAAACGCCTCGGCCGTTGGTACCCTTACCTATCGCCTGGGGGACAGCATCCTGGCCTTTGGACATCCCTTCATCCAGGCGGGCAAGACCGATATACCCCTGGCTGGGGCCCACGTCCACGCCGTTATACCCATCCAGAGCACCTCGTTAAAACTTGCCAGTCCCACGAGAATCATGGGGAGGATATTCCAGGACAGTAAGGCGGCCCTGGCAGGCACCCTGGGCCAGTTTTCAGCCCTGATACCCTGCACCATAAAAGTGGCGGGTAACCAGGAGGTAGAGTACAACTTTGAGGTGGTGAAGGACAGATTCCTGACACAAAACCTCATCCAATGGGCCTCAGAGAGCGCCCTCCTTGCCACAGAGAGACAGGCCGGCGATAAGACCGTAAGGCTCTCCCTCTCCATAGAGATGGAAGGGCGGGATAGACCAGTAAAGGTAGAGAACATCTACTACGAACCACATCCCACCTGGTTCCCGGTCTATCATATCACCCAGCCCATTGCCCTGATAATGAACAATCCGTTCCAGGAGGCGAGTATTAAGAGGATATCCCTAGAGGCTAAGGTCTCGGATGAAAGGAGACTGGCCTATATTGAGGATATAAAGGTAGAAACCAGAGAGGTCGGGCCGGGAGAAACGGTCCAGTTATTCGTGACTATCAGACCCTTCGGCAAGGAACCTGTAGTAATAACCGTACCTCTTCAGATACCACTGGACGTCTCCCCTGGGAGTACCATAACGGTGGACGCCTGTAACGCAGATACCAGCCAGGCCCTGGAGCGCTCCAGGGCGCCGGAGAAATTCCTCCCAACAAGTCTGGAGCACCTGATAAAAATACTGGAGGATGCAGAACCCAATACCAACCTCATAGTAAGGGCCGTACTCCCAAAGAGAGGGATTACATATAGAGGCAAGCCCCTCCCCTCCCTCCCCTCCTCCCTCCTCTCAATAATGTCCTTCCCCAATCAGAGCGGGATTGGCCGTCTCACGGAGGAGCTCGTCAGCAAGAGACCAGTGGACTGGATCCTCCAGGGCTCACAAAATTTTACGCTAACCGTAAAAGAGGGGAGCTAGCCGGGAACCAGGGGTTAGGGAGTAGGGGGTAGGGATTGGCAAAAAGAAATGAAGAAAACTGAGACAAGAACGGGGGGGAAAAGATTGCTTCCCCCTACCCTCGGTATTGCTTGCTACCTGTGTCTTTTTTCCCTTGTGCTCTTCTGTAGTAAAGAGTCAAGCGGCGTTAATACACAGGTCTGGACCCAGTCTGCCACCCTCTGGTCTGAGGCCGGCAAGAAAAATAATACCTCCGTTACGCCCAGGGGCATTACGCTCTCCCCCGAAGTGCTCCGCATAGAGGGCATAACCGAACCTTATGTATGGACCCTGGTCAGGGACACGGTGTCGGGGTTGCTCACGACAAAGGGACAAATTTACGTAGGTACGGGAGACCCTGGTAGCGTATATAAGCTGGACCCATCCGCCTCAGGCGGAGGCAGGCTCCAGCTGCTATTCCGTTCCACTGAACTACACGTCCACACCCTGGCGGTCTCCCCATCAGGGGAGATATATGCCGGCACCTCCCCACAGGGGCACGTCTACCGTATCTCTCCACAAGGCGAGGTAAACCTATTCTGTGACCTCCCTGCCAATTATGTCTGGAAGCTGGTCTTTGACGCCAGGGGAAATCTTTATGCGGCTACCGGACCCGATGGGGTTATCTACAAGATATCCGCGGAGGGCAAGGCAGACGTATTTTTTGACTCTTCGGAGACGCACCTGCTGGATTTGATACCGGATAAGGAGTCAAACCTTTACGCCTGCAGTGAACCAAACGGCCTTATTTATAAGATAAATCCACAGGGCCAGGCCTTTATACTCTACGATGCCGAGGAGGGAGAGGTGCATTGCCTGGCCATGGATAGCCTTGGGCAACTATATGCAGGCACAGCCTCGGGGGCAAGACCCAGGGTCCCTATGGTTCCCCCCCCACCGGTGCCACCCATCCTCAGACCCCCCTCTCCCATGGAACCTACCCCATCCCCAATCAGCTCCAACTCCTCCCTCCAGGAGCCCCCACCCCCTCCACCCATCCCCAGGGCCACCCCTGAGGAAGGACTCAGGCCCAGAGAGGCCGAAAGGCCCGCAGTCCCTCCATACCTGCCAAAGATTACTAATTTCGTCTACAGGATTACCCCCAATGGCACCGTAAAAAAGGTGTTAGAAGTCCCCCAGGCCCTCGTCTTTAGCCTGTCGGTAGACCACAGGGGCAACGTCCTGGTAGGGACGGGCAGTGAGGCAAGAATCTATAAGCTGGATACCAGAGGAGAGACGTGCACCTTGTTAGATGCGGAGGAGACCCAGGTGTTATGCCTCTTAGGTGAGGAGGAGGGGGGGTTCTTCTATGGTACAGGCAACGCAGGACGGCTCTTTCTGGCCTCTAACACCTACTGCCGTGAGGGGAGCTTTGAATCTGAGGTATTTGACGCCAAATTTATCACCACGTGGGGGAATCTGTCCTGGGAAGGGAATACACCGGAGGGCACCAAACTAACCCTTTCTACCCGAACAGGCAATAGCAAGAAACCGGACAACACGTGGAGTCCCTGGTCCGAAGAATACCAGGGATATGGACTAACCGCCGGGCCACCCCTGCATAAGGTTCAGAGTCCAGACTCCCGTTTTATACAGTACAGGGCAAGGCTCGTTACCACAAGACCTCAGGAGGCGCCACTGCTCCAGAGGGTCTCCCTGGCCTACCTGCCCCAGAACCAGGCCCCGGATATCCTCTCTCTATCAGTCGGCCAGGCCCTGCCGCTCAATCAGAGGGAAAGGTTCCCCAGGCTTTCACCTCCCGTTAGGGGACAAGAACCAGGCACCCCTGAGGAGGCCTCTCGTGTGCCACGTCCCGGGATGGGCAACCGTGAGACAAAACATATTAACTGGAAGGCCACTGACCCCAACGGGGATTCCATGAGGTACCAACTCTTTTACAAGGGACGTAACGAGAGGGATTGGAAACCCGTGACCAAGGAGGAGATTAAGGGAGACTCCTTCTACTGGCAGACTACCAGGGTCCCGGATGGAGAATACCTGGCGAGATTGGTCGTTAGCGATGAACCTGACAACCCCTCGGACATAACCCTGAGCGCGGAAAAGGTCTCAGAACCCTTCCTGGTAGACAACACAAGGCCCTTACTTGTAGAGCCAAAGGCTACGGCCTCCTCCGCCTCAGGCGGACCAAATCCGCCTCAGGCGGAAAAGGCAATAGTCTCAGGCCTGGCCAGAGACGAACTCTCCAATATAACCAGGATAGAGTACTCCGTAGACGCAGGGGACTGGAAGGCCATCTTCCCCAGGGATAATATCTTTGATTCCAGGGAAGAAGATTTCCAATTCATCGTGGAGGGCCTATCTCAAGGAGAGCATACTATAATAATTAATGCCACTGACGCAGAGGGGAATATTGGCAGTGGCAAGGTATTGGTGGAATTGTCAGTAGTAGATAATAAGAAGTAACGCAATACCCCTACTGTCCAGCCAGTTTTTAATTCTGTGAAAAGGACCGCCCTTGTGATAAAATGCCCCTGGAACAAACGCTATAAAAGGCAGAGATTGTTTTTAGGACCCTGGACTTTTGAGTGGATGTAAATATGAAAACCCTTAAGAAAATAAAGACCTTACTGAAACAACATAAGGAGGAATTAAGGAAAAGATTCAAGGTGAAAGAGATAGGCATTTTTGGCTCATTCATCAGAGAAGAGCAAAAAAAGGCAAGCGATGTGGACTTATTGGTTGAGTTTGAAGGGCCTGTGAGTCTCCTATGGGTTGTGAGGGTTGAGAACTACCTGACCGACCTTCTGGGAGTAAGGGTAGACCTTATCCCCAAGGAAGATATAAGAGACGAGTTAAAAGAAATTATCCTTGCGGAGACGGTCTATCTATGAAGCGTAACGTTACCCTCTATCTAAAGGACATCATAGAAAATATGGATAGGGCTGAAAGATTTATTAAAGGAATTAGCTGTGAGGATTTCGCCAAGGATGAAAAGACGGGGTTTGCGGTAATAAGATGCATTGAGATTATGGGGGAGGCTGCAAAGTGCATTTCAGAAGATACACGCAAGAAATACCCAGAGATACCATGGAGAGACATTGCCGGCATGAGGGATAAGGTCATACATTTTTATTTTGGAGTAAATTTAACAAAGGTATGGGCAGTGGTAAAAGAAGATATACCTCACATAAGACCGCTTTTGCTAAAGGCCTTAAAGGATTTGCAAGGTAATTAATTGATTTGGAGAGCAACAAAAGAATTGTCCTAGTTTAAATCAAACTTGACAATTTGGGTTGTTTGTAAAGTCATCCGCCTGAGGCGGATTTCTGCTTCAGGCACGAGGGGCAAGGCCCCCTTACATACCCCTGCCTTTCCCTATACAATGTACTCTTATCCATCCAACTACACCTGATTAAAAATTTACCCAGCACAGCCCTTTTGACATAAGCACTTCAAACTGATAAAATTGCAATAATGTTAAATCAGTGGCACACCAATTGCCATACTTCTAGACCATGTCTGATAGAAAATATATCCTGCTAACGCCCCTCCCACTACTGCTGACCCTTTGTTGGCTGGCAACGGGGGCTACACTATCGCCAGAGAGTGCCTATGCCCAGGGGGGCGGCCTTTCCATGGGTGGTGGGGCCACTCCTCCTGAGGGAAGAAATCCGGACGTCGTATGGCTGGTCGTGGCGGCCTGCATGGTCTTCTTTATGCAGGTAGGCTTTACGGCCCTGGAGGCCGGTTTCGTCCAGGCGAAGAATGCCATAAACATCTCCATAAAGAACATCGTAGTGTTCATAATAGCCTCAGTAGCCTACTTCCTCGCTGGTTTTGGCCTGATGTTCGGGGATAGCCAGGCAGGGCTTGTAGGCGCCAGTCACTTCTGCTTTATGGACGTGGATAAGGTCCCTCTGGGCTTCGCCTTCGCCTTCTTCCAGGTAGTATTCGCTGGGACGGCCGCCACTATATTTACCGGGGCCATGGCCGAGAGGACGCGGATGTTCGTCCATATATGGTGCACGGTCGTGATGGTGTGCGTGATTTATCCCATATTTGGTCACTGGGTCTGGGGGAATATATGGATACATGACCAGGCGGGATGGCTGGGCAGGATGGGCTTTGTTGACTTTGCCGGTTCCACAGTAGTCCATTCTATAGGGGGGTGGGTAGCCCTGGCGGGGGCCATATTAGTGGGTCCCAGGATAGGTAAGTACAACAAGGACGGGACGGTTAACCGGATGGGCCAGCATAACATCCCCATTGCCACCATAGGGACCTTCTTCTTGTGGTTTGGCTGGTTCGGGTTTAATGGGGGGTCTATGCTCAGGGCAGATGTAAAGATTGCCCTGGTGATCTCCAACACCAATATTGCCGCTGGGGCGGCCGGTTGTTCGGCCATCCTCTATAGTTGGGTCAGAAATAAGAGACTGGATGGTGTGGACGTACTTATAGGGGTACTGGGTGGCCTTGTGGCCGTAACCGCTGGTTCTAACAGACTCCACCCCTGGGGGGCCGCTGTGGTGGGGGTGTTAGCAGGGGTACTGGTACTCCTGGCAAGAGACCTCTTTGAAAAAGTCTTGAAGATAGACGACCCCGTGGCCGCCATCTCTGTCCATGGAGTATGCGGGGCCATAGGCACAATAGCCCTGGCCCTCTTCTGCCCCCTATCTACCCTCCCGACCGGGGACAGGCTCTCACAGGTAGGCATCCAGTTCCTTGGCGTCACTGTGGCCTTTGCCTGGGCCTTCGGCCTATCCATGTTTTTCTTCTGGGCAGGTAACAAGGTGGCACGGCTCAGGGTGGGGCGAGAGGAAGAGATAATGGGTCTAAACCTCGCCGAGTACGAGGATACGGCCTCCTGGCTCAACTTTACAAGGATTAACCGCCTTCAAGACGTTAATGCCGTCCTGGAACAAAAGGTAAAGGAAAGGACGAGTGAACTCCTGAAGGCGAAGAGCTACACGCAGGCTATTATAGACAGCCTGCAAGACGTCCTGGTGGTCACCGACCCCCAGGGAAAGATACTCACCCTTAACCCCTCTGCCGAGGGCCTCCTGGGGTTTAAAAAACAGGAGCTAGTGGGCAAACCCCTGAGCATGTTGGTGGCGGAAGAACAGTCGGTCTTTCAAGACCGATTGCAGAAACTCCTGCGGGAGGGCCTCCTCAAGGGGTTTGACAACTATTACTTCACCAAGGAGGGTCAGAAGCTCCCCGTTAACGTCAATGGCTCTATAATGAGGGACGAGGCGGGAGGGATAACGGGGGCAGTTACCATAGCCAGAGACATGCGGGAGACCACCCACCTCATTGAAGAACTCAAAGCGGCCAGGGGAGGCCTGGAACTTAAGGTAAAAGCCAGGACACGGGAACTGGAAGAACAGAAGAGGAAATTTGAGGACGTGGTAAATACCCTGTACGACGGCCTGGTAGTACTGCATAAGGACAATAGGATAGCCTACTGGAACAGGAGGATGGAGGAGATTTCAGGGGTTGGCCGTCAAGAGGTACTGGGCAAGGACGTCCTGGAGGTCTATCCCCAACTCATGGGACAAGAACTGAAGGGGCTTATCGGTTACGCCTCAATCGGGGAATTTTCTACGGCAGAAAACGTACCCTACACCACCCTCAGGGGTAGAGAGGGTTATACCTCCAGCAGGTTCTTTCCGCTACGGGACAGTAACAACGACACCGTAGGTGTAGTGGGGGTGATAACGGATACCACCGAGCAGAAGAGGTTAGAATCGGAAAAGGAGATTGTCTACAACATAAACAAGGTAGTCTCTTCCAGCTTCCTGACAGACGTCTTTAAGGCCGTGGGTTCGGAGTTAAAGAACGTAATAAACTTTGACAGGATAAGCATAGCCCTGATGGGGGAAGATGGACAGAGGTTTGAGGTCTTTGCCCTGAATACTGATTACAAGGACACAGGCATAAGGGAGGGTTACAGCTTCTTGAGAGAGGGGAGCCTGCTGGAAAGGGTCTACACCACCGCCCGCCCCTACATTGTACAAGATACCGTGGAGAAGGAGTTCTGGTCTGATGAGGTACTCCTTAAGGAAGGCATACGGTCAAGGCTCGGCTATCCCCTGGAGTACAAGGGTTCCGTTATCGGGACCATTAACTTCGCCAGTAAGAGACCCCGCAACTTCTCAGAGAGACACTTCCGTATCCTTACGCAGATAGCCCCCCAACTGGCCATAGCCATAGAAAACATCAGGCTCTTTATCAAGATAAGAGAATCGGAAAAGAAGTACAAGGACCTCTACGACAACGCCCCGGACATCTATCTTACCCATGACAACCAGGGCATAATCCTGGACTGCAACCTGAGCGGTGCAAAGATGCTCGGCTACAACCATAAAGAAGAACTGGTGGGCAGGCCCATCTCCGACTCCCAGCCCCCCGGGGTACGAGAGACCTATGCGACCTTACTACCCAGACGCTTCTCAGGTCTGCACATTGAGGGATTAGAATTACAACTGCTGAAAAAGGACGGGAGCGTCATAGACGTCGGCCTTAACGATAACCCCATCTACGACGACAAGGGCAACGTGGTGGCCATACGGTGCGTCTTTAGAGACATTACCGCCAAAAAGAGGCTGGAGGATCAACTCATCTCTATGGAAAAACTCGCCTCTACGGGCAGGCTTGTGGCCAGCGTCGCCCACGAGATTAACAACCCCCTGGCAGGGATAATAAACTACCTCCACCTCCACGCAGAAGAGACAAAGGAGGAAGACAAGAAAAAGTATCTGGACCTGGCGATAAGGGGTTGCAACCGGATAGCAGGGATAGTAAAGAGGCTCCTTGAATCACACCAACAGGTCTTTGAAGGCAAGGTCAGCCAGGACGTAAACCTCTCTATCCGCAACGTGGTAAACTTCCTGGAGAGCAAATTAAGACTAAGCAACATAAACCTGCTCCAGGAGTTAGACGCCCACCTCCCCCCCGTGTACTGCGACCCACATCAACTGGAGCAGGTCTTTACCAACATCATCATAAACGCCTCAGACGCCATGACCGAAGGAGGGGACCTCAAGATAAAGACGGGGGTTAGAGGCGAGTGGGTCAAGATAGATTTTTCTGATACGGGTTCTGGAATACCAGAAAAAGACCTGGGAAAGATATTTGAACCCTTCTTCAGCACAAAAGGGGGGGCAGGGACCGGACTAGGGCTCTTCGTCTCCTACAACATCGTAAAGGCCCACAAAGGCACTATAGAAGTAAAGAGCAAGGAGGGAAAGGGCACCACCATATCCGTACAGTTACCCATACCTTCACTCTTGGCCCGGGACCTCTAACAGGTAACAGGATAATTGGAAATTGGAAATTGGAAATTTAAAATTTGAAATTTACAGTTTACAATTTCCAATTCTTTTCCCTCCCTATTCCCTGTCCCCTGTAACCTTATCTGTAGCGGATGTTGTAGTACCGTTCCTCCCCGTGCTGTACGAAGGCGATGTACTGTACCTCTTTATGGGCGTCGTCAAAGACAACGTTCTTCAGGTGGGTGGGGTCGTTGCCCATGTCACGTATAATCTCAAAGAGCCATCGTTCAAAGGGCAGGGCTAAGAACTCTAATTCCAGGAGGGCCTCTTCCTGGGTAATCTTCCCCTCCTTCCACTTCTTTGCCGTAGTAACGATGCCCTTATACACGGGATGGGTTACCGGGAAGCTGCAGTAACGGTATCTCTTTTTGTCAAGTAGTTTGTCTACTACTAGATAGGGTTCACCATAGACCTCGTGGTGTTCGTAGGTCACAGGATATTGCTCTAGTCTGTTAGTGGTCATAGTCCTTGCCTTACCCTGGTAGAATGGTATAAAATTAACTAAAACATCCACTAGAGAGGAGTGCAAATAGCATACCGCTTTGGCAAGGGTTTTGTCAAGCCCCTGTACCTTATAATAATATTTGGTACGGAGTAAAGGTAGAACGTTATGGAAGCCACAAGAAAGAAGATCCTTATCGTTGAAGACGATGAGTACGTCCTTGGCAGTGTCCACATGTTGCTCTCAAAGGACGGATATGCCGTCAGCACTGCCACTAACGGTGAACTTGCCCTCAACACCTGCCAGAAGGAGCAGTTTGACCTGGCCATTATAGACCTGAAGATGCCAGGGATGGACGGCATACAGGTGCTAAAGGGATTAAAAAAGTTCTCCCCGGATACTATGGTAATAATGATGACCGCCTTTGGGAGTATACAGAATGCCGTAGAGGCCATGAGGTCGGGCGCCTCAGACTATATCACCAAACCTATCTCCGCCGAGGAGATTAAACTGGCCGTCCAGAAGGTATTAGAGAAACAAAAACTGATAAGGGAAATAAAGGCGTTACGCCAGGAACTAGAGCAAAGGTACAGCCTGAACCGCATCATAGGGAAAAGCCCTAAGATGCAAGAGGTCTACGACCTAATCCTTACCGTCTCCCAGGCCGATGCCACCGTCCTTATCACAGGAGAGACGGGCACGGGGAAAGAGCTGGTAGCCAGGACCATCCACATGCACAGCAACAGAAAGGGGAAACCCTTTGTGGCAGTAAACTGTAGCGCCATGCCAGAAAGCCTCCTGGAGAGCGAACTCTTCGGCTACGAAAAAGGGGCCTTCACGGGGGCCACCAGCAGGCGGGTAGGCAAGTTTGAATTTGCAAACAATGGGACCATATTCTTTGACGAGACCTCCAACATGTCCCCCTCCATCCAGTCCAAACTCCTCCGGGTCTTACAGGAAAGGGAGTTGGAGAGGGTAGGAGGCAACGAGGTTATCAAGGTGGATGTAAGGGTTATCGCCGCCACTAATAAAGACTTAAAAAAAGAGCTGGCGGAAGGGAGGTTCAGAGAAGACCTCTTCTACCGCCTGAACGTCTTCCCCATAACCTTACCCCCATTAAGAGAGAGGAAGGAGGATATACCCCTCCTTGCCACCTCCTTTCTGGAAAAATATAGCAAGGCCATGAAGAAGGAGATAAGGGAAATCTCACAGGACGTCTTAAATACCATGATGGGGTACCACTGGCCGGGCAACGTCAGGGAATTAGAAAACCTAATGGAAAGGGCAGTGATTATGGCCAGGGGAGACACCATTACCTACATAGACCTCCCAAAGACCGGGCTGGAAACCACTCCCACTAAAGAGGTACATATTGACTTCAGCGACAACAAGATAATGGAACTACCCATGGAGGAGTTTCTGGATGGCTGTGAAAAGACATACATTGAGAAACTCCTGGAAAAGAACAAAGGCAAGATAGACCAATCTGCCAATGAGGCTGCGGTAGACCCCAAGACCCTTTACAGGAAGATGAAGAAGTATCTCCTTACCAAGAAAGCCTTTAAGACAACACCGGAAGAGTAGGGGCGAACCTATGTGTTCGCCCCCGTTGGGCAGACACATAGGTCTGCCCCTACCCCCGATACCCCCACCTTTATACATCTATACATCCACCTCTGAAAACGGGACAAGATTGCCTTATTTTCAGGATTCTCAAAAAAGTTCCAATCAATAAACTACTTGTACGCAACCAGTTGAGCAAATAATGCGATTTATAGGACAAAAATGCCCTAAAATACCTGAGGCACCTTAGAAACGATTTAATAGTTCACAGTGTTAGTATAAATATATGCAACACAAAACATTACAATAAATAATAGAATCTTTCTGCTATGCCTGAAAATTAGGCACATTAGTTGCGAATCATGGCAAGGTGTGGAAACACCAAATTCACAACTAATATGGAGACAATAAGATGAAGAAGATAGTAGCATTTTTTAAGCCTAGAAGACTGGATGCAATTAAGGAATGCATGTCGGGGTTTGGTTATGACGATGCACGGTATTCTTACATAAAAGGCCCCTCCGTAAAGGAGATTACCTGGCAGGGGAAGACATACGTTGTAGAGCTCTTACCCAAGGCCAGGATGGAAGTAATAGTGGCCGATACCGACGTGGAGAAGGTAGTAAGCAGGATAACCGAGGTCGTGAGGGTTACCCCCACCAGCCTGCCACTGGGCGAGGAGGCAGAGTTTGCCCTGAGGCTAAAGAGTGAGGATATAGGGAGCCATAACAAGGGTGGAAGATGGGTGAGGATGTCCCCCGCTCGTGAGACCCAGGCTCATGATGAAGAATTAGAGGTCATAGAAATTAGGGCCTAACTGGCCTAACTGGAGGTATCCAAAAAATGAAAAAGGTAGTGGCTGTTGTAAGGTTAGAAAAGCTTAGCGTGGTTAAAGGCTCCCTGGAGAGAGAGGGTTTCCGGGGCATGACCGTAACCCCTGTCTCAGGGGCCGGTGCTGAAAAGGGCATAATCCTCCAGTGGAGGGGACACCGCCACCAGGAGGAGCTTGTACCCCGCGTAAAGCTTGAGGTAGTAGCCCCTGACATGGATGTCCTCAAGATAGCAGATACTATCTGTGGGGCCGCAAGGACAGGCAGGATTGGAGACGGCAGGATATTTGTTGAACCCGTGGAAGAGGTCATACGCATACGGGACGGAAAGAGGGGAGAAGACGTTATTGCCCCCGGCAGGTTGGTAGAGATAACACGCAAGGCTGGCGTTGCTGAAGAGGCAGAACAGCTAGAGTACGAAGTAGCCTAAACTTTGTACTCTCTGTAGTTACTTTTTAGAGTTCTGGGAAAAACAAAAAGCCTATTGCCATGGATGACCCATTCTTTCTGTTGGTTGTGGTGGTCTTGGTTGCTATTAACATTACTATAGTATTTTTTTGAGGGTTCTGGGAAAGACAAGGGGAGTCACCGTGAATAAAATGCTAAAGACATCTCATTTTTCGCTCGTGGCGCTACCGCTAATCGGGTTAGCCATTCTATTGTTCGGTAGGGTTCTTGAAGCGGCAGACCCCAGTGGTGCGGGGACCTATTCCGACACCGTACCGGGGTTGAAGTACTCCGTCAATTTTACCTGGGTACTTATAGGGGCCTTTCTGGTGTTTATCATGCAGGCAGGGTTTGCCCTCTTAGGGGGGTTCCTGAGACCAAAGCACATGCTGAATTACATGTCCCACTGTTTCATGGATACTACGGTGGGGGCCCTGGTCTTCTGGCTCTTTGGTTTTGCATTGATGTTCGGAGGTTCACAGCTCGCCTCCGGGTTGGACAAGGGAGATACCATGGTGGGCTGGAGTGGCTTCCTCCTCATAGGCCCGTCCTATGACGTAAACACGGTAGTCCTGTGGCTCTTCCAGGTCATGTTTGCCACGAAGGCCGTCTCCATCATTGCCGGGGCAGTGGCAGAGAGGACCCGTTGGGCGGCCTATCTGATTTACAGTATGTTAGTCTGCGGTGTGGTGTATCCCATCTATGGACACTGGATGTGGGGAGGCGGATGGCTGGGCACCCTGCCCTTTGGTGTGGGAGCCAGGGATTTTGCAGGTTCGGGGGTAGTCCACGCCGTGGGGGGGATAATGGCCCTGATAGGGGCGTGGGCAGTCGGTCCCAGGATTGGAAAATATCTAAAAGACGGCACCCCCAGTGCCATACCTGGTCACAACCTTACCTTTGTAGTAGTAGGGACCCTCATCCTTGTCTTCGGCTGGTTCGGCTTTAACGCAGGGAGTACGCTGGCCGCCACAGACTTGAGGATCTCAATCATAGCCACCAACACCTTCCTTGCCGCCTCTGCCGGTGCCGCCGTAGTAATGTGGCTCTCCTATGCCACTACTAAGAAGCCTGATATTATGATGGCGTGTAACGGTGCCCTGGCTGGCCTTGTAGCCATTACCGGCCCATGCGCCTATGTGCCTATATGGGCCTCGGTAGTCATCGGCCTGCTGGCTGGCCTTCTCATGAGAGGTTGCGTCTGGTTTGTGGAGTGCGTATTCAAGGTAGACGACCCACTGGGTGCAGTCTCGGTCCACGGGGCTAATGGCCTCTGGGGACTCCTGGCCGTTGGGATCTTCGCTGACGGCTCCTACGGTGGTGTAAATGGACTCATAACAGGTTCCGGTTATCAACTCCTGGCGCAGTTTATTGCCATGGTTACTGCCATAGCCTGGGCCTCAGCCGCTGGTTTTGCCATATTCCTTGGCCTGAAGTACTCGCTTGGCCTCAGGGTCCCGGAGTACGTAGAACTGGAAGGCCTTGACCTCCATACCCACGGCGTAGAGTGTTATCCTGCCGAGGAGAGGTATGTTGGTGAACTGGAAAAAGTAATAAGGAGGCATATCGGCGTCTACGAGGTGGAAGAGGCCGAGGAGGAGATGCCCCAGGTAGTCGTAAGGAAGGGCAAACCAGTCAGCCAGGGTTCACTAAAAGAGTAGGGGCAATTCGCGAATTGCCCTTCCCTCCCAATGCTAAAGACCCAAAGCAAGGGGCGACCTAGTAGGTCGCCCCTAATTTTTTGAGGGGTTAGGGTAGGGGCGGGGTTACCCCGCCCCTACTAAAAAACACTCCCCAGTCTATATACCCCACAATTTTTTTTAAAAATCTTGTTGACAATCAAAAGGACTTATGGTAATTCCTTCCAAATATAACCAATATATCCAATTATGGCAGGAGGGGGTAGGAGGATAAGATTGGTAGGGGTTGGCTCATTACTCTAGATTGGCCTATCTATCTAGAAAGGAGGGAGGTCATGAGGCTTTTAAGCCTTGCGTTAATTGCCTGTTTTGTGTTTTTCCTGGGGGCTGTACGTGTAAATTGGGTGGGGGCAGAGGAACTCTCTAAGGAAGAAGTTGCCGCACTGAAGGACCTCCTCAAGACTAAGCCCGGTGCCGAGCTCAGCGCTGAGGATGTCGGTGCATTAAAGGAACTCCTGAAGGCCCGCGAGGTGCCACCGATGCCTGCCAAGGCACCGGCCGCACAACTCAATGACGATGAAATCACGGGAATCAGGGACTTCTTCAACGTCTTTAAGGGGGTAAAGTTCAGCGGGTTTGTAGAGAACTTTTACCAGTATAACTCCGTGAAGCCTGGCCACGAGAGGGGCACAGGCCCTAGCGGTAGAAGGGGCGCTATCCCCACTGGTGGGCCAGCCAGGAACATGCTTGAGATAAGGGCCTTTGATAGGGAAGATGACTCCTTTACCCTCAATAATATAGAACTCCACCTCTACAAGGAGCCCACAGAGGACTCTCCTATAGGTTTCAGGATAACCACCCTTTACGGGGAGCAGGCCCACCGCCTCACCTTTGTACCAACAGATGGCAGGGTGGACGATGACGATTTCACTGTGGGTGAGGGTTACACCTGGTGGAGGATACCCCTGGGCAAGGGCGTAGACTTCAAGTTTGGAAAGTTTGCCACCTGGATTGGGGCAGAGGTCTGGGAGTCCCCATGGAACCCCAACTTCTCCCGCTCACTCCTTTACCAGAACTCCATACCCTTCACCCACGTCGGGGCTAGCCTGGGCTATCCTGTACTGGATAACCTGTACTTTACCTTTTTCCTCGTAAACGGCTGGGATACCTTTGTTGATAACAACAGGAGCAAGACCTTCGGTACCCAGACAAAGTACACTATCCCCAATATACCCATCATGCACAATGCCTTTGTGATGCTGAACACCAGCCACGGCCCAGAGCAGAGTAGAAAGAACCTGACAGGTCCGGGCCCCGATGGGCTGATTATGACTGGGGACGACGTCTATGCTAAAAACCGTGGCAGTGAGGGTAACTGGAGACACTTCTTTGACCTTATCATCCAGTTTGACCCCACGACCTGGCTGAGGTCCAATACCAACTTTGACTACGGTACGGAACGGTTTGAGAGGGGATTCGCAGGAGGTTTTGGTGCCACCGTAATGGTGGGCGACAACAGGAGACGCCGTGACTGGTGGGGTGTGGCCCAGATATTCCAGTTCTTCCCCCAGAATCGGATAAACTTCGCCCTGAGGGGGGAGTATTTCTGGGATAGGGAGGCCGCAAGGAACGTTGCCATAGTACCTCGGGGTCGTACCGCCACTGCTGGACTTCCAATAGGCGTATCCATTGCAGAGGTTACCGGCACCGTTAACATCAAAGTCAGGGACAAGCTGATGATAAGGCCAGAGATAAGATACGATAAGATTACAGGTGCCACTGGCCCCAACACCAGTTTTAATCAGTTTGATAACCACAACGGCAACGCTACCTTTTCCGCAGCCGCTACCTATGAGTTCTAGAGGGTATTCTAGTATGTAGGGGCACGTTGCAACGTGCCCCTACTTGCGGGGAGGGAGACTATCCCTCCCCCTTGTTGTAAATCCGTCCGCCTTAGGCGGAGCGGATTCCCCCTTGCCTACCCTTTATCCGTCCCAGGCAGAGAATGGCCTGTCCTGGGTGGGACAAAGGGATGGGGGAGAAGAAGGTAGGGGTATCCGCCTGAGGCGGACTGCCCGAACGCTGGCCCTTTTGGACACTGGGATACGATGGGTCTGAATAGTTTAAATCTCCTGCTTGGTGTTACGCCTGACCACAGACTCCATCTCTGTTTCGTGATAGCATTTTTCATCAACGGCCTATTATCTTCCCCCGTATTTTCTCAGACCTACGTGATTAATGGTACCTTAGAAAACCCTGCAGTAAGCCAAAGCCCTGGGGCGAGCGAAAAATATAGTGCTGGGGCTCTGTCCCCAGTTAGAGAGGGCGCATCTGGTCCTGTATCCGCCTCAGGCGGAGAGGTAGCCAGCAAAGGGGGGGCGAATCTAAAGGGACAGGAGACCACCATTAAAGACAGTGTTATACGCAAGGAATCTCTGGCCATTAAAGACAAGCGGGTCTACATCCAATTATTAATTGACCAGGGTTCCAGGAAAATTTCAGAACGTGAAAGATACAAACATCTCTTGTTTTTACTGCCCGAGGAAGTAGTTTATGACGATGTAAGTAATCGTATTTTTTGTTATAGAGGCAACACTGAGATAGAGATAGGAAGGAGGAAGAGTTTCCTGGGTTTTATGCCCTATATTGCCCTGGCCGACGGTGTAAGGATATTGAGTTCCCCCACAGATGCCAAGCTCTTGGTCTCATTAAATAAGAACAACCAATGGATTCCGGACACGATAATACATTCTGAAGCCGGTATGGAAGAGACCCTGGGTAAGAAGTGTGGACAGTGCCACGTACTGGAATACGTATTTTCCCACAAAAACTGGTCTGAGGAAGACATACTACACGCATTCAACCGTATGCAGATGGAAAAAGAAGAAAGCTTCACAGAGAATGAACAGAGGATAATTAATTTATTTAAGGAATACCAGAGGGGTACGGTTGATAAAGAAAAACTGGCCGAGTTCAAGACACTGAGGCAGATTGGGAGGAAGGACGTAATAGACGTTACAGAAGGCGTATACATGAACAACTGCGTACCCTGCCACAGCCCGTCAAAGATGACGGATATTACGTTACTGTATTCCAAGCAGAGGTGTAAGAGTATTATTGACCGAATGAAGGAAAAGGAACCGTCTCTCTTCCTTCGGACAGACACGGATAGACTGGCCAGCTTCTTGTGGGAGACGAGGCTCAGACCATCTAAGCAGTAGGGGCGGTTCGCGAACCGCCCCTACAGGGCGCCCCCGCGCGGGGGCGTGGGTTGAAACAAACCCCAAAGGAGGGGTGATTACAAATAGGATAAACTTAGATTCGTAGAGTGGGGCCTCTGAAAAACCCCACAAGATGTCATTCTGAGGGAGTGAAACGACCGAAGAATCTCAGATTCTTCGCTTCGCTCAGAATGACACGAAGTAGTGCAGTGACTTTTGCAGAGGTCTTAGAGTTGTTGTCCCGTCTAGTGAAAAACAGCCTGCTTAAAAGTTAAAAGAGAGAGAGGGAGGGAAAGATGATGAGAAGAAGGTACCATTTAGGTATCTCCTTGTTTTCTGTACTGCCGATGTTAGCGCTATTTGCACTGAAGGCAATGGCGGAAGAAGTAGTTGTGGCGGTGGTCGCTGAGGTGCCCCCACCACCCCCCACGATTGATACAGGGGATAATGCATGGATGATGACCTCCTCTGCCCTGGTGTTGGCTATGACCATCCCTGGTCTTGCCCTCTTTTATGGAGGGATGACAAGGGCAAAGAACGTGGGTAATACCATATGGATGAACTGGATTGCCTTCTGCATCACCAGCATGATGTGGGTGCTCTGGTCTTATAGCCTGGCCTTTTCCCCCTCCAACGGGTTTATTGGGGGCCTTCAGTGGGCCGTCCTGGGAGCAGGGCGTGCGGACCCAGCGGACTACGTAGGGCAATTGCCTAGCACCCTTTACGCAACGACCATACCCCACCTAACTTTCTGTATGTTCCAGTTAACATTTGCCGCTATTACCCTTGCCCTTGTAACAGGCGCCATTGTAGAGAGGCTCAAATTCGTTTCCTGGCTCCTCTTTGCCCTCTTGTGGATGAGTGGATGCTATCCAGTGATAGCCCATTGGGTGTGGGCCACGGATGGGTGGTTATATAAGTTTGGTGCATTGGATTTTGCTGGCGGAACGGTCGTGCATATCCAATCTGGTGCTGCGGCCCTGGTATTTTGTCTGTTTCTAGGCAGACGCAAGAGTATAAAGCCCCCGCATAATGTACCTTTTACGATGATAGGTGCCGCCCTCCTGTGGTTTGGGTGGTTCGGCTTTAACGCAGGTAGTGCAGTCGCCGCCAATGGACTTGCCGCCAGCGCCTGGGCAGTCACCAACACAGCCACCGCTACCGCCGCCTTTACATGGAACGTAATGGAGTGGATATTTGACAGGAAACCCACTCTGATTGGCACTTGCTCAGGTGCAGTAGCAGGGCTGGTGGCCATTACACCTGCCTCAGGTTTTGTAGCAGTTATGCCATCCCTTGCCATAGGGGCCGGTGCAGGGTTCTTGTGTTACTCCTGCGTAAAATGGATGAAGAGGGCCCTGGGTTATGATGATGCCCTGGACGTGGTAGGGATACACGCAATGGGCGGGAGCTTTGGGGCCCTTGCAACAGGTCTCTTTGCCAGCAAGCTTGTAAACCCCGCTGGTGACGATGGCCTATTTTACGGAAACCCTGCCCAGATGTTGGAACAATTTGTAGGCGTCGTGTGTGCATGGGGATACGCTTGTGCCTGCACCGCGGTACTCATCCTTTTCATAAAGGCAGTAACTAAAGGTATTAGAGCACCTGAGGCAGAGGAAGTGGCTGGTATGGACATTAGCCAGCATAGGGAAATTGCTTACCATCTTATGGAACCGGAGACTAATTCAATTAGATCGTAAGCGTAGATGCTGGACGACAGAAGTACTCAGGGGCACGGCGACGCTGTGCCCCTGTTTTTTTATATGGAGTCCATTGACTGCGTCAATGGACTTTATTCCAGCGAGATCCACCTGAGGCGGACTGGACTCCATAAAGCAGGACAGGGCTGAAGCCCTGTCCCTACACCTTTTTGAAGACAAAACGGCAACTAAAAGTTACCCTGATTGCTGACTGCTGACTGCTGTCTACTGTCTCTTAACTGCCTCCCACAACCTATCCAACTCTTCCAGGGTGCAGTGCTCAATATCCTTACCGTGGGCGGCCAATCTGGCCTCTACACGTCTAAAACGCTCTATGAATTTCTTTGTCGCCTTTTCCAGGGCCTCTTCAGGGTTTACCTTCAAGAACCTGGAGAGGTTTGCGGCGGCGAAAAGCAGGTCTCCCAGTTCCTCCTTCAGTTCCCTTGCCCCCTGTCCCCTGTCCCCTGTCTCCTGTCTTTTGGCCAGGGCCTGTCTTACCTCTCTTAGCTCCTCCTCCATCTTGGCTATGACGTCCTCTACCTTTTCCCAGTCAAACCCTACCCTGGCGGCCTTCTTCTGCACCTTGAAGGCCTTCTGTAAGGCAGGCATGTGCCTGGGCAGACTTCCTATTATAGATTTCTCCTTCCCCCCGGACTCTTTGTGTTTTATCTTATGCCACGCCCTCAACACCTCCTCTGCCGTCTTCAACTGCTCTTCCCCAAATACGTGGGGGTGCCTGGAGGTCATCTTCTCCAGACACCCCCTCAAGACCCCGGCAATGTCAAAGGCATTGTTTTCCTTTGCAATCTGGGCATGAAAGATTACCTGGAACAGGAGGTCCCCCAGTTCTTCCTTGAGTTTCGCAGGTTCCCCTGAATCTATGGCATCTATTACCTCATAGGTCTCCTCCACGAGGTAGGGCTTCAGGGACTCATGGGTCTGCTCCTTATCCCAGGGGCATCCCCCAGCCCCTCTCAGCCTCTCCATGAGGGCTACCAATTCCTGAAAGAGGTTGTTGTCTTGCATTTTTATCTACGAGTGTGTTTAGACCTTAACTTCTTTTGCATCAAATTTAATTGTAGGTACGGAAATCTTTGTGGCCTTCTTAATCCTCGCAGAATTCTTTATTAACTTAGCAATCCATTGTCCCACGTTGGCCTTCACAATCTTTTTGCCACACTGCGGGCAAACCCCTGCTGGCACGCCCTCCACAACAATAAGTTCCCCCTTAACCCAAAAATCTTGCTTTATAAGCTTCTCTTGCATAGGGGTATCGCAAATTTCACATTCCCCATAATCATATCCTGGTATCTTTTTCTTCATTCTTATTTCTCCAACAAGTAAGCTGAGACCTCTGCAAAAGTCCATGCGCTGTCATTCTGAGGGAGCGGAGCGACCGAAGAATCTCTTAAAAAACTAGATTCTTCGCTTCGCTCAGAATGACAAACAGTGCGGTGATGGCTTTTGTAGAGGTCTCAACTCGTACTCCCTCCTGGCTATTTTTTCTCTGATTATGTGAATAATAGCCAACGATAGCTAAACCTCTACATCTTGCCGCATTTGACCGCCTGGATGAATTCCCTAACCAACTGCCTATCCTTCTTCCCAGGGCTGGACTCCACACCGGAAGAGACGTCTACTGCATAGGGTCTCACCGTACGTATTGCCGTTTGTACATTTTCAGGGTTCAAACCCCCCGCCAGAATAATGGTGCCCAATTGCCTGGCCTCCCTGGCCAGTTCCCAAGGGAAGGGCTTGCCTGTACCCCCTAACCGTTCCCGCACGTAACTATCCAGTAGGAAGGCATGGGCCTCGTATCTCCCTAATCTTGTCAAATCCCTCCGTGTCCTCACCCTGATGGCCTTAATGGCCCAGAATTGTCCCATTACATCTCTCACGTAGCCGGGTGTCTCACTGCCGTGGAGTTGCACGGCCTTAAGGCCCGTGTAGGTGGCAACGTCCAGCACCCGTCCTATCGCCTCATCCACAAAGACCCCTACCGGGGTGACAAAGGGTGGGAGCCGTTTGATTATGTCTCTGGCCCTATTGGGAGAAATTTGACGAGGACTTGGGGCAAAGACGAAACCCAGGGCATCCGTCCCCAACTCTACGGCCGTCCTGGCGTCTGTCATGCTCGTTATACCGCATATCTTTACCTTTACCATCAGTGCCTGAAATGGCGGCGACCCGTGAAGACCATGGCGAGGCCGTGCTCCTCCGCCGCCTTGATAACCTCTTCGTCCTTTGTGGACCCGCCTGGCTGGATTACGGCCTTCACCCCTGCCCTGGCCGCAAGGTCAATGCTGTCTCTGAAAGGGAAGAATGCATCGGAGGCCATAACTGCGCCCCGGACCCTTGGGCCTGCCTTTTTCAGGGCTATCTCCACGGCATCCACCCTGCTCATCTGCCCCGCCCCTACCCCCACTACGGTCCCCTCCCTGGCCAGCACAATGGCATTGGACTTCACGTGTTTTGCCACAATCCATGCAAACCTCATGTCCCGCATATCTTCAATGGCAGGGCTGGCCGTGGTAACGACCTTTCCGTCTGCAGTGTACTTCTGGTCATCTATGTCCCTCGTTTGAACCAGGATGCCCCCTCCGACCCTCTTTATGTCCAATGAAGGCGTGGGCCTTGACAGGGGTCCTATTTCCAGTAGCCGTAAGTCCTGCCCCCACTTCCTGCGGGTCCTCAGGACTTCCAGGGCCTCTCGTGAGAAAGACGGGGCTGTAATTGCCTCCACGAAATGCCCCGGGGAAGTAACCTCCTCCGCCGTCTCCTCATCCACCTCCCGGTTGAACCCAATTATACACCCGAAGGCCGATACGGGGTCTCCACTGTAGGCCCTGCGGAAGGCCTCTACAAGGGTACTAGCACAGCCTACGCCACAGGGGTTCGTATGCTTTACTATCACGGCCCCGGGCTCCTCAAATTCCCTTACCAGTTCCAGGGAGGCATCCAGGTCCAGGATATTATTAAAGGAGAGTTCCTTTCCGCTGAGTTGCTTGAGGCTGGAGACACCCCCACCTGAGGTGGGTCCCTGTCCCTCCTCTACGTAGAAGGCGGCAGACTGGTGGGGATTCTCGCCGTAGCGTAGGTCTTGCCTCTTGACAAACTCCAGGGTAAGACGGGATGGGAAGGGTTGCCCATGACTGGGTAATCCGCCTCTGGCGGTAAAGAAATCGGCAATGGCCCTATCGTACTGGGACGTCCTTCTAAAGGCCTCCCGGGCCAGCCCAAAGCAAAACTCCTCCGATAACTCTCCACGGCCCTCTTCCAGCCTCCTTAAGACCTCCTCGTACTGTCCTGGCTCCACTACCACTGCTACGTGTTTATAATTCTTTGCGGCGGCCCGAATCATGCCAGGCCCGCCTACGTCTATGTTTTCCACCACTTCCTCAAGAGGGGCCTTCCTGGCCGCTACCTTCTCAAATGGGTAGAGGTTGACCACCACCATGTCAATGGGGAGGATACCCAGTTCCTTCATCTGCTTGAGATGGGAGGGGTTATCCCTTATGGCCAGAAGCCCTCCGTGAATCTTGGGGTGCAGGGTCTTGACCCTCCCGTCCATGACCTCCGGGAAACCCGTATACTGAGACACCTCAACGACCTCCAACCCCTCGTCCCTCAGAAGTCTTGCTGTCCCCCCTGAGGAGATAAGTTCCACCCCCATACGCCTGAGTACGGCAGCAAAACTTACTATGCCCCCCTTGTCATAAACACTTATAAGGGCTCTACTTATCTTAGCCATATAGTTCCTGTTCTTACATGCAAATTAAAAATAGATTATAACAAACGAGAGGGCCGTGTCAAAGGATATACAAGAATTAAGAATTCAGCTGTAGGGGCAATTCATGAATTGCCCCTACTCTTTTAGTATTCTGAATTCTGACTACTTATTCTTTCCCTGGCCCCCAACCCCTGGCCTCTAAGTAAGGACACATGTCTATATACTCCACTTACCTTCTAAATTTTGTTCTTGACATTTATTCGTGTTTTTGCTATTTTCTTCCGCTATCAGGTTTCCTGGACGTGGTTTCAGGGTAACTTATGGATAAAATCTGCAAAGATTGCCTCACGATAATAACCCCTATTTAGGGAGTCTTCTCTAGCTAGCTCTTCACCGATACTCCAGCATCCTGGAAATTTCTGTGCTTCCCTTATGGCTATGGTCGTAGGGGAGGAAAGGAGGAGAAAGAGGGGAGATTGGGAGTATGGGTTTAATCTTAGTGTATGTTTTTAATTTCTAAGCCTTTATGGAGGGTAAAATGTTTAAGAGCTTAGTTCTGGTAGCAGGTATTCTGGTTGCTGTAGCAGTGGCCACTGGCCCCTTGGGCGTAAGCCTGGTCACCGATGGTGTAGTAATGGCCGCCTCCAAGTGTGACAAGTGCAAGCATGAGAAGTGTGAAGGTGGCGCTGATGGCTGCAAGAAGTGCCCCGACTGCCAGAAGAAGTAGGGGATATAGTTTCCCTTCTGGGGAGTAGGGGTTTAATTTTGCGTAAGTTTCTAATTTCTAAACCTTTAGGAGGAGTAAAATGTTTAAGAGCTTGGTTCTGGTAGCAGGTCTTCTGGTTGCCGTAGCAGTGGCCACTGGCCCCTTGGGCGTAAGCCTGGTCACCGATGGTGTAGTAATGGCCGCCTCCAAGTGTGACAAGTGCAAGCATGAGAAGTGTGAAGGTGGCGCTGATGGTTGCAAGAAGTGCCCCGACTGCCAGAAGAAGTAGGGAATATAATTTCCCTTAATTCCCCTTCTGGAGAGTAGGGGTTTAATTTTGTGTAAGTTTCTAATTTCTAAACCTTTAGGAGGACAAAATGCTTAAGAGCTTAGTTCTGGTAGCAGGTCTTCTAGTTGCGGTAGTAGTGGCCACTGGCCCCCTGGGCGTGAGCCTGGTTACTGATGGTGTAGTAATGGCCGCCGCCAAGTGTGATAAGTGCAAGCATGAGAAGTGTCCAGGTGGTCCCGACGGTTGCAAGAAGTGCCCTGACTGCCAGAAGAAGTAAGGGAGGACTAAATGCTGAAAAGAGCTCTACTTACTGTTTCTGTGGTAGTGCTTGTGGTTGGTATGGCGCCTGCTAGTTGGATTTCTCAAAACGCTGGCATAGCCTATGCGGAAAAGTGCACTTGCAAGCAGGGTTGCAAGTGCGACCATTGCAGTGGGAAATCTACGGAGTGCAAGTGCCCTAAGTACTAACCAGAAGGGTCTAGTAGGGGCACGACGATGTCGTGCCCCTACGTCTATCCAGGAGGCTATCTGTCTAGTAAATTGAGACGGAGGCCTCCTTTTTTTATCACATTACACATTAGAGGTACTGCCAGTACTCGTGGAGAAATACGTATCCCTTGCTGTATTCATAGGTTGCTACATAGGGTTTATTGCCATACCCACCTGGCGTGCCTATTGTGCCTGCGGTGGGGCCACCTTACTACTCCTTTTAGGCGTACTTACCCCTCACGAGGCCTTCTGGTCCATCAACTGGAACGTCATGGGTATCTTTGTGGGTACTCTGGTGATGGCAGAACTCCTGATGATTTCCAGGATGCCTGTCTTCCTTGCAGAGTCCCTGGTAAGCAGGGCGAGGAGCACCGGGGAGGCTATGTTAATCTTATGCGTCTTGACCAGTTTTATTTCGGCCTTTATGGAAAACGTAGCCACAGTACTTGTCGTTGCCCCTGTGGCCTTTGCCATTGCTAGGCGTCTGAATGTACCCCCTACCCTGTTGCTTATATCTATAGCTATGTGTTCTAACCTGCAGGGTACGGCTACCATGATAGGGGATTCTCCCAGTATCATCCTTGCTGGTTATATGGGGATGGGCTTTGATGATTTCTTCTTTTATCATGGTAAGCCCAGCATATTTTTTGCCGTTGAGGTTGGCGCCCTGACCTCTTTTCTTGTCCTGTATTTCCTCTTCAGGAAGTACAACCAGGCCGTTGAGCCCGTGGAGATAGAAGAGGTTGTCTCATGGGTACCGACCTGGATGCTGGCATTGCTCATCACCTGTCTGGCAGTCGCCTCTCTCATTATCCCCGGGGTGAGGATAGCAGGCATCATCTGCATAACCTTCGGCATATTTGGGATAGTCTGGTATGAGTTTGCCCTGGATGGGGAGGTTAGAAAGTTCTTGAAGGCCCTTGACTGGGATACCGCCCTCTTCCTCCCCGGTGTCTTTGTCGTAGTGGGAGGGTTGACCCATACGGGATGGATTACCCATGCCTCCCATCTCTTGGAGGGGTTTTGCGGGGAGGACTTGCTCAAGACGTTCCTCCTTATAGTCTGGCTCTCCGTTATCCTTTCTGCCTTTGTAGATAATGTGCCCTACCTGGTGGCTATCATACCGGTGGTACAGTACGTGGGGGAGGACATGGGGCACTCCTCCGTGGTACTCCTCGTATTTGGGTTGTTGGTGGGCTCGTGCCTGGGGGGTAATATCACCCCAGTAGGTGCCTCGGCTAACATAGTGGCTATCGGACTCTTGCATAAGAGTGGTACCCCCGTATCCTTTATGGAATTTGTCAAGGTAGGGTTACCCTTTACCGTAGTGGCAGTGGGCACTGCCTCTGTGTTCCTCTGGCTGGTCTGGGCTTAGGCACTAAGCACTCGTAGGGGCGAACGGCCGTTCGCCCCTACACCAAGCACTAAGCAGAACCTCTTTTCTTAGTTCCTAGTGTGTAGTCCTTAGTGCCTAGTGCAGTGTTACCATGACTATAGGCAATTTAAAAGACTACCTCCTGGCCTTCATCCCAATCTTTGTGGCCATAGACGTCATAGGGGGGCTTCCCATCTTCCTGGCCCTCACCCAGAGGCTGGCCCATGAAGAAAGGGGCCGGATAGTAAGGCAATCTGTTTTTACTGCCCTTTCCATAGCCCTGGGGTTCCTCTTTGTCGGGAAGCTGGTCTTTTCCGTCCTGGGCGTAGGGGTGTACGACTTCCAGGTGGCAGGGGGACTAATCCTGCTGGTCTTTGCCATCCACGACCTGCTTTACGGTCACAAACCCCCTGGGTCCCCCACCCTGGATAATATAGGTATTGTCCCCCTGGGCACCCCTCTGCTGGTGGGTCCTGCCGTCCTCTCTGCCATACTCCTCTGTGTGGACAGTTATGGTTACGTTCCTACCATGGTCTCCATCGTCCTTAATATGCTTATAGTCTGGACGGTGTTCCGTCATTCCACGAGGATTAGCGGTCTTGTGGGGGAGGGTGGTTGTCTGGCCTTTGCGAAGGTGGCCTCTATACTGCTTGGGGCAATTGCCGTGATGCTGATAAGGAAGGGCGTTATGGCCATGATAGGTCTTGCGGCAACCTAGCCCAGGGAGTGGGGAGTAAAGAGGCATGGACTTTCTTGACATCCTGAGAAAAAAGAGGGAGGGGCAACACCTCAGCCCCCAGGAGATAGCCTTCATCGTAAAGGGCTACACATGTGGAGAGATACCCGACTATCAGATGTCTGCCCTCCTCATGGCGATATGCTGTCGTGGGATGGACGACGAAGAGACGGCCTCTCTGACTGAAGAGATGCTGCGTTCTGGAGAGGTCATACGTCCAGAGGAAATCCCAGGGCCAAAGGTTGATAAGCACAGCACAGGGGGGGTGGGGGATAAGGTCAGTCTGGTGCTGGCCCCCCTGGTAGCCAGTCTTGGGGTGAAGGTGCCTATGATATCGGGTAGGTCCCTGGGGCATACCGGGGGCACACTGGACAAGCTGGAATCCATCCCCGGGTTCAAGACCCAGCTATCCCTGAGAGAGTTTAAACGTAATATTGAAAAGATGGGCCTGTCAATAATTGGGCCAACAAGAGAACTCGTCCCCGTGGATAATAAACTGTATGCCCTGAGAGATGTTACCTCTACGGTGGAGAGTATTCCACTTATAACGGCCAGCATACTCTCCAAGAAATTTGTGGAGGGGATAGACGGCCTTGTGCTGGACGTGAAGACGGGTAGCGGTGCATTTATGAAGGGTCTTGAGGAGGCAAGGTCTCTTGCCAGGAGCCTTATACAAACGGCCTGGAGGATGGGTAAACCCGCTGTGGCCCTTATCACGGATATGAACCAGCCCCTGGGGCGGATGGTGGGGAATGCCACAGAGGTGCAGGAGGCCATGGAAATCCTGCATGGCGGCGGCCCCCCTGATGTGGTTGAACTAACCCTGGAGCTGGGACATCAGATGCTCAGGTTAGCTGGGTTATGCCAGAACAGGGAGGATGCCAGGAGACAATTAAAGTCTGCATTGGAAGATGGCAGTGCCTGGAGAAAGTTTAAGGAATTGGTGGCCTGCCAGGGAGGCAGGTTAAGATGCCTTGAGGACTTTCATAGGCTTATTTCAAAGAAAGTATACGTGGTTACATCACAGACCCATGGCTATGTAAATACCATTGATACCCGGAAGATGGGCCAGGCCGCCATAGCCCTCGGGGCAGGCAGAAGAAGACTTGGGGATAAGATAGACCCGTCCGTAGGCTACGAGGTCCTTGCAAAACTGGGGGATAGGGTAGAGAAGGGACAACCCCTACTGAAAATCTTTTACAAAGACAAGGCAAGCCTGGAAGAGGCTCGGAATCTCCTCCTCAGTGCTTACAGCTTTTCCACGGAAAGACCCACCCCCTTACCCCTTGTTTACGAGACGCTGGAACAAGTAGCAAGTAGCCAGTAGCTAGTAGCCAGGGGGGAAAAATTCAACCCTGGCTACTGACTACTAGCTACTATCTACTTGCTACTGTCTACTGTCTTTTAACTGCCTCCCACACCTTCTCCGCAATCTCCCCCTCGTGGAGCATCTTGCCGTCCTGGACGCACTGGATGATGGCCCAACCGCCGCCCTGGGCAAGCTCCTTGTAGGCCCTCTCGGCGGCCTCCAGGTGGCGGACGTCCTCCTCATGGATGTCTTTCTTGCGTGCCTCCTCCCTCGGCAGTTCCTTATGCCTCTTTTTTATCAAATCGCAGGATACCCTGGCCGGGACGTCCAGATACAGGCTCAGATGGGGACGGGGGTTGCCCAGGACTTTGTACTCCAGTTCCTCCAGCCAGTCAAAGAAATGTCCCCTCTGTTTGGGGTCGTCAAACTTCCCCCCCTGGTGGGCCTTGTTGGAGTCCACGTAGCGTCGGGCAATGACGGTCTTGCCGTCCTCTAGCCACTGGTTTATCCTCCCCTTTTCCTCAAAGCGGTCGCCTGCATACAGTACGGCCGCCAGATAAGGGCTTACGTCTCTGGCACTGCCAAACTCTCCATGGAGGTACCTCTCCACCATCCTGCCGAAGAAGGTCTCCCCACGGCGGGGGAACTTGATGGTCTCAGCCGGGCGTCCTGCCTTGGTGAGCCTCTCCAGGAGCAGGTGGGCTTGCACCGTCTTTCCACTACCATCAATGCCCTCAATAGCGATAAGTTTGCCTGGCATGTTTTTTTTCTCCTGTTCAATAAACTATTGCATAAGACCTCAAAACCACTAAAATTTAGCGGTCACCCTGAGCGTAGCGAAGGGTCTAGTTCCCCACGCCGAGATTCTTCGCTTCGCTCAGAATGACAGGGTGAATAGTAACAGCTTTACTTTGGCGGGTAAAGACTTTTCCTTGTATTTGTAGGGAGTGGTACTGTTACATGGATGACCCCCTTTACTGGATAGCCCTGCACGGCGTAGAAGGGGTGGGGCCTGCCACCTTCAGGCTCATACTGGATAGGTTCCCTGGGCCAAAGGCGGCTATGGAGGCCCCCAGGAGGGAGCTTATTTCTGTACGTGGCCTCAGCGATTCTGTCATCAGGGGCATAGTGCAGGGTAGGGGACGCCTGGAGGATACAAAAAGACTATTAAAAATCCTTAACAAAAATGGTATAAGTGTAATAATTCGGGGCGAGGAGGACTACCCTGCCCCTCTTAAAGAAATGAAAAATTCCCCTGTAGTCCTCTACGCCAGGGGGAGATACCTGATTCCGAATTCGGAGTGTGGAATGCGGAGTGCGGAATTTAAAAATTCCCAATTCCGCATTCCAAATTCCGCAAGGCCTCAAGTGGATGAGAGGGCGGTGGCCATCGTGGGGACTACAAGGCCCACCGAGAAGGGCCTCTGGATAGCCAGGGAATCGGCCAGGAGATTGGTGGAGATGGGTTACACCATCGTGAGCGGTTATGCCAGGGGGATAGACACGGCCGCCCATCTGGGGGCACTGGAGGCGGGGGGCAGGACCATACTGGCCTTACCCACTGGAATATTGAGATTTTTGTGGAGAGGGGAGTTCAAGCCCTACATAAAATCCACCGATGCCTACCTCATCCTCTCAGATTCTTTTCCTACCGAGGGCTGGCACGTAGGGGCCGCCATGTCCAGGAACCGCCTCATAGCCTGCCTGAGCAGGGCAGTCCTCGTAGTGGAGACGGAGGTTGGGGGCGGCGCCATCTACACGGCCGAATTCGCCAGGGGGCTCGGGAGAAAAATCTTTACCCTACGCTACAGAAACACACCCCCAACGGCCAGGGGGAATCAACTCTTACTAGAGAGGGGAGCAATACCACTAACTAATTTCAAGGAGCTAGAAGAATGTGTGACTAATCTTTTGTAGGGGCACGTTGCAACGTGTCCCTACTGGTGTAAAAGGAGGTGCCTTATGGACATCAAACACTACACCGAGGTAGAACCCCAGGGCGGGCTTGAGGGTGCCGTTGGAGTCAAGATCCGCTGGTTGATAAAGGAGACTACGGGGGCCAGGAACTTTGTTATGAGACACTTTGAGATTGCCCCCCAGGGCCACACCCCACTACACAGCCACCCCTGGGAGCATGAACTGTTCATCCTCAGCGGCTATGGGGCCGTAGGCAATGCAAAAGGAGAGACGGCACTAAGGCCCGGCAACGTAGTCTTTATCCCAGGAGGAGAGGCCCACCAGTTTAAAAACAATGGCCATGAACCCTTCACCATCCTCTGTCTGATACCCAGTAAGGATAAGTGTCATTTGTAGTTTATGGAGTCCAGCGACCGTGTCGCTGGGGGGTGAGATTGTAGCGTGCGACCTTTTGTGTCGCACGGTGGTTGGAATTTGCCAAATATATTGGCAATAAAGAGGAGATGATTAAGATGGCAAGGGCCAAGAATTCCGATACGAAGCCAGAGGGCAACAACTGGGTACATCGTACCAGTATTTGATGGTAAGAACCGGATTTGCTTAACTGCTGACACGCATACGGATACATGAGAAAATTCTTGCTTTGATGTGCTAGTTAGTTGTAAACTTTTACGGTTTAAGAATACAGTCCTTTAGAAAAAGGAGAACCCATGCTCGGGTCCGTGAAAATAGTGGTCTTTGTGTTAACCGGTCTCTTTGTCATATTCTTCTCGTTAATCTTTTTTACAAGAGTTGGGCAGAGCAAGGGTTACAATTTCTTTATTGCCGAGCTTGCACTGTTCAACGGGGTCTTGTGTGCGACACTGGCAGATACGAACGTGGCCGTTCTTACGCTTCCATTTATGCTCCCGTTTATTGGTGGTTTGGTATATTGTGTATTTGCCTCCGTCTTGTTTGGGAAAGCGGCCTTTTCCCAGCCTAATCAGAAAAAGTATAAAGGCGAGCCTCCCTATAACCCTAATGCGTGACTTAAAATTTTGTAGCACGTAGTCCGTTGTCATTCTCTTGAGGGTGGCAGAAGTCCCATGCGGGCTGAGCTTTTCAAACCCATCAGACTTGGTACCATGCAGGTACCCAACCGCTTCGTACGCTCTGCAACCAATGAATGCCTTACGGATAAGGGGGATTATGTAACGGATAGATTGGCAGACCTCTATGAGGCCCTGGCGAGGGGCGGCGTGGGGCTTATTATAACGGGGTACGCCTACGTTAGACCAGACGGCAAAAGCAGTACCTCCCAGGCGGCCATATATGACGATAAATTTGTTCCAGCCTACAAAAAAATAATAGAAAGGCTAAGGCCCTACCCTACCAGGATAGTCCTCCAGATAGCCCATGGTGGACGGCAGTCAATCCCTTCTGCGTGTAATGGCAGTCCCACAGCCCCTTCCCCTGTCCCCTATCCTGTAACAAAGCTCACCCCAAGGGAGATGACGGAGGGGGACATAAAAGAGATTATCCATTGCTTCGCCCAGGCGGCCAGGAGGTCCAGGGAGGCGGGCTTCCACGGGGTTCAACTCCACTCCGCCCATGGCTACCTCCTCAGTCAGTTCGTATCCCCATTCACTAATAAGCGGAAGGATACATGGGGCGGGGGTGTAGAAAACCGTGCGAGGATACTCCTGGAGGTGCTAAAGGCGTGTCGTAAGGAGGTAGGGAAGGAGTTCCCTATCCTGATAAAGCTCAACTCTGACGATTGTATAGGGGATGGACTAAAGATAGAAGATGCGGTGAAGATTGCTTCCATGTTAGGTAAGGCCGGTATTGATGCTGTGGAGGTAAGCGGTGGGATAGGGGATTCTTTCCCCAGTGCCTGTCGTTCAGACGTAGACTCTCCAGGGAAGGAGGCCTATTTTGCTACCAACGCCCAGAAGATAAAAAAGGCCATTTCGGTACCCGTCATCTGCGTGGGGGGTATCAGGTCAAGGGAGGTCATGGAGTCAATTATTAGCACAAAGAAGGCCGATATGGTCTCCATGAGCCGCCCCTTCATCCGTGAACCTGATTTGGTGGAGAGACTCAAAAAGGGCCTCGCTGAGAAGGCCTCCTGTATCTCCTGCAATCAGTGCTGGCATCCCAAAGGCATCCGCTGTGCCCAACTGGCAAAAAAACAGGGGCTAGGGGACAGGGATTAGGGATTAGCGAGAAGAAGGAATACAGAATTCAGTAGTCAGAATTCAAAATATTCTGTATTCTGAATTCTGTATTCTGAATCTAGCCCCTCCCCCTCCATCCTAGGTGTGAGTACTTGAAAGGTTGAGCTTATTTGATAGAATTGCCTGGACTGTGGGCCGTAGACTCTAGGTTTTTTGTCTATAGTCTATGGTCTACAGTCTAATGTCTAAGGTCCAAGGTCTAATGAAAAAGCGTCTCTTTAGCGGAATCCAGCCCACCGGTGAGGTACATATAGGCAACTATCTGGGGGCAATAAAGAATTGGGCAAGCCTACTTGACTCCTACGAGTGCATCTTTTCCATAGTAGACTATCACGCCATCACCGTCCCCCAGGACCCAAAGGCCATGCCTCAGCAGATACTCCACGTGGCCACGGTGAACATTGCGGCAGGTCTTGACCCCAGGCGTTCCATCATCTTCCTGCAGTCCCAGGTACCAGAACACACGGAACTGGCCTGGATATTCCACACCCTTACCCCCCTGGGCCATCTGGAGAGGATGACCCAGTTCAAGGACAAGGCCCGCCAGCACAGGGAAAACATCAATGCAGGCCTCTTCAGTTACCCTATCCTGCAGGCCGCTGATATACTGCTCTACAAGGCGGAGGTGGTGCCGGTAGGGGAGGATCAAGTACAGCACATAGAACTCGCCAGGGAGATAACCAGGAAATTCAACGCCCGCTACGGCAACCTCTTCCCCGAACCCCAGGAACTCCTCTCCACGGCCCCCAGGATTATGGGCCTTGACGGTAAGACCAAGATGAGTAAGAGCCTGAACAATTACATATCCCTTACCGAGTCCCCGGAGGGCATCTGGAAGAAGCTCTCCGTGGCCGTAACCGATGAGAACCGCAAGAAGCGGAGTGACCCTGGAAACCCCGAAAATTGTAACATCTACTCCCTGCACAAGCATTTTTCTAGTCCCGAAGAGATAGACTGGTCGGCCAATGGGTGCAGGACGGCAGGGATTGGGTGCCTGGAATGCAAGAAATGCCTGTCAGACAATATTGTAAAAGAACTCAAGCCCATCAGGGAAAAGGCATTGGCCCTCTTTGAAGACCAAGCTTACGTGGTAGAGGTCCTAAAGGCTGGGGCGGAACGCTGTCAGGAGATGGCCCGCAAGACCATGCAAGAGGTGAAGGAGGCTATTGGACTACGGGTCTCAACAAGTAAGGGCACGTCGTCCGCCTGAGGCGGATGCCCCTACCACTTTACTAGATGAAAGAAAACCCATTCCTTAAAGAAATCGCCCACCACCTGAAGGCCCACGCCGGGCTGGAGGAGAAAGACGTATATCCCCTCATAGACCAGCCCCCTAACCCTGATATGGGGGATTATACCCTCCCCTGCTATCCTTTAAAGGCAAGGCTCCATAAACCGCCAAACCAGATTGCCCAGGAACTGGCCCAGTCCCTGGTAGGGGCGACCGGCCGGTCGCCCCTACAGCTTATAACCAGTGTAAAGGCCGAGGGGGCTTACCTCAACTTTTTTGTCAAGCATGACGAGCTGTCCCGTTGGGTACTGGAGAGGGTACACAAGGAGGGCAATGGCTATGGACACGCCATCATTGGCAAGGGCAAGACCGTGGTCATAGATTACTCCTCCCCCAATATTGCGAAACATCTGGCCGTCCACCACCTCCGCAGTGCCGTCATCGGCAACGCCCTTTACAGGTTATACAAGGCCCTGGGCTACCACTGCATAGGGATAAACCACCTGGGGGACTGGGGCACCCAGTTCGGACAACTCATAGTGGCCTACAGGAAATGGGGAAATGAGGAGGCACTGAAGGAAGACCCGGTGGATGCCTTACACGGTCTCTACGTAAAGTTCCATCAGGAGGCCAAAAACGACCCCTCCCTGGAAGACCAGGCCCGACTGGCCTTCAAGGCACTTGAGGAAGGAGACCCAGAGGCCCGCCGCCTCTGGGAACACTTCAAGGAGGTGAGCCTCAAGGAATTTAACAAGGTCTATCATGCCCTGGGGATAAAGTTTGATTACTACACCGGGGAAAGTTTCTACAACGAGATGCTCAACGATACCGTGGAGAGGCTGAAGAAGGCCGGCCTTGCCACTATGAGCGAGGAGGCCCTGGTGGTCAACCTGGAGCAGTACGGCATGCCCCCCTGCCTCCTCAAGAAGAAGGACGAGGCCAGCCTGTACGCCACACGGGACGTCTGTGCGGCCGAATACAGGGCCAGGGAATTTGGTTTCTCCCGGATGCTCTACGTGGTAGGCTCTGAGCAGAGGCTCCACTTCAGGCAATTCTTTAAGGTACTTGAACTCATGGGCTACCCCTGGGTGAAGGACTGCGTCCACGTGGACTTTGGGCTGATAAAATTCAAGGAAGGGAAGATGTCCACCAGGGCGGGTCGTATCATACTCCTTGAGGAGGTGCTGAAAGAGGCCGTGGAGAGGGCCAGGGGGATTATACAGGAAAAGAACCCAGATTTGCCCAGGGCCGAGGAGATAGCCAGGCAGGTGGGCATAGGGGCGGTAATCTTTGCTGACCTCTCCAGCCGCCGCACCCGAGACGTCCTCTTTGACTGGAAGGAGGTGCTGAACTTTGACGGTGAGACAGGCCCCTACCTCCAATACACCCACGCCAGGCTCTGCAGTGTCATAAGGAAATACGGTGGGGCGGTAGAAGGCAAGGTAGATTTTAGTCTCCTGAAGGAGAAGGACGAGTATCTAGTAGTGAGGAAGTTAGAATCCTTCCCCCTGAGTATAGTCTCAGCGGCCGAGACCTATGAGCCTGTAGTCCTCTGCAACTACCTCATAGAGCTGGCCAGCCTCTTTAACCGTTACTATAATCACCACAGGATAATAAGCAAGAACGAGGAACTCACCAGGGCTAGGGTCTTGCTTGCCGATTGCACGAGACAGGTACTGAGGAACGGACTCCATCTCCTGGGCATGGAGACGCCTGAGGAGATGTAAAGGTATTGTGGGTGACAGCTGTTATGACTCTTTAACTAGACTCACAATTTTGGTCAGCGTATCCTTGGCGTCGCCGAAGACCATCAGGGTCTTTTCCAGATAGAATATCTCGTTATCTTCTCCCGAAAAGCCTGGCCGCAGACTTCGCTTACAAATAATGACAGTCCTGGCCTTATCTACGTTCAATATGGGCATGCCGTAGAGGGGGCACCCCTTTTTGTTGCGGGCGGCGGGGTTGATGACGTCATTGGCACCTACCACCAGTGCCACATCGGTCCTCTGGAAGTCATCGTTGATGGCGTCCATTTCGTAGAGGAGGTCGTACGGGACGTTGGCCTCGGCCAGGAGGACGTTCATGTGTCCCGGCATCCGCCCTGCCACCGGATGGATGGCATATCTCACGTTAATACCCCTTTTAGCCAACTGTGCGGCTAATTCCTGTAAGGTGTATTGTGCCTGTGCCACTGCCAGGCCGTAACCTGGCACGATTATTACGGAGTGGGCCATCCCCAGTAGCGTGGCCGCATCTTCGGCAGTATGGCTAATCACACGCCGTTGCTCAGCCACACCTGCCGGCCCGCCCTCTTCTACCCCCACCCTGCCAAAGAGGACGTTGCCCAGGTTGCGGTTCATGGCCTTGCACATGAGATTGGTCAGGATAAGGCCGGATGCACCAACCAGGGCGCCGCTTATGATGAGTACGTTGTTGGAGAGCACAAAGCCCGTCATGGCCGCCGCCAGTCCTGAATAGGAGTTCAAGAGTGAAATCACCACCGGCATATCTGCCCCACCGATTGGGATTACCGTCAGCACCCCCAATACCGCGCCGATAAGGGCAATTATAACCACCTTGGATAATGAGGGCGTTGATATTACGAACAAGACCCCTAACACTATGGCCCAGGATAACAGGATTAAACTCAAGGTCTGTTGGAAGGGGAACACTACCGGTGCCCCTCTCAAGACCCCCTGCAGTTTGCCGGCGGCGATGAGGCTGCCGGTAAGAGTTACCGTACCGATTAGCAGGCTGAGCACCAGGGTAACGCTCACGTCCACGCCGGGTTGACTCGTCATGCGTAGGAACTCGGCCACTGCCACCATCGCCGAGGCACCACCACCAGAACCGTTCAAGACGGCCACCATCTGGGGCATGGCCGTCATCGGCACCTGCCAGGCTGAGATGGCACCGATGGAACCACCGATGGCTATACCGGCGATGATGTAGGTGAAATTAATAATCTGCCTGTCAAATAGCGTTACGACGACGGCGACGAGCATACCCATCGCGGCCAATAGGTTCCCCCGTCTGGCAGTCCTGGGTGAAGAGAGACCCTTCAAGCCAAGGATAAAGAGGATGGCCGAGATTAGATATGCAAGGTTTGTTATTGTTACCATTTAGATAGTAGGGGCGACCGGCCGGTCGCCCCTACCCTCTTTCTTGAACATCTCCAGCATCCGGTCAGTTACCAGGAAACCTCCCACCACGTTGATGGTGGCTAGGGTTACTGCAATTAACCCCAGCAGGGTGCTGATACCGCTGTGTCCTGCCCCGGCACTGATAAGGGCGCCGACGACGGTGATGCCCGAGATAGCGTTGGCGCCGGACATGAGCGGTGTATGCAGGAGGGGCGGCACCTTGGTAATCACCTCAAACCCAACAAAGATTGCCAGGACAAAGATATAAAGAGAGATGAGTAATGGTCCAGTCATACCGGGCTATCCTCCACTAGAAGTCTTGTTTCACAAGAACGCACCCTTTACAATCTCGCTCAGCAACTCCCCGTTACTACAGACGCAACAACTCCTGGTAATTTCATCCGTAAAATCCAACTGGCGGTCCTTTTTCTGGTAGAGGTGTTTCACCAGGTTAGTGATGTTTCTGGAATACATCAGGCTGGCGTGTACCGGCATGGAAGATGGCAGATTAATCGGGCCGCAGATTGTGACGCCGTGTCTTTGTACCGCCTCGCCGGGTTGGGTTAATTCGCAATTTCCTCCCTGTTCGGCGGCAAGGTCTATAATCACCGAGCCCTTATGCATAGTCTTCACCATCTCCTCTGTAATGAGCAGTGGTGCCTTTTTGCCGAAGACCAGGGCTGTGGAGACTACCACATCGGCCTTGAGGAGTCTTGAGCCGATGGCCTCCCTCTCTTTTTTGATGAACTCTGGTGATATCTCCTTAGCATAGCCGCCAGCGGTCTCCGTTTCTTTGGGGAGTTCCATCTCCACAAAGCGGGCACCCAGGCTTTCCACCTGTTCCTTCACTGCCGGGCGTGTATCAAAGGCCTCCACCCTGGCCCCCAACCGCTTGGCCGTGGCGATGGCCTGCAGGCCGGCCACTCCGGCGCCGATTATCAGCACGGTGGACGGGGGAATCGTCCCTGCGGCCGTCATTAACAACGGGAAAAACTTGCCAGAATATTGGGTTGCCAACAGTACTGCCTTGTAACCGGCCACGGTGCTCATGGAGCTCAGGGCATCCATCCCCTGGGCGCGGGAGATGCGGGGTATCAACTCCATGGAGAAGGCGGTGATTCTTTTAGACAACAGCCTCTCCACTAATTCCCGATTTGTAGTGGGGGAAAGGAACCCAATCAGGGTGATGTCTTCCAGCATTAGGTCCAATTCGTGGGATTTCAGAGTCTCATTGAACGTGGGTGGTTGCACTTTGATTACGACGTCAGTTTGCTGATATAGGCTGGTGGCATCGGGGACAATCTGTGCACCCGCATCCTGATACTGCTGGTCTGAAAAACAGGCCTTACTCCCTGCCCCCTTCTCAACCAGTACCTGGGCGTCTAATCCTGATAGTTCCCCTACCATGGACGGGACGAGGGCCACCCGTGTCTCCCCTTTTTTAACCTCGCATGGTATGCCAATCTTCACCGCAACCTGGGCCTTTCCTCCTGCATTAAGGGACTGGATTCAAAACGGTTTGGTTAAGATGATAACAGAGTACCGTCCCGGATTGCAAATCTATTTGGAGGGAGAAAAGGGTTCAAGCATTTAAGGGGTTAAGAGTTCAAGAGTAGGGGCATCCGCCTCAGGTCATGCCATAGGCAGATTCGCCTCAGGCGAACACGAGGGGCAAAGCCCCCTTGCATCTATAATAATTAAAAGAGGACAGAAAGTGTTACCCATGTCCATATACTCCACACTTACGCGAACCTTTACTCTTGACTTTTCGCCCAATTCCTTTAAGATATACTTTTTTAATAGAGCGTCTTTGCTTTATAGAAGTAGTCCCCTAAAGAACAGGCATGTCCTGAGTGTAACTAAGAAATGGACGCAAAAGAACTAGCAAGCTTCAAAAAGACCCTCCTCTTCCTGAGGGAGAAACTGGTGGGTAACGTAAACTCCCTTCAGGGGGAGGCCCTGGGAAAGAACCGTCAGGATGCGGCGGGGGACCTCTCTAACGTACCCTTCCATATGGCAGACCTGGGTACTGACAATTACGAGAGGGATATTATGATTCACCTCATGGAGAATGAGACGGAGGCCGTGAGGAACATAGATACTGCCCTGGCAAGGATAGAGAAGGGCATCTTCGGTGTCTGCGAGGTGTGTGGGAAAAAGATCCCCAAGGCCCGACTCGCCGCCTTACCTCATGCCGGACTCTGTCTGGAATGTCAGAGGAAGGAAGAATCAGAGGCTGGCTAGGGCATGGGACCCTACGGCCGTCTTTCCGCAATAGCTCTTACGGGCGTACTCCTGGACCAATCCTTCAAGTGGGCCGTCTTCCAATACCTTGCCACTACCCAGAGATGGGACATTACCTGTTTTCTCTCCCTGGTCTTAAGCCACAACAAGGGGGGGGTCTTTGGCGTTATCCAGGGGGCCAATTACCTCTTCATACTGTTTTCCATCCTGGCCCTGTTCCTGCTCTTGTGGGTCTACGAACGCTCTGACAAAGGGAGACTTTCTACCAGTCTGGCCATGGGATGTGTATTAGCCGGGGCTGTGGGGAATCTTATAGACAGGCTGGCATATAACTATGTAAGGGATTTTATAGACCTCCACGTAGGTATGAGACACTGGCCTACCTTTAACCTGGCCGATGTGTTTATATGCGTGGGGGTGGGACTTATGGCCTGGAAGACCCTGGCTCCGGGTAGCCCTGGGCAACCCACTAAGTCTGGTTAGGTCTTTACTGTAACCGGGGTGGCAACACCGGCAGTCTCTGGGCTACGGGTGAGTTCCCTGTATTTGGCCAGGAGAGATTGGGTCATCCTGCCGCACTTCCCGTTGCCAACCACACGCCCGTCTATCTTTACCACAGGGACTATCTCCGCGGCCGTCCCGGTTAGGAAGCATTCATCAGCAGTATAGAGTTCGTATCGGGTGAAGAGTTCCTCCATGACGTTGATGCCGCCCTTCCTGGCCAGCTCAATGACCGTATCCCTCGTAATCCCTTTCAAGATACCAGCATTAACTGGAGGGGTGAGGAGTTCTCCATGCTTAACAATAAAGATGTTCTCCCCGGTACACTCTGCCACATAGCCCTCTGCATTCAGCATAATGGCCTCTGAGGCCCCGGCATTCAGGCTCTCTATCTTGGCCAGGATGTTGTTCATGTAATTGAGGCATTTTATCCTTGGGTTCAGGGCCTCAAAGTGGTTGCGGATAGTCCGGACGGTAACGGCATCAATCCCCACCTCATAGAGCCTGCTTGGATATAGTTCTATGAAATCAGTAATAATTATTATGGAAGGAATCTTGCATTTAGTGTGTTCCAGCCCGAGTTTGCCTACCCCCCTTGTAACCACTAACCTTATGTAAGAATCCTTTAGGTTATTTGCCTTCAGGGTATTATAAAGGGCCTCTTGCATCTCTTCCTTATTGATAGGGATTTGCAAGGCAATAGCCTTGGCAGATTCGTAGAGGCGGTCTATGTGTTCCTGAAGTTTGAAGACATTGCCGTTATAAGAACGGATACCCTCAAAGACCCCATCCCCGTAAAGGAGCCCATGGTCAAAGACGGAGACCTTTGCCTCGTCCTGGGGGAACAACTTGCCATCAATATAAACTTTTAGGGCCATTTGCTCTCCTTTTCCGAATTCCAGATTCAGAATCAAGAATATACAAAATATTCTGAATTCTGACTACTAAATTCTGTATCTTTTCCTCTCCCCGCCACCTGGTTTCTGTTCTGCTATCCTGCCATCGGTTATCCCAACCGTTCGGGTGCCCCTACTGGCAAAATGTTCGTCATGGGTAATGATTACGAAGGTCTGCTGGTTAGTCTCGTTAAGCCTTACAATAAGCTCCCAGATACCCCCGGCGTTCTCTGAGTCCAGATTCCCCGTCGGTTCGTCACAGAAGAGGACGTCCGGGTCATTCATCAGTGCCCGAGCAAAGGCCACCCTCTGTCTCTCACCTCCAGAGAGTTGGTCAGGGCGGTGGTGGGCACGGTCTGCTAACCCCACACACCTCAGGAGTTCCATGGCCTTTTCCCTGCCTTCCTTCTTCATGGTGGACCATCCAGCACCTGGGCTGATAAGTCTCGGGAGCATTACGTTCTCCAGGGCAATAAAATCTGGCAACAGATGATAGAACTGAAAGACGAAACCAAAATGTTTATTCCTGGTCTCCGCCTGCCTGCCAGGGCTAAGCTGGCCTAAATCCTCTCCTTTATAGAAGACCTTCCCCGAGGTGGGCGTATCCAGGAGGCCCAGTATATGGAGCAGGGTGCTCTTGCCCGCCCCGGAAGGACCCACGACAATAAGCCTCTCCCCTTTTGCCACCTCCAGGGTGATGCCATTAAGGACCCTTAACGTGCTGCGACCCATCTTGTATTCTTTAAAGACGTCCTTTGCAGAAATAAGGACGTTGTTTTTTTTCATTAGATTCGCTATGCCCACAATAAGCTAAGAAGTTGTATCCATCTCCGTAACTCTGGTGCCTGGGCGGAGGAGGGGGAACAGGATTACCTCCCTGATAGACGTGCAATTAGTCAGTATCATTATAAGCCTGTCTATTCCAATGCCCAGTCCCCCTGCCGGGGGCATCCCGTACTTCATCGCCAGTAGAAAGTCCTCATCTACTTTCCCGGCAGTCATCTCCGTACCAGCCTGTTCCATGAACCTATCGCGCTGTTCCAGGGGGGCGTTGAGTTCGGTGTAAGAATTGGCCAGTTCCATTGAGGCGATGTATAACTCAAAACGCTGGGCCAGTTCGGGCCGGCCTTCGCACAGCTTGGTCAGTGGACAGAGGGAGGCCGGATAGTCCAGGACAAAAGTGGGGGCCAGGAGTTGCGGCTCCACTAATTCCTCAAAGAGGCCATTAGCAATCTTGTCCCTGTCGGGAGTAGTCTTGCCACCCCCATGGGTGCCCAGCTCAAGGCCCTCGGCCTTCTTTACAAGGCTGCTAAGGTCATAAAAATCTACACCCCCATATTCCTTAAGTAGTTCCACAAAGGTCTTCCTCCTCCACGGAGGGGTCATATCCACGGTCTTTTCTCCATAGGGGATTTGATACGAACCGTGGAGTTCCATGGTCAGGGAGGATATCATACCCTCCGTGAGTTCCATCATATCGTTGTAATCCGCATAGGCCTGATAGGCCTCAAGCATGGTAAATTCTGGGTTGTGGCGGGTAGAGATACCCTCGTTGCGGAAGTTGCGGTTTATCTCATAGACCCGCTCCATCCCCCCCACCAGCAGTCTCTTGAGATAGAGTTCCGGGGCGATCCGCAGATAGAGGTCTAGGTCAAGTGTGTTATGGTGGGTGATGAAGGGCCTGGCTACTGCCCCACCCGGGATGGGCTGCATCATGGGGGTCTCCACCTCCACGTAGCCCCTTTCATCCAGGAATCTTCTGACACCCCTTATAATTTTTACCCTGTCCAGCGAGGTCTTCATGGTCTCAGGGTTAGAGATAAGGTCAAGGTATCGCTGTCTGTGGCGGAGTTCCACGTCCCTCAATCCGTGCCACTTTTCGGGTGGGGGCAGGAGGGCCTTAGAGAGGATAGTGAAATCTTCTACCTGGATGGTAATCTCGCCCGTCCTTGTCTTGAACAGGGTTCCCTCTACGCCTATGATGTCTCCCAGGTCAAGGAGTCTGAACGCCTCAAATTTGCTTTCCCCAACCTTATCCTGTTTTATGTATAGTTGGACCTTCCCGGTCCAATCCTTTATATCCAGAAAGGAGGTCTTACCGTGGGGCCTGAGGTTGGATATCCTGCCTGCGGCACGTACACGTTTACCTTCCTCATTATGATAATTTTCTATGATGGATACCAGGCTTTTTTGTCCATTATACCTCTTACCATAGGGGTCTATCCCCATGGCCCTGAGTTTTTCTAACTTATCAAGACGGTCTTGCTCAAATTTTTCCATCACCAGTCCTTCGTTACTTCTTCGGGTAGGAGCATCCGCCTAAGGCGGACCGGCCTGCCAAATCCTTTGGGTCAGGAGACCCGAAGCTACCTATTACAAGTTTTTCCTAAACTCCTGTGCCTCGCCATTCTATCAAGAAAAGGAGGGCTGTCAAGATTGTTCGCCAGAGGTGGGGGAGTATGCAGTAGACAGTAGGCAGTAAGCAGTGGACTGGGTATAATGATGAAAAAGGACTAGACATGCCGGAAAAAACCTTCACAAAGGAAGAGAGGTTGAGGAAGAGGAGAGACATTGACAAGGTCTTCAAGGAGGGAAGGGCCTTCAAGGGGACAATTTTCAATGCCTATGTCCTCAGAAATTCCCTGGGACATCCTCGCATAGGTATAGTAGTTGGAAGGAAGTTCGGTGGGGCGGTACAGCGTAACCGTATCAAGCGACTCCTCCGGGAATCTTACAGATTGAACAAGGGCCTTGTAGGAGAAGGCATTGACATGGTACTCCTACCCAAGCCAGCCCCGTACCTTGCTGGTACTGGGCCAGGTGGTACCCGCCCCTCCGCCTCAGGCGGGTCCAAGGGTATGTCTGGGCGGACCAGGCGTACGGTCCGTGGGGCTAATTTTAGACAGGTGGAAGAAGAGTTCAAGAAATTAATAACGAGGATAAAGAGAGACGGTGGCACTGCTGGCACATGATTAAGGGAGCCATTATCACCCTCATCAGGGGATATCAGCACTTTATTGGACCGATGTTGTCCCCTCTGACGGGAGTGGCCCTGTCACCTTGCCGCTACTCTCCGAGTTGCTCGGAATATATGGCAGAGGCAATTGAAAAAAGGGGGATACTGATTGGTACCTTAAAGGGGATAGGACGTATCTTGAGGTGCCACCCACTGGGGGGGTCGGGGCATGATCCAGTGGGATAAGGGGTAGCGGAGGAAATTGTATTGGAAATTGTAAATTAGAAATTTCAAATTTAAAATTTCCAATTTACAATCCCTGATCAGTCCACCTCTTACACCTGGTCAGGGGGGGAGGTAGAGGGTAATTCTTTATAGAAGCCGTCTTCCTTAAGCCTCTTGTATATCTGGAGGCCTTTTTCTGAGGGTTTTATCTCGTAGAAGACCGAACTGAGCTCGTAGCTCTTTTGCCCTTCAAGGAGGCCCGAACTGAGCAAGGCCTCCACGTCGTAGAATGGTCCCCCCAGCCTACCAAAGTTGCTGTACTTCTGGGTGGCCTGGTAATACTCACATATACTCCCCAGGGTCCTGGCGATGCGCCTGATGGTCTCCGAACCTTTTATAATATCCAGGAATTCTTCGTATGCCTTCATTTCTGCATCCCACACCCTTTTGGTAAACTCTCCCTTTTCTACCCGTAATTGCAATAAATTTCAAGGACAAAGATGCCAGCAAGTTTTCATGCTACCAATTGAAAAGTTACCTCTGTGAAAACTCTTGCTAATAAAGAATCTTTTTGATAGACTGATTGGCCATTTTATATGGCCCCATGTTCTTATATGCAACTTACACAAAGAACTAAATTTTAATTGTCCATCCCCATACAAGTCAGGTGAAAGGAGAACTTAAAGTATGACGGGGAGAAAGTATGTCTTTGCCTTCGGCAATGGGAAGGCCGAGGGTAGCGCAGAGATGCGGAACATATTAGGGGGCAAGGGTGCAAACCTGGCCGAGATGAGCAACCTCGGACTACCTGTCCCTCACGGTTTTACTATCAGCGCAGAGGTCTGTGACTTCTATTATAAAAACAACCGGCAATATCCCGAAGGTCTGAGAGAAGAGATAAGAGAAAACCTTAAGAAGTTAGAAGAGAACATGCAGGCAAGGCTGGGAGACCCGGAGAACCCCCTCCTGGTCTCTGTCAGGAGCGGGGCCGCCGCCTCCATGCCTGGGATGATGGACACCGTCCTTAATCTTGGGCTTACCCCGGATAGCCTGCAGGGTCTCGTAAGAAAGACCAATAACGAACGTTTCGTCTGGGATGCCTACCGGAGGTTCATCTCCATGTTCGGCAATGTAGTTATGGGCATAGAGAGGGAGAAGTTTGAGGCCCTCCTGGACGCCCTAAAGAAAAGGGTTAAGGCGAATGGTGATACGGGACTTGCCACAAAGCACCTCCAGGAACTGGTAGAAAAATATAAGGCCCTCTACGAGAAAGAGACCGGGGGTGATTTTCCTACCGACCCTGAAACCCAGTTGGATATGGCAATAAACGCCGTCTTCCAATCCTGGAATAACCCAAGGGCTATAAAGTATAGACAGTTGTATAACATTACGGGCCTCCTGGGGACTGCCGTAAACGTCCAGTCTATGGTCTTCGGCAACATGGGAGACCATTCGGCTACAGGCGTATGCTTCACCAGGGACCCTTCCACTGGAAAAAACCTCCTCTACGGAGAATTCCTCATCAATGCCCAGGGTGAGGACGTAGTTGCAGGTATTCGTACTCCCGAACCTATAGAAGACCTGAAGGGGTTGATGCCACATATCTATGAAGGACTCCTTAAGTACAAAGATATACTGGAAAAACGCTACAGGGATATGCAGGATATAGAGTTTACCATCCAGGAAAATAAACTCTACATGCTGCAGTGCCGTAACGGTAAGCGGACTGCTGAGGCCGCCCTAAAGATTGCCGTAGACCTGGTAAGAGAAGGCCTGATAGATAAGAACGCCGCCCTGGCCAGGATAGACCCGCACCAGTTGGACCAGCTCATGCATCCAGTTTTTGATCCCATGGCCAAAAAGGAGGTAATAGCCACCGGGCTACCGGCCTCTCCCGGAGCGGCCACAGGGAAGGTGGTCTTCAGCGCCGAGGAGGCGGAACACCTGGCCGCAAAGAAGGAGAAGGTAATCCTTGTCAGGAAGGAGACCTCTCCAGAGGATATAGCAGGGATGTACGCCGCCCAGGGTATCCTCACTACCCGCGGTGGCATGACCTCCCACGCCGCAGTAGTAGCCAGGGGGATGGGCAAGCCCTGCATTGTCGGGGCCTGCGCCATTGATGTGGACTACAAGACCCAGCGCTTCAGCGTCAATGGGAAGGTAGTCAAGCGGGGGGATTACATGTCCCTGGATGGCAGTCTCGGGGAGGTAATCCTGGGAAGGGTCTCTACCGTTGAGCCCTCTCTGAGCGGGGACTTTGCCACCATCATGGAATGGGCCGATGAGGTGAGAAGGCTTAAGGTCAGGGCCAATGCAGATACCCCGGAAGACGCAAGGAAGGCCAGGGAGTTCGGCGCCCAGGGCATCGGCCTTTGCCGCACGGAACACATGTTCTTTGGAGAAAACCGCATTGATTACGTGAGGCAGATGATACTGGTGGCCGCTGATGCCAAGAACCTGAAAGCCAAGCTCCTATCCCTCCAGGACGAGCTTGAAAAGGCCCCAGGTGACAGGCAGTCTGCCATAAGGAAGGAAATCACAAAAACTAAGGCAGAACTTAAACACCCTCAATCCCTGTACACTAAGGCCCTGAACGCCCTCCTCCCCATGCAGAGGGGCGACTTTGAGAAAATATTGACGGTAATGGACGGCCTTCCCGTTACCATCAGGCTCCTTGACCCACCCCTCCATGAGTTCCTCCCCCAGGATGCGGCAAGCCAGACCCTAATATCTAAAAAGATGAAGGTAAGCCTAAAAGATATCCAGAGGACGGTGGCCAGGCTCCACGAATTCAACCCCATGCTGGGACACCGTGGATGCCGATTGGGCATAACCTATAAGGAGATATACGACATGCAGGTCAGGGCCATAATAGAGGCCGCCTGCAACATAAAGAAGAAGGGACTTGAGGTCTACCCCGAAATCATGATACCCCTGGTGGGTACGGAGAAGGAGCTAAAGATATTCAGAGAGAACATCCTACAATTGGCCGGGGAGATAATGAAAAAGAAGGGCGTAGAGATTCATTACACCATCGGCACGATGATAGAACTACCCAGGGCCGCCGTTACCGCAGACCGTATAGCCCGGCAGTCCGACTTCTTCTCCTTCGGCACGAACGACCTAACACAGATGACCTTTGGCTTCAGCCGGGACGACATCGGTAACTTCCTGTCTGAATACATTGAAAGGGGTATTTTGCCTAAAGACCCCTTCCAGTCCCTTGATATGGAGGGCGTCGGGATGCTCATAGAGATAGGGGTAAAGAAGGGGCGTTCCACCAAACCTGCCCTAAAGATAGGCATCTGTGGGGAACATGGCGGAGACCCTTCAAGCATAGCCTTCTGCCACAGGATAGGGCTGGACTACGTAAGCTGTTCCCCCTTCCGTGTACCAATAGCTCGCCTCGCCGCCGCCCAGGCGAATATCAAGAAGACAGAAACGGCCAGTACGGTTTAAAAGGTCATGCCCCCTCTAAGAGAGATTCTCAGAAAATAGGGTGCGTTTAAACGCACCCTACAAGACTAGGACAATTTTTTTTGGGGATGTGTCCCCTTTTCCCGACTACAACTTACGGCCTAATCCCTAGCCCCTAAGGCCGTAGCTCCTTGCCCAGTATTCCCCTCTTTATATTCACAATAGACCTGGGCGGGTCTAGCTTCTTGGGGCAGGAGCGCTGGCAGTTGTAGACGTTGTGGCATCGCCAGACGCCAAATGGACTATCCGCAGTCTCTAGCCTCTTCCCCTTGGCCTCGTCCCTGGAGTCCTTCAGGAATCTATCTATCTTCAACAAGGCCGCCGGGCCTAGATAATCCTTACTCGTCAGGGTTACCGGACAGGAGGAATAACAACAGGCACACTGTATGCAGTCAATGACTACATCTATCTCTGCCCTCTGGCCTTCGCTCTGTATCCTCTCCTCCTCCGGAGGCGGGGAACCTGGCATCAGGTAGGGCATCGTCTTCTCATACTTCTCCCAGAAGGGGGACATGTCCACGCAGAGGTCTTTCTGGACGGGCAGATGGGCGAGGGGTCTGATAGTGACCTTATTAGTCTTCAACACTGAAAAGAGGGTGTTGCAGGCCAGTCTGTGCTGACCGTTTATGTGCATGGCGCAGGAGCCGCAGACTGCTGACCTGCAGGAGGTGCGGAACGACAGAGAATCGTCCATATTCTCCTGTATATAGAACAACCCCTCCAGCACCGTCATGTCCCGTTTCTCCCAGGGTATCTGGAAGGACTGGAAGAACTGGGCCTTTTTATCGGGGTCGTAGCGTTCTATGTCTAATGTGATTTTGCCCATCTGTTTACAATGACTTTCCAGGATTGTCACCCTGAGCGAAGCGAAGGGTCTCAGAGATTCTTCGCTTCCCCTTCGCTTCGCTCAGGGCTTCGGCTCACTCAGAATGACAGGTAGTACATGGATTAATACTTCCTCTCCGCTATCTTGAACGGCCCAGGTCTAACCTCGGAATATTCCAGCCTGGGGCCTTCGGGGGTAAAAAAGCAAAGGGTATGCCTCAGCCAATTCTGGTCGTCCCTCTTTGAAAAATCTGTGCGGGAATGGGAGCCGCGGCTCTCCTCACGTGCCAGTGCCCCGGCTACCACGGCCTCCGCCACGTCCAGACTGCCTTCCAGTTCCAATGCAATGACCAGTGCCTGGTTCCATGCCCTACCCTTATAGTTTATCTTTATATCCCTGCATCTCTCCTTCAAATCCCTAAGCCCTTCCGATGCCTCTTTTAGCCCCTGACCGTTGCGGAATATCCCAACGTCCTTCACCATCAAGTCCTGCATCGCGTCTCTTATCTTTGAGGGGTGTTCTTTGCCTGTGGAGTTCAGGGTCTTCTTTATCTTCTCTTCCGTCCTTGCCAGGGTCTCCTCAAGGGCCTTCTTTCCCTGTTCCCTTTGGGTCTTGGTCTGGACGTATTCCGCCGCCCTGTCTCCTGCTATCTGGCCGAATACTAACGTCTCAAGGAGGGAGTTGCCCCCCAGCCGGTTGGCCCCATGGACGCTCACGCAGGCGGCCTCCCCTGCCGCATAGAACCCCTTTATCCTGGTCTCACACTCCGTCGTACAGTCAATCCCACCCATAGTATAGTGCTGTCCTGGCTGGACGGGGATGGGTTCATCTATTGGGTCTATCCCGGCGAACTCCAGGCATATCTCCCTTATCCCTGGCAGTCGGGCAAGTATCTTTTCCCTGCCCAGGTGTCTGAGGTCCAGGTGCAAGTACCCCCCCTCAAAGCCCCTACCTTCCGTAATCTCCTTCGTCATGTTGCGGGATATAATATCCCTCGGGGCTACCTCCATGGCCTTCCCGGAGTCAGCATAGTTGGCCAGGAAGCGCTCCCCTTTATTATTAACCAGAAACCCGCCCTCTCCCCTCGCCCCTTCTGTAATGAGGACGTTCTTCCCGTAAAGGGTAGTGGGGTGGAACTGTATGAATTCCATGTCCTTTAAAGGTATCCCGGCCCAGTAGGGTACGGCCATACCCATGCCGGTGTTGATGAGGGCGTTTGTGGAATTCCCATAAAGCCTGCCTGCCCCTCCAGTGGCAAAGATGACCGCCTCGGCCAGAAAGGTCTCCAGTCTCCCGGTAGCCATCTCCATGGCCACCAGTCCCCTGCACTCCTCCCCTTCAACCGCCAGGTTGGTTATCAACCACTCTGGATAGAGCACCATCTCCTTCCTCTCCGCCGCCTGCTGGAATCTAACGGTCTGCTCATAAACGGTGTGGAGCAAGGCATGACCGGTGGTGTCCGCCACGTAGCACGTCCTCGGGAAACCGGCCCCGCCGAACGGCCTCTGTGCAATCTTCCCCTCCGGGGTGCGGCTGAAGGGACAGCCCCAGTGTTCCATCTCCAGTATGCGGGCGGCGGCCTCCCTGGTCATCCTTATCACTGCGTCCTGGTCTGCAAGGAAGTCACTGCCTTTAATGGTATCGTAGGCGTGTTTTTCCCAGTTATCGTAATGTCCTCTAGGGTGGTTACCCAGGGGTGCGTTGACCCCTCCCTGGGCGGCTACGGTGTGGGACCTCAGGGGATGGACCTTGGAGAGTACCGCAACGCTTACGTTCCTCTCGTTTACGGCTATGGCCGCCCGCAGGCCAGCCAGCCCTCCACCGACCACTATGACCTCATGGTATCGCAAGGTCACTCCCTCAAATGCCCAGGCTCAAAAGTTCAAAGGTTTAAAGGTTCAAAATATTAGTATTACACCGTAAATACCCATAATGCTCAAAACCACAAGACCTGCCCATAAGAGTCTTTCCTGCTGGGGTGCCAAGGCCAGAAACTCCACAAGGGTTATCCTGAGTCCATTCAATAAGTGGAAGGTAACGGCAAGGAACAGGGTATACTCCATGGCGTGGCCCAGGGGGTTATTAAACTTGCTCACGGCCTTTTCAAAACCCTCCACCCCCTGGAAGACTGCACTGAGGGTCCAGACGTGCAGGAACAGGAATAGTACCAGCGCTATCCCCGTAATCCTGTGCAGGGTAAAGGAGGAGATGCTGGTATTCAGGTTCCACAGGATGTCATTGATGATTCTTCCGAATATACCCATATAAAAAACTCAAGGGTTCAAAGGCTCAAAGGTTCAAAGTTCAAGGTTTAAAAGAATTTAGTATCATCAGGCCGACGAGGAACGTACCCATTCCTACAAGATAGAGAGTCAGCTTAAACCCCTTTCTAAAGGGGCCGGGGGCATTAAAGTCCAGGGATATGGCCCATAGGCCGTTAAGACCGTGATAGATGAGTATGGCCAGAAGTATCAAATAAAACGATACCCAGCCAGGTGAGGTGAGCCTTGACACAACCTCTGCATAAGAGGGGGGGCCGCTACTACTATGGAGCGTCAAGAAATGGATAAGCACACCTGCACTGAGGAATAGCCCGCTGAGCCTCTGTAGTAGCCAGGGCCAGAGACCGGTTCGCGTGTTCATATAGATTCGCTCCGCTCACTACAGGCCTTAACTTCCTGGAGGAATCTCTCTATCTCTTCACATTGGGGTTTTATTGAGGCCGCTGATTTCTGCAGTGCCTTTAGTTCCTCCGGGGTTAATGGCAGTGGGGTTATCCCTTCCATCCCCCTGCGGCCGAGTTTGACTGGCACACCGATAAATATGTCCCTTATCCCGTATTCCCCCTGGCAGAAGGCGGTACAGGGGAGTATCTCCTTTTTATCTTTCAGGATGGCCTCCACCATCTTTGCTATGGCGGCCGAGGGGGCATAAAAGGTACTGCCGGTCTTCAGGAGTTCCAGTATCTCCTGTCCACCCATTCTGGTGCGTTCAATGACGGCGTCAAGCCTCTCTTTAGGGATTAACTCTGACACAGGCACCCCTGCCACGGTGGTAAGGCTTGGTACTGCTACCATGGTCTCGCCATGACTCCCTAAGACCATGGCCTGGACGTTTTCCGCAGAGATACCCAGTTCCATGGCGACAAAGGTTCGGAGGCGTGCGGAGTCTAAGACACCTGCCATCCCTATAACCCTCTCCCTGGGGAATCCACTTACCTTGTAGGCAAGATAGGCCATGGCGTCCAGAGGATTCGTGACCATGATTATAATTGTTTCTGGGGCTACCCTTACTACCTCCACGACAATCTTCTTCACGACCTCTGCATTAGTTAAAAGGAGTTCCTCCCTTGTCATCCCCGGCCTTCTGGGGAAGCCGGCCGTTATTATGGTAATAGAAGAGTCTTTTACATCCTCAAAATTATCAGTACCCAGTACCTTTGTGCTGTAGCCGCATACGGGCCCAGCCTCAACCATATCCAGGGCCTTGCCTTTGGCAATCCCGGCATAGGCGTCCAGGAGCACTATCTCTTCTCCCAGTTCTTTTTCTGCTAACCTATTGGCCGTGGTGCCGCCTACGTTGCCAGCCCCGATTATGGTTATCTTTGTCCTCATGGCTTCCGATTCCCCGCGCTTACAAGTTTTCTGCCAGTCTCTACTTGATGATTCAGTAAGCCGCCCGCCAGTATGATTTCAGCCTCTCTGGGGGTAAGTTGCGGGTTTACTAAAATCTCCTTCTGCTTCGTCACATTCGTAACGGTAAGGCCCTTCCCCGCCTTTATGGCCTCCCTTAGTCCCTTAAGCCTCAGGCGGTCTCCCTGGTCTATCTGGTCATAGGAGACCTCCTCTTCCAGGACAAGGGGGAGGAGTCCTGCATTGATTAGATTGACCCTGTGGATCCTTGCGAAGGATTTAGCCAGGACGGCCTTTACCCCCAGGTGCATGGGCGCAAGGGCGGCATGTTCCCTGCTGGAGCCCTGGCCGTAATTGCTCCCTGCCAGGATGAAGCCGCCTTTTTTCTTCCTGGCCCTATTCACGAAATCCGGGTCAACGTATTCAAAGGTAAAACGTGAGATTGCAGGTATGTTGGAACGGAAGGCCAGTACCTTTGTCCCGGCAGGCAAGACGTCGTCCGTGCTGACGTTGTCCTTTAGTTTTATCAGCACCTCCCCCTCAAGGGTGTCTTCTATAGGCCCCCTCTTTGGTATCTCTTTTATGTTGGGCCCCCTGATAATTTCTACCTTAGACGGGTCAACGGCTGGGGGCACTATGAGTTTATCATCTATAATGGCCCTGTGGAGGGGTTTAACCTTTATGGGTTTCCCCAGCTCCCTGGGGTCGGTTATAACCCCGGTAAGGGCAGAGGCGGCGGCGGTCTCTGCGCTGGCCAGATAGACCTGGGCATCGGGGGTACCGCTCCTGCCACGGAAGTTGCGATTAAACGTCCTTAGGGATACGCCCCCAGAGGGCGGCGCCTGGCCCATACCTATACATGGGCCGCAGGCAGGCTCTAATACCCTGGCCCCGGCCCCGATGAGGTCCTCCAGTGCCCCTTCTCTGGCTATATTCTCCAGCACCTGCCTGGAACCCGGGCTTATAGTAACGCTTACCTCGGGAGGGATGGTCTTCCCCTTTAAAATCTTTGCTACCACCATTAAATCATTATAAGAGGAGTTGGTACAACTGCCTATGCATATCTGGCTGAGTCTAGTCCCGGCCACTTCCTTCACGGTGCGGACGTTATCGGGGCTGTGCGGGAGGGCGATAAGTGGCTCAAGGCTGTTTAAATTAACTTCTAGCTCCTCCTCGTACTGGGCGTCCTTATCCGGAGCTTGCTCAATCCAGTCCTTCTCCCTGTGCTGTGTCTTTAGAAATTGACGGGAAATCTCATCACTGGGGAATAGGGAGGTAGTGGCCCCCAGTTCTGCCCCCATGTTGGTAATAGTGGAACGTTCGGGGATGCTCAGGCATCTTATACCCGGCCCCCCGTACTCAAATATCTTTCCCACCCCGCCCTTGACGGTAAGCCTCTGCAGGAGGTGGAGGATAACGTCTTTGGCAGAGACCCAGGGTCTGAGGTGTCCTAGTAATTTCACCAGGACTATCTTTGGGGTAGCTATAAAGAAGGGAGAACCCGACATGGCCACCGCCACGTCCAATCCCCCCGCCCCAATGGCAATCATGCCCAGGCCACCACACGTGGGCGTGTGGCTGTCTGAGCCCAGGAGGGTCTGGCCCGGGATGGCAAAACGCTCCAGGTGTACCTGGTGGCATATACCATTGCCCGGCCTGGAATAGTATATCCCGTATCTTGCGGCTACTGTCTGGAGGTAGAGGTGGTCGTCGCTGTTCTCAAGGCTGGTCTGGAGGGTGTTATGGTCCACATAGCTTACGGAGAGTTTAGTCTTCACCCTGGGGATGCCGATGGACTCAAACTGGAGGTAGACCATGGTACCCGTGGCATCCTGTGTCAGGGTCTGGTCAATGGAGATGCCTATCTCTGACCCTGTTTTTAGCTCTCCTGAGACCAGGTGGGCCTGAAGTATCTTCTGTACCAGGTTTTTACCCATACCCGGATAGATTGTAGGGGCAATCCATCCGCCTGAGGCGGATGGCCCCCACTTTAAATGCCTTTAAGGGCCTCAGGGAGTTTGTAGTGCTCAAAGTTATGGGTCTTTTCTGACCCATGACAGGTCTGGCAACTGGGCGCCTTTCCGGTCTTGGCCCTTAACTCGGAGTAGAACCTGCCGTGCAGGGAGGTCTCCTTCATGTCTAACTGGGAATGGTCCGGCCCACCGATATGGCACTTCTCACAGGCCTTGGACTCCTGGGCCTGGGTCTTGGAGAAGGTATGGCCCATGTGACAGGCGTAGCAGTCTACCCCGGACTCATCCCAGGGCCTAATCTGACTGAAACGGTGGCAGTCTTTACAGAGGTACATGCTCAGTTGTTTGGTAGTTACCGTCGTGTGGGGTAGTTGGGCTACCGTGCGACCTGTCGCATGTTTGGTCTGAGCAAACTCTCCATAGGCCTTTTCATGACAAGGGGAACAGGTGTTGGCTGGGACCTGTCCACGTCTCTCTTTGATAACCGTGTGGTCGTTGCCGTGGCAGGCGTCGCAGGTAACGCCCTTTTGGGAATGGAGTCCGTTGGTCCACTCCTTCACCACTTGAGGCGTAACGTTTTTGTGACAGCCCAGACACTCTACGTCCTTAAAAGTGCCTACAGGTTCTATCTTCTCCTCCGGATGGGCCTTCTTCATCTCCGTATAGGCCTTAAAGAGGTCCCCGGGCATGTGGGGGTGCACCAGCCCTGCATGACACTCGGTACACCAGAGTACCTTGAAGATACCTTCGGACAGCTTCTTGGTGCTCTTGGCTACTGCAGGCAGGTGGGTGGGGTCTTTGGTGTAGTCCTTCTTAGAGTGGCAGTTGACACAATTAATATTTACGACCGGGACGCTGTCGTCGGCAATCTCTATGACACGCCCGTCGGTAAACGTGCCTTTAAGGTGTTCCTTGGTGTCATGGAGTCCATCGCTGAGCTTGGCGTGCAGGAAGCCTCCTATCCCAGGGCCTACGTGACAGGCGTGGCAATTGTGGACGTGTTTGTTGTGGTGTGGTGAGGCCTTAAACGAACTGTAGTGGACGTCCATCTCGTGGCACAGTGTGCCACAGAACTCAGGGGTCTCCGAATAGTGATACATCTGAAGGTTGACAATAATAAATACTAGCAGGAATATGCCAAGGCCGATACCGGCCGTCCTTTTATTTTGCTGTGCCCACTCTATCAAGCGCAAAAGGCTCTCTATCATTAAGAACCCTCCTCTCGTCTGCCCAAGAGGGTCACCCGCCTGAGGCGGAGTGGCCCGGGGCAGACTTGTCTCCTCTTTTCTACCCAGTTTTTCCCATAAACAAAAAGCCTGAGAAGTTTACCATAATAGCCCCTTGTCTTCAAGTCCTTTTACTGGATATTCCTTGACATCTGACTGAGATATTCTAAACTTTGCGTAGCCGCAGGTCATGTCACGCCGTAGGCGTATCTGCCTTTGGCATGACCTGAGGCAGATTCGCCCGCCTTAGGCGGAGCGAACTTTAGCCTGCGTGGGACAACGTCGTTTCTAAAACACACGTACAGGGAAGAGCGGGGTAGTCATGAAAAGGGGCATCGCAAGATTTCTCTCACTATATGGAGTCCAGTCCACCTCAGGCGGATGTCGCTGGATATTGTCCATTGTCCGCCTGAGGCGGATCAATGGACTCCAAAATGCCTGTCTGCCCGCCAGGCAGGCAGTGAGCGAAGCGAATCTGGCGACCTGCGGCTACAGGATCCTTGTAATATCCCTAATACTTTTCTCCCTTTGCCGTCCTTCCTGGGCCCAGTGGACGAAGACCCTCGGTGGGAGCAGTGCTGATGTAGGCAATTCCATCCAGCAAACCAGCGATGGGGGGTACATACTTACTGGCTACACAGCTTCCTTCGGGGCAGGGGGCGATGACGTTCTGGTGCTAAGGCTGGATTCAAGTGGTAACATAGTCTGGCAGAAGACCTTTGGTGGAGCCAGTGGTGACGTTGGCCGGTCCATCCAGCAAACCAGCGATGGGGGGTACATACTTGCTGGCTACACAGGTTCCTTAGGGGCAGGGGGTGATGACATCCTGGTGCTAAGGCTGGATTCAAACGGTAACATCGTCTGGCAGAAGACCTTTGGAGGAAGTAGTCATGAGTACGGCCAGTCCATCTGGCAGACGAGTGATGGGGGGTACATACTTGCTGGCTACACATACACCTTTGCGGTAGGGGCCACTGATGTCTTGGTGCTGAGGTTGGACTCAAGCGGCAATATAGTCTGGCAGAGAACCCTTGGTGGAAGTAATTATGACTGGGGCTATTCCATCCAGCAGACCAGCGATGGGGGATACATACTCACTGGCTACACAAATTCCTTCGGGGCAGGACTTGAGGATATCCTGGTACTGAGGCTGGACTCAAGCGGCAATATAGTCTGGCAAAAAACTTATGGTGGATCTAATGGTAATGACCGCGGCTATTCCATCCAGCAGACCAGTGATGGGGGATACGTACTCACTGGCAATACAACTTCCTTTGGGGCAGGGGGCGGTGACGTCCCGGTGCTGAGGCTGGATTCAAGCGGTAACATAGTCTGGCAGAAGGTATTAGGCACAGGCAATGCCGATGAAAGCAATTCTATCCAGCAGACCAGCGATGGGGGGTATACACTCACTGGCCGCACGGCCTTCGGGGGAATAAGGAACTATGACGCTACACTGCTGAAACTGGATTCCAATGGTAACGTGATACAGCAAAGGACCTTTGGTGGAACTGGACCTGGTGGTGGAAGTGTATTAGGTTATGATGCAGGCAATTGCATCCAGGAGACCAGCGATGGGGGGTATATACTCGCTGGCTACACAAACTCCTTCGGGGCAGGAAACTATGATGCCCTGGTGATGAAACTGGATGCAGATGTGAATATCTCTGGCTGTTTAAACTTCGGCACAGTCGGGATGGCTGGGAATGCCCCCTCATTTACAGTGAACAATATCAGTTCAACCGTGACAAGTCCTAACGTATCTGTGGCAAATGTGAGCGTAACTGTCTCCACCCCAGCTAGCGTGATGGATACCTTATGCGCGGTAGGGAACAGGGACGATTTAATAGTGGATTTTGGCAATTTTAATGATGGCATTAATGTCTATTATAACAACGCCGCCCTCTGGACCAGTCTCCACCACTGGGGCCCCGGGGCTTACAATATGGTCATCGGTGACCTGGACGGCAACGGGAGGGCCGACCTGATAGTGGACTTCGGCTATCCCTGGGGTATAAACGTTTTGCACAATAATGGTCCCTTTACCAGCTGGACCCGTATCCACAACTTTAGCCCTGGCCCCGGCAGGATGGTCGTAGGCGACCTGGATGGGAACGGGCAGGATGACCTGATAGTAGACTTCGGCAATTTTAATGCCGGCATAAACGTCTACTACAATAATAGCGGGCCATGGACCAGCCTCCATCCATTTGGCCCTGGTCAGGGCAGGATGGTAGTGGGAGATATGGATGGAAACGGGAAGAAAGATTTGATAGTGGATTTTGGTAATTTCAATGCAGGTATCAATGTCTATTATAATAATGCCGTCCCCTGGACGAGTATCCACCCCTACAGCCCTGGTATGGGGAGGATGGTAACAGGCGACCTGGACGGAAACGGGAAGGCTGATTTGATAGTGGACTTTGGCAATTTTAATGCAGGCATAAATGTTTATTACAACAATGCGGCCCCCTGGACCAGCGTCCACCCCTACGGCCCTGGGGCATATAGGATGGTTACAGGTGATATGGATAGGAATGGGAAGGCTGATTTGATAGTGGACTTTGGTGACTTCAATGCCGGTATCAATGTCTATTATAATAATGCGGCCCCCTGGACCAGCCGCCACCATTGGGGCCCCGGTTCAGGCAGGATGACTCTAGGGGATATGGATGGAGGCGGGAAGAAAGACCTGGTAGTGGACTTCGGCTCTCCCTGGGGGATAAACGTCTTGCACAATAATGGTACCTATACCGGCTGGACCCGTATCTATGGCTATAGCCCTGGGGAGGGCAGGATGGTTACTGGGAATATGGACGGGAATTAAGCAGAGGATTTCCAACAGGATTTTCAACCTTTGGCGGACTTGTCTGGCACGCTAAACGTGCGAGATAAACTCGCACGCTACAAAGATTCCCTTTGTAAGTAGGGTAGGGCAGGGGTAAACCCTGCCCCTACAACTTAAACCCTTGAACTCTTGAACCTTTAAACCCTTGTTTTTTAGGGGGTGGTAAGTCCGCCTGTGGCGTGAGGGGCCTTGCCCCCTTACAAAGTAGGGGCACGTTGCAACGTGCCCCTACTACTACATCAAAAATCCCACACAGTTTTGAAAACTTACTACAACATGACAGGTTGATTTCTGGGGTTAATGTGCTAAAATAAATATTTTTAGGCTATTATAAAGGACGTATAGCCCCTTCGCTTCGCACGGACAAACTTTGGAGGAGTAGACTGGTGAGGTTATTCTTGTCTCTGGTCATTATTGGTATCACAGCGTGGTTAGGACTGATACAGGCAGACGTCTATGGTCTCGTCAAGGCCAGGAGGTGCCCGGAGTGCGGCCAGATATACATGGAAGACACCGTCTTCTGCGGCAAGGACGGTAAATCGCTTGCAGAGGTAGAGGTGGAGATGGTCTGTCCGGATTGTGGAGAAAAGGGGCAGTCGGGGGAGAAATTCTGCCGTCGTCATGGAAAATTACTAATACCGCAATTGCCAGAGGTAACCGAGGCCCTCCCCGAAGGGCTTACTGGGGAACAGGCAAAGGAGTTGGCCAAGAAGTTTATTGAAAAGGGGGATAAGCTCAGGGAGGAGGCCCAGTTTGAAGAGGCCCTGGAGGAGTATAAAAAGGCGGAAAAGGCCTATCCCGACCTCCCCAATCTACAATACAGTCTAGGGGGCGTGTACTGGCAACTCGGCAATAAAAAGGAGGCCCTGAGGCATCTGGATAAGTGCTTGGGCCTCATTCCTCCGAATCATAAGGAGCGGGAAGGCATAGAACGGTACGTTGCCTCACTGGAGAAGGCAGAAATTGGTCTGAAGCCATGGGAGAAGGAAAAGAGGTTCCAGGAGAAGGAGGAAGAAAGGGCCAGGGTGATGAAAGAGGCCCTGGAAAAGAATAGGGCGAAGTGGACAGAGATGGTACCCATCCCGGCGGGGAATTTTACTATGGGGGCAGACCCCTACGAGACAATAAGCCAGAATGCCAGGGTGGAAGAGACCCCTCAAAGGGAGGTCTACCTGGACGCCTACTATATTGACAAATACGAGGTTACCAATGCCCTTTACTGGGAGTTCCTGGATTACATAAAAAGGACTGGTGACCACGGCAAATGCTGTCCGGGCGAACCAAAGAATAAGGACCATTATCCTGAGAAATGGTATGAGGACAGATACTTTGACCACCCTGACTATGCGGTCATACGCATAGACTGGTACGATGCCTACGCCTTTGCGGCCTGGGCGGGGAAGCGACTGCCCACCGAGGCGGAGTGGGAAAAGGCGGCACGGGGTACGGATGGGAGGCGTTTCCCCTGGGGAGACGTCTTCAGCGCCAGCAGGGTAAACTGGGGGGCTGCCGGGAGCTTATCCGTGGGAAGTTATGAGGCCGGTAACAGCGTCTACGGGGGCAATGACATGGCGGGAGGGGTAATGGAGTGGTGCAGTGACTGGTTTGACCGCTATTACTACAAGACGGCCCCCAACAGCAATCCTAAAGGTCCGGAGGCCCCCACCGGTACACGGGCCATAAGGGGCGGCTCCCTATTCGCAAATTCCGCTTATCTCCTCCGTTGCTCAAAAAGGTCTATGGGGAAGCCGGACGAGAGGAACAAGGCCGTGGGTTTCCGCTGTGCCGCAGATGCTAAATAGACCCGCCGCAGGCGAGTCCCTTCGGGTTAGAGCCTTGAGCAAAGCGAAGGAGCATCTTCGTCTCCTCGTCTCCTGTTCCCTGTTCACTGTCCCCTGTAACCTGTATCCTGTATTCTGTCTCCTGTCTTCTGCGTTTATCTTTTTTGTTGCCTGTCCCTCTTTGTCCGCCTCAGACCATGAACCTGGCATGGTTCAGGGAGGCGGATGGGCCGCCACGTATGGGGGGGCCAATATGGATAGGGTTTATTCTATTCAGGAGACCCGTGACGGTGGGTACATAGTGGCCGGTTGGACAGACTCCTTCGTCGCTGTAGATAAGATTAAGGGTAGGGACAGGGACGTTTGGATACTAAAACTCAAGCCCGATGGTGCCGTAGAGTGGCAGAAGACCTATGGGGGAGCTAATGAGGATGAGGCCTATTGTGTCCAGCAGACTGGTGATGGGGGGTATATAGTGGCCGGTTTGACACTGTCCTTCGTTGCTGGAAGCCTATGGGTCTTGAAGCTCGGGGCGGATGGTAGCGTGGAGTGGCAGAAGGCTTATTGGGGAGAGAATGTTAAGGTGGTGGAGTCCATCCAGGAGACCAGGGATGGGGGGTACATAATGGCTGGCAAGACGATACCCTTTGCTCCTGGGTCCAGCGACCTCTGGGTCTCAAAGCTCAGGGCTGATGGTACTGTGGAGTGGGAGAAGACCTATGGGGGAGAGAAGTGGGATGAGGCCCATTCTATTCACGAGACAAGGGATGGGGGGTACATAGTAGCTGGTGGGACGGCGTCCTTTGGTGCTGGAGAAGACGACGTCTGGGTCTTGAAGCTCAGGTCGGATGGTACTATTGAGTGGCAGAAGGGCTATGGGGGAGCCAACGGGGATGAAGCCGAATCTATCCATCAGACCGGAGATGGGGGATATATAGTGGTTGGTAAGACGCAGTCCTTCGGTACAGAAGGACGGGGAGGAGAGATTTGGGACTTTTGGGTTTTGAAGTTGAGACCTGATGGGATAATAGAATGGCAAAAGACCTATGGGGGTAAGGGTTGGGATTGGGCTCGTTGTATCCAGGAGACCAGGAATGGAGGGTACATAGTAGCCGGTAGTACAGCCTCCTTCGGTGCAGGGGACTTTGACCTATTGGTATTTAAGCTCAGGGCAGATGGTGCCGTGGAGTGGCAGAAGACCTACGGTGGGGTTAAAGAGGACCATGCCCACTCCATCCGCGAGACCGACGATGGGGGGTACATAGTGGCTGGCGAGACCTGGTCCTTCGGTGCCGGAGAGGGGGACATTTGGGTCTTAAAGCTCAGGCCTGATGGTTCAATAGTCCCCTCTTGCGACTTTGTAAGGGATACCAGCATCTCTGGCAAAGATAGCACTGCCACAGGCAGTACCACCAGGGTCACCAGAATTACCAGAGATATTAACGTAATTCCAATAGATACCTCTGCAACGGTACGGGATACAAATGTCCAGGCAAAAATCCTCTGCCCCTGAGTAAAAAAGGGTGCATTAACCTCCTCAGGCACTCTTAATTGCGGTTATCTTTATCCAGGCTATGCGTTCTGTTATGCCAACTCTCTCCCTGGAATCTTTAGGAAGCAAGAAAAGAAGGCCTTTAGCACCTACAAGGGGAGAACGGATAAGCCACTCCTCCCCATCATCGGTCCTGACAAAGCCCAAGACCTCATCTGGCCCTATCTCTATCCTCCCCTCCTCATCATACGTAAACGACTCCCAGAACCAGAAGACTTTCCCAGTGGCGGGGGCATGAACTGGCACTAATTCTCCTACGTGATGCATGGGTATGTTAGGACCTCCATTACCTCTGATTCCTAGTAGGGCTACCTGGGCTTTGGTACAAAAGTCCTTAGTAGCTGGCCGTGGAAGGCCGCTCCAGTACGTTTAAGGTAAGGAGGGCCCTTTTTACGAAATCTTCTCTCTTAAAGTAATAATCATGATTGGCCACTGTAGAGTCTATCGCCTTTCCTCCCAGGGTGGGGTTAAGGGCCAATACCCTCTCCACTGCCTCTACATAGCGCAACAGCCTGGTCTGGGCTAGTTCACTGTCGGGGGATACAACCCTGTCGGCCACCCATATGGAAACCCTGTGCCTCAGCTCCCTCTTGGGGTAGGGAGGAAGGGTGGCATTGGTACAAGTGGCGGCCTCTCCCAAGATGATGATATTTGGATAATTATGACGACCATCTTTATGCCCTCCCTGGAGATAGAAATATTGAATGTCATCCAGAGTTACCCCATCCGCCCTTTCTAGTTCTATTTGGTCCAGTTTGCCGGGGAGTTGGTTCTGCAGTACTGCCCTTATTTGTTTTACGATGTCTTCTAACATGTGTATGTCTCCTGTCAAAATAAAAAGGCCCGAAGGAAGGGACACAGGCATATTATGTCTTCCTTCGGGCCTCTTGGAATCAGTCTACTGTAGGGGCGAACGGCCGTTCGCCCCTACGGCTGAACCTTCGGTTACCGTTTT
>JACQVQ010000010.1 GCA_016209685.1 Planctomycetota bacterium | reverse complement strand
TGTCTCCTGTCAAAATAAAAAGGCCCGAAGGAAGGGACACAGGCATATTATGTCTTCCTTCGGGCCTCTTGGAATCAGTCTACTGTAGGGGCGAACGGCCGTTCGCCCCTACGGCTGAACCTTCGGTTACCGTTTTTCAGGAATTCAGCAATCAGGAATTTTTGTAGGGGCGGGGTAACCCCGCACCTACTGCCCCAACACCTCTTTATATAACATATCTTTCAAAAGGGTAAATGGCTGGATTCAACAGGATACCACTGGATTTAACAGGGCAAAGCCCCCTTGCATCAGTAAAAGATAAAAGGCATAATGGGGGTGTCTATGGCCACATACTCCACACGACTACTAGCATTGTCCCTGATACTTTCCCTCTCGGGTTGCTTCTTTGGAGGGGAAAAAGGGCCTGCCGAGGGTATAATTACCCCTCAAGTCGGGCCTACCACCAATACTAAAACCCCCCCGACCCCATCCACCAAGGAGACGGAAAAGGCCAGGGAACCCCATGACCTCCCTGCAGAGAGACAAGAACTGTATGACGATATCCTGAGTCGCCTCAACTCCATGGAACGAGATTACCAATTCCTCAAGGACAAGGTCTCCATGCTAGAATTCCTCGTGGGAGATGCCTCCAGGGATTCCAAGAAAACAAAGGAGGAGACGCGGGTGGAGCTAGAAAAACTCAGGGCGCAACTCGCCGAATATAATACCCTCATACTCCGCATCCTGAGCAGGATGAGCAAGGAACAGGAACCCTCCCCATCCCCCCGTTAGGGGTTAGGGGTTAGGGATGAGGAGTTAGTAATTGGCAAAGAAAAAAATAACAGTTAAATTCCCCAGGCTTAGGTGTCCTAGCCCTAAGGTCTTCAAGACCAAAGGTGCCGGACGCATAAAGAAACCTACTGCCGAGGAATTGAATGAACTGGAGAAAAAGGATGAATAAGCTAATCTCTCTTACCGCGGTAATGTCTTTATTCATACTTTTTTCCCACCCGGCCGAGGCTGTATGGACCAAGCTCACTGAGGAACAAACCAACCTGGCCATCGCCTACGGTAAGACCAATAAGGAGGCAGACTACTTGACCTTCTTCAAGGAATGGCGGGTGGACCTGGGTTACGGAAAGGGGGCCGCCAGGGTTATCACCCCATTCTCTAAGGTGGCCTTTGAGGCGAAAAACTCCCCTTTTGAATCCATCAAAATGACGCCTGATGATATAAATAAGCTCCTGGAAGAGCTAAAGGACAGGCTTGCCTTCGGGGTGTCCCTCTATGGGGACGAGTTGGACTTTGCTAAGGACTGCCGTGCAGTCCTCAAGCACAAAGGACAGACTATAAGGCCAGTGGAAGAACGTCATGACAAGGTCGCAGAAAGTAGTAAGTCATGGCCCCAGTCGCCTGCCTACAGGGCCATCTGCTACTACTATTTTGACCTCCACCATGTAGACCCAAACGGCACGGTAACCCTTGAGGTCTCTACCCCCAAAGGGAAGCCGGTAGAATTCACGTTTGACCTGTCAAAGATTAAGTAATTGTGGGCAGAGGGAAAGATAGAATTTTTGGATTTTCCCCTCCTTAATTGAGAACTCTGAAAAACCCTACAAGATGTCATTCTGAGGGAGTGAAACGACCGAAGAATCTCAGATTCTTCGCTTCGCTCAGAATGACACGAAGTAGTGCGGTAACTTTCACAGAGGTCTCACCATATAATGCAAACAAAAAAAGGGTAGCGGAGAGGGACATGTCTGTTATAAAGACCTACCCTCAAACGTACCCTCTAATGAGACGATACCAATTTTTAAACAAAAAAGGCTGGAAGTCGGTTGATTACTCATACTACGTAGGGCATTTCACTACACTACATCGTTCAACCGGCTTCCAGCCAAATCTCTCACAAACGGCGCTCACTCCTTTGGCTGGAAGTTAGGTCCCGGAGTTCGGGTTTTTAAACCCTTTCCTCTGGTTTCTAACTCCCAGCCAAATCCTTCCTTACTAAACTAACTTACTAACCACTTCCGCTTAAGGCGGATACCCGCCCCCTCCTTTCACGCACACTACCGGTAAAAGGCCGTAAGCCCTTTATGTGCTTCCCCTAGAGCTCTTTTAGGAAGAGAAATTCTTATGGAATTCCTTAGCTTGCACCTTGCTTTTGGCCTTTTACCGATCCCTCTATGTCAAAGAGCGACGCCCTTTTATTCCAAAATAATTATACCACATGATTGCCCGGTTGTCCAATAACTCAATAAAAACATATACTGGCAAAGCTCACCATCCCCATAGGGTCCGGCCACTGTCCGTACTTCATCAGCCTCCCTTTGGAGGCCCGTATCACCTTCAAGAGGGCATATATGGGGGTAAGCCCGCATATCTTCCTTTTATCCCCGTCTCTCTGCACGTCTGCAAAGAACCCTTTTGCATCCACTGCCTCTATGAACCTGATGGTCGCCGTGTCCTCCTGGGCAATGGTACTCAGGCGCTCCTGGTCTGCATAGAAGGGGTCCCCAAAGCGGGGACCTACGTGACTCAAGTCGGCACTAGCTATTACGCAGGTCTTCTTGGGATATGTGGACACCGTCTCTTTCAACACCTCCAGGAAATCCTTTACCTCCGTCAGGTCGCCGGGGCTTGAACCATTTTGTAGTGCCTCCCGAAAGGAGGAACAAAGGATTGGGACTATAGAAACGTCTTGCCTCCCCCCAAACAGGTATTGGAGAAAGACCGCCTGCAACTCTATGGAGTGCTCCGCCCTATGGGCAAATTCCCCCTTAATGAACCTGCCCCCCGTCGCCTTCATCAGGGTCTCTACAAAGGGCCGTTCTGTCTTAAGCACGCCCAGCGGCGTCTCAAAATCCTTCCTGGTCAGGGTAAAGGCCTCTCCTGTTGGGTGATGGGACGTCCCAAGGAGTATAAAGACCCTTGCGCTGGAAGATTCTACTATCTCCTTGTAGGCCCAGGCAAAACAAGGTCCTCCCCTGCCAAAATCAATATGGGGAATTACGGCCCCCTTTAATACGTCCCTCTCCTGCCTGCCTGGAAGACCGTTGGGCCCCCCCTCTGCGAGGAAGAATCCCTCTAATTGGGCCCTTAACGCCCCCGGGGCTCCCTCATAAGACCTACCTGCCAGGGTAGCCTTTCTCAGGCTGGAGTTACTGAATTCTCCCCGCAGGTTCTCTACGAACGAGTTAAATCTCTCCCCCTCAAGGAGTACATGGGCATCTAACTCCTTTACCACCCCTTCCAGGTGCTCAATAAACAATGCCGTCCTGTGTCTCCTGGCAAACTCGGCCTGGATATCCCTTAAGGAGTGATGCCCGTCAAAAAGGCGTAATGCGTCCAATAGCTGATAAGGGACAAAGACCAATTTTTCTGTGATGCCTATGGGGTCTCTTATACAGAGTAACTTCTGGCCGGTTACTTCCACGGGAAAGATTTCAACAGGACGCAGTTTAGGGTATTCCATTTCTTTACTATATCCAGGCGATGTTTTAGGCCGTAATTTAGACGTTTTTATATACTTTATAAAGGTGTATTTCAAGGGAGCAACCCTTCTATATCATGCGCGAAACCTTGACAGCATGGATGGAGTAGGTAATAATCGCCCCAACCTTGTGAAGTAGTAGGGGCGTATCGCGATACGCCCCTACGGAGGGGAATCCGATGACAAAAAAGTGTATCGCCGTGATAGGGAGTGGCGTGGCCACAGAGGAGGAGTCCAGGAATGCCCTGGAAGTAGGGCGGGAGATAGCCCGACGGGGGGCCGTCCTGGTCTGTGGTGGGCTGACCGGGGTTATGGAGGCCGCCGCTAAGGGGGCAAAAGAGATGGGCGGCCTTACCCTGGGTATTATTCCAGGGGAAGACCCCTCCAGTGCCAACCCTTATATAGATATAGTTATACCCTCTGGCCTTGGTATAGCAAGGAACGTCCTCGTGGTCTCCTCGGGACAGGCCGTCATCGCCGTAGGGGGTAAATTGGGTACCCTCTCTGAGATTGCCATCGCCTTTGTTATAAAGAGACCAGTCATAGGATTAGGCACCTGGCAGATAGAGAAGGCCCGCTCAGGGGGGAACGAGATAATCTTCGCCAGGGATGCTAAGGAGGCAGTAAAGAAGGCCCTTGAGGTCATTGAGGGCAAATCCGCCTGAGGGTGGCACTCCCTAAAGACCAAAAAATTTGGCCCTGCACCTTAATAACAGGTGCAGGGCCTGCGGGTTCTTGAACTTCTGGTAACGGTGCGTGCAATACGCCCCTACCTACTTCTAAACCTTCTAGGCTACAGCCTTTACGGAGTAATTCCCCTTGTGTCTATCCCTGAGCTCTCCCAGCTTAGACTTGTTCCAGTTGGATATACGGCTGTAATATCCTACTATACGGGTTACTCCATAGAGGGGATTCTTTACCCCCGTCTCCAGGGCCTTAATTAGGGCATCTAACTCCTGTGTTAGTATTGCTTCCAGGGTAATATTGTGGGCTACCTTTTTTTCGTGGTCTAGCACTGTCAGACAGTGGGTAGAAAGGCCGTCGCCCTCTACATCCCCGTCTATCTCCAGGTACTCGTGGGCCTCTACGGCCTCGCTGAATGTCTGCAGGGCGACCTCCAACTCACAGATGGTCTCTACCCTGCCCCCTTTCTTCTTCATCTCCAGTATTACTGGGGCCATCTCTCCTCCTTCCCATAAAAGCGGTTGATATTATAGAAAAGCGCCTCGTACATTCTATCTATTACCATCCCCTCCAGGCGGTGCGTACTATAATACTTTATCCAGCCACTGTCAAGAAAAAAATACAATATTTAGTACTATTTTTTATTATCAACACTATATATAGGTGGTAGGGGCGACCCCCCTCAGGCGGACTCTTGTAGGGGCAGGGTTACCCTGCCCCTACTTTGGGTCTATTACCTCGTGCCCTTTCCCTATGCGGAGCGGGCGGTGCATCGCCTTGAGGAGGAACTCCCTGGCAGTACGTATAGCTTCCAATAATGAGTACCCCTTTGCCAGCCCTGCAGAGATAGAGGAGGCCAGTACGCAACCACTACCATGGACGTCTACGCCCGGGATGCGTCGGGCAGAAAATGTGGTAAGTTCCCTTCCATCATAAAATACATCTTCCACCTCCTCACCCGTAAAGTGTGCATGGCCACCTTTAATCAGTACGTTTTTAGCCCCTATAGCATGGAGCCTTCGTACCGCCTCCCATCTATCAGGGATACCCCTTATAGAAATACCGGTAAGCCTCTCGGCCTCAGGTATATTAGGCGTTACTAAAGAGGCTAAGGGGAAGAGTTCTGATTTCAGGACCTCCAGGGCCTCCTCATTAAGTAAGGGATAGCCCCCTTTGGCCAGTATTACCGGGTCAATTACTACCTTGTCTATCTTGTACTCCTTTATTTTATCTGCCACCACTTTCACTATGTCTTTGTTCAGCAACATGCCTGTCTTCAGGGCATCCGTGCCTATATCCTGCATAATGGAATCTATTTGTCGGGCAACGAAGGCTGGAGGGACCGGGTAAATATCCTGGACTCCCTGGGTATTCTGGGCAGTGAGGGCCGTTATGATGGTCGTACCATAAACCCCCAGGACCGTCACCGCCTTGAGGTCTGCCTGTATGCCAGCCCCGGCGCAAGTGTCCGAACCTCCAATAAGGAGCACCTTTTTCATATTTTTATCTAGCCCACGCTGGCCAGCCCCTGACGGCTCAGGCCACCCAGGGAGGACCCCTGCAGTCTGCCCTTTAAAGTGGGGAATTTTTTGAGTGTAGCATCTATCTCCACCAATCTGAAGGCATCTTCCCTGGCCTGGACCAGGAGGGGGAGGTCCCTTACCAGGTCTGCCACCTTCAGGTCTGGCAGGCCGTGCTGTCTGGTACCAAAAAGTTCGCCTGGTCCCCTAAGCTTAAGGTCCTCTTCTGCAATAATAAAGCCGTCGTTAGTCCTGGTGAATACCTCAAGCCTCTTTTTGGCCTCAAGGCTAGCGGGTTCAGCAAAGAGCAGGCAATTAGATTGTTCCGCCCCCCTGCCTATCCGCCCCCTCAGCTGGTGGAGCTGGGCCAGACCAAACCTCTCGGCATGTTCTATGACCATAATAGTGGCGTTAGGCACGTCAATACCCACCTCTATAACGACGGTAGAGACCAGGATATGTATCCGTCTCTCCCTGAAGTCACACATGATACGTTCCTTCTCTGCGGAACTCATCCGCCCGTGGAGGGGCTCCACCCTGAACTCAGGGAAGTATTTCTGTAACAACCTCGCACCCTCTTTGGCTGAACGGAGGTCTAGTCTCTCTGATTCCTCTATTATGGGATAGACGACAAAGACCTGCCTTCCCTCTCTTAGCCGACAGCGGAGGAACTCATGGGCCTCCTGGAGCCTCTTCCTGGATACCCAGAGGGTCTTTACGGGCGGCCTCCCTGGGGGCATCTCGTCAATGATAGAGACGTCCAGGTCCCCGAAGAGGGTCAGGGACAGACTCCTGGGTATGGGTGTCGCCGTCATAACGAGGACGTCTGGTCTCTGCCCCTTCAGTCTCAACCCGGCCCTCTGCAACACACCAAACTTGTGCTGTTCGTCCACTACCGCGAGACCTAGTTTCTTGAAGTGGACGTCTCTGGATACAAGGGCATGGGTGCCTACGGCTATATCAATCTCTCCTTTGGCCAGGGCCTCAAGGTTTTCCTTCCTCCCGGGGCTGCCCCCAACAAACAGGGCAACCTTTACCTTTGCACGGGCCAGATATCGCTCAAGGGTACGGTAGTGCTGTTCCGCCAGTATCTCCGTAGGGGCCATAAGGGCAGACTGAAAGCCGTTGGCTACGGCGGCAAGCATGGCGTAAAGGGCCACCACCGTCTTGCCCGAGCCCACGTCCCCCTGGAGGAGCCGGTTCATGGGCCGTGGACTCTCCATGTCCCTCCTGATATCCCCTATGGCCCTCTCCTGCGCCCCCGTTAGCCTGAAGGGAAACAGTCTGCGGACGTGGACGTCTACGTTGGGACCTATGCTAAAGGCGTAACCCTTCTCCTGTCTTACCCTGTCCCGTCGCAGGGCCACGGCCAACTGAAAGAGGAATAGTTCCTCATAGACCAGCCGTTTCCTGGCCCTCCTCATGGACTCCATAGAGGCAGGGAAATGTACCTCCTTTACGGCCTCCTGGAGGGGCATCAGTCGCCTGAGCCTCTGGAATGACGGGGGGATTACCTCTTCAAGGTATGGGACACACTCCTCCAGGGCGCGCATGGCAATCCTCCTCAAATAACCCTGCCCAATCCCCTCCGTAAGGGGGTATATCGGGACAATGCCACTGGCGTAGGGGCGAGCCGGTGGGTCGCCCCTACCCTCATCCAGAAACTCAAATTCGGGGTTAACTATCTGGAGGTACTTGTAGCTCCCTATCTTCCCGTGGAGTAATACCTCTTGTCCCTTACGGAACTTCTCCGCAAGAAAGGGCTGGTTAAACCACGTGGCGGCGATAGTCCCCGTACGGTCATCCACCAGTACCTCCAGTAAGGTCCTCCTGCCTCTAGTGGCTTTGAGGCCGACGTCTAACACCGTCCCCTTTACCGTGGCAGTAGAGCCAAACTTTACGTCCTTTATGGATGTAATCTGGCTCCTGTCCTGATAATCCCTGGGTAAGAAATAAAGCAGTCCCTGGGGGGTGAAGAGGCCCAATCTGCCGAGTAGTTCGGCCCGCTTTGGCCCTACGCCCTTGAGATACTGTAGGGGTTTCTGGAGTGGGGTGTCTCTAGACTCAACGGTCCGCCTCAGGCGGATTGCCAGCCTTAGGGGCAATGGCGGTTCCTCCAAAAATACAGTGTAGGGGCGACCCGGCCGGTCGCCCCTACTAAAAAAACGAGGTTTCTGCTTACTCCCTACTGCTTTTTCACAACCATTTCCTTCTCTTGAAGTAAATCAACATGGAGACACCAATGGCAACCATAATGGCCCAGATAGTAAAATAACCCCACTTCCACCCAAGTTCTGGCATGTACCTGAAGTTCATACCGTAAACACCTACGATAAAGGTAAGGGGCATGAATATAGTAGCTATGATGGTGAGTACCTTCATTACCTCGTTCAATTTATTACTGATACTGGAGAGATAGATATCAAGCATTCCTGAGAGCATGTCGCGGGACGTCTCTATAGAGTCAATCACCTGGATGGTATGGTCGTAGACGTCTCTGAGGTATATCCTGACCGCCTCCTTAATCAGCGCCGATTCCCCCCTTTCTAGTCCACTGATTACCTCCCTCAGGGGCCAGACTGACTTGCGTAAGAATAGCATCTCCCGTTTCAGGTTATGAAGGGCTTGTAAGGTCTTTCGTGTCGGACGGGTTATCAGCTCCTCCTCCAGGGACTCTATGCCTTCTCCGAGTCTCTCCAGTATTACGAAGTAGTTGTCCACTATAGAGTCCAGGAGGGCGTAGGCAAGGTAATCTGCTCCCATCTTCCTTGGGTGCCCCTTGCCCGTCCTTATCCGCTCCCTGAGCGGGTTAAAGACGTCTACCTCTATCTCCTGAAAGGAGAGGACAAAGTTCTGGCCCAGTATTACACTCATCTGCTCACTGACTATCTCGTTAGTCCTTCCATTGTAGAAGAGCATCTTAAGGACGACGTAGACGTAACTGCCGAAATCCTCCATCTTCGGACGCTGGTCGGTGTTGAGGATGTCTTCCATCACTAGCGGGTGCAGTCCGAAATAACCACCAATCTTCTCCACTACCTCTGGCCGATGGATACCAGCCACGTCTATCCACGTAATGGTGGGTTTATCCTTAAAGGGGAGGCACTCCTCTGGCGTCTTTACCTCTTTCTCATGGAAGTGCGTCTCGTCGTACTCCATTATTCTTATCCTAACTTCCTCGGTCTTCCTCTCCCCGATATGGACGAGACTGCCGGGCGGGAGACCTACTTTTTTAGAACGTTTTTTGATGCGTTTGGGCATGGCTGGTTTCTCATGCCATAGGCATAAAATGTGAGTAATTAAACCGTTTCAAATTGCAAACTCTTTAGCATCTCTATTGGAACACGTTTGCTTAATCCCAATATCTCAACCCCAACCACATTGTCTTTAGCATCGTAGTCAAGGATCACACCTGGTTTAATCTCCTCCGATTCTACAATTGCTGATTCATCCAGCCTGAAATACAAGGCATCGTTCTTGTGGTCTACTTTTAGTCTCATGACTGCCTCCTTTTCCGCTTAGGGCGGTTCAGGGTAACAGCTTTGTCCTTGTGTTGTTCTGGGAAACCAGTCTAGTAGGGTGCGTCAAGACCACCACCTAACAAGAAATGGTGCGTTGCAACGCACCCTACAAACTCTTGGAGTCCAGCGACCGTGTCGCTGGGCAATCCATTGACACAGTCAATGGACTCCAAAACTGCCGTCCTACAATAGCTTTATCCCCAGTTCCTTTAGCTGTTGTTCATCCACCTCAGACGGGGCCTCGGTCATGAGGCAGGAGGCCTTCTGGGTCTTGGGGAAGGCGATTACCTCACGGATGTCCTCCAGTCCGAGGAGCATGGCCGTCAGCCTGTCCAGCCCCAGGGCAATCCCTCCGTGGGGAGGGGCTCCGTATTTGAACGCCTCCAGTAAGAAGCCGAACCGCTTCCTGGCCGTCTCGTCGTCCATACCGAGGAGGCGGAATATCCTCTGCTGTAACTCCTGGTCGTGGATACGGATACTGCCCCCTCCCAGCTCCACACCGTTGAGCACTATGTCATAGGCCCTGGCCCTCACCTCACGGGGGCGTTCTTCCAGGTGGGGTATGTCCTCAAACTTGGGCGAGGTGAAGGGGTGGTGGATGGAGATGTATCTGCCCAGGGTCTCGTCAAACTCCAGTAAGGGGAAGTCCGTCACCCAGGTGAAGCAGTACTCCTCACCCTTGATTAGATTTAGCCTCTTTGCCAGGTTGAGTCTGAGCTGGGAGAGGCTCTGGGAGACTATCTTTTCCCTATCGGCCACAAAGAGGAGGAGGTCGCCGGGCCTCGCCTCCATACGTTCCCGTATCTGTACCTGGAGGCCCTGGGGGAAGAATTTGGTTATGGGGGAGGCCAGACCGCCCTCTTCTACCTTGAACCAGGCAAGGCCCTTTGCCCCATGCTGTCCCACAAAGCCCGTGAGTTCCTCTATCTCCTTCCTGGAGAAGGCGCCACAGCCCTGTGCGTTGAGTCCCCTCACAAGCCCGTTTCTTTCAACGGTCTCCTTGAATATCCTGAACTCAGAGCCCCTGGCCAGGTCGGTAATCTCTTTTATGGTCAGGCCGAAGCGGATGTCGGGGGCATCACTGCCGTAGAGTTCCATTGAGCGAGAGTAGGGGAGTCTGGGGAAGGGGGTAGAGACTTTTTTCCCCAGGAGTTTCTCAAAGACCTCTACCATGAAGCCCTCTATGATGGACATGACGTCCTCCTCCTCTACGAAGGACATCTCCATGTCAAGCTGTGTGAACTCAGGCTGGCGGGTGGCCCTCAGGTCTTCGTCCCTGAAACACCTGACAATCTGGAAGTATCTGTCAAGGCCGGCCACCATAAGAATCTGCTTGAAGAGCTGTGGTGACTGGGGTAGGGCGTAAAAGGCGCCCGGGCTCATGCGGCTGGGTACCAGGTAATCCCTGGCGCCCTCGGGCGTGCTCTTCGTCAAAAACGGTGTCTCCACCTCTATGAAACCCTGGGAGTCCAGATACTGACGGATAAGCTGGCAGAGCCTGTGGCGGAAGACAAGGTGGTTCTGCATGGTAGGCCGTCTCAGGTCCAGGTATCTGTAACGGAGGCGGTGTTCCAGGGAGACGTTTGCCCCTTCCTCTACCTCAAACGGTAACATCTCAGAGCGGTTGAGTATGTCAAGTTCCCTGGCGTAGAGTTCTATCTCCCCGGTGGGCAGGCGGGGGTTTACCGTCCCTGGGGGTCTTTCTCTAACCTCCCCCCTGACCGCCACCACAAACTCCGCCCTGAGCTCCCCGGCCTTTTCGTGAAGTCCTTTTCCGAGTGCTGGGTTGAAGACCACCTGGGTTAGGCCGTAGCGGTCTCTGAGGTCTATGAATACCAGCCCGCCGTGGTCCCTACGGCTTGCCACCCATCCCGTGAGGATGGCCTCTTTACCGACCTCCGCCTTGCGCAGTACCCCGCAGGTGTGTGTACGTTTTAGCATGGCTAATTCTTACAGCCTCTCCCATGTATCTCTGTCTATCTTTGCCTGCCTGAGTACCCTTGAGAGTAGCTCTCTGCCTATATCACCCTTGTGGGGGTTAGGGACGCTCAAAGTAATTTCTCCCTTTACCATAAACTGGTGTTTTCCACCGGAATAAGGACCCTAAAAACCCAATGCCCTTAGATACTTTATCAAGTCCTTTCTCTTTATGGGACCAAACTGGGGCATTAAGCCAGCTCTTTTATTCTTAACTCGATTCCTTCCACAATTGGTAGTGCCAGGTTACGGGAGACTCGGAAGAGTATCCATTCCTCCAGAACCTCCTGCAGTTCTTCTCGGCACCGCTCAAGGGTCTCTGCATTTGCGTAGACACCCTCAAAACCAGGAATCTCGCCGTAGAATGTCCTGTCGTCGGAAAGGATTTCATACCTGGCCCTTTTCATTGCGGCAATGATGTATTCAGTCAACATTTTATTTTAACCTCAAAGTTTAACTTGTGCAGTGCCCCGCAGGTGTGTGTGCGTTTTAGCATGTCCTCTCTCGCCTCTTAAGTGTCCGCTTCCCTGCACGTTTAATAGTGGCTTACAATTACAGGGCCATTATAACACCCAGGGGGTAATATTCAAGATTAAGGGAATAGGGGGTAGGGAATTACAGAATTCGGAATTCAGAATACCCACTTTCAACTTCTGGATTCTGACTACTGAATTCTGAATTCTTTTTTTCTTGCTAACCCCTACTCCCTAACCCCCTGCACCCTTGTGGTGCAGGGCAAGCCTATTCCCTGCCCTGAATCGTTCTGGTTCAGGGCCTAATCCCTAGTTTACACATCCCTTTACTTGATTTTACGGACGTTTCCTGTATCCTGTGGTGTAGCTATGGCGCTATTGGGGAGGCTGTTTCAGGTGGCAGGGATGCTGTTGTGTCTGGAGGCCTTGTACTTTGGCATATTCCAGGAATCAATGGGCAAGGAGATGATGTTATTTATATCGGGCGGTGCGGTTTTTCTTCTTGGCAGGTTCGTAGAGGGTAGGGCCCGCTAGGGGACAGGGGGTAGGGAGTAGGGGAAAACCATATTGTAAATTAGAAATTTTAAAATTTCCAATTTTCAGGGAATAGGGAGTAGCCACCCCAGGTGAGGCCAAGGGGGGTAAACAATGACAGGGAGGTAGGGTTAGGGAGTAGTAAGATTTTATTTTACCCCCCCTATTCCCCACCTCCCGATCGCTGATTTTGCCCTTGACAACTCAAAAATTTCTTGTTAACATTTCGCTCCTTTCTCCGCCTCTGGCGGAACAATGATTCCGTATAAAAGGGAAAATGCTTGTGGTTTTAAGGGACATCTAAACAGGAGAGCAATGTAATGTATAGAGGACTCATTGTTTTTTCTCTGATGCTGGCACTGAGTGCCTTAGTAGTGCTGAAACCCTCTCCTACTAATGGGGAAGGTAAACAGCAGTGGAAGTACGTAGGGAATAAGGGATGTAAATGCCATCTCTCGCCAGGGTGCTTTGAGGGCGATGAGTATAAGAAGATAGAACATGCCGAGGCCTTCAAGGCACTGAAGACCCCTGAGGAACAGAAAGACCCTAACTGCCTGAAGTGCCACGCCACTGGTCATGGCGGAAAGATGAAGGACCCCAAGCTCACCTACCTGGAGAACGTTACCTGTGAGGCCTGTCATGGCCCAGGGGAGGGTTATGCAGAGGTAAAGAACGACTTGGCTAAAGCCGTCAAGGATTACGCGGAATTGGCAAAGAAGTACGACCTGAAAGAGAAGGGCAAAAAGACCTTCAATGAGCTCCTGAACAAGGACCCCATGATGGCCCGCAAGGCCCAGTATGACAAAGGGCTTCTCGTAGCGGGGATTAACAACCCGGAGGGTACGATAAAGGCCCAGTGTCTACAGTGTCACTGGGAGAAGGAGGACGCCAAGGATAAGTGTCCCAAGGCCATAGATGAAAAGACCGGCAAACCCAAGGTCTTCAACTTTGACGAGGCCTTTAAGAAGGATGACCACAGGGACGAAGATGATGTAGACAAGCTCGTCGCCAAGATGAGCCCTGCTGATAAGGCCAAGTGGAAGGGATACGTTGAGAGAGACCCCATCCTTAACTCCCCCTTAAAGCCAGAGGCTAAGGCTCCCAAGAAAAAGGCCTCTGAGTCGGAAGATTAAGGAGTAGCTGACCGATGCACATAAAAAAGTGGGCAGGTATCTGTAGAAACGTTATGCTATGGGTCCTGCCCCTTTTCTTTTCCCTCTCCGGCGGTCAGGTACTGGCCCAGGAGATGGAGGATTGCATGGAGTGCCACGGCGACTCCACCAAGGTAAGCAAGGTCCCCAGGATAGAGAGGGAGACGGGGGAGGTGAAGGTAGTCTCCATGCTTGTAGATAAGGATGCCTTCATGCACTCCGCCCATGGCCTCTCCAAGGAAGGGTTCACGTGTACAGATTGTCACCAGGACCTGTCGGGTGTCTACGGGGAACATGCCGCATTACTCCAGCCCGTGGACTGCGTAACCTTCTGCCATGATGACCCAGGGGCCTCCTACCTGGAAGGCAGTCACGTGGGGCACATGAAGGAAAAGGAGAAGGAGAAAAAGAGAGCGCCTCCTACATGTAAGGAGTGCCACATAGGGCAGAATTCAATGCGCGAGACCCCGGTGAAGGATGACCCCTTCCACAGGGGCCAGATAAACCAGATGTGCTCAGGTTGCCACGAGGAATACAAACTCACCTATTGCACTAACCTCCATGGGCAACTCGCCTCCCTGGGGTACTGTAATACTGACATAGCCAACTGCTCGGATTGTCATGGAGGGCATGAGATATTAAAGAGTGAAGACCCTGCCTCCCAGGTGGGAAAGAAACACATAGTAGAGACCTGTAACAAGTGTCATAAAGGGGCTGACCAAAAATTTGTTAAGCACATAGCCCACCCCAAGTTCAAGCGTCCAGAGCTATACAAAGACCTTCTCAAAGCCTTAAAAGACAGGGACTTGAAGAAAATTGCCTCCGACCCCCAGAGCTATCTCATGCTCATCTTCTTGATGTACATGGGCATAATTGGATTCACGTTCACTGCCTTTGGTACCCATTCTTTGCTCATGTGGTTCAGGATACTCCAGGACGAAAGAAAGGGAGAGGATGGCCATGGCCACTAAGAAGGAAGAAAAACTCTATCTTAGATTTACTCTTTTCCACAGAGTCAGCCATCTCCTCCTCATCATAAGCTTTTTTGGATTAGTCCTGACGGGTATGCCCCTTGCCTTCCAGGGACAAGATTGGGCAAGGTGGCTCTATGCCCTGCTGGGAGGATACCCCACCTGTGGTTATATCCATCGGATATGTGCTGGGATGACCTTCCTCTGCGCATTCCTCCACTTCGCCTACGTCTCCAACATAGTGCTGAGGAAAGGGGAAGGAGCAAAGATAATGTGGGGGGTAGAGTCAATAATGCTACAGCCTAGAGACGTGGTGGACATCCTGGCGGACGTAAAGTGGCTACTGGGTTTTGGTCCAAGACCCGCCTTTGACCGCTGGATATACTGGGAGAAATTTGAGTACCTCTCCCTCATGTGGGGTACCATAGTTATGGCTGTTACCGGTTTCATGCTCTGGTTCCCCACCACCTTCTCTATAGCATTTCCAGGATGGGCAATGGACATAGCCCTCGTAGCCCATCGTTATGAGGCCATCCTGGCCGCCGCCTTTGTCTTCACTATACACTTTATTCATACCCATCTTCTCCCAGACAGGATCCCCGTGGACGAGGCCATGTTCACCGGCAGGGTGTCAGGGGAAGAACTACAGCACGAGAGGCCCACGCAGTACAAAAGGCTCTTGGAAGCAGGTATCCTGGAGACCTACCGTGTGCCACCCAACAGGACCCTATCGCTACTATCTAAGATTGTCGCAGTGCCTTTACTTTTGATAGGGTTAATGCTTACTAGCTTAATGGTGTCTTCCCTCATCCTAGACCTTATTTAGGCCTGGAGGTAATAGGTGTAAACGTTTAAAATCCAGGGTTTTACGGCTAGCACCTGAAGGGGTGCTGGAATTTCAAAAAACTTGTTGACATATTCAATCTGTCATGTATAATCTTTTGCCTGGTACGAGTAGGTGTAAAGAAAGTCTGCCTCTAAAACTGCCTGGGAAAAATAAAAAGCTAGAAAAGAAGGGGGGTGAAGAAGAGTGAAGCGATACGGCTTAACTTGCTTAGTAGTGTTCTTCTTACTTGGGTTGCTCGCCCCGCTAGCCTCTGCAGAAGGCCAGCCCTGCAAGCCAGTTCAGGTCTTTAAGAAGTTCTGGTGCGATACCTGCAAGATGGTGAGCGAGTTCCCGGACTGCAAAAATCAGCAGTACGTATGGGACTGGGAGAAACACAAGGGGGAGAAGAACCCCCACATGAATTTAGCTTCCTGCTGGGCTTGCCAGAAATCGGGTTTTGTCTGCATAAAGTGTGGTAAGTGCTATAATAAGGCGCAACTGCTTAAGCTCGGCGGGGTGTGTGAGGATGACGGCGACGATACACAAAGTCAGAAAGATCTCGCCAAGGTCGTATTCAAGTGTCCGGACGGGCACAGCTCTGACGAGCCAGGTACAGGTCACACTTTGGTAGCTGGCGCCTACGAGGAACAAATAGAAAATCCTGGTAATTGCCCTACTTGCGGTAAGCCTCTTAAAACAGAGTGCACCAAGTCGGGTTCTTGTCCACACGAGGGTTAGTGAAGTCCTTTAATGGTTTCTTATCACGCCGTAGGCGAATTTGCCTGTGGCGAGGTTCTATCACAAGTCGGAGGAGGGTTAGTAGATGAATAGAAGCAGATTACTGGTGGGGATACTGGGGGCTGCAATCCTCAGCCTTATCCTTGCCCAAACCACCTATGCGGGTTTCGTTCAGGGGACCCGTGTAAAGACGGAGTGCACATCACCTTTCCATATTTCCACCTCACCTGACGGCAACACCCTATTTGTAGTCAACCAGTCTGGTCACAGCGTCACCTTTATAGACGCCAAGTCCCAGAAGGTTGTAGGGGAAGTTGCCGTAGAGGTCCAGCCTGAATACGCCGCATGCACCCCTGACGGCAAGACCTTGTATGTGGCCAACGCTGAGTCTGACAGCGTCTCAGTGGTGGACATTGCCTCAAAGGCGGTTACAAAGACAATCAAGGTAGGAGACTGGCCTTGCAGTATAAAGCTCACTACCGATGGCAAGAAGGCCTATGTCTGCTGCTCAGGCAGCTTGTGGGATAAGATTGACATCATTGACACTGCCCGCAACGAAAAGGTAGGAGAGATAACCCTGCCCGATTATGGTCCCAGGGATATTGCCATCTCCCCTGACGGGAAGCAGGGCGCTGTAATACTTGACACGACAGGAGAAATAAACAGGTCCATTGTCTTCATTGACACTGCAACAAACAAGATAACAGAGCACAAGAGAGTCCGCCACAGTTCAAACCTGAGGGCAGTGGTATACAGCCCTGATGGGAGATATGTCCTGGTGACGGAGGAAAAGGCAAAGAACTGGCTGCCTGTCTGCATTGCAGAAAACGGCGAAGTCTTTACCAACAACATAATCGTAGCAGAGACCAAGCCGGGTGGAAAGATTGCCCAGTTACCCTTGGATGAGCTGAACAATTACGACGGGAACCCCTACGGCCTAGTCATTGACAAGAACGGGAAGTATGTCTACATCGGAGTCAGGGGCATGCACAGGGTTACCATCCTTGATTTTGATAAGATGAGACAGATTGTAGAGGGCAACTCGCAGGAGCAATTAGACCTCCTGGCCGATGACCTGAGCCTGGTCAACAGTTATCTAGTGAAGAGAGTACCAGTTGGCCTTGGCCCAAGCTCCGTCGCTCTGTCTCCTGATGGGAAGTTCTGCTACGCAGCTAACTACTTTTCTAACAACGTGTCCATCGTAAGGACACCTGCGGATTAAGGACTTTTAGATTCTGGAACTCGTAAACTTCTTTGGTTTCAGATTTTTTTGGAGGAGGTTAAAGAAACTATGAAAAGAACGGCGTTATTACTAATGGTAGCCGCCGTGAGTTGCCTCGGAATAGCCATGGGTAGCGGTAGTAGCGTCATGGCCGGGGAGGCCCACGTGGTGGCGACCATCCAGACAGGGCCGGAGTGGGAGCCCCTGGGAAGGGGAGAGCCCCTGACGGTACCAGAGGTGCATTACAGGGTAAAGCACAGCCCGTACAAGATGGAGTTGGTGAGGTACGGGCAGTTCATATTCAACGAT
>JACQVQ010000012.1 GCA_016209685.1 Planctomycetota bacterium | reverse complement strand
TGTCTCCTGTCAAAATAAAAAGGCCCGAAGGAAGGGACACAGGCATATTATGTCTTCCTTCGGGCCTCTTGGAATCAGTCTACTGTAGGGGCGAACGGCCGTTCGCCCCTACGGCTGAACCTTCGGTTACCGTTTTTCAGGTATCAGCAGTCAGCAATCAGTAAACAGAATTTCGGATTTGGAATTGCGAATTGCGAATTTTTAAATTCTAAATCCGAAATCCGAAATTCTGTTCACAATTCCAAATTCGCAATTTTCATGACCTGCTGTCTACTGCCCCAACACCTCTTTATATAACATACCTCTCAAAAAAGTAAATGGTCAGATTCAATGGGTTGCTACAGGATTAAACAAGTAGATTAGAAAAGATATCTCAGAGAGACGACTTTAACTACGCCCTGTCCTTCCTAAGTGATGCAGACGCTAAATAGACCTACTCAACAGAGTCGCCGGGTAATGTTTCCTGCCCTTTAATCATCTTGCGGCCGATACCCGTGGCATCCTGCTTGGATACCTTTACCTTGTTGTACTGTGAATAATAATTCTCTGCGTCCGCCCTCATCCCCTTTTCCTCATAGATCTTGGCTACATTGTAGTAGGCGTCTGCATAGGTTCTATTCTGTTCTATTACCTTCTGATACTCCTTGAGGGCGTCTTCCAGTCTGCCTCTCATGTAGTATATGGTAGCCACGTTAAAGCGGGAGTGCACGTGGTTGGGGTCTAGCTCCAGGGCCTTTTCGCTCTCCTGCAGGGCCTCTTCTATCATCCCCTTTTTCCCGTAGATTACCCCAATGAGATAGTGTGGTTCCGCCAGGTCGGGGTCTGTCTTCAAGGCTTGTTGGAATTGAGACAGGGCCTCATCTAACATCCCCTGGGCGTAATAAAGGAGTCCGAGGTTTACCCGCCCCAGGGCATAATCTGGATTCATCCCCAGGGCCTTTTCATAAACTTTAATAGCCTCCTCATACCTCTCTTGACTCTGCAGGGCCAGGGCCAGGTTGAAAAAGGCCTTATCATAAGAGGGCTTGAGCTCTATACAACGCTCATAGTAAGGTATGGCCCTTTCCGGCAGGTTCAGGTCCTGATTGGCCACCCCCAGGTTATAGTAGACGTTAAAATTATAAGGGTCCAGACTCAAGGCCTTTTTGTATTCCTCTATGGCCTCTTCTATGTTTATTCTCTTGTGGAAGTAAAGACCGAGTTTCAGGTGGGCAGTAGGGTTGTTAGGCTCCCTTTCTACTGCCAGTCTGCAGATGGTATATTCATCCTGAGGTGCACCGATTATCTTAAAGGTCTCAGTAAGCTTTTCGTGGGCCATGGTATACTGGGGGTTAATGGCTATCACCTTTTTAAAGGCATCTGCGGCCTCTTCTAGCATCCCCTTCTCCATATAAGCTATCCCGAGCTGGTAAGAGGCCTCGGCGTAATAACGGCTCAGAGAGAGGGCCTTTTTGTAGAGTTCGATAGCCTCATCCAGCATACCTTTTTTGTATAGGGCCATACCCAGGGACACGCAGCCTTCTGCATTCTCAGGGTCAGTCGCCATAGCCCTTTGCATGGCCTCAATGAAGTCATCGGGCTGGCTGGGGTTATGCTTCACGGCATTCTTAAACTCTATTATTACCTGGCCGTGCATCCCCCTCTGGCCGTAGATTAATCCCATGCCCGTATGGGCATCTGCGTAATCAGGATTAAGCTCCACCGCCTTTTTATACTCCTGCAGGGCCTCATCCAGAAGACCCTGCCCATTGTAAGCAAGCCCCAGATAATAATGGGCCTCTGGCTTCTTTTGGTCTATTTCTATAGTCCGCTTGTATTGACTTTTTGCCTCATCTACGAGTCCCCTTTTTGCGTAGGCAAGGCCCAGGGCAAGGTGGGCCTCTGCGTCCGTGGCCCCTTCTCCCGCCGCCATCTTAAGCTCTAAAATGGCCTCGTCCAGCATACCTAACTGTGAATATGCCAGGCCGAGGTTTTTATGGCAGCCCTTCGATTCTGGATTTAATTCCAGGGCCTTTTTACACCTTGCTACGGTTTCCTCTGGGTTCCCCAGCTTCAGATGGGCCAGGCCCATAGTATTGAGGGCCTCTGGATAGTTTGGCCTGAGCTTCAGGGCCTGCTGGCATTGAGTTATTGCCTCTTCATGTTTTCCCTGCAGGTTAAGGATTACGGCCAGTTTTTGATAGGCCTCTGCCAGCCCGGCATCCACCCTCATGGCCTGGTGATATTCGTATACAGATTTATCCAGATCTCCCAACTGTAGATAGACGTCCCCACAGCGGAGGTGAACCTCTGCAAATTCAGGGTAGAGTTCCAGGGCCTTTTTGTACCCCTCTATGGCCTCTGGATACATCCCCTTTTGGGCGTAGGCATTGCCAAGGTTTAAGAAGGCCTCGGGGTCAAAGGGGTTTTTCTCCGTTAATGCCTTGTATTTTTTTGTTGATTCGTCAGGGCTTACTGGCTGTTCACTCGCCAGGCCGCTCTTACCTTCAAAGGAAACGCACAAGACCAGGATGATTAACCAGTATCGCACTTGCTTTTACTCCTCTTCTATTTCTATCTGCTTCTATCTGCATTGGGCGGATAGGCCCTACCACTACCTAGAAAAAAGGAGCTGTGCAGGAATGACCCTACACAGCTCCTTTGAAAAACCATACATCATTGAGAAGAACTACCTAGGCAACTCTTCGTTAGTGGCCATGACCTGTGTGTTTGTCGTCCTTGGCCGGCTCGTGTTCGTGAGCTGCCTTGCCTTCTACACCATGGGACTCGTGCCCATGCTCGTGCACCATGTGCTTACCAGCCTTCATACCAAGTTCGGCCAGCTTCTTCTCTATATACTCCACTTCCTCAGCCGGGGCATGGTGTGTATCCAGCCAGCCTGGTTCCGGACAGAGGTCGAAGATGGTCTTTCCGGGGTACTCCCTGACAATCTTCCACCCGGTAAGCTGGTCAAGCCATTCTCCATGCTTCCAGAAGTCCTCAGGAACCCATGTGATCCCTACCTTCTTCTCCAGGGCGGCCAATCTCCTGGCCCTTGAGGCCTGGGTCTTGATGTCCACCAGCCACCTGTCCATACCGAACGAGCCATCGCTATAGGTGGCGTCGTTCCAGGAACCGTGGAATATACCCTTGAAGATGTAGGTCTGGAAGTAACCAACGCTCTCAAAGCAGAGTCTCTCTACGTTGGAACAGTTGGACATCCTGAACTCACCGGATTCACCAGTGCCCCCACCGAACTCATTACCCTGGTAGGCACCAATCTTAAGACTCCATACATGCTGACCGGACCAGTCTGGGGCCAGGTCTTTAGGCATGGGGTCTAAGACGCCGTCCCTGTAAAGGTCTTCAGCTATCTTGAAGGTCTCACGATACTTCAAGGAGGCATCCTTTACAGACTCGTCACAGGCCTGGAGGAGTTCCCTCGCAAACCTTGGGGAGTGGCAGTCGTCACAAACGGCCACCCAAGCATCTCTCTTTTCCTTCCAGAGAGGTGCACCCCTGTCGCACATGGACATGCCCATGCTGGTGTACACGGTACACATCTTCTGGACGTTGTGGTGCCCACCACGCATGTGGCAATAGGCGCAGGTAGGACCAGTGTAGTCGGCGTCGGCAAGTTTCTTCTCCCAATCATAGAGCTTGGGATCCCACTTGCCTGTCTGATACACTACGCCATGGATGGAGATATCATAAGCCTCCCAGTCCCTGTGGTCCTTACCCCAGTGGCAGGTCTTGCACTGCTCACTCTTACGGGCTGTCCTGGGGTCAAAGCGATGTCTGGCGTGACAGGTAGAACAACGCTCTTCTGAACTGGTATGGCAGAATACGCAACCAGCGGTATCTCCCGGGGGTCTCTCAATGCTCCATGCACACTCTACCTGAGCAAAACTGGCGCAGGAGCCGTGAGAACCAATACCACCCTGAGAGGACTCGTTGTACTGCTGGGCATGACAATCTTCGGTGCCGCAGGTCTTGGAACTGGGCATGTGAAGTTTCTGGTGGTCAGAACCGTGACAGGTAGGACACCCCACGGCGGCAGGCTCTACCTTTGCATGCCTGCTCTTCCTCCAGTCCCTTACTATCCCCGGGGTCATTACTTCATGGCAACCAAGACATTGTTCGTTGCGGAAAACGCCCTTTATGGGGTTCGGTGGACGGAGTTCATCCCTGTTGTACATACCATCAGGGATATAATAACGATAGGCAGGTAAGGTCCTGTAGAACTTTCCGTACTTACCTGGCCAAGGTGGCCCGTCTTTTGGGGGACCCATGTACTTGGCGGCTAGACCAGAGAAGAACACCTTTCCAGAATTATCTGGATCTCCAGGCATACCGTAGACTTCATGGGGCACCCAGTGGGTAATAATTTCTACCGCATAGACGTCGTTGTTGAAGCCACCGTCGAAGGAATAAGCGAAGAACAAGCTTACTACTAGACCTAAGACGAATAATACCTTCAACGATCTAGGCATGTAAGAAAACCTCCTCCTTTCTATAAAAGATCTTCCCTCCATAGATCCTTTTGACTTTGACGCTCCTCCTCTTTTCACTTCTACTTCCCACCTCCTTTCTCCTTTCAGCTACTAATATCTGTCAGCTACTCGGTCACATGGAAAGGAGAATTATATTACTATTTCTTAAATTGTCAATAGAAAAATATGGTATCTACCAACTGAGTTTAGTAGATACTTTAAGGAGACAAAATATCCTGGTGAAAAAGGCCTAAAAGGGGTTCTAAGGCCGTGAGGGTGGTCCGCCTCAGGCGGATACGGTCTTCTTTCGGGATATGAGGGATTACCGTAAGGACGGGGATTCCGGAGAGCCTTTCTATCTCTTTCTTATTGGAATCTAATAGCCCTATAACCTGCCGTTCATCGGGGGAATTCAGCACTATCCCGGCAATCTTAAGACGTCGCCTCCTGGCCGCCTCAATGGTTAGGAGGGTATGGTTTATGGTTCCCAGAGAGGTCTTTGCCACTACGATAAGGGGTAAGGACATCTTTCTGGCTATATCGGCCAGGAATAGCTTACCATTAATGGGCACCAGTAATCCCCCAATCCCCTCCACCACAAGGAATTGGCGCCTAGTACCCAGCGTCTTAAAGGCCGCCCATATATTCGTTAATTCTATATGGTCTCCCTCTTTCAGGGAGGCCGCACTTGGGGCGGCGGGGGTGGAAAGGCATACAGGGTTAATTATTTCATAGGGGTCATCGGTGGCTGCTGCCTCCCTCAGGAGTCTGGCGTCCTCAGATACCCACCTGCCGTTTAGCCGTTTCGCCCCTGTAGCAATGGGCTTCATGACACCCACGTCAAGACCCCTTGCCTTTAACAGGCGCACGAGTCCCACGGCCACAGTGGTCTTTCCAACCCCAGTATCAGTGCCGGTGATAAAGACTCCCTTTGGCATAATCCTTCTACTTTATCCTCTTTGCCATACCTGCGATGAGGAAGTAGACGGCCTCTGCCTCTCTGGCCACCTGCTGGTTGACAAGCCCTGCAATGTCCATGAACTGCCTGCCCATAGGGTCGGCCGGGATTATGCCCTGTCCCACTTCATTAGATACCATGATGACATCAAACGAGGCCTCGCTTGAGGCCTGGCATAGTCCTTCTATCTCTTCAATGATGTAAGCCTCCTTGGCCTCCTTCTGGTTCTCGTCCAGGAGGAGGTTGGTTACGTAAAGGGTCAGGCAGTCAAGGAGCACCAGGTCAGTACTGCCCTCCAGTTCCAGTATCCTCTTATCTGCGTGGGAGGGGGACTCTATGGTCTGCCAGGAGGCGGGGCGTATCTGTCTGTGTCTCTTCACCCTCTCGGCCATCTCTGCGTCCTGTACCCTGGCCGTGGCGAGATAGGTAACCCTCTTATAGCCCCTTGCCAGGTTAACGGCGAAGGCGGATTTTCCACTCCTGGCACCGCCCAGGACTAATAGTACCTTGGCCATAAATCTCCTCAGATTACAAAAAACAGAAACAGGAATACCAACTCTGAGACCTCGTTCGTCATACCGAGGGTGTCTCCGGTTACTCCCCCTATACGACTCCTGGTATAAGATGTCAAAAGTAATACTACGGCACATACCACGGCAAGCATCACCATACCCCTCGTCCCATAAAATGTACCCACAAGGAAGAGTGGCAGGACAGAGGCCGCCAGGCAATGTCTCACCCCTGTATGGGCTACTAATCCTGAGGCCGTTCCCATCTTCGCCCTGGCGTAAGGGGATATAGACGCCGCAAGGGTCTGTGCCCACCTGCCCACTACTACCATAGTCAGCAAGACGACTCCACCCTTAAGTACCTCCTTATGGAGTCCAGCCACCGTGTGGCTGGAAATATCCATTGACACGGTCAATGGACTCCATAAACTGACGTCCGGGAGAAAGTCGGGCAAGTCCTGTAGAAATACGAACCTTAGCCCCATATCACCTACGACCCCTATGGTCCCAAAAGTCCCGATACAACTATCCTTCATAATATCCAGTCTGCTCTGCCTGTCCCATCCGCCCAGTAGGCCATCCAGGGAGTCCGCCAGACCATCCATGTGTAATCCACCCGTAAGGAAGACGTAAAAAAGGATTATTAGGGCATCGGCCGGGGCCGAGGGCAATCCCACAGCAAGCGGATAGTAAACCAGTACCAAACAGAGGCCGATAATCAGACCGACCAGGGGGTAGAAGACCATTACCCTCCCCATCCTCTCTGGTGGTAGGGGCGGGGTTACCCCGCCCCTACCACTACCCAGAGGGATGATAGTCAAGAATCTTATCGCCCAGAGGAGTTCTTGCATGGTTGGAGCTGTGGTGAGCGAAGTGAATCTATTAGCCTTACAGTACGCAGGAGGTAATATCTCAAAAACCACTTACTCTTTCAATACCTTTTTGCAAGTTTTGAGCCAGCAAAAGGTTTGACAAATTTTGGGATTTTTGATATGAAAGGGCTACAAACTAGGGATTAGGGGGTAGGGAGTAGGGAGTAGAGAGATTGCTACCCCCTATCCCCTACCCCCTGACGCTAAGCCCCTAATTGAAATTGCTTACTACCATAAAAAAGATACTGGCAAGGGAGGTACTGGACTCCAGGGGAAATCCTACCGTAGAGGTAGACGTCTTGCTAGAGGGAGGTGCCCTGGGGAGGGCGGCGGTGCCGGCGGGGGCCTCCAAGGGGGCCCACGAGGCCGTGGAACTCAGAGACGGCGACACCTCCAGGTACCTGGGGAAGGGGGTGTTAAAGGCCGTAAAGAACGTAAATGAGGTAATTGGTCCACGGCTAGAGGGGTGGGATGCCTCCTGTCAGCAGGCCGTTGACGAAGAACTCATCCGCCTGGACGGTACCAATAATAAAGCAAGACTTGGGGCTAACGCCCTCTTAGGCGTCTCTCTGGCCACTGCCAGGGCCTCAGCCAGGGCCCTCTGCATTCCACTCTATAGATACGTTGGTGGGGTCAATACTAGAATCCTCCCCGTCCCCCTAATGAACATACTCAATGGGGGCGTACATGCCGATAACAAGCTAGACGTCCAGGAATTCATGATAGTCCCCCTCGGCGCCCCCAGCTTCAGGGAGGCCCTGAGGATGGGTTCGGAGGTCTTTCATAAACTAAAGAATATCCTCAAAGATAAGGGCTACTCAACGGGGCTGGGGGACGAAGGGGGTTTTGCCCCCAAACTCTCCAGTAACGAGGAGGCCCTTGACCTTATCATGGAGGCCACCGCCGGGGCCGGCTACAAGGCAGGGGAACACCTCTTCCTTGCCCTGGACGTGGCGGCCACAGAGTTTTACAGTAAAGGGAGATACAGGTTTCAGACCGGCACAGTCAAAGAGAGGGATGCCGGAGAGATGGTAAGATTTTACGAGGGGCTTATTTCAAGATACCCCGTATGGTCTATTGAAGACGGGTTAGCTGAAGACGATTGGGAGGGGTGGAAGGTACTTACCAAGACCCTGGGGCATAAGGTGCAACTGGTAGGGGATGACCTCTTTGTCACAAACCCACAGAGGTTCTCAAGGGGAATAGAACAGGGGGTGGCCAATGCCATCCTCGTAAAACTTAATCAGATAGGGACCCTTACCGAGACCCTGAGGACCATGGAGGTAGCCAGGACCCACGGCTATGGCACGATTATATCCCACCGCTCAGGCGAGACCGAGGACTCTATTATTGCCGATATCGCCGTGGGCACGGGGGCCGGGCAGATAAAGACCGGCTCTATCTCCAGGGGGGAACGTACGGCCAAATATAACCAACTCCTACGCATAGAGGAAGAGTTGGGGAGTTCCGCCGTCTACGGAGGTACACTGTGGAAGAAAAGACAATAAGTATAAAACGGTACCTCTCCTTTCTCATACCCTTGCTACTAGCCATGGCCATCGTTATCTCCTTTTCGGTAGCGATTGCCAGGCGGCACACGGAGTGGAAACAGGTGCTGTCTAAAAAGAAGGCCCTGGAGAAGGACGTGGAGAAACTCCAGAAGAAAAACCTGGAACTCCATAAGCTGAGGGACGGCCTCCTCTACGACCCGGTACAGATAGAAAAGGAGGCCAGGGAACAACTGGGCTACGGCCGCCCCGAAGAGGTCATTTACAAGGGTGGCGATTTTGATGCGTCTGACCCTGCGACAGGAGAGGACACGTCCAATTTCCCAATAACCGAGGGGAGGTTCAGAAGGGTAGGTCTCCTGGGTTTCTTTGCGGCTGTCATAGTATTGACTGCAGGTTTTTTTGGCCTCACCTACTGGTATGAAAATAGAAGGATACGTCAATAAACTGGCCATCGGGTTTTTCTGCAAAGGGAAGGTGAAACGATATGCTATTAGATTATGTAAATAAAACCATGGAAAAGGCCGTATACGAGAAATTAGAAGACGGCACATATAGCGGGGAGATACCTATATGCCCTGGGACCGTGGCCTTTGGGGCTAACCCAACCGAATGCCAGGAAAATCTCCTGTCTGCCCTAGAAGACTGGCTATTAAACGGTATAAGACATGGAGACGAACTGCCTTTATTGACGGGACAAAGTCAGGGTCAGAATGACAGATAGAGACCCCTGAAAAAGTAATCCCAACATCATGTGTCATTCTGAGCGAAGCGAAGAATCTAATCCTTTAGGAGATTCTTCGGTCGCTTCGCTCCCTCAGAATGACAAGTGAGCGGGGTTTTCCAGAGTTCTCAGTAGATAGATAGCCGCAACCTTTAGGTTGCGACTCTAACGCAGGCTAAAGCCTGCGGCTACTGTCTAGCTAAAGAAGAATGGGACGCATTGTAACTAATTGTAAGGGGGCAGAGCCCCATTACCTATTGGGGTTTTTTTGGCCTCACCTACTGGTATGAACATAGAAGAATACGTCAATAAACTGGCCGTCGGGGCAAAAGAGGCCTCAAGGGGCCTCTCCCATGCAAGCACGACGGTAAAAGACTCCTTCCTCAGCCACCTGTCCCAGTCCCTCGTAGAATCCAGGGAGACCCTCAAAGGGGCCAACCAAAAGGATATTGATGCGGCTAAGGATGCTGGACTGAGTAAGGCCATTATAGACAGGCTCCTCCTGAACGACTCCGGGATACAGTCCATGGCCGAGGGGCTTAAGACCGTAATCTCTCTCAAAGACCCTGTGGGAGAGGTTATGGAGGGATGGAGGCGGCCCAACGGAATCCTGATAGAAAAGGTGAGGGTGCCCCTTGGGGTGATTGTAATAATATACGAGTCAAGACCAGATGCCACGGTAGAGGCCGCCTCCCTGTGTCTAAAGGCTGGCAATGCCGCCATACTGAGAGGGGGTAAAGAGGCAATCAATTCCAACTTGGCCCTCTACGCCCTGATAAAAGGGTCGCTCAAGAAGGCCGGCCTTGATGAGAGGAGCATACAATTAGTGGAGACTACTGACCGAACTGCAGTAGATTACCTCCTCAAGGCGGAGGGCCTCGTTGACGTGATTATCCCCAGGGGCGGGGAGGGGCTTATACGCAGTGTGGCCGAGAAGTCCAGGATTCCCGTAATAAAACACTACAAGGGGGTCTGCCACGTCTACGTGGACGAATATGCCGACTTAGAAAAGGCTGAAAGGATATGTTACAACGCCAAGGTGCAGAGGCCGGCTACGTGCAATGCCATGGAGACTATGCTGGTGCACGAGAAGGTGGCCGGGTCCTTCCTGCCCAGGATTGGGAAGAAATTGCAGGGGGCCAGGGTAGAAATAAGGGGCTGCCCCATGACACGTAAACACCTCACCTGGGCCAAGGAGGCCACTGAGGAGGACTGGTACGCCGAATACCTTGACCTCATCCTGGCCGTCAGGGTAGTCCCCTCAGTAGTGGCCGCCATAGACCATATAGCCAGGTACGGCTCCAGCCACTCCGATGCCATCGTTACCGAGAACATCACCCATGCCAACAAGTTTACCAATGAGGTAGACTCGGCGGCAGTGTACGTCAACGCCTCTACAAGGCTCACCGATGGCGGACAATTCGGCATGGGGGCCGAGATAGGCATCTCCACCGACAAGCTCCACGCCCGAGGCCCCATGGGCCTAAAGGAGCTCACCTCCTATAAGTACGTCATCCATGGAGAAGGGCAGATAAGGGAGTAGGGTAAAAAGTATAAAAATGCCAAGTGCCTGGATACACGCAACAATTGACCTTATTGCCTTTGGAAAGCCATACTTTGATTTCCACAAGGACAAGGATAGTGCGCACAAAACTCTTGGTACAAAACATAGGGATGTGAATCATGAATACCTCAAACAATTTGGTAAGCTCTGGACACTTTCTAACCCTTTTCCCTCTGAGGCAATGGAGTCAATTCAAAGACTATTGGATATAGTAGGAGAGGATGCGGCTGAGGAACAACAGGTATATTACACCCACGATTGTATAGATAAGGTGTGGGATGGTCTCTCTCATTCAGAAAGAGAGTATTGGGAAGGTTTTTCGGCTTGGTTACTATTAAATCCCTCCATCTTAAGGGACTGGGCTGGTGTAGATGTCCTGAATGGTAAAATACATCGGGTAGTTGAAGGTCAGGAAATATGGGAAGATTGTCCCGAGTTGAAATCTAAATATAACGAGTTGCTTCATTATGTAAAGACAGTTGTAAGAAAGGGTGAAATTTTACAACACATGTTGGAACTCTACGGAAGCGAGGTTCAAAAGAATAGTGTAGTATATAAGCCTGAGGTGGAAAATATGAAACTTGAAAAAATAAAAGAAATACTGGCAAAACATAAAGAAGAACTGAAAGAAAGGTACAAAGTAAAGGAGATTGGAATCTTTGGCTCTTACGCAAAAAGAGAGCACAGAAAGAAAAGCGATATTGATATACTGGTAGAGTTTGAAGAGGTGCCGGGTCTATTTAAATTCCTTGAGCTAGAGGATTATATAACCGAGATTCTAGGTGTGAAGGTAGACCTTGTAAGAAAAAAGGCCTTGCGAGAGGAATTAAAGGATAGAATATTAAAAGAGACAGTGTATATATGAAACCAAAAAGAGACTATAAACTCTTTGTTAAAGATATATGGGACAGCATAAATAAAATAGAGGAGTTTACAAAAGGATTGGGTTTTGAGGAGTTCATCAAAGACGATAAGACCGTAAGTGCGGTTATACGGAAGATTGAAATCATTGGCGAGGCCGCTAGAAATATCCCAAAATCTATAAAACAAAAATATCCCCAACTGAACTGGAAAGGCATGACAGGCATGAGGGACAAATTAATCCATGAATACTTTGGTGTTGACCATGAAATATTGTGGAAGGTAATAAATGAGGATATCCCAAGCATAAAGCCTCCTGTAAAGCAGATACTGGAGGACATGGAGAAAGAAGGTTAGTCCACTCCACGCCCGAGGCCCCATAGACCTAAAGAAATTCACCTCCTATAAGTACGTCATACATGGGGAGGGGCAGATAAGGGGGTAGTAGTAGGGTGCGTTGTGACGTACCCTACAGGCTAGGTTTTCCCCCCTTAATGGGCGTAGGGACAGGCTGTAAGTCCGCCTCGGGCGGGGTAACCCTGCCCCTACCTACTTGAACAGTAACCACTAAAGGTTATAATCTTCCGTATCTGTCAAATGTAGGGACAGGTCTTTAGCCCTGTCCGAGGACAGACCTAAAGGTCTGTCCCTACAATCTAATGGAAAAGTCCTTTAGCCTTATCATTAAGAACGCCACCCTCGTTGACGGCACTGGTTCTCCGGCCATCCAATCAGACCTAGCCATAGCGGGGGATAAGATTGTTAGTCTTGGAAAATTAGACGGCATGGGCATGGCACCACCATGCCCCTCCATAGATGCTACTGGCCTCGTGGTCGCCCCAGGCTTCGTTGACATCCACTCCCACAGCGACTTCCTCTGTCTTATTGAACCCAAGAGCCCGAGTAAGGTACTGGACGGAGTAACCACTGAGATATGCGGTAACTGCGGCAGTTCCCCCTTCCCCCTCTCCGAGAAGACCTACCAGAGGAAGCAGGAGGGTTACAAAAAATATGACCTGGAAATAGACTGGCAGGACGCCAAAGGATTCTTCAAGAGACTGGAGGTTACTCCAAGCTCCATCAACAGGGGCTTCCTGGTGGGACATGGCAGTCTGAGGGACTTCATCATAGGTTACGAGAACCGTCACCCTGCTAAAGAAGAACTCTCACGTATGGAGGAAGAACTAATAAAGGCCCTGGAGGCCGGGGCCCTGGGCATGTCCAGTGGGCTTATATACCCGCCGGGCTGTTTTGCCTCTAAAGCGGAACTCATAAAACTCTGCAAGATAGTGGCCCGGAAGGGTGGGGTGTACACCACCCACATGAGGGATGAGGGGGATGGGGTGATGGAGGCCATAGGGGAGGCCCTGGAGGTGGCAAGGCAATCGGGCGTGAGCCTGGAGATATCCCACCTCAAGACCGCCGGCCAGAGGAACTGGCCTAAACTTGGGTCCATGATAAAGCTCCTGGAAGAGGCCCTGTCTGAGGGAATACGTGTCTCCGTAGATAGATACCCCTACATTGCGGCGGCCACAGACCTCGGCGTCCTCCTCCCCAGGTGGGTACAGGAGGGCGGTATAGATAAGGTCCTGGAGAGACTTACACACCCTCCCACACGGGAAAAGATTGCCCAGGAGATACGGGAGGGGAGGCGGCATCAAAACAACTGGGATTCCATAGTCGTCTCGGCCGTCCATTCCCCGAATAGAAAGGAACTGGAGGGCAAGGGCCTGGGCCAACTTGCCACCCTGTGGGGTAAATCCCCCGTGGACGTAGTCCTGGACCTCCTGGTAGAAGAGAAATGCAGGGCCTGGATACTCCTCTTCAGCATGAGTGAAGAAAACCTTGAAAAGATACTCCCCCTGCCGTTTGTATGTGTAGGCTCCGATAGCTCCCTCAGGGCCAGAGAGGGCCCGCTGTCCGAGGGTAAACCCCACCCCCGGGCCTACGGTACCTTCTCCAGGGTCCTTGGGAGGTATGCACGGGAGAAGGGGGTCCTTTCTATGGAAGGGGCAGTCCATAAGATGACTGGACTGCCTGCCCAGAAGCTCGGACTCTATAAGAGGGGGCTTCTAAAGGAAGGTTACTTTGCCGACCTAACTATCTTTGACCCAGGTAAGGTTACGGACAGGGCAACCTATCAGGAACCCCATAATTATTCGGCAGGTATTGAGTACGTATTTGTCAACGGGAAGCTCACTGTGGATAAGGGTCAGCATACGGGAACCCTCGGCGGGCTGGTGCTAAAGAGATGAAACCTTTTATAGGTATTAACTGCGACCTTGGTGGGAGTGGCCCTGCCACCCGCCTCTCTCTTTATTGCGAGTATTATGAGGCAGTAAAAATGGCAGGAGGGATACCAATCCTACTTGCCCCCCTGGAAGAGGTAAAAGATATAGAAGGATTACTGAATAGGCTTGACGGCCTGCTACTGAGCGGCGGTGACGACGTCTGGCCAGAGCGATACGGACAGACAAGACATCCCAGGACCAACCTCGTCTCTAAGGAGCGAGACGCCTTTGATTTCCAACTGGCAAGGCAGGCCCTGGACATGGATATACCCGTGCTGGGCATCTGCCACGGTATACAGCTTATTAACGTAGTAATGGGCGGTACCCTTATTCAGGACGTGCCCTCTCAACGCCCCTCGTGTGCGCCCCATAACTCAAAGGCAGTTCATAAAGTAAAGGTGGAGCGCGGGACACGCCTCTATGAGTTTCTTAAGACAGACGTACTCATGGTCAATAGTAGCCATCACCAGGCCATTGACCGCCTGGGAGAGGGGCTAAAGGTGAGTGCTACGGCAGAAGACGGGATTGTAGAGGCCGTAGAGGGTACAAGACACTCCCTGGTCATGGGGGTACAGTGGCACCCGGAGAGGATGCTAGAGGATTCCACCCAAAGGAGGCTATTCACCGCCTTCCTGGAGGAGGTAAAGGGGCGTGTCCCTAAAAGGGCTTAAATTTACCCCTGGTGGGTTACTGCTCTTACTATTATGCCTCTCGTGTGGTGGTCCTCACCCCACCAAACTTGAAGAGGACATAACAATGTACAAGAGGATACTGAGGGCCTTGCCTGAGGACGTGGACACCCATTACCGCCTGGGGCTTGCTTACTATGAAGACAAAGACTACGAGGCGGCAATAAAGGAACTAAAGACGGCCATTAAGGAGTCACCGACCATTCCAATCTTATACAACCAATTGGGGCTGGCCTATCAGGCAGACGACGAGCCCCGGGATGCCATAGAAGAGTACCAGAAGGCCCTGGCCCTGGAGCCTGAATTCTTTCCCGCAAGGGTTAACCTGGGTGTGGTCTATTATCTGCAGAAGCGGTTTACGGACGCCGCCGGAGAATTCACGCAGGTACTCCAGAAGGCGCCGGACCATGCAGGTGCCCATCTGGGCCTTGGGCTTGCTTACGTACAGATGGACAAGTATGAGGAGGCCGTAAGCCACTTCCAGGAGGCCATCAGACTAAACCCGCAGGATTCGGAGGGCTATAAACAACTGGGCATCGTCTACAAACTCCAGGGTAAGAAGGACGAGGCCCTGGCCAACCTGAAGACCGCTGTAACCCTTAACCCAAATGACGGCGAGGCCTCCTGGTATCTGGCGGGGCTTTACATGGAAAGGGGCAAGGTTGACGAGGCGATAATGTATTACACCTACGTTACTGACATCATGGGCGGTATGCCTATGGCCCACTACGAGGAGGGTATGGCCTTTAGAAAAAAGGGGGCCCTCCTGGAGGCCCTTGCAGAGTTTGAAAGGGCAGAGAAGGAAGACCCCAGGTATCCGGGTCTGCAGGCCCAACTAGCCTCCATCTACCATGAATTGAACAAGCTAGATGAGGCCGTAGAGCACTACGAAAAGGCCCTGAAATACGCCTCAGGTGTGCAAGAGGCCGAGCTACGCAGGGGGCTAGGCAATGCCTATACCCAGCAATGGAAATTCAAGAAGGCCATTGAACAATATAATAAAGCCCTGGCGATTGAGCCTGAAAACGCACAGACTCATAAAGAAATAGCGGAGGCATACGCCTTCAATCGTGACATCCCCGCCGCCCTCCCCCACTGGAGGAAGGCGGCCGAACTGTCCCCGAATCTTGCGAAAGATATCTGGGAGAGGGCGCTAGACTTTGATTACTCTATAGCTGAAGCCCACTACGCCCTGGGGCTAATCTACGAAAAACAAGGAAAAATGGACAAGGCCCTTAACTCCCTGACCCAGGCAGTAAAGCTGAGTCCGCAGGATAAGGACTACCAGTCAGCCCTGGAGAGGATAAAAAAACAAGTAGACAGCAAACAGTAAACAGCATACAGGGGTGTAGGTTTCTGTCTACTGTCTACTGGTTACCTAGCCCCCAATATACAGCAGGTCTAACTTGGTCTTCTCATCAAGTCGTCTCTTTACCATCGCTCCTTCCAGTTCAAGGATTACGGCCTCTATTGTGAGATATATCTTTGCCTCCTTCCTTATACAGCCCAGAAGGAGTTTCTCCTCGCGGCCAATGGTGCTGTGGATGTGGACCTTCGGCTCGTTGTCTTTCCAGAAGATGGTGCCCAACCCTACCACCTCCCTACCGTCCTGAAAACCCCTCCACATGGGGGTTGGGGGTACCACTGGCCTTTCAGGCCCCACCACCACCTCCGCCTCCTCCAGGGCCCCAAGGAAGTGGATAATTCCAGCACGCACGTCTTCCCTTTTTATAAGCCCGGTCAGTTCCTTAAGAAAATCCTCCCCATGGTCAAACCTGACCACAAATACCCTTCCCAGACGGCATTGAGTATATTTCATCTGCCCTCCTGATTTGAGTCGGTAGGGGTTTGATTAATCAAACCCCTAAGTGTAAAAAGCCATAGCATGAATTCCACGCGGCCATATTAACCTACTTCTACCACCTGGGCAAGTCCAAGCGGTCAATTTGCCAGCCAGATATATTAACTATTTAACCTGGTGACAAATCGTTTATAATTATTAGTTGATGAACTATCTAGGCCTACTAATATTGTGCGTCAACCTTTTAACCTCATTGCCTCATATAGCCGAAGGCACCACCTTGAGCTTGCCGAAGGGGAAAGAGGCAGAGGGATTAACGGTAGGCGTCCTATATTACCTGTGGTGGGGTTTATTGCCTGGGGACAAAGACACCTGGAAACTCGGCCATAGTCTAACGCCCGAATTGGGTGAGTACAACTCTAAAGACCCAGGCGTGGCCGAACAACACCTGCGATGGGCCAGCCAGTACGGCATAAACCTCCTACAGGTCTCCTGGGCAGGGTCTGGTAAGAGAGACCCTTCCCTGGATAACGATGAGATTGACCTGGCCTTAAAGGAAGGTCTATTAAAGGCACCTTCTATTGCAAAGGTAAAGTTTCTCCTGGTGTATGAAACAGAAAAGGCCCTTGAGGCAGAGGCCGAAAAATTAGGTTACGACCCCAAAAAGGCCTTCGTGGAAGACCTCCTTTATGCAAACCAAAACTATTTTAACCACACCAGTTATTTCAGACTGGGGGGCCGTCCAGTGGTGATGATTTGGAAGACCAGGGCCGTCCTAAACTCCCTCCTCCAGAAGACAGGGCATGAACTATCCGAGGTACTTCAAGAGGTAGAAAGGGCCTGCAACCAGGACCTGTTCTGGGTCAGCCTTGGGGAGGACATCTACACCCCAAAAGGACCAGACCTGGAGGAACCCACATTAAAGGCAATGGACGGAGTCGCCCCCCTCCTGGGGGATGACTTCCCAGCAGGTGGGGAAAAGCCCTGGAGGGAGTACCTGGACCATACCGCCGCCGGCTACACCACGTGGCAGGAGGCGGCCCAGAGGGCGGGCTTCCTCTTCGTCCCTTCAGCCCTGCCAGGGTTTGATGACAGGCACTTCAGGTTCGGCCGGAACCGATTCATGAAGATGGAACCCAGAAACTTCAAGGAATCCGTCAGGGTAGCGAAAGAGGTGGCCCGGGGGGGTACTAAATGGATATCCATATACGGCTTTAATGAGTGGTTTGAGAGCGGGGGCATTGAACCTACGAAGGAATATGGTATGCTATTCTTAAAGGCCCTGGAATCCGCCTTAGGCGGATTAAGGGATTAGACATGAAAGTTAGCTTATTAACTACCTTTATACTCCTCTTGGTGGGAGTAACCCTGCCACTCAGCCTCACAACCCCACAAGCCTATGCCCAGCATGATCTGGGGGACGATGCCAAGGCGCACTTTGACAAGGGACACGAACACTACAAACAGGGGCGTTATGACGATTCTATCGCAGAATTCAAGAAGGCCATGGAACACGACCCCAAGGATGCCGCCAGCCTCTTTGGCCTGGGCAACTCTTACTTCTTGAAGCAGGACTTTGACCAGGCCATAAAGTGCTACCAGGAGGTCACCCAACTCAAACCAGATTTCCCCAAGGCCCACTATGCACTGGCACTTGCCTACAGGAGGGTAGGTAAGACAGACGTGGCTGAGAAAGAGTTTGAAATCTACAACCGCCTTAGTACCCAGAAACCTGCTGAGACACCCAAACCTGCCGAGAAAAAACCGGGACCTAAAAAGCCTGTCGTGAAGAGGTTGGAAGAGGCCCCGCCCCCAGAGGCGAAGCCTGCTGAAAAGAAGGAGGCACCGGAAGAGGTGCTTAAAAAGGCCAGGCCCACAGAAAGGGAAGGAAAGATAAGCCCTGAAAGGCCCTTCCCGAAAAAGGCCGCGCCAACCGTCAAAGTGATAAAGAAAGGTGAAAAAGGAGAGAATATCTTCTCCCGTTTCATGAAAAGTATCAGTGAGCGGGGCCCACTGGGGAAGGTCTTGGTCTGGCTCATATATTACACCGTTGTGGCCCAGGTATGGATAAGTATAGTGGTACTCTTTGGCCTCATTATCCTGTGGCGGAGACGGTAGGTAGCAAGTAGCCAGTAGCCGCAGGTCGTGCCTGAGGCAGATTCGCCTCTGGCGAACTTTAGCCTGCGTTAGAGTCGCAACCTAAAGGTTGCGGCTACCTAGCTACTTGCTACTAGCTACTAACTACTAACCAAAGGAGGGTTGGTTATGGATACAGTGCTTATCTTCGGTAAGGATGATTGCCCCTATACAAGTGGTGCAAGGGAAGATTATACTGGTAGGGGTATCCCCTTTGAGTACGTCAACGTAAAGAAGAGTAAAGACGGCATGAAGCAGATGCTAGAATACTCTGGCGGAAGGAGAGAGGTTCCCGTTATAGTAGAGGGTAAGAAGATTACTGTTGGTTTTGGTGGTGGGACGTGACACGTCTAGGCCACCGATGGTCTATCGGTCTTTAACTAGGGAGTAGGGACTAGGGGATAGGGAGTAGTAGTAAAAAGATTGCTACTCCCTACTCCCTGCCCCCTAGCCCCTGTTTTTGATAGAGGAGGAAGACATGAAGAGTGGTATGCCAGCACATACGGTAGCGGAAAGGCCAGTAGAAAGATACCCGCTCAGGCTGCTGTTCTGGGAGAGTACGGTAGCCTGTAATCTGGAGTGTATACACTGTCGCAGGCTGGACGTGGCCAAAGAGCTTGTCAAAGAAGAGCTCACCACCCAGGAGGCCTTCCGCTTCATAGACGACCTGGCTACCATGGGCAGTCCCATATTAGTCCTCAGTGGGGGTGAACCCCTATATCGCCCCGACATCTTTGAGATAGCCCGTTATGCCGCTGACACCGGGCGGGTAAAGGTGGCCCTGGCTACCAATGGCACGTTGGTTGATGAACGCATTGCCAAAAAAATAATGGAGGCAGGGGTAGAAAGGGTCTCTATAAGCCTGGACGGGGCAGATGCAAAGACCCACGATGAGTTCCGCAAACTCCCGGGTTCGTTTGAGAGGGCCCTCCACGGATTCCGTCTCCTCAAGAAATTAGGTATGAGCATGCAGATAAACTCCACTATAGCCAATCATAACGTACATCAACTAAGAGACCTCTATCAGCTGGCCCTCCAGCTCGGGGCAGATGCCTTACACATCTTCATGTTGGTGCCAGTGGGCTGTGGAGTAGAAATTGCCGAGGACCAGATGCTCTCAGCCCAAAAATATGAAGAAACCCTTAACCTCTTCTATGACCTGGCACTGGAGGCCAAGATACAAACCAAGGCCACCTGTGCACCCCATTACTTCAGGATACTCAGACAGAGGGGCGGAAGCACCGTCGGGCATCCCGGGGGAATGCCACCAATAAAAGACCCGCATCTAATGGGCAGAATGGGGACATCTGCCGGGCATCCCGGCGGACACCCCTCTATGGCCGCTATGACCAAGGGCTGTCTGGCTGGTACAGGGGTATGCTTCATCTCCCATAAGGGCGAGGTCTTCCCCTGCGGTTACCTGCCCGTTACCTCTGGAAATGTTAGGACTAAGAGTTTTGCCGAGATATGGCGTACCTCCGAGATTTTTGCCAAACTCCGTAACCCAGACCTCCTGGGTGGCAAGTGCGGGGCTTGTGAATACAAAAAGGTCTGTGAGGGCTGCCGGGCCAGGGCCTTCTACCAGACGGGCGACTACATGGCCGAAGAGCCTTACTGCATATACGTGCCAAAGGGACTACATAAAAGCAGTAAGCAGTAAGGAGTAGGCAGTAAGCAGAAATCCAAATGTCAAAGCTCAAATGCCAAATGAATGTCAAAGTTCAAATGTTAAATTTGGGATTTGGATCTCATTTGAACTTTGAGCTTTGAAATTTGGCATTTCTTAATTCTGCCTACTGCATACCACTTACTGTTTTTTGAGGGTACTGTCCGTGGACCCAAAGACCTTCCGAATCGTCATGATAGGTTCCATAGCCATCATGGTAATGGCGGCAGTGATAAACTCCTGCATATTGATAAAGAGGTTTCATCTTCTAGGCTGGTGTGAAGGGGTAGGGGCGACCCAAAGGGTCGCCCCTACAAAGCCCTAGAATCCTACGCCTATTCCCACCACAAACCTGTAATCCGATTCCTGCTCCTTTCCATTCATGTCCTGTAGGACGGGTATGCTCATGGAAAAGAAGGGCGAGTAGCGGTCGGCAACGGTAGCCCTCACACCAGGGGAGAAATAGACCTGGTTCCCGCCACTGTTATCGTCATCCCTATTTCTGATTTCATTTTTGTCATGCCACTCCCCGTTTAATTCTGCCACGAGGTCCCATGCCAGGTGGGTGTGTACCTCATCGTGCACCTGGTCACCCACCATGTGGTGGTGCACCTCCCTTATCTCACCAATCCTGTAAGAGGTGGCGAAATTGTAGAGGAACGTGTCCCCCAGGATGGTACGTTGACTGCCGTGGGTGGTGAACATATAGAGGATGTTGCTATCCAGAGATAACTTACCCCAGCGTTTTGTTACGGCCAGGCCGGCCATGGGATCCCAGGAGCCAGAACCTGGCTGGTTTTCCACCTCAAAGCGTGGGCCATGGCGGGGCCTCTCAGAGGTGCGTCCCGTGGGTGTCTTCAGCCCGAAGAGGGCAGACACCTCTAGCTCCTTGCTATGCCGGTGCAAGAGTCTATATTGTCCGAAGAGGGTAAGGTCTCCGAAGTCTGCTGAGTCGCCGTGTCTGTGTAACGCTATGTCCCCATCCTCATGCACGTGTCCTTCTTTTACCTGCTCAAAAGAGACGTACGGGAGACGAAGACCTATCAAGAAGTCATTTGTTACCCCATAGGCCCCTGTTAAGATAGCACTCCACCTGGAGTCTACGCTGTGGACCTCCTGCCCCCCCCGCGAGGCAAAGTCCAGTAGTTCACCATCGCTGTAGCGGTCAAACTTGAGGTTTTCCAGACGGAAGTCCACAAAAAAATGGCCCTCTTGCAGTGTGGTGGCAGGGGTCGTGATGATGGGCCCTGACTTCCCTGGTCCGACCCCTACACTGCCATGATGCCCAAAGACTTCTCCTGCAAGAAGACAGGAAAAGAGGGCGACGATACAAACTAGATATTTCATCCCCAATGCTCCTTTCCGTTGACGGGTGATACCGTCTCCGTTGAAGTAAAGGATCTCTTATGGGGAAGCCCTTCCCTGCCTGCATAATGTTTATGTAGATGGCGTGCAGGGTAGCATGTTATGGATGGACTTATTCCCCTTGCCTTAAGATGTAGTCTGTAGCGTGCGACGTCCGCCTGAAGCGGGCCGCACGTTACGCCTCAGCAAGGGGTCTCTGGGGGTCTTTCTAACGGCGAGATACAACCCTGGGGAAGTACGGGAAAGGCAATCTCTTTTGTAAAACCCTGGGGGGTCTCCATGGGTAGTGCATGGCCCTCCTGGGAAAGAAAGACAGGGTGGGAGAGGGGGGAGAATTTATGTGGATATCCCAGACAGGCAAGGCTCCGCAGGAAGGAGTACTTTGATAGGGGCGAGGCGCCTTGTGCCCCTGTTACGTCATGCCCACAAGCCCCGTCCTCGTGCAAGGCGTGGGGACGGCAACAGCAATGCCTCAGGCAATCCTCTGCACCCTTGCACCCGCACCCATGCCCCTCACAAGGGTAGCCCCCTTTCTTGGTTACGGGTAATATGGGTGTATTACACAGATTCCCCACCAGTAGCAGAGAGCTAATCCAGAGGCAAAGGATTTTAAAGGGTAAAGAATTTTTCATATACAACCAGTCTCTCTTGGTTTCCACTGTTGGAAATGTAGTAGGACTTTTTGACTAGCATTAGGCATAGAATCAGTTTATAATAAGTCGTTAGTTAGGGCCTGCCTATTGCAATATCTTCCAGTACGACCTGTCTGAAAACGTCTTTATCTCCCAGGCGCTTAGTTGCATCCAATATTTCTATCCCTGCCAGATGTCCATCAGCATCATAATCTGCGGCTATACCCTCAGCCAGGTGTTTAGTAGTTACTGTTGTCTCCCGGAACCGGATGTAGAGTGCATCCACTTCGGGGTCGTAAGTAATTTTCATTTGGGTTACCTCTTCTTTAAAAATAATAAGTATAAACGGTTACTACTACGATTTCTTTTTCTTCCTCCGCAAAGATTGGCCTGACCTGTTTTGTTGCATATATTTTCTTATTCCATTCTTTGCAAAAGGGAAAATTTTTACGACATTCCAGTCTGCCTAGTTCTGCCTGAGTCCATTCCTCAGTTTGAATCGCCTCAGCAATCTCTTTTTCAGTTACGCCACGAAAAGGCAATTGTTGCCGTGCATGACCAGTGAGGCGGATTGGTTTCATCTTATTTTACTCAATATCTCCTGGAATTCTACAGAAAATCTATCAAAAATCAAAGGGCCACCATTGAGGACGATCTCCTCCCAAAAAAGCTGTTTGCAACGGGGCCGATTAAGGCTAATATATCGGGTTAATGGCCAGAACCCCTGTCATCCTCAGTGCAGCCAGGACGCCCATCGGGGGCTTTGGTGGCTCTTTGAGTCAAATCCCCGCAACACAGCTAGGGGCCATAGCCGCAAGAGGGGCCATCCAGAGGTCGGGTATAAAGGCCACCGATATAGAGCAAGTGATAATGGGGAACGTACTCTCTGCCGGGCTGGGACAGTCCCCGGCCAGGCAGGTGGCCCTGGGATGTGGGCTCCCTGTTGGTACCAATGCCCTGACAGTGAACAAGGTATGTGGTTCGGGGTTAAAGGCCGTGATGCTGGGGGCCCAGGCCATACTCTGTGGCGATGCAGAAGTCGTCCTTTGCGGGGGGATGGAGGGTATGAGTCGTGCCCCCTATCTCCTGGAAGAGGGGCGGTGGGGTTACCGTATTGGGCACGGTTCCCTTGTTGACAGCATGATAAAGGATGGCCTGTGGGATGTTTACAATAATTTTCATATGGGCCATGCCGCAGAACTCATTGCAGAGAGATACCGTATAAGCCGTAAGGAGGCCGATGACCTTGCCCTCCAGAGCTACGAGAGGGCCGTCCAGGCCCAGAGACGGGGGGACTTCAGGGAGGAGATAATCCCCATAGAGATGACCTCCCAACAGGACAAGAAGATGGTGGTGTCAGAGGACGATTGCCCCAAGAGGCTGGACAGGGATAAGATGGCCGCCCTGTCCCCTGTCTTTAAGGAGGGGGGCGTACTCACGGCGGCCAACTCCTCTGCCCTGAGCGATGGGGCGGCGGCAGTGGTGCTTGCCCCAGAGGATAGGGTAAAGGAATTGGGGGTAAGACCTATGGCCAGGGTCCTGGGCTACGCAGAGGCGGCCATGGCGCCCGAACTCTTTTCCCTGGCCCCTGTGGAGGCCATCAATAAACTATTAAGGAAGTTGAAGCTGGACGTAACGGATATTAACTTATTTGAGATAAACGAGGCCTTTGCCTCTACCTGCATCGCCATATATAGAGAGTTGGGCCTGGACCTGGATAAGGTTAACGTGCGGGGTGGCGCCATCGCCCTGGGGCATCCCATCGGGGCCAGCGGTGCCAGGATACTTACCACCCTCCTCTACGCCCTATCAGGACATCCTGGGACAAGGGGTATTGCCAGTCTCTGCATAGGTGGCGGCGAGGCCGTAGCCCTGGCAGTGGAGATGATGTAGGGGCACGTTGCAACGTGCCCCTACAAATTAATGAGTGGTCTCATAGGAGGATAGTTACATGACCATAAGCGGATTGGGTATAGTGGGAGGTGGTCAGATGGGGCAGGGTATAGCCCAGCTTGCCGCAGGCGCCGGGTTGGAGGTCAGGGTAGTGGAGGCCAATAAAGAACTCCTCCAGAGGGCGCTGGAGGGCGTGGCCAAAAACCTGGACAAATTGGTCCAGAGGGGCAGGCTCCCCCAGGAGAAGAAGGCAGAGATACTAAAAAGGGTAAAGGGGTCCCAGGGGTTAGAAGAGCTGGCCGGGACTGAGATAATTATTGAGGCGGTATCAGAGGTAGAGCCTCTAAAACTAGAAATCTTCAGGAGACTGGATAGCGTCGTCTCCGCCTCAGGCGGACAGACCATCCTCGCCTCCAACACCTCTTCAATACCAATCACCCGACTTGCCTCAGCCACCAGGAGGCCAGAGAAGGTAATTGGCATACACTTCATGAACCCTGCCCCGGTAATGGAGTTGGTAGAGATAGTGTGTGGACTCAAGACCTCTCCGGAGACCTTCCAGAAGGCCCAGGAACTGGCAAAGTCCCTGGGTAAGACCGTCGTGGAGGTGAAGGACTATCCTGGGTTTATCGTCAACCGTCTACTTATGCCCATGCTCAATGAGGCCATGTACGTCTTAATGGAGGGTACGGCCACCAGAGAGGCAATTGACAAGGCCATGACCCTGGGCACCCATCAACCCATGGGTCCCCTGGCCCTTGCAGATTTTATAGGGTTGGACACGTGTCTCTCCATCCTGGAGACCCTCCACAAGGAGTTTGGGGATGCGCGGTACAGGCCGTGCCCCCTACTCAGGAGATACGTAGAGGCCGGCTGGCTGGGAAAGAAGTCGGGTAAGGGGTTTTATACTTATTAGCCCGTGAATATCGTTGTCTGTATAAAACAGGTACCCTCCACGGAGGCGGCGCCGAGACCCTCCCCCAAGCCTCCTTTTATTGATACAACCGGGCTATCCTGGGTGATAAACCCATTTGATGAGTACGCCATAGAGGAGGCCATAAGGATAAAGGAACGCCAGGGTAAAGGAGAAGTAACGGTAATTACCCTGGGCCCGGAATCAGCCAAAGAGGCCCTCATGGGGGCCCTGGCCATGGGGGCTGATAGGGCCCTCCATATAATTGGCGAGACCCATCTGGGGGTAGATTCCTATGCGACCGCCTACCTCCTCTGTCAGGCCATAAAGGGGCGTCCTTTTGACCTAATCCTGTGCGGAAAGGAGGCGGTGGACGACCAGAATGGGGCGGTGGGGATTCAACTGGCCGAACTACTGAATATACCTCACGTGGCAGTAATAACCAGATTGTCGGTGGACGCCGCCGGGAAGGCCGTTATTCACAGGCAGATAGAGGGTGGCACGGAGGTACTGGAGTGTCAACTGCCCGCACTCCTTACCTGCCAGAAGGGACTCAATGAGCCAAGATACCCCTCCCTGCCGGGCATAATGAAGGCAAAGAATAAGCCCTACGAAGCAGTCCCAGCCACAGGACTGGCCCCCCAGGAGGTATGGGGACCTGGGGCCAGGGTGTCGGTCAAAGAAGTATCTCTCCTGCCCACAAGAAAAGTCGGCAGGAAGCTCCAGGGCGGTGCGGCGGAGATGGTTGAAGACCTGGTGAAGTTCATTCGGGAGGGGGTTAGTATAATCTGATGGTTGAAGTCCTTGTCTTCTTAGAACAAAGAGATGGGCAATTAAAAAAATCATCCCTTGAGGCACTGGGGGCAGGGAGACAACTATTAGAAAAGGTTGGAACTGGTCTGGGTAGACTAAACGCAATACTTATAGGAAATAATATAAAAGACCTGGCAGAGACTCTGAGGTGCTATGGCGCCCAGAAGATATTACTGGCAGACCACCCTGCCCTGGAGAGATACAACAACAGGCTGTACACGTACATACTGGCCCAGGAGGTCCAAAAAAGGGGTGCAGTGATAATCCTCCTTTCTGCCACTGCTATGGGCAGGGATCTGGCCCCTGGACTTGCCGCCAGACTAGGCGGCCCCCTTCTCACTGAATGTACGAGTCTGAATATCTCCGACGGACTCCTGGAGGCCACACGCCTTGTCTATGCAGGAAGGCTTAGTGCTAGGGTAAAAAGCACCGTCCCCAGATTTCAGGTAGTAACCTTGAGGCCCAACGCCTTTCCGCCGGCGCAAGCAGTAGAGGCAGGTCTCAAACCTGCCCCTACGGAGGTGGAAAGGGTGGATGTCTCCACCCTTCCTACCTGCCCTTTTGCAGTCCTTCGGGAGATAATCTACACGAAGGGGGTCAAGACGGACATCTCAGAGGCAAGGATAGTCGTAGCAGGGGGGAGGGGGATGCGTGGGGCAGAGAATTTTAGGATACTGGAGGAGTTAGCAGAACTCCTGGGGGGTGTAGTGGGCGCCTCCAGGGCGGCGGTGGACGCAGGGTGGAGACCCCAAGAAGTCCAGGTGGGACTGACGGGCAAGACCATAAGCCCGGAACTATACATTGCCTGTGGCATCTCCGGCTCGGCCCAACACCTGGCAGGGATAGTGACCGCCAGACACATTGTGGCCATCAACAAAGACCCCGAGGCCCACATCTTTCGGGTGGCGGACCTGGGACTGGTGGGAGATTTGTTTGAGGTGGTCCCTGCGCTAATAAGCCGGCTTAAAGGATAGGGGGACATCTATATGCAGAGTGTGGAATGCAGAATGCGGAGTTAAATTCCGCACTCTCCATTCCGCACTCGGAACGCATTCCGCAATCCTAACTCCGAATTCATCATTGTTCGCCTGAGGCGGATGTCGCTGGAAATAGTCCATTGACATAGTCAATGCTGAAAGTCCGCCTCAGGCGGGGACTCCAAAGACAGGAAAAACCATTGACAACGCCTTTTATAGATGGTAAACTTCTGCCTCAATTTTTCTAGTAGGGGCAATCTACGTGAGGCGGACGGTTGCCCAAAATGACGGGTAGGTCCAAGACCTGTCCTTGTAACGTTCTCAGGAAAGGTAATCGTGCAGGCATTAACTGCTCCACGTCCTACTGTTTTATATATAATTTATGCCGTTGCCGCCCTCCTGGGTGCCTTCCTGGCACTAAAGTTTGAGGCCCTTGAGCATCTCCCCACGCCCGTCCTGGTAGCTGGGACAATCTTTGGTGGCACTTACGTAACCATCCTCTCTGAAAAGATTCACCGCACCATTGCTGCAATTACTGGTGCAGTGCTCATGCTCATGGCGGGTCATTTCCTTGGCTTCTATTCCCAGACAGACGCCGTCCAGGCCATAGACTGGCACACCATCGGCCTACTTGTGGCCTTCATGGTTATGGTGGGCATGCTACAGAAAACGGGCTTCTTTGAATATCTCGGTATCATTACCGCTAAGAAGACCATGGGAGACCCCTGGCGCCTTATGGTGTTTCTAGGTGTGGTTGTCGCAGCACTTTCCAGCATGGTCAATAACGTTACCTGCATGGTGGTAATTGCCCCTGTAATAGTAGCCACTTGCGAGATTCTCGGGCTTAACCCCATCCCTACACTTATGGCTACGGTGCTACTTTCAGGTATAGGGGGGGTTGCCACCCTCGTGGGAGACCCACCCAACATGATGATTGGCTCTGCCGCAGGGATAACTTTCAATGGATTCCTTTTCCACCTCAGCCTGCCCGTCGTGGTGGCCTGTGCCGTCACCCTGCTCACCCTTAGGGTGGTCATGAGGAAGGAGTTGGCCATGAAGCCGCAGAATATAGAGGCACTGCTGGAGATGGATGAGAGTGCGGCCATACATGACCGTCAGGGCTTAAGGAAGATACTCGTTGCCCTGGGGCTTGTGCTATTACTCTTCTTCTTCCAGGGAAAGCTCGGGCTCTTGCCCTCAAGCGTCTCCATAATGGGGCTTGCCTTGGCCCTCGTATGGGTGAGGCCCAACCCCGATGACATCCTTAAGGAAGTGGACTGGAGTATCCTCTTATTCTTCATCTCCCTCTTTGTAGCTGTGGGGGGCGTGGAAAAGGCGGGTATTCTTGATATGGTGGCCGAGAAGATAGCCGCCCATGCCCACAGCAATCTCATGTTTACCTGTGCCCTGCTCTTCTGGGTGGCCGCTATAAGCTCAGCCATTGTGGACAACATACCCTTCACCATGGCAATGATTCCTGTAATACAGTACCTTGGGACCCAGGACATAAACACTATGCCCCTGTGGTGGGCCCTGGCTATGGGGGTGGGCTTTGGAGGCAATGGAACCCCTATAGGCGCCGCACCCAATATAATCACCGTCTCAATAAGCGAGAAGACTAAGTACCCCATAACCTTGAAGACATGGCTTCTATCGGGCACCACTACCATGGTGGCCACCTGCATCGCAGGTATTGCAGTAGAACTCATGTTCTTCAAATTTTTCTCCGCTCACTAGGCCAGCGGTAGGCGCCGGGCATTAGGGAGTAGTTCTCAGTCTTCTGACCACTACCTGCTTTTACAATCCAGCCATTGACAAAGACCCCCCAGGGTGCTAACCTGTGGTGATTTTAGGGACTAGTGGCCAGTCGTCAGTTGCCTGAAGACTGACGACCTATGGCTGAAGACTGACAAACTGATAGCTGTGGGCATCTTTTCTAGAAAGAAAAAGAAGACAGGAGGTAGAGGAGAAGAACCGTTTCCAGAGAGTGGTCTGGTAATAGAGTTCTTTCCGTTACACCTTCTTGACAGGGAGGGAAACATGATAAGTGCCTTGTTAGAAGCCTTGCAGGAGATAGCAGGATTGGCAATGACCTCTCGGCCGGTAGAAAGGGTCGTTGGGGCCTTCTTCGTTATAGGGAGTCTAATCTCAGGCGTGGCCTTGCTCGTTACCATGATATACCTCATATCCCCTGATGGTTTTCAAAAGATGCTGAATAAGGCGTTGGTAGAGAAGCCCGTGGTAGAGGCCTCGGCCGAAAAGGGTAAGGAGTAGGAAGTAGGCAGTAGGGAGAAGGGTTTGTTTAATATTTACTGCTTACTGCTTACTTCTTACTGCTTACCGCTTTGTTCTCTCGTCCTCATTCTTTCTCTAACCCCCTGTAGCAGTGCCGAAGAGGCTGACCCGCTTGGTTACTATCACCATTATCAGGGTATTCATTATTATGAGAAGGATAAGTTGGGGGAGGCTGTCAAAGAATTTGAGAAGGCACTGAGCCTGTCCCCAAATTCTTACGTACTCCACCTCCATCTGGCGCTGGCTTGTCTGGGACTGGGAGAGTTAGATAGGGCCGCTATTGAATTGAACAAGGCTATAGAGCTCAACCCCAATTCTGCAGAGGCATATAGCGCCCTGGGAGAGGTCTATCTGAGACGGGATAGGCCGGAGGAATCTATTGCCCAGCTGACTCATGCCCTGAAGCTAAATAACAGATATGCCGATGCCCACAATAACCTGGGTAATGCCTATTGGAGATTAGGATGGCATGAGCAGGCAATTTCTGAGTATAAAGAGGCTATAGAGATTAATCCTAATATGTCCATTGCCCACATCAACCTTGGAATAGCCTATGAGGAGTCAGACAGGTTGGAAGAATCCCTCAGTGTCCTAAAGACTGCCCTTGAGCTAAACACTCGCAGTCCGGAGACATATCACTGCATGGCTGACGTCTACTTCCGGCAGGAGAAGTGGGAAGAGGCCGTTACTTATTATAAGAAGGCCCTGCTATTCTATTCCACCGAGGCCTCTAAGGCCAGGGCAAGGGCTTATGGATACCTGGGGCTTGCCTATTACAAGGGGGGGATGAGGGACCGGGCACTGTCAGGATTTAAGGAGGTGGCAGAACTCTCACCAACCAGACCTCTAATCTACCTGCCCAAAGAGGCCCTTCCAAGGCCGCCCGTCTTGCAAGACAAGCTAATGGAGACCAGAGGGTTTGCACTGGCCCTCTCTTCCCAGGGCAAGACGAAAGAGGCCTCCTCTATCTGGAAGGCCGTAGTGGAAGAATACCTGGAACTAAGGGCCTCCGGGGTGTTAGGGCTTGACGAGTCCATCTTTAGAGAGGCCATTAATTCTATAAGGCGGTCAGTAGGTGAGACGGAATCCGCGGGGCACCACCTGAGGATGGGCAATGCCTACCTGAAGAAGAACAATTATGAAGAGGCCGCGAAGGAATTCCGAAAGGCCCTCCACGAAGACCCCACCCACCTTGAGTCCAGGCTAGGGCTGGCCAGGACCCTCTTCTTTCAGGGAGAGTGGGAGTCCTCCACCAAGGAACTCAAGAAGGTATTATTCCTTTCTCCTGGACACCCCAGGGCCAGGCTACTCATGGGCAACCTCTTTCTGTCCAAGGGTATGGTGAATGAGTCAGAGACTATCTACGGGGAACTTCTGTCCACCTCAGGCGGAGGGGAATTTGCCTCAGGCGGAGTGGAGGTACATAACAACCTCGGTATTGTGTACACCTATCAGGGTAGGCTGGAGGAGGCGGTCAGGGAGTATAGCCTGGCCGCAAAGTTCGCCCCGAATGTGGCCAGGGTACACGTCAACCTGGGCAGGGCCTATCTCAGGAAGTCTCTCTTTGAGGCGGCCGCTCAGGAATTCAAGAAGGCACTGGAGTTGGATCCACAACAGCCTGGTGCTTATGAAGGGCTGGGACTGGTCTTCATGGCCCAGGGGAAATGGGAAGAGGCAAGGAGTTCCTTAGAGAAGGCCCTGGCCGTTATGGGCGTGGGCCTCTCCGAGGAGAAATTCCTGAGGAAGGCCGAAGTCCGTTCTGCCCTGGCCCAACTCTATTCCCAGTTGGGCAAGGGAGACATGGCTATACACCAGTGGCTGGAGATCGCGGAGTTGAGGCTGAAAGAGATACAACGACTGGATGAGCTTGGTCTGGCCTGTTTTGATAAGGGAGATTTACAACAGGCCTTTTTCTACTGGCAGAAATCCCTAGCCCTGGAACCATCTCTGGCTGTGGCTTATGAACACCTGGGCCAGCTTTATACGCGTAAGGAGATGCTGGAGGAGGCCCTCCTGGTCTACAGGAACGCCGCGGGCCTGTATAGAAAGACCGACAAGAAGGCCCAGATGTACCTTCAGTTAGGTAATCTCTATCACGACCGTGGTGAGTTAGAGGAGGCCATAAGCGAGTACCGCCGGGCCGTTGAGATGGAGCCAGAGATGGCCCTCGCCTATACGAGGCTAGGTAGGATGTATAGTAAGAAGGGGTTCTTTGAGAAGGCGGAGAAGGAGCACAAGAAGGCCCTGGAGCTAGACCCTAAACTGGCCGAGGTACATAAGAACCTTGGGCTGTGTTACGATAAACAGGGCCTTTCTAGTCAGGCCGCAAAGGAATTTAAAAAATACCGTGAGTTTACCTCAAAGGAGTAACACTATGAACTGCCTTTTGTTTTGTCTCTTGATTTTGAGTCTGGCCTTCTCTAGCTGTAGTATCGTGGAGGAGCAGAAGGCCCAGATGAAGGCCATGGAACAGAAGCTCGGGGCGATGGAGGCAAAGGTGCAGGCAGTAGATGCCGCCAACCAGGAACTGGGCAAACGAGTAGAACAGGTAGCGGCGGATAAATCTACGGAACGCCGGCTTACCTCTATGGAAGAAAAGCAGTCCAGCATGGAAAAAATGCAGTTAGAATTGGTCCAGTACCAGGACTCCCTGAGGAACTCCATCTCCAAGGTAAAGGGATCTGTGGAAGAGCTTAAAGATAAACTTGAAGAGGCGAAACGCTCCAAGGAGCCGGCCCAGAAACAGCCCCCACCCGCCAAGGCCGAGGAGAAGACCTCCGGGGTGGTTGAGATGGAGGTAAGACCAACAAGACCCCAGGAAAAGGCCAAAGAAAAGCAAGAACCCAAGGAAAAACCGGAGCCAAAGGGGTTCATCTTGGACGAATTTTAAAAGATACTTAGTCCCGTAGTTAGGAGGTCTTGTCCGGAGTGACTGCCCCAAAGTTGGTCTACCAGTACAGGGGTATCCTCGTTAGCCTGCCATTAGTCTTTGCAGCTGTCTGCTTCTACCATGAGGTAGAGGACTATTGGCTAATCTGGCCACTTGGGGTTACAACCTTCGTCCTTGGGTTACTGCTTCGCATATGGGCACGACAGCACTGTACCTACCGACAAGAGATTACCAAGTACCTGGCCGCCTCGGGCCCCTACTTGCTCGTTAGAAACCCCCTTTACATAGGAAACACGCTCATGTGCCTTGGTGCTGTAGTCCTCTCAGAACTCCTATGGCTTGTCCCGATTACCCTTTTGAATTGTGTACTCGTCTACTCATTCGTCGTCCGTTATGAAGAAGAACGTCTCTCACTCAGGTACGGGGAGGCGTATCGTAGATACATGCTGGAGGTTCCCAGATGGTTCCCCAGGTCCATGCACCTTAAAAATATAGGGCTAAACAAAGGTTTTCTCTGGAAGTCAGTAGTTACAGAAATGCCCTGCCTGCTCATATTATTTCCCTACATTATCAAAGAGGTCGTAGAGCGATGGGTTGAGCATTGAATTTGTGGAAAGTATATTCAGTACCTAAAACTCCACCACAGACCAGCCCTTCCGGTGTGCGTATAACCTCAGTACGGGATGGGCATTGACTGCCATGGGGTGGCCTACCATACCAAGGAACTCCACGTCAGAATAATGGTCTGCATAGGCGTAGGAATTTTTGAGGTCAATGTCCATTTGCAAGGCAAGTCTCTGAAGGATGCTGGCCTTACCCTGGCCATAGGGGTGAATCCCCTCAAGCCTTCCAGTAAATAGCCCATCCGTCCTCTGAAGATTTGAGCCTACGGCGGCACTAGCCCCCAGGGCTTCTTTAAACTCCTCAACCAGGACGTCCAGTGTCCCGGATACGAGGATGATGGTATAGCCCCCTGCCTTTTTCCGCTCTATCTCTTCCCTTGCTTTAGGGGTTATAAAGGGCGCAATATGTTCCCTGAAACAACATCTGGCCTCTTCCCTTACGATGGCGGGTTCTTTGCCCTTCAGGTAAGATTTGTTGTTCTTGAGGTAAAGCCCCTGGAGAGTAAGGAGGTTAAATAGAAAGGTGCAGAGAAACCGTAGTATATCCAGGGGCGTGATTGTTCCCTTTTTAAGGAGGTATTTTATAAAGATACGTTCTGAGGAACGGCCCTTAAGCAGGGTATTGTCTATATCAAATATGGCAGCCCTCAGCATAGGGACTAGGAACTCGCCCGGGGCGGGTTGAGACTACTCCCCAGGAGATACCCCCTGCCTTCCCACACTACAGGGAAACCTCTCAGGAGGCAGAAGACCACCGTCCCATAAACCAGGGTATACTTAATGGACATTAAATAGTCCATCCATAGTGCAGAGACCTCTGTGCTTCTGAGAGTTATGATTAAGCCGAGATAGGTAAAACAACCCCCCTTTGCGGCGGCGTAAAGTCCCCTGGAGACACGAGAACTGACCAGAAGCTTGGCCCATTCCGCTTTCTGCATGGTCGTCTCCCCGAAGGCCGTCTTCCCCTCAGCAAAGGCCATACTCCTCAGGTTGTCTACCACTACATCCCTGCTTATGACTATGGCGGGGACCCAGAAACTATACTCTCCCACGCAGGCAAAGTATATCCACAGCACGTTCTCTACTATCCTGTCGCCCAGGATATCCAGAGCGGCCCCCTGTGCGGAGGTCTCCCCATATTGCCTTGCAATGTAGCCATCCAGTGCGTCCATGGCAATTATTACAGCCGTGAGAAGGGTGGCCAGGACGTTAAGGTAGTATCCCCTTTGAAAGAGGGCTACGATAACAAAGACTAGTATGACCCTTGATAGGGTTATGATAGCAGCTTTCAAATTCCTTCCGTCCTTTTACCGGGAGTGGTCCTGTATACTAGACAAAGTTACAGGGAACAGGGCACAGGATACAGGGAAGAAGGTCTTTACCTGTTCCGTGGCCCTGTCACCCCAGGAAATTCTACTGTCTCTGAGGAGGTCTTTCAAGGGGAAAACGGGAACTAAGTGTCGGATGATATAGACAAGGGTAATACTTTTTAATTCTAGTCTTATCTATGGATGTAAGGTGGCGGATTACCCATGTCCATATACTCCGCACAAACAAAAAAAAGCCTTGCTTGACAGGAATTTTTTTTATGATATATTGTAAGTTGACGCGGGGTAGAGCAGTCCGGTAGCTCGTCGGGCTCATAACCCGGAGGTCGTGGGTTCAAATCCCACCCCCGCTACCATTTTCTCAGTTTACGAGGAACTTAGAGGCACAAATCTGAGCCAGTAAAGCTTAAAAAGATGGGCTTGGGTCTGTGCCTTTTTTTATCAAAAGGTACCAGAAAGAAAGGACCAAAAATGGCAACGGGAAAAGTGAAGTGGTTCAGTGATAAGAAGGGGTTCGGATTCATCACCTCAGCGGATGGCAAGGACGTATTCGTACACCATACCGGCATTAAAGGGGAAGGACGTAAGACCCTCCAGGAGGGTGATGAGGTGGAGTTTGAGGTCAAACAGGGCCCCAAAGGGGAGCAGGCCATTGATGTAGTAGTCAAGCGATAGTCCCCCCGCCCAAGGCGGATTTTCAACTTGTCGGGAGTGGTCCTGCCATTTCAGAGAAGATTGGCCTCCCCAGGCCCGGTTCCCTTATTGGGGACTAGTCTGTCTCTAGTGAGGCTTGTAGTGAGCGTAGCGAATCTAATGGCGTTATGGACGTCGTAAACATCTTCCAGCATCGGGGTAAATACTTCAATGTCCTCCAGGGAACCCAACGGTCACAAACAGGGGTAATGACCCTTGGGGTAGGACAGGACACAGGCGGGGAGGACGTCCATTCAGGAGACCAGGTCATTTACATAGTAGAGGGGAAGGCCCTTTTACGGCTGGGTAAAGAGGAGGTCATCGCAGAGGCTGGCGCCCTTATCATGATACCTGCCGGCACCCTCCACTCAGTCTGCAACAAAGGAGATACCCCCTTATTTATCCTCACCGTGTATGCCCCGCCAGTCTATTGACGTGAACCTACACAGATAAACCACACTTACAGCTTCCGCAATATCTCCAGTATCTCCTGGGGGTCCGGGCGGTCAAAGAGGTTGGGAGAGACCCTAATCCAGCGGACAATGCCTTCTTTATCCACTATTAAGGTAGCCGGTCTGGAGATGTCTTCTCCCTCGTATCCACTCCTGGGGTGCAAGAGCCCGTACCTGGTAATTATTTCCCTGTTGGAATCGGATAGGAAGGTTATACCTAGCCCTGTCTTTTGTTTGTACGCCGCCAGGGATTTAGGGCTATCGGCACTGATGGTAATAACCCTGGCCCCCAATTTCTCTATCTCAGCCAGCCTTGCCCCAAGACCTTGGAGCTCTGCACCGCAGGCGGGTCACCATATACCCCTGTAGAATACAAGGACGGCCCCAGCCTTACCCCTAAGGCTGGAGAGGGCAAATAAGCTACCTTGTTGGTCAGGGAGGGTGAAGTCCAGGGCAGGCTGGCCCAATGCCACCTTGACCTCTGCCCTGGGTAGACTGGCATAGATGAAGCGCACGTAGACAAACCCAACGGATATTAACAGGGTAAGAATCAGCGGCGCCAGGGTCCAGGCTGATTTCTCCTGTCTTAAATTATACGACGCCCAGGCCACTGCCCCTGACAATATTAGCAGGGTGGGCAGGGCCGTGTTCCTGACCCAGGGGGCACCTATAAACAGGAAGTAGCTACCCACCCCTAGAAGGGCCAGTAACGCCGAACCAATCTGAAAGAATCTTAGTTTCATTCTTAATCTAATTTGAGACCTCTGAAAAACTCCACTTACTTGTCATTCTGAGGGAGCGAAGCGACCGAAGAATCTCTTAAAAGACCAGATTCTTCCCCTTCACTTCGTTCAGGGTCAGAATGACAAATAGTGCGTGTAGACTTTTGCAGAGTTCTCAATTTACTGCAAAGGGGCATTTTTGAGTTCTTCCTCAAGGCCCTCCATTGAGGATTTGGCCTCTATAAATTCTTTAGTCTTGTCCGAAAATTCCGTTGCCATGCCTGAGCGTCCTTCGTCATACGTGCCTTGCTGTGTACGCAGTTTCATTTCTTCACCTTCCCTTAGCTCGTATTCTAAAGAGGGGCGATGCGATAATAGCTTCTCCTCTATGACTAGCCCACTAGGGCCGCCTTGCTGTACTTGTACTTGCTGTATTGGCTGTCCTGGCAGTACTGGCTGTACCGTCTGTACTGGTTGTCCTAGCTGCTTACCCAGGGCATCCTCTATCTTTCCCTGCCACTCCATCGTACGCCCTATCTTTTCGTCCATCTTTTTTGCATCGTAGATACGTCTCTCTTCGGTACGGGTATCGTACTCGCTTAGCTTTCCCCCCAACTCTATCGTCCGTTCTCTTATCTCTGCAAACTTCAGGTTTGCATCACGGAGTTGGGCCTCTTTCTTAGTAAGACCTTCCCACCACTTCTTTGGTATGTACTTTACCTCTCCCTTAATTTCACGGGCCTTTTCCTTGGCATAGGCCTTATGGTAGGCGGCCTTGGCGATGGCAGGGTTGCCTAGCTTCTTGTAAACGTCTCCAAGTGCCTCCCACGCCACGGTGTTCTGGGAGTTTCGTTTGAGGACTTCTTTTAAGTACCCTATGGCCAGGCCATTCAGCCCCTCTTCATGATATTGCACGGCAGTCTTCACCAGCCTGATTTCCTGGGGGCTCCACTGCGATGTACTCTTCCTTTTTGAGTTTTCTAGGTATTCCCTTGCGATGGTGTTATTTTTGTCTACAAGCAACACCCACTGGAGTCTCTCCACCGCCAGGTCATGTTCTCCAAGGTAGTGCTGGGCTATACCGGAGAGGAAGTTGGCCTCTTTATTTACGCTATCCTTTTGGAGGATGCCCTCGCACAGCCTTACCACCTGTTTGTACTGCCCTGCCTCCAGCCCTGCCCTTGCCATCTCCAGGAGGAGGCCCTGGTTACCAGAAGAGTCCTGGGCACAAACAGGTCGGTCCGGCAGGATAGAGAAAACAAAGGTGGCAAAAAGGAGACACACCAGGGCCTTTGTTGGGAGTAACCCTGCTATCTTCAACCCTTTCTCCTCCTTGAAATACTTTGCAGGGGCACGGCGCGCCGTGCCCCTACGGACTGCTACTTCTTCTGCTTCCTCTGACGGCGCTTCAGAATATATTTCTTTCTATTAAGTCTGTGTTTCTGTTTTCCTTCGTAACCAGCGGCCATAAATCCTCCAATGACAATGTTTATTTTCCACAGAGTACCACAAAGGGAGAGGGAGTGCAAGCCCATGAACAGGGGACAGGGAACGGGATACAGGATACAGGGAAAAAGATTTTTACCTGTTACCTGTCTCCTGTAACCTGTTCCCTTACAATAATCTGGGGTTCAAGGTTCTGGTGCCAGGGCCTTCTGTCGCAACTCCTCTGCATCCTTCATCAGTTCTGCCCGGATTTCTTTGGTAGGCCTGAACTCTACAGGCTCAAGCTGAAAATTAAAAATCCTTTCGTCTTTAATCGTTACGGGGATTACCAACTCCGAAACGATGTCTGCTGGGAAGAATTCGTAGTAATGGGGCCTAAGGTCGGCCATCATGGTGAGCCTCTTATGGGTGAGCTTTCCATCCTTATCCCTTCTTTCTATGGTAATCTTCCGAACGCCATGGTAGGTAAAGGGCATCTTTACAGGGCTATCCCCTAGAAGCTCGTCGTCTAAGAATACCTTGGCGCCCGGGGGGTCTGTATTTATCACCATTGACCTGGTAACACAACCGGTGGCAAAAAATATCAGGATAAAGAGCAAGATATTACAGGAAGACCACATGGGCCTCTAGGCTCTCCAGGTTAAGGATGGCGGCAGAGGCCCTCCCGAACAGCCAGCCCCCGCACTCCCCAGGGTTTATATAAAGAGGGTTGCCCTCTTTTATCTCAAACTCGTGGGTATGGCCGTAGACGACCACATCGGTCTGTCGGGTTAATTTCTCCCTCACCCTTTCCTTGTAGTGGGTGAGTAGGATATTCCTCCCGGCAAGTTCAAAGAGATAAGGAGGCTCGTGTACTTCCTTGCATAGCTCCCTGAGGCCGCTCTTCTCCCCGTCGTTGTTACCGAAGACCCCCACCAGCCTTATGCCCGGTCTCAGTAATTCCCTCATGGCGAAAGGGGCCACGAAGTCCCCGGCGTGGAGGATGCACTCCACCCCCTCCTTTGAAAATCTATCCAGGGCTTTTTTGATAGTATTGAGGTTGTCGTGAGAGTCTGCCAGGATACCGACTTTCATAAGTATTTGCCATTGATTTTCATTTAAAATCCCTCAAAAACTGGCGGAGAGGCCGGGATTCGAACCCGGGGAAAGAGATTTACCTCCTTCAATGGGTTAGCAACCCACCGCTTTCAGCCGCTCAGCCACCTCTCCGCCTCAGGTAGATAAGCCCGCAAGGGATTATATCTTCTGTAATTATAAGGGTCAATGAGAAATAGGGAATAGGGGGTAGGGAGTAGGGAAAGAATACAGAAGTCAGTAGTCAGAATTCAGAATTTAGGGCGGCCGTTCTTTATCCTGACTACTGAATTCTTTTTTTCTTGCTACTCCCTACTCCCTACCCCCTATTCCCTACCCCCAGCCCTCTCAACAGAAAGATAATCCGGGCTGAATCCTCCAGGGCAGAGGTATAGCAGAGGGCCTCCTCCAGGGTCTCCCCAACGGCAAAACTCCCATGCCCTTTAATCATTACTACCTTATACCCCTTTAGCAATCCAGCGGCCTTGATACCCACCTCCTTAGAGCCTACTACCTCCGTAGTCTCTATAATCGGTACCTCCTTTAGCAAGATAGCCCCTTCTGCATCCCTGGGCCTTATGTCCTTCTCTACAATGGACAGGGCAATGGCATGGGGAGGGTGGGCGTGGAGGACGGCCCCGGCCCCCGAGTGGAGATATATCTCCCTGTGGACGGGCAGTTCAAAGGAGGCCCTTTTGGTCGCAGGGCCTGTGTCATTTAGACCAAGTTTTATGACGTCCCCCCTCCCCAGACAGCCCAGCATACTGGCATGACGGGTGATAAAAATCTTATCACCCCTCCTTATGCTGGCATTGCCGCCGTGGGAGGTGATGAGACCCAGGGCCAGCAGTTGCTGGCCGACCTTCTGGAAGGTTTTGAGCATCTGGATAGCGGAGGGTTCTACAATCCGTTAATAAATATTCAGCTTCACTTCTGTGGATATACTATCACTTTTAAGGATTCATTGGCGCCGGCGACAAGCTGGAACCCCTTGCCTGTCTCTGCGAGGCCCAGGCGGTGGGTTATCATCTCGTGGACTGGCACCCTGCGGGCGCGGATTAGGTCCAGGGCTACCGTAAGGTCCATCGGGGCGGCGCCGTAGGAGGGCATCAGGGTTATCCCGTTCCGCCAGAAGTCATTGACTGGGACGGGCAGGTTGACGCCTGGTTCCGTAGGTGCGAAGAATAATACGGTACCTCCCTTATCAACCGATTGTAGTGCCTGGGTAAAGGCGGGGAGTGCGCCCGTACAGACTATTACCAGGTCAGCAAGCCTATTCTCGTTAACCCGGCGTACAAGGGCAGGTATATCTTCTCTGGCATGTGCCACTACGTCTGCCCCGAATTTCTTGGCCAGCTTCATACGGTGTTCATTCATGTCTGTAGCGATAATACGTCCTACCTCCAGGGCGCGGGCCAGGGCAATATGGAGTATCCCGGAGATGCCACTGCCCATAACGAGTATGGTATGACCGGGCATCATGCCAGCAAGTTTCTGTCCACGCACGACGCAGGCCAGCGGCTCTATAAACGTCCCATCATCAAGTGATACCTCGTCAGGGAGTAAGAACACACCTCTATCCACGTTGATTGGCGGCACCCGTATGTGCTCGGCAAAGCCCCCAGGATAAAAATTGGTGGTGTGTAAGGTCTCACAAGCCGTATGTTTACCGCCCATGCAGTAACGGCACGTATTACAAGGGACGTGGTGGGAGACGAATACCCTCTGGCCAACCTTATAAGACCTTACCCCCTCCCCCACCTTGACAATCTCTCCGGTTATCTCGTGTCCTAGCACCAGGGGGGCCTTTTTAATGCGGTACCACTCCATGACGTCACTGCCGCAAACACCGCTTGCCAGTACCTTTACCAGCAGTTCGCCGGGGCCAATCTCCGGGGTAGGCATCTCCTGCAGACGGACATCTCGGTTATTGTAGTACATTGCTATGCGCATAATCTGCCTATAATTAAATTTTGCGGTCTTTTAATTTCTCCTGCACCCAGAGATTTAAGAGCGTATTTGCCGGTATGCCATGCCGTTTGGCGAGGGTTTGAAGCTTTTCCGCTAGCCCTTTTTCTACGGCATAGTAGGTGGCCTCAGATTGTATATCAACTTCAAACTCCGCTGGTTTCGTTTTGTCCCAGTAATCGGCAAGGTCATGTGTGTCCCAAAATTCGCCGATTTTCTGGTAGCTCCCTGCCCTGGACATAGAAGTTTTATTTTTCCTCATACTTCCTTCGCTCTGCACGTGTCATATCCCGTGCGGACAGTACAGTAGGGTGCGTCAGGACGCACCCTACATGCTGCGGCCTGATTAATCAAACCCCGGAAGTTACCGGCCTACGCCCGCTCTTAATCTCGTTGTACACCTCATGGGCCTCCTGGGCGGTGGCGTTCTCATGGATGATAGCCCAGATGGCCTTTGCCATGGCCACCGGGTGTGGATTCTGCCAGATGTTACGACCCAGGTTCACGCCTATGGCGCCCTTCTGCATACCGTCGTGTACGAACTTCAACACCTCAAGCTCCGAATCCGTCTTAGGCCCGCCAGCTATAACCACCGGAACGGGACAGCCGTTCGTGACCTTCTCAAAGTTCTCACACCAGTAGGTCTTTACTACACGTGCCCCCAGTTCCGCCGCAATGCGACAGCACAGGCCAAGATACCTGGCGTCCCGTTTCTCTAACTCCCTGCCTACTGCAGTGACTGCCATCACTGGAATACCATGCTCCTCGGCCTCATCCACCAGCCTCCCTAAATTCAGCAACGTCTGATGCTCATAATCACTACCTATAAAGACAGACATGCCCAGGGCCGACGCATTGAGCCGGACGGCCTCTTTTATAGAGGTCGTAATCCCCTCGTTGGCCAGGTCTTTACCCACCATGCTGGTACCGCCTGATACCCTGAGGATGATAGGTTTCGTACTGGCGGGGTCTATGACCGAGCGTAATACCCCTCTAGTGCAGAAGACCGCATCGCAATAGGGCAGGAGCGGTTTGACCGTCTCCCAGGGTCTTTCCAATTTGCTGGTAGGGCCTTGAAAATATCCGTGGTCTATAGGCATGAACAGGCAATGGCCATCCGGCTGTATTAACTGCGCCATGCGGTTCTTCATTCCCCAATCCATCTTCCAATACCTCCTTTTATTTTATTTCTCGGGCCTGATAATCAAGTAACCTTTCTCTATTAACCAGTGATGGAATTGATACGTCGTATATCTACAACCCGTCTTGCATATCTTCCTTATACCGTCATACGCCTCAGACCCCTCCTTCTGGGCGTCCAGGTCCAACTGCACAGGACACTTCACGTCCTTACAGAATTCCCTACGTTTGTAATCAACGTATCCCTTTATTGTCATGACTTATTCCGCCTGAGGCGGATTCAGGTTACATTAGACGCTACAGTATAAAACAGGATGACAGCAACTTTGTCAACAACAAAAGTCTGCCGATGTTCGGACACAAGAGCAGACATCATAACTTATAATCCTTGACTGACTTCAAGACCTATAGCTATAATCTCTTGTGAACCACTAACTTAGAGCGTGATGGGAGTATATGTCCAAAGTTGCCGTCCTTGACGTACTGCATGAATGCCAGGATAGATGGGTCTCCCTCCGAGGGCTGGCTACCCGTACCGCATTGGGCGCGGAATCTATCAGGCTGGAACTGAGGCACCTGGAACAGGCGGGCTACTCCCTGGAGCACCACCCCCGCTACGGCTACCGCCTGAGAGGTGTCCCTGACAGGCTACTGCCTGACGAGATACAGATGGGGTTACAAACCAGCATTATCGGACGCGACATCCTCACCTACGAGGAGGTAGACTCCACCATGGACACTGCCAGGGCCATGGCAGAAAAGGGGGCAAGGGAGGGTACCTGCGTATTCGCTGAATTCCAGAGGAGGGGCAGGGGGAGGGTCAATCGCCGCTGGCTGTGCCCCAAATACAAAGGACTGCTCGTGTCAATTATCCTCAGGCCTAAGATGCCCTACGAGAGGGTCCGTCTCTTATCGGGCATGGTAGCGGTGGCAGTGGCAGAGGCCATCCGGGATGAACTGGGGCTTGAGGCCCTGATAAAGTGGCCCAACGACGTCCTGATAAACAACAAAAAGACCTGCGGGATACTGGTGGAGGCAGAGACCCCCAAAGGGAGAGGGGCCTACTTCCTGGCAGGGATAGGACTCAACGTGAACCTCTCCAGAAAAGAACTCCCAAAGGAGGTCATCTATCCGGCTACTTCCCTGCTCATTGAACTCGGACGGCCTGTAGACCGCATAGCTATGGCCAGGGCCGTCCTCCAGCACCTTGATAAGTGGTATGGACGCCTTAAGGACGGCGATTACAAGGGTATAAAAGAGCGCTGGGTACAACTCTCCCCAATAATCGGCCATAGAGCACTGGTGGAGGAAGAGGGGGTGGAATACACAGGCAGGATTATAGACCTCTCCACCACGGGTGGGGTGATTATGGAACTTGATACAGGACACAGAAAGACCCTCAGGTGGGAGCACCTGACTATCAGGGAGGTATTTTAGATATAACGAGACCTCTGAAAAAGTCTACACAGCACGATTTGTCATTCTGAGTGAGCCAAAGCCCTGAGCGTAGCGAAGGGGAAGCGAAGAATCTAGTAACGTAAACTAGACCCTTCGCTACGCTCAGGGTGACAGTTACTAGACGTACACCTACCTTGTTGACATTCTGGGGCTTAGCAATATAATGCGGATTGTATTTATAAAGACAGGCATGTATTCTGGGCCACAAAGGAGATACTAATGCCCCAACAGCTAGCGGCAAAGAAGACCAGCGTAGAGCAACTTGAGATAACCACCAGGGACATAGCCCATGAAATGGGCCAGAAACAGAGAGAAATCTCCGTCAGTGAATTCTTTACCAAAAACCGCCACCTCCTGGGCTTTGATAACCCCAAGAAGGCCCTACTGACCTGCGTCAAGGAAGGGGTGGATAACTCCCTGGACGCCTGCGAGGAGGCAAGGATACTGCCTGAAATCACCGTCAAGGTAGACCCCACCGAAAATGAAGACCGCTTCAGGGTAACCATAGAGGATAATGGGCCAGGGATTGTGAGAGACCAGATACCACGCATCTTCGCCAAACTCCTCTACGGCTCCAAGTTCCACCGCCTCAAGATGGCCAGGGGACAGCAGGGTATAGGGATATCTGCGGCAGGCATGTATGGACAGCTCACCACGGGCCGCCCCGTAAGCATCACCTCCAGGACCAAGCCCAGTAAGCCCGCCTACTACTGCGAGCTTATGATGGACACACAGAAGAACGAACCTGTCATAGTGAAGGAGCAGGAGCTGGAATGGGACAGGCCCCATGGGATAAAGGTGGTCATTGAGCTGGAGGCCAAGTATCAGAAGGGGCGTCAATCGGTGGACGAGTACCTGGAACAGACCGCAGTGGCCAACCCGCACGCCGCCTTTAAATACATAAACCCCGAAAAGGAGGAACTCGTACTCCCAGGTGCCAGCAGTGAACTCCCCTCAGAACCCAAAGAGATAAAGCCCCACCCCTACGGGATAGAGGTAGGGATGCTTATACACATGCTCCACGACACCAGGGCCCGCACCCTCTCCAGCTTCCTTAACACGGAGTTTTCCAGGGTTAGCTCAAGACTGGCCAAGGAGATATGTGAAAAGGCCGGCCTGCCGGAGAATGCCCGTCCCCAGAGGGTGGCCCGACAGGAGGCAGATAAACTCCTCAAGGCCATACACTCCACCAAGATAATGAACCCCCCCACGGACTGCATCGTCCCCATTGGAGAGGGGCTCATACTGAAGGGGCTAGAGAGGCAATTCAAGGCAGATTTTTACACCGCCACCACCCGCACCCCCTCCGTATACAGGGGGAATCCGTTTCTGGTGGAGGCAGGGCTGGCCTATGGAGGCGAACTGCCACAAGAGGGTCTGGCCAGGCTCTTCAGATTCGCCAACCGTGTGCCGCTACTCTATCAACAGTCGGCCTGCATTATTACTGAATCGGTGATAGACAACTCCTGGAGGAATTATGGCCTCCCCCAGTCCAACGGCGCCCTCCCAGGTGGGCCATTAGTCCTCATGGTCCACGTGGCAAGCGTCTGGGTACCCTTCACCTCCGAGAGTAAGGAGGCCATCGCCCACTATCCAGAGATAGAGAAGGAGATAAGGCTGGCCTTGCAGGAATGCGGGCGCAAGCTCTCCACCTTCCTCTCCCGCAGACGCCGCCATGAGGAATCCGAGAAGAAGAAGTCTTATATAAAGACCTACATCCCCCACATCGGCATAGCCCTGAGGGAGATACTGGGACTGAAGGAGAAGGAGGAACAAAGAATCGTAGAAAACCTGACGGAGGTATTGGAGAAGAGTAGGGGAGGGTGATTGTAGCCGCACCCTTTATGGTTGCGTTAATCGCAGGCTAAAGCCTGCGGCTACAAATTAATGTTAAAGTAGTGGCAGAGCTCTGCTTTATTTAAAAAGGTGTATGGTGCGTCGAGGCGCACCTTACAGGCTGTTTATGAACGTGCGGAAAGAAGGCAAGAATCTTCTCTAGGATACACAGTGAGTATATTTACTAAACCTATTAACGACATTAAGTACGAGGATGTCATTGATTTTTGTGAAAAAGATCAGATGCCAGAAGGTTCTTTCTTAGAATACAAAGAAGACTTCCCACCGGACAATGAAAAGCTCGCAAAAACAATCGCTGCCTTTGCCAACACTCAGGGAGGGGTATTGCTAATTGGAGTGGACGAAAGAGATGGCAGACCAATTCCTCCATATGCAGGGATACAACACAGAGACAAACTTTACGAAAGGGTTGAAGATATAATTTTTGGAAATATAAGACCTCCGGTATTTTGTGAAATTCAAGTTGCCCCTAATTCGGACAAAACAAAAGCGTTTATAGTAGTTAGAGTTCCTCAAAGCAACGATGCACATTTCCTTAACAAGGATAGAGCTACCTATATCCGTACAGGCCGAAGTAGTCATCCAGAAGATGTAGCCACACCACAACATGTAGAATGGCTAGTGGACAGGAGGAAAAGGTCTGTGGAATTGAGGGAACAAATACGCTTTAAGGCAGAGGAACGTTTCTTGAATGCCTGTAGTTTATATTCTATTGGAAAGGAAGGGCTTAAGGGACTTTGTTCGGTTTCTATAATACCATTGTACCCTCAAAAACCATTAGCAACTTATCAGGAAGTTCCCAAAATAATCGAAAAAATAAAAACCCAAAGCAATTACTTTTGTACTGACTATCCATTTTATTTTTATGAAGCAAAGAGGGTACAGGGAGGTATCTCGCAGTTTGGGAAAGCTGAAGAAGCGGCTAAACGCTTTTCATTTTCACATTTTTGGGAATTAAATCATTTTGGTTTCTTCCTTCATAAAGAATGTATTGTAGCGGAGATACCCAACATGCTGAGCGTTGCAGGGCAAGAGAAACCAAAAATTCCAGAAATAACAAAACCCAAGATTATCTCACTAATTTGTCTTTCTTGTAAAACAGCTTTAAAATTCTATAGAGAACTGGGTTACTGGGGGGTCTTAAGATTCCAGATAAGAATAGAAAATATTCTGGGTGCTATACCGCCAATAGGATGGGCATACCGATCCGATTCCTGTAAGGTAATAGATAATGATATTCAATCTAGCAGAGAGTTCTCCTTTAAAGAACTCGAAGACAACTTAGAAAATATTGTTACCGGCATACTGCATGAGGTCTTTTGGTCGATAGGTGTGCAGGAAGAAGAAAAAAATATTAAAGACGCTATAAGAAAAGTAGAACCGTTATAGTTTTAGAAAGAAAGAATGTAGCTTGCGACCTCGTGTCGCACGGAATCTATGGAGTCCAGTCCGCCTCTAGTGAATTCCCCTCTAAAAAGAGGGGTTAGGGGTGTGTAAAAAGCCGTGCGAGATAAACCCGCACGCTACATTGCTAGGTAGAAAGGGTGAACAGAGATTCTTCGCTCCGCTCAGAATGACGTCTGGGTGGTAGCCCCTCGCCCTACTTGTCACCCTGAGCGTAGCGAAGGGTCTAGTTTCTTCGCTATGAGATTCTTCGCTCCGCTCAGAATGACAGAAGGCTAGAAAATGTACAACGATATTGAAAACACCTTAAAAGACCTTACCGCCTCCTTATGCAAGGAGCTAAAGGGGGTGGTTCGTTCTATAATCCTCTACGGCTCGGTGGCACGTAAGCAGGCCACGGAGGATAGCGACATTGATATACTAGTAGTGATGCCAGATGATATGAAGGCTTATCGGAAATTATCGGCTATAAGCTACGACATCGACCTCAAGAACTCTACAGTCACAAGTGCGATACCTTTTACCCCAGAGGAGTTAAATACCCTTGTGAATGATGGTTCACCCTTTATTGAGGATGTGTTAACAGAAGGAGTCATACTTTACGACGATGGAACCTTCCAGGAACTACGTACAAAGATGCTTGGCACTAGCAGATGTGCGTGTAAAAGTTAAAGAGGCTTAGATTCTTCGCTCCGCTCAGAATGACGTCTGGGTGGTGGCTTTCGCCCGGGTTGTCACCCTGAGCGAAGCGAAGGGTCTAGTCTCTTCGCTATGAGATTCTTCGCTTCGCTCAGAATGACAGGAGGGAGGCTCAGAATGACATCTTTTGCGCAAAGAATCCTCCAGCCTGTCACCCTGAACGAAGTGAAGGGTCTAGCAAAAAGATGCGACAGTACTATGTATACATTATGACGAACAAATCAGGCACACTCTATACAGGCATAACGAATAATCTAGAGCGTCGGGTTTTTGAGCACAAACATTGTTTAGTTGAAGGGTTTACTAAAAAGTACAAGCTAACCAGATTGGTATATTATGAAGCAGTGGGTGATGCCCTTACCGCAATAAAATGGGAGAAGCAAATTAAAGGATGGCTGAGAAAAAAGAAGATCGCCCTGATTGAATCGGTGAATCCCAAATGGAAGGATTTGAGTGCAGAATGGCTAAGAGATTCTTCGCTCCGCTCAGAATGACAGGAGGGAGGCCCAGAATGACATCTTTTACGCAAAGAATCCTCCAGCCTGTCACCCTGAGCGTAGCGAAGGGTCTAGTTTTATGTCTTTGGTATGAGATTCTTCGTCCATCTGAGACGGAAAGGCGGGGAAAAATCTAGATTCTTCGCTTCGCTCAGAATGACAGGAGGGAGGCTCAGAATGACAAGAAGGCTACGTCAGGGTCAGAATGACTCCCCTCCAGACTGTCACCCTGAGCGTAGCGAAGGGTCTAGTTTTTTCGCTATGAGATTCTTCGCTCCGCTCAGAATGACAAAAAGGGTGTCAGAATGACAAAAAGGACGTCAGATTGACAAAAGGGAAAAAAATTTAAAACCCAAAAGGAGTAACCCATGACAGAAGTCCTTAAAGAGATAAAGTCTGAGGCCGCTACTATTCATAGCAAGATTATAAAGAAGCAGAAGCCTACCATGAGTTTCCCCCTACGGACACTGGGGAACGTGAAGTACCGCCCGGAACACGGCTTCTTTGAACTGAAGGGACACAAGAAGGTCCGCACCCTCACGGTCAATACCGTCAAGACCTTTGCGCAGACACTGAGGCTGATGTCCTTGTCTAAGGAATTAGTGGAAGAGGACGACATCGCCACCAAGCGAGAGGCCTATTACGTCTCAAAGAACTGGGAGGAGGCCCGCTTTGACGAGCAGGACGAATCAGATACCGTCATTGACGACCTGGAGGCCCTGTTTGAGATGAACCGTGAGCAACTGGGCTTCATCCCCGAAGAAAAGGGCGGTGAGATAGCAGGGAGGCTGGTCGTCATTGATAAGGACGATAGGGGAAAGCCCCTCAGGATTGACTGCACCAAGTTCGGTTCAGGGGCCTACTCTGTGCCTATATCGGTAGAGCACCTGAAGTTTGAGACGGATGCAAAGTTTGTCCTGGCAATAGAGACGGCCGGCATGTTCCAGCGACTGGCCAAACATGCCTACTGGAAGAAGGCCAATTGTATACTGGTCTCCATGGGTGGAGTGCCCACCAGGGCCTGCCGTCGCTTTGTCCGAAGGCTCGCCGAAGAGAAGAAGATACCTGTCTATGCCTTTGTGGACGGCGACCCCTACGGTATTGGTAACATATACCGCACCCTCAAGGTCGGCTCCGGAAACGCCGCCCATATAAATAAATATTTCTGTGTCCCCACCGCAAGGTATCTGGGTGTTACCCCGCAGGACATCATAGACTACAAGCTCCCCACCCATCCCCTAAAGGAGGTGGACATCAAGCGTGCCCAGGACGCCCTGAAGAACGACCCCTTCATACTCCACCACAAGGAGTGGCAGGAGGCCTTCAAACAGATGATAAAGATGGGCGTCCGTGCGGAACAACAGGCCCTGGCCAAGCACGGGCTTAATTACGTGATAGATAAGTACCTGCCGGAGAAGTTAAGGCATACAGAGAGGTTCTTGCCGTAACGCCCACTTCCCCCTCCCGCCAGGGGAGGGACTAGGGGGTAGGGGGTAGGGACCAGGGGCTAGGGGGCGGAGGCCAGGGGTCAGGGGTAGCCGCAGGCTTTAGCCTGCGACAAAAACGCAACCTAAAGGTTGCGGCTACATCTGAGAAAAACCCTACCCCAGACCAAGATTCCACACGATTTTGAAGACTTACCAAGAATGTAGACCTTGACTGTGGCAGGATTTTCTGTTAGGAATAATCCAGTCCTGGGGAGTAGTGTAACGGTAGCACTGCAGACTCTGGATCTGCCTGTCTAGGTTCGAATCCTGGCTCCCCAGCCATTTTATGCCAGGGGACAGGGATTAGGGGTTAGGGATTAGAGAAAAAGATTGCTAACCACAGTTTCTGACTCCCATAAGGGGAAACGTTCCTCTATATGGCATTAGCGTTGTCCATTAACTGAAACCTCTGAAAAAGTCGGAACAAAGCCATCATTGCGAGGGGCCTTAGCCCCGAAGCAATCTCCTAAGTGGTTTGCACGAAGAAACATGAGATTGCTTCGCTTCGCTCGCAATGACATATTAGGATGGTTTCTCGTACTTTTTCAGAGGTCTCTAACTATAAAACCCTTTAGAATCTTCCTCAAATTCGGCCTGCCCAATTCCTTTAGTTCGTATCTCACCCTTAGAGTGGGCCTGGTACATGCAAGTATCCTGCATAGGTCTATAGGGGTGGCGGAGATTACTGCATCGCACCTAGCGTTTCGGACGACGTGGCTGAGTTCCTGTAGTTGTTCCTCCCCGTAACCCATAGAAGGTAACACCTTCCCAAGATGGGGGTACTTACGGAAGGTCTCTCTCAATGAACCTGTCAGATAGGGCCTGGGGTCAATAATCCTGGCGCCGTAGCGTCTGGCGGCAAGTACGCCTGCCCCGTACGGCATCCCCCCATGGGTCAGGGTGGGGCCGTCTTCAATTACCAGTACCCTCTTGTCCCTGACCGTTTTGGGGTTATCCAGCGTTATCTCTAAGTCTGCGTAGATGACCTTTGCCCCGGGGTTCTTCTCCCTGATGCTCCTCTCTACCTGCCTTACAGACGTCTTCCTGGCGGTACTCACCTTGCTGATAATAACCACGTGGGCACGGCGGAGGTTGACCTCCCCTGGGTAATACGAGACCTCGTGTCCTGGCCTGTGCGGGTCAACCAGCACGATGTGGAGGTCGGGCAGATAAAAGGGGAAGTCGTTGTTGCCGCCGTCCCATACTATAACGTCGGCCTCTTTCTCTGCCTCCCTCAAGATTTTTGCATAATCCACGCCGGCATATAAGGTAACACCCATCTCTATCAGTGGCTCAAACTCCTCTCTCTCCTCCACCGTACAGCCGTGCAGGTCCAGGTCTCTAATCTGTTTAAACCGCTGGCAGACCTGCTTCTTGAGGTCGCCGTAGGGCATGGGGTGGCGGACGGCTACGGGGTGAAGCCCCATCTCTTTTAAAACCTGGCAGACCCGTCTGGTAGTGGGGCTCTTGCCGCAACCCGTCCTCACGGCCGTTACAGCTACGACCGGCCTCTTGGACCTTAGCATGGTACGGTCCGGGCCCAGTAGGAGGAAGTCTGCCCCGGCGGAGTTTACCAGGGCCGATTTTCCCATGACCGTAGAGTAGGCAAGGTCACTATAGGCCAGGACGACGGTACCGGCTTTGTGCCTCCTTATAAGTCCTTCCAGTTCCTCTTCAGGGAGGATGGGGATGCCTTTAGGGTAGAGCTTCCCTGCCAGTACTGGCGGGTATATCCTGGGGCTTATGTTGGGTATCTGGGCGGCGGTGAAGGCCACCACCTGGTATTGGGGGTTATCCCTGTAGCAGAGATTAAAATTATGAAAATCCCTGCCAGCGGCGCCCATGATGATTATCTTTTCTCTTTTCATAATCCTTTGACCTCTACCCTGTCTACTGGCTATTTTGGCAGGCACGGAGGCCTGCCACTATATCTTTAAATACACGCAGGCTAAAGTTCGCCGCAGGCGAATCCGCCTCAGGCGTGACCTGCGGCTACGAGGTTATCCTCGTCCCCGTCCTGCCTTCCAGGGCAGATGCCAGTACCTCAGGGGAGGTGATGAGTACCTCCTTACCCGTGGCTACTACAAACTCCAGTGCGGCTGAGATTTTTGGTCCCATGCTCCCTGGCGGGAAATGTCCTGCCGCAAGGTAGCCCCTGGCCTCCTCCAACGTCATGCAGTCAAGGGGTCTTTCCTGCGGGGTGCCAAAGTGGAGGGCAACCCTGGGGACACGTGTGAGGATAATGAACAGGTCTGCCCCTATCTCCCTGGCCAGGAGGCTGGCCGTGTAGTCCTTATCTATGACGGCCTCAATGCCCGCCAGGTGACCATCTTCTCTGACCAGGGGTATGCCGCCTCCGCCACCTGCGATGATTATATGCCCGCTCTCCGCCAGAAACTTTATGGTCTCCGCCTCAAGGATTTCAACGGGCCTGGGAGAAGGCACCACCCTGCGGTAACCCCTGTGGCTATCTTCCACTATCTCCCAGTGCCTCTCCCTTCGGAGCCTTTCTGCCTGTTCCTCCGTGTAAAATGGACCCACGGGTTTAGTAGGATGTTCAAATTTTTCAACATCGGGTTCTATCACCACCTGGGTTACCAGGGTAGTAACCTCCTTTTTTAGCCCGCGCCCTGTAAGCTGGTTGTGCATCTCCATCTCCAGCATGAACCCCATGGTGCCCTGTGTGGCGGCCACACAGACCTCCAGGGGCAGTGGGGGCGTCTTCCTCTGTGCCTCCTCTACCTGGATTAAGAGGTTACCCACCTGGGGGCCGTTCCCGTGGACTATAATAAGCCCGTATCCCCTCTCTAATATATCCAGAAGGGTCTGACAGGTCTCCTTACAATGGAGGAGCTGTTCCTGAAGGGTACCCCTTTCATCCTCCTTCAGGATGGCATTACCGCCAAAGGCAATGACCGCCTTCTTTACCGGCACTTCGGGCCTCCTCTGGATGTGGCATGCGAGGTTTGCCTAGTACGCTACAAAAGAATCAGAATGGAGAGGGATATTCTATCCCTCTAGGAATTGCTATACAACTTCTTCTTAAAACACCATAAGCCCCTCTAAACACGCCAGTAACCCCTCCAGTTCACTACCCTTTCCAGAAAATACCTCCACATGATACTTCACGTGGAAGCCCAGTCTCTTTATCAGAATACCCTTTAAGAAATTATCCGTAACCAGTATATCACAGTAAGGGAGTACAGTCCCCACTATCAGTGAATCGTAGAAGTCCCCCTCTTCTGGCTCCCTAGCCTCCTCATACACCAAAATGGCCGCATTCAGAGAGGAAACTACGTCCACAAATGGCACAGCCTTGAGCCATCCGGAGTCCATGAAGGCCGCAAGCCTCTTAAGGTCTGGGTCGCGGGTCTTGTAGCCTTCCAACCCATTCCTCCTTGGCCCTCCCAGGTGGTAGGCCTCCATAACATAAGTAGAGAGACAAGGCTCTCTATCCCCTTGTAATAGATAGCCTTTTACTAAGGCCTGTCTTTCACGCTCCCTGTGCTGACGGAAGAGTTTATTGGTAAGTTCTGGAAGCCCCCTCTGGTAACCTCCCATGGCCTCCTTCCTCAGTCCTTCCCATCTCTCCTTATACAACCTCTTGAGGCGTTCTAATTCTTGTAGTGGGAGGACGTCTTCCCACGTGGTCTTGTCGTGAAAGGCCTCACCCCTGGAGAGGACGGAAGGTCTACCGCCAAAGAAGCCCTCCACTGCCCGCTGCATCTGCACGTCTACCAGTTCTTTCCAGTCCCTGAAACTAATGCCCTGGGAGAGTTGCCGAAGGGTTTCCAGTAGTTTTATCTTGAGGACATCACTACCCAGCCCCGACTCTATCCTGTGGAATACAGACTCCGGGCAGATAATCTTGCCCCCTTTAACCAGGGTCTCCAGTCCGCCTGAGGCGGAGAAAAGCCTTTCAACCCTCTCCTCTTTTATCTGCCCCAACTTCACCTTAGCAATAAAGCTCAGGACATTTTGGTCAAGATAGACAATCTTTTTATCCATCAATAGTATTTTACGTGCGAACCCTGGGCAAGGCTAGGGGGTAGGAACCAGGGGACAGGGGTCAGGGATCAGGGGTTAGGGGAAATGACTGATCTATTCCCTGTTCCCTAGCCCCTAGCCCCTAATCCCTGTCTCCCGTTCTCCGTCTCTTTCAGCTTGAAGTTTCCTGCCAAATCTAATAATATTCAACCCCAGGGACTCTTATAATTCCCATTAAAAGGAGCATGCCCATGGTAGACATCAAGATTTATACCACCCCCACCTGCCCTTATTGTCTCAAGGCCAAGGACTACTTCAAGAAAAAGGGGGTTCAGTACAAAGAGTACAATGTGGCCCAGGATAAAGGGGCTCGGGAGGAGATGATTCGCATAAGCGGGGGGCGGAGCGTTCCCGTTATTGTAGCCGGAGAAGAGGTAATGATAGGCTTTGACCAGGCAAGGGTTGAAAAGATTCTAGAAGAGCCGGAGGTAGGTTAGACTTGTGGTGAGCGAATCTAATTAAGGGATGGGACCAGTTCACGAGTTAATGATACTTGGGTGCGGCCCTGCTGGGATGACGGCCGCCATCTATGCCGCCAGGAAGAGGATAGATATTGTAATGGTCAGCGAAGACGCGGGCGGCCAGGTGGCCACCACCTTCGGCATAGAGAACTACCCCGGTTTCCAGTACGTAACGGGACCAGAGCTGGTGGACAAGTTCAGGTCCCAGATGGGCCAGTTTGACATAGAACAATATCTGGGAGAAAAGATTACAAGGCTTTCCCGGCAGGATGGCCTTTTTGTGGCCCAGACCGCCTCTGGAAAGGAACATGCGGCCAGGGCATGTATAATAGCCACAGGGGCCAGACCCAGGCAGTTAGGGGTAACGGGGGAGAATAAGTACAGGGGGAAGGGGGTCAGCTACTGTGCCACTTGCGATGCCCCCCTCTTTGCCGACGCCACCGTGGCGGTGGTGGGCGGAGGGAATTCAGCCCTATCAGCCGCCTTTGAACTCTCAAGGATTGCCAGCAAGGTCTATCTCGTCTCTCGCCGTGAATGGAGGGCCGATGAGGCGCCGTTAATTGAAAACGTTAAGGCCGCCAGCAATATTGAAACGATAATAGGCTATGTAGCAGAGGCAATCGCCGGGGAGGAGGTGGTCAAGGGTATTACAATAAAAAGCTTTCCCAAGGGGGATGAATACAAGAGCCTGACGGTGGATGGCGTCTTTGTAGAGATAGGTCTCCTGTCCAACAGTGATTTTGCCAGGGGTCTGGTGCGGATGAACGAACGGGGGGAGATAATGGTAGACTGCGATACCTGGACGGGCGTCCCTGGACTCTTCGCCGCCGGGGACGTGACCAACGTAAAGGACAAGCAGATAGTCATTGCCTGCGGCCAGGGGGCCGTAGCCGTTATGAGCGCCTTTGAGTATCTACTGAGGAGACGGTGAAACCAGGGGCTAGTGGCCAGTTAGGGATTAGGGGTCAGGGAACAGGGGTTGGAGGTTAGAAAAATAATTTATTTGACCCTATTCCCTACTCCCTGTCCCTGAAAACATTGTAAATTGTAAATTGGAAATTTTAAAATTTCTAATTTACAACTTACAATTTACAATTCTTTTCTCTCCCTCGCCCCTAATGCCTCAGCCCCTCCTTGAGTTTCTCCAGTGGCAGGACACCTGTATAAATAAGGGTAAAGAGGACGGCCCAGACCAACAAGGCGGGTAATAGGGGGGCGGCTATTGACCTGGGACTGGATAGCCCATGCACGTATCTCCCACCGAACATTATTAATATCAAGGCATACACGGTGGAGAGGTACTGCCCAAATAGAGGGACGAGGCTCAGGAGGTTCGCTACCGTACTATAAGCAAAGAGACGAAAGGTGCCCTGGAAGGTTGCCTTACCCTTAAGGAGTTTAAAGGAGAGATGGAGGAGTACCGACCCAAGGAATAGGCCCAGTATCCAGAGGGCGTAGAGCACAGGGGCCTTCAGTAAGGCGCCCCACAGCAGGACATTATCCTTTCCCTCCTGCCCGTTAGGGAACGAAAGCCCCGTGGCTACTAACACGACGTTGTACGCCAGGACGATGAGAAAGACGGTGGAGGCAAATAGCACGGGTCTTAGGTAGCCCTCCGTTAGGGGCATACCCTGGAAGAATACCTGCGGTCTAAAGATTATATCCCTGCCCGAACTAAGGACGTCTTCCCAGAGTCCGGGCTTTACTTCAGGAGTCCGTTCGGGGTGGATACCGCCTTCAGCCACGGACCTCCTCCCCAGTTGCCTGTGGTGCTACTGCCTTTTTGTCGTCGCTTTGTAGGGGCAATTCGCGAATTGCCCCTACTTCCTCCCCCAGGAGTTTCTTTACCTCTCGTCTTAACTCCTCCAGCACTATCAGGGATTCCTCCCTGGGGACCTTGTCCAGGTGGTGGAATCCAATGGGTTTGCCGAAGCGTATAATTATATCCCTGTGTTCAGGATGGCATAGCCAACTCTCCCTGGGCAGGAATTCTCGGCTGCCAATGATGGCCGTAGGGACTACCCTCCTGCCTGACTTTAAGATGATGTTAGCAACCCCCCTTTTGAAGGGCCCCAACTTTCCATCAGGGCTCCTTGTGCCTTCGGGGAAGATGAGTAAGGACTTGCCCTCTTTTGCCTTCTTTATAATCTCCAGCAGGACTACGTAGGCCCGCCTGTCTTCCTCTCTCGGCATACCGATGTGGCCGGCGGTCTTCATATAACTACCCACTATGGGAATCCTGGTTATTTCTTCCTTGGAGACGAAACAAAAATTTCCAGGCATAAAAGCAAAGGCCAATTTTATATCAAAGAGGCTCTGATGGTTACAAATAAAGATAAATGGTTCTCCCCTGGGCACGTTCTCCCTGCCCTCCACCCTCACCCTCATCCCCAACCCCATTACAATGACCCAGGCGCTGGCCCGGCAGAAGGAGTTGTAAATCTCACCCCTCCTCCGGCTCCCAATAGATACCAACATGGCAAGGAGATAGCCTGCGAACCATACGGTGCACACCAGCACCCAACTGTAGGCAAGGTATAGTATCTGGAAGGGTTTACTGCTTATAAGCCAGGTAAGCATCTGTAATCGGAAATATATCACCCCCCCTCGCCCCTGTCAACCTGGGCTAGGGGATAGGGAATAGGGGGTAGGGGATAGTAAGAAGTTGTAAATTGGAAATTGCAAATTTTAAATTTCCAATTCTTTTTCTCCCCCCTAGTCACTGCCTTGCACTTTCTAGGAAAAATGGTAAGCTCTAAAGACCGTAGGGGCGATCCGCCTCAGGCGGACGGGTCGCCCTGGTGAGTCACCCATATAACAATTTAACAAGGAGAGGCGGATGATTAGAAATTTCTTCTTGTCTCTTACGTTAATTCTGGGGGTTATGGCCTTAGTAGAGGCAAGGGGGGGGACATCCGTCTCAGGCGGACCCCAGACAAAGGAACGTCTGGTGGGCGTTACGCTCCTTACCCGTGACGTCTTCTACCAGGAGCTGGAAAAGGGGATGCAGGAGGGGGCGAAGGGGAGGGGGATAAAGCTCAGGATACAATCGGCAGAAAAAGACCTGAACCTCCAGACTACCCAGGTGGAAAACTTTGTAGTGCAGGGAGTAGACGCCCTGGTAATATGCCCTGTGGATTCTACAGGTATAGGGAGCGCCATAGAGCGGGCCAGTAAGGCAGGCATCCCGGTCTTTACGGCAGATATAAGGGCCCAGGAGGCCAGGGTAATCTGCCACATTGCCTCGGATAATCGTCAGGGGGGGCGTCTGGCGGGGGAATATCTGGCCAAGCTCATCGGGTACGAGGGGGAGGTGGCCATCATAGACCACCCTGAGGTGACCAGTGTTCAGGAACGCGTGGCTGGCTTCAAGGAGGCCGTCGCCAGGTATCCAGGCATGACGATAGTAGATGAACCCTCGGCCGGGGGTGATAGAGACAGGGCCATGATAATAACGCAGAACATGCTCCTGGCCCACCCCAAGCTCAGGGGTATCTTTGCCATCAATGACAACACTGCCCTGGGGGCCATGGCGGCCCTGGAGGCGGGCGGTAGGCGGGAGGTCTTTATCGTGGGATACGACGCCACGCCAGAGGCCAGACAGGCCATAAGGAAGGGCGGTCCTTTGAAGGCAGACGTTATACAGTATCCGGGGACCATCGGAAGGATAGCTATAGGGACGGTGGCGACCTTCCTGGAGGGCCAGATGGTACCATTAGAGATACCAATAGAGACCGGGATAGTGGACAAGGAATCCCTGGCCAGGGAATAAGGATAAATCAAATGTCAAAATCCAAATGCCAAACAAAATCCAAATTCCAAATTTGATATTTGAGCTTTGACATTTGGATTTTGTTTGATATTTGGGCTTTGAAATTTGGACTTTATTTGGCACAAATGTCTCTAACTAACAGACTCCTCATGCGAGGCATCAGGAAGGAATATCCTGGGGTCTGTGCCCTGGATGGGGTGGATTTTGAGGTAGCCTTTGGGGAGGTCCATGCACTGTTAGGGGTCAACGGTGCCGGCAAGTCTACCCTCATGAGTATCCTCTCAGGGGCTACCAGGATGGATGGGGGGGCTATCTTCATTAATGATAAAAGACTGGACATCACCTCTCCCCATAAGGCCATGGAGTTGGGCATTAGTGTTATCTATCAGGAATTTAACCTCGTCCCCCACCTTACTGTGGCAGAGAACATATTCCTGGGCAGGGAACCTCGTAAGCGAATGGGGTTTGTAGATTACCGTAAGATGTACACAGGGGCCGTGGGTCTCCTTGAGAGGCTGGGCGCCCCCTTTAGTCCCAGGGAGAGGGTGGCCGACCTGGGGGTTGCTCAACAGCAGTTGGTGGAGATAGCCAAGGCCCTGTTCAAAGAGGCAAGGGTTATTGCTATGGACGAACCCACCGCCACCTTGAGCATGAAAGAGACGGAGCGGCTCTTTTCCATCATACGCCTCCTGAAGGCCGAGGGTAAGGGGATAGTCTACATCTCCCATCGTCTGGAGGAGATATTTGAGATTGCCGATAGGGTTACCGTCCTCAGAGATGGGCGTCTGGTAGAGACTTGCAGTCTCCAGGGGGTTACGAGAGAGAGGCTCGTAGAGATGATGCTGGGGAAGGCCCTGGAAGGTGCAGTCCCTGGCGGTAGGGGCGAACGGCCGTTCGCCCCTACGACTGGACATGAGGTATTACGGGTAGAAGGGCTGACTAGGAGGGGTGTACTGGAAGACATTAATCTCACGGTTATGGAGGGGGAGATATTAGGGATTGCCGGTCTGGTGGGGGCTGGGAAGACAGAGCTGGCAAGGGCCCTGTACGGATTGGATAAGATAGATGAAGGGAAGGTGGTCATAGGGGGACGTCCTGTGCGTCTCCAATCTCCTGCGGAGGCCATAAGGATGGGGGTAGTGCTAGTCCCTGAGGATAGAAAGAGGCTGGGTCTGGTACTTGGGATGGCAGTGAGGGAGAACATCAGCCTTGCCAGCCTTTTTAGGTTCTCCAGGTTTGGTTTTGTTAATGGCAGGAGAGAGAGAATGACCGCCGGTGAGATGGTGGAAAGCCTGCGGGTGAAGACCCCAAGCCTTGAACAGCAGGTAAGAAATCTGAGTGGTGGCAACCAGCAGAAGGTAGTCCTGGCCAAGTGGCTCCTCAGGGGGGCAAGGGTGCTTATCTTTGATGAACCCACCCGTGGGATTGACGTGGGCGCCAAGGCAGAGGTGCATGGCCTCATAAGGGCACTGGCCGATAAAGGCGCCGCCATCCTCCTTATATCCTCCGAACTCCAGGAGGTAATAGACCACAGCGACAGGATGGTAGTAATGCATGGCGGCAGGATAACGGGGGAGCTAAGCAAAGAAGAGGCCACCCCCGAAAGGGTCTTATTCCTGGCAATGGGGGGGAACAGTAGATAGTAGACAGTAGACAGGAAGACCCTATATAAATATTAAAAGGAATGGGCTAATGACCACAGAGGAACTCTATAAGAAGGCACTGGACTTCCACCGACGCTACAGGGGAAAGATACAGGTGGTAAGCAAGGTCCCTTTCAGGGAGTACGGAGACCTCGCCATATATTATACCCCCGGTGTGGCCGCCGTCTCAGGGCAGGTGCATAAGGATAAGGATTCCGTATTTGAGTACACCAACAGGGGGAACATGGTGGCGGTGGTGAGCGATGGTACGAGGGTGCTGGGGTTGGGGGACATTGGCCCTGAGGCCGCCATGCCCGTGATGGAGGGTAAGGCCCTGCTCTTTAAACTCTTTGGAGGGGTGGACTCTGTGGCCTTGTGTCTAAAGACCAAAGACCCTGAGAGGCTGGCAGATATTGTGGAGGCCCTGGAACCCTCCTTCGGGGGTATCAATCTGGAGGACGTGGAGAAACCCAAGTGCTTTCAGATTACGGACAGGCTCCAGCAATCCCTGGAGATACCTTACTGGCACGATGACCACCATGGTACGGGGCTGGTAGTCCTGGCTGGGGTCATCAACGCCCTGAAGGTGGTGGGGAAGAAACCTGGAGAAGTGAGTGTAACCGTGGGGGGTACTGGTGCGGGGGGTATGGCCATCCTGCGTTTTCTTATTATGGGTGGGGTGAAGGGGGAGAATATACTGGCCCTCAACACTGGGGGCGTCATCTACGAGGGGCGTAAGGAGGGTATGAACCGCTGGACCGAGGAGGCAGCAAGGCAGACCAACCCGAAGAGGAAGATGGGTGGTCTGAATGAGGCCCTGGAAGGGGCAGACGTCTTCATCACTGCCACACGGCCAGGCCCATGGATAAAGAGGGAGTCCATCAATAGGATGGCTAAGGATGCCATTGTTTTCAGCCTGGCCAACCCCGTCTCTGAGATTATGCCGGAAGAGGCGAAGGCGGGTGGGGCAAGGATTGTGGCCACCGGGAGGAGCGATTATCCAAACCAGATTAACAACGTACTCGGCTTTCCAGGGGTATTCAGGGGGGCGCTGGACGTCAGGGCCAGGAAGATAAACGTCCAGATGATGCTGGCGGCGGCCTATACAATAGCCCAACTTGCCGAGGAGCGGGGATTGAACGAAAACTCCATAGTACCAAAGGCCACAGACCCGGAGGTGGGTCCAAAGGTTGCCTCTGCGGTGGCTAAGGCCGCTATGGAGAGTGGTGTGGCCAGGTTATCTATACCGCTAGAGGAGGTGGAAAGGAATACCCGCCAGTTGATTGCACAGCATCAAAGGATTATGGAATCAATGTTTGCCACAGCCCCCGTGGCCAGCTGAGCTGAGCCACGACCGTTGTCGGCCTTACGCTTCCTCCTCCAGGAGTCCTCTCCAAATATAAACTTTGCCACCAGCGCCCTTTCGTTCACCGGGGCGGAAGAAGTAGGCGAAGTTCATGCTCTTCATCTTTTTGAATTCTGGTTTATAGAGACACCTGAAGTGGATGGTTCGCCAGGCGCCAGTGCAGTGGTAGGCTTTTTTCTCCTCAAGGAAATGGGTGGAGGAGGAGTGGATGTGGCCGGCAACGTAGTACTCTTGAGGAGAGTCCATAAAGGGATGTTTGTGCCCTTTGATGTATTCTTCAATTAGTTTTGGTACAGGGCTCTCTTCTCTCCCCATATTGAACTTTTCCATAAGGGAATAAATTTTTTCAAATAACTTTTTTGGGGTTTTGAGGAGCTTTTTGGCCAGGGCTATAGTATTGCCAAACAGGTCTGACTTGTCTGGAAAGAAGCGCCGGTCGTGGGCGGAATCCCACCTGCGAAAGAACTCGCCCTGTGCTGTTCCTTCGTCTCTGGAGAAAGTGTTGTCCAGGGCCTTTTTTACCACGTCCACTATCTTCTTCCATAGTTCTTCATTACCTTCGGTGACGTCGTATAGCCAGGGGAGGACGGCGAGCTGTGGTCTGACGTCGTCTATTTCCCTTAACCTCTTACATATTTTTACTAGGCTACTGGGTTTTTTAGGCTTGTAGTAATCTTCTATGAAGCGATAAGGCATGAAGGTTATAAGGTCTATGGTTATCAGGTCTCCAATTGGGGTATTGTAGTAGAGTTTGCTATCTTTGTAGCCTTTGTAGATACCCTTTTGCCATACGAAAGAGTAGTCAGTCTTCTTGGCGTCTTTTCTCTGGAAGACGATGTTTTCCTCTCCATTGGTCCAGTCGTAGATATGGCCGTGCCTGAGGAAGACCCCGTAATCCGGCATGTGGAGTTCCCATGGGAACCTTTCTGCGGAGTAGTTTTCTTGTGAGTTTTCTATAAGGAAGAAGTCCCTTAAGGCGGCGTTAAGCCTGCTGGAGACATTTATAAGGCGGTCGTGGTTACCTGGGATGAAGATGTACTGGATTTTTAGCCCATGTATTTTTTTCAGTTTGTCCACCCACGTTTTTAGTTTGTTCTCGTCCTCGAAAATATCATTAATGTCTTTGTGTTCTTCACAGGGTTTAGCGCCACCTAGCCCCTCTACCTCTCTCTTGAACCTGCGGAGGACGGCAAGGGCCTTGATGGTTTTCACGTTAGGTGTGGCATCGTTGTAATTCACTCCGTACTTTATCCCGGTAACTACATTAAAAATTTCCAGGAGGACATCCTCCACTTGTGAATTCAGTGTGGGGAACTGAGTGGGGTCTTCCCAGCGGATAGGCGGGATAGACTGGGCATCGTAATCCTCATAAGGACGTATTATTGGGTCATTGAAATTGAACCAGCGTTCGGTGCGGAGGAAGTCAATTATATCGCCGTTGAGGACTATCTTTATCTCTGTCTGAGACTTCTGAAAAAGTGCTTCTATAGCCTTATTATATCGTTTGTCTTTTGATAGTCCTAGGAGTGTTTCTTTTTCTCCTGAAGACATAACTCCTTTAAGAATCAAGAGTTTTCTTGAGGAGTCGTATAGTATTGTATCTTTTAGGTCATCGGGAAATTTCACTTCTGAGGGTAGATTTTCGAGTTTTTCAGAGGTCTCATCTTTGTACTTGTCTAGATACTCCTCGGATATCCACTGGAGAAAGTCTATGAAGGCCTTGTGGTGGACGTTCTGGTCGGAGCGAATATTAGTATCCTGTTGAGACTCTATATCCTGCAGGTGAAGGTCGCTTAGTGATACGAGCACGGGGGAGTATGCTGATTCTTAAAGTTTGTGAGACCTGAGGGCCCGCTTTTCCTTCAGGATACCAATGAGGGCCGAGATGATGTACCCGGAGAATAGTACGGTGGGCAGAACCTGTGGTATTAAGGCAAAAATAACCGTGCCAATAACCACGAGTACAACGTAGATGGGCGAGTCCAGCTTGTCTGCAACGGCCACCATAGAATTTGGGAACTTAATCCTGGTAACCATTAGTATAGAGAGGATTACTGCCACTATTGGGAGCACTTCCGGTATGATACTGGTGCAGGAGTGAAAGACTAGATATTCGTGGAGTATAACAAGTGCCGCTATCATCCCACCCGCCCCAGTGGTAGGTAATCCAGTGAAATATTGTTTAGAATCTCCCCCTTCTACTGCCATGGCATTGAACCTGGCCAGGCGGTATACGGCTGAGGAGACGAACAAGAAACCCAGTAACCAGCCTAACAGGGGCGAATTGTGCTGGAGCATGCCTCCAATGAGCGTGGCAGGGGCAATACCAAAGGTGATGACGTCGCAGAGGGAGTCTAATTCACAACCTAACAGGCTGGAGGCATTAAAATAGCGGGCGAGTCTTCCATCATAGGCATCAAAGAGCATGGCTACGATAATTAGCCAGGGGGCGAGGTCATACCTCCCATTTACAACGCACATAACCACACCGAAGCCACATCCAAGATTGGCCATAGAACAGAGTAACGGTATAGATTTCGTTATATTCCTCATAATAGTATTATTCATGCCACGTTAAGTGCTTTTCTTTAAAAACTCCTACACTACCCATACTAACAATTTCTATGCCAAAAACCAATAATTTTATAAGTATAAGACAGGCAAGGACAAAGGAATTCTTTGCAAGCCATGAAGGTGCAATATTCCCCTTGCGGTAAAGGGGGTTTATTGCACCCCCGGTAGGGGCTACCCGCCGGTACCCCTACTGGGCGAGCCACCGGCTCGCCCCTACACTATCGTACCCTGAGAGAGGTCGTAGACCCAGGGGGTGTCCACGTTTTCATATTCCAGGAGTTCATCTTTTTTAAAGAATATGGATATCTCTCTCTCCGCTGTCTCCAGGGAATCAGAGACGTGTATCAGGTTAAAACGGTTGGAGATGGCATAGTCGCCACGGATGGTCCCTGGCTCGGCCTTTGTACCAAAGGTGAAGCCTGCCATCTTTCTGACAGTTTCTATAACCTCTTTTCCCCTTAGCGCCAGTACTATTACGGGGCTAGAGGTCATAAATCTTACAAGTGGCTCATAGAAGTCCCGGCCCTTGTGCTGGACGTAATTGCGTCTGGCCAGTTCTTCTGTCATCCGCATCAGTTTGAGACCCATTATCTGGAGGCCCTTTTCCTCAAACCTGGTAATAATCTTACCGATGAGCCTTCGCTGTATGGCGTCCGGCTTAAGGATTACTAATGTATTCTGCATTATGGTATTTCCTCCGTGTTTCCACCTGAGGCCGATTGGCCCCTGAGTTTTTTCATGTAAAGGGTCCTTGTCTCCGTAAAGAAATTTATATATTCTTTACTGCGATAATCGGGAAACGTCCAGGGGAGTGGCTCAAAGGCCCCCTTAGTGTACCTCAATGTGACCTCTGCATATATGCCCTTCTTAAGGTATGTCCTGTGGGAATAGTCTTTAGTGCTGGCCAGTACCAGTTTACTGCTGGCCAGGTATCCAGGGTCAAGGTTGATGGGGCGGTATCCGCCTGAGGCGGAGCTGTCCCTACAACCTTCCTCCAGTTTATTGGTAAATAGTTTTATATCTGCCAGGTCCCCTGGGTCTATAAGTTTCTGGAAGCTGAGGAACTGTCTCTTTACGTCCTTTCCCATCTCTTTTTCGTAATAGTCGGTATAGTTGAAAGGGAGGATTGGGCTTCTCAATTCTATGGGGCCAAATTTCTTTTCCAATCTATTTCCAGCCGTTTCAAAGAGGTCTGTTACGTTAGAAAGCATCCCTATGATTAGATTAACCTGAGTAGGGGGATGTACCTTGCCCAACGGATGCCCCCTAGGGGGTTAGCCCCAGCCGTTTCTTAATCTCCGGTAGGACGGCCTCCAGGGGCAGAAGGACAGGGTCACCCCCCTTCCTCTCCTGTAGCTCCACCTGTCCTTCCTCCGTAAATTTCTTCCCCAGGACAATGCGAAGGGGTATGCCTATGAGGTCGGCGTCCTTAAACTTTACCCCCGGCCTGAGGTCTCTATCGTCCAGCAATGTATCTATACCTGCCTCTTCCAGTTGTTTGTGGAGGGATTCGGAGGTATTCAGGATAGCCGTCTCCTTCACGTTCAAGGGCAGGACCAGTGTCTTGTAAGGGGCTATACTGGGGGGCCATATAATTCCTCCGTCATCGTGAGAGCACTCTATCAAGGCGGCAATGATACGGTTTATGCCGATACCATAACAACCCATGACGACGGGTCTCTCTTTACCCTGCGGGTCAAGGAATTTGGCCCCGAGGATCTGACTGTATTTAGTGCCCAGTTTGAAGACGTGTCCCACCTCAATCCCGTGAGACAACTCCAACGCATCTCCACACTTTGGGCATCGGTCTCCTTCCGTAACGTATCTTATATTGCCCACCTTGTGTATCTGGAAATCTCTGCCTGGGTTGACGTTGAGGAGGTGGGTATCCTGTTTGTTTGCCCCTGTTACAAAGTTTCTTGAGACGGTTACGGCCTGGTCAGCAATAATCTTTACGGGCAGGCCCACGGGTCCCGTAAATCCCACAGGTGCCCCAGTCAGGGTACGGATGGTCTCCTCGTCTGCAAGGCTGGCCTCCTGGCCCAGTACCCTTGCCAGTTTGATTTCATTCGCCTCGTGGTCCCCCCTTAACAAGACCGCTACGGTCTCCCCGGCAGTCTTGTAGACCAGGGTCTTGACCAGACAGGAGGGCCCTATACCCAGGAAGCCGCTGACCTGGGCAATGGTGGTCATCTTCGGGGTAAGCACCTCCTTGAGGGCCTTCAGGCCATCCATGTCTTTAGATAGCAGCGGTGCAGGCTCTGCCTTCTCCCTGTTTACGCTATAAGTACAACCCTTGCACCTTACCAGGAAGTCCTCCCCTATGTCAGAAGGTACCATAAACTCATGGGAGACGTCCCCCCCCATTACTCCAGTATCTGCCTCCACGGGGATATACTTTAGCCCACAGCGGTCAAATATATTACAATAGGCCTGGTACATCTTTTCGTAACTCCTGGCAAGCCCTTCTTCGTCAATGTCAAAGCTGTAGCCGTCCTTCATGAGGAATTCCTTGCTCCTCAGCACGCCAAAACGGGGTCTGGGTTCGTCTCTGAACTTGCTCTGTATCTGATAAAGGGTCAGGGGGAGCTGTCTGTAGGAGCTGACTTCGTTCTCTACGAGCTGGGTGATGACCTCCTCATGGGTAGGTCCCAGGGCAAGCGTACGCCCGTGACGGTCTTTCAGCCGCATGAGGTCCTGCCCGAAGGCGTCCATCCTGCCGCTCTGCTGGAGGAGTTCTATAGGTTGCAGGACGGGGAGATATACTTCTATGGCACCGGCAGTATTCATCTCCTCCCGGACGATGGAGATGACCTTGTTCAGCACCCTGGTACCCAGGGGTAGATATGAATACGCCCCGGACAGGAGTTTCCTGATGAGCCCTGCCCTTATCATGAGCTTGTGGCTGGGTATCTCGGCCTCTGAGGGGTCTTCTTTAAGCGTAGGGATTAGGGTCTGCGACCATTTCATGGTTATTTATTATCTAGTTAGTAAGGTCTCTTGTTGACCTTTCGCAGGTGCATTATATCTCCCAGGAGACGTTTTTCAAGGGCGTGCGTCCTCAAAGGTTTATTGCTACCCCCCTACTCCCTGTCCCTGAAAACATTGTAAATTGGAAATTGGAAATTTTAAAATTTCTAATTTACAACTTACAATTTACAATTCTTTTCTCTCCCTAACCCCTACCCCCTAGTCCCAGATGGCCCTTGACTTTGCCAGGAGAAGGGCTAATATATCCGTTGCAGGGTGGCGATTAGAAGGCGGTATCCGCCCCAGGCCATGAACCGCTTCTGGTTCATGGCAGGCGGACCTGCCTACAAAGCGGGCGTAATTCAGTGGTAGAATACTAGCTTCCCAAGCTAGGCGTCGTGGGTTCGAATCCCATCGCCCGCTCCATCATCAAGAGGTGTAACAGGCCAAATGACCTTTCTAAGACGTTCCTTGCCGCCCCTCCTACTCTTATTACTCATCATTGCTGGTTGCGCAGCCCCACCGGAGCAGGAGGTCTCAGTCCTTCCTGGGGTAAAAAAGACCACCCCTTCCATTCCAACGGTGAAACCTTCTGAATGTCTTACCCACAAGGTAAAGCAGGGTGAGACAATATGGGGGATAGCCAAGGCTTACGGGGTCTCTCCAAAGGAACTCATGAGCCTGAACGGGATAAAGGATGCCAGGGACCTGGAGGTGGGACAAGAACTCATAATCCACGGTACCCATGAGAGGAGACTAGTCTTGCCCAAGGCCATGTCTTCCAAGGGCTTCGCATGGCCCCTGCAGGGCAAGGTCTTCCATCGCTTTGGAGAGTTAAACAGTGGGAAGAAGAACACAGGGATAGACATAGAGGCCGAGCAAGGCCAGTCTATTATAGCCGCTAAGGGTGGGGTAGTAGAGGCAACGGCGGAGAACCCAAGGGGCTGGGGGAAGGTGGTGATACTAAGGCATGATGGTGGTTATCATACCTGGTATGCCTATAACTCCAGGCTCCTCGTAAGTAAAGGTAACTGGGTAAAACAGGGTCAGCCGATAGCTGAGGCAGGACAGACCGGTAAGGCCCAGAGGCCAGAACTCCACTTTAAGGTCTTCTATAAGGACAAGCCTGTGGACCCGTTGGGCCTTCTTCCGTAGAGCTGTAGCGTGCGACCTTGTGTCGCACGATTTGAAGGGCGTGCTAGACAAGCTAGCACGCTACACCTATATAATATTCCCGCAAGATGAACTGGTTCTATCTCTCCCTGCTCTCTGCCCTGGCTCATGCCAACTCCGACGCCCTTTGCAAGAAGGCGCTGAGGGAGAGCGGGGTGCTCACCGTGGCATTGGTGTATCAGGGCTACTGTGCGGTCTTCCTCTCGCCCCTTCTGGCATTCGTGGGGGTTCCAGAGCTGGACAGCACCTTCTTCTTTACCACCCTGCTACTTGTGCCTCTTGAAGTAACTGCCCTTATCCTCTATCAACGGGCCATAAAAATCTCGCCTCTATCCCTCACCCTCCCCTTCCTCTCCCTGACGCCGGTCTTTCTCTTATTGACCAGTTTCCTGATGCTTGGGGAGCGGCCAGACAAATCAGGCATGGTAGGGGTAGTACTGGTAGCTACCGGGGCCTATCTACTGAACGTCCACGCCACCAGAGAGGGCCTCCTGGCACCCTTTAGGGTCATCCTCAGGGAAGAAGGCTCTCTCCTGATGATAATCGTCGCCCTCATCTACAGTATAACCTCCAATCTAGGCAAGGTGGCCATACAGCACTCAAGCCCCCTCTTCTTTGCCACCACGTACCCTGCCACGCTGGCCATCGTGCTCTTCCCCATTGCGGTCTCAAATTCTGGACTCTCCCCCCTCACATCAAGACCAGCCCTCTTTGGCCTTATAGGTCTGTTTAATGCACTAAATACACTTGCCCACTGCCATGCTATAAGCCTGGTAGAGGTGCCTTACATGATTTCCGTCAAGCGTACCAGCCTACTTATAGGCGTCTTTTATGGTTGGGCCTTCTTCGGGGAGACCCATCTCAGGGAGAGGCTACTGGGCAGTGCAGTAATGTTACTGGGTATGACCCTTATCGTGGTCTTCTAGCAGGTAGGGGCATCCGCCTCAGGCGGACAACGTGCCCCTACAGGGCCAAACTGCTCATCCGTCTGAGGCGGATTCAGGTGTCTCGGATAAGGCGTCTGAGTTAATTAGGGACACATCCCATATTTCTTGCTTGATCTGGTGGAAAAATAAGGGATGTGTCCCTATATTTTTCAATATATTTTACGCCCACTTTTGTGGAGATTTCCCCCCCCCGTAAGAAGTCAAGGAAATTTTTCTAGTTCTGGCAGGGTTTAAATGGAGGCTAAAGTCTGTCGTTACAATGTATGTGCCAACGCAGGCTAAAGTTCGCCTCAGCGAATCTGCCTAAGGCATGACCTGCGGCTACAGAGACCTACCCCTTATCCATCTAAGGCTGGATGCTAAAGACTAGAGAGATGCCCCGGCCGATGGAGTAAGTCACTATCACCGCCCCACCCCCAAGGCCTACCATCTCAAGCCCCCTCCACCACCAATCCTTCCCAATCCAACGCCCCTTGATACTGCCCACTACGAACAGGAAGATTAGCGAGGAGGATATGGAGAGGAAAAAGGCATTGAAACTGCTGAAGAAGAAATAAGGGGCCAGAGGGGGAATTGCCCCAATAAAATAGGCGAGACCCGTAACCAGTCCAGACTTTAAAGGGGCAGTATGACCTTCTTTGGTAAGACCCAGTTCCTGCTCCATCATGGTCTGCAACCAGACCTCCGGATTGGAGGTTATCCTCCTGACTACTATCTCCAGTTCTTCCCCCCGGAACCCCCTCTTCCTGAAGATGTCTCTTATCTCCGCCCGTTCCTCTTCCGGGGTAGTCCTCATCTCTCCCTTCTCCGTCTCTTCCTCCCTGGCGTAGAATTCGGCGAAGGACTTCTGGGAGAGGTAGGCCCCCAGGCCCATGGAGATGGCGCCTGCCAGTACCTGGGCAAGGCCGGTGATGACTATAATCTTACTGGAGGCCACTGCCCCGAAGACCCCGGTCACGAACCCCAGGGTCTCCACCATACCGTCGTTCATGCCAAAGACCACTTCCCGCACAAACTTGCCCTGGGCACTGTGCCAGCGTTGACGCTGGGGCGTCTCCCTCTCAAAGGGGATTAGCCCCCTGGTGCCTAGTAGCCTGGATGCTATTCCCATACGTAGAGACCTTTCCGGGGGGAATTGTAAATTGTAAATTGGAAATTGAAAATTTTAAAATTTACAATTTGCATTTTACAATTTCCAATTTTCCATGTTCCTCAAGAAGGGTTCTTGACACAACGCAACCCTACGGCCTGGTTATGGACGTTAGGTAGTTCGCTTTTGCGGGCGGCGGAACGGAGCAGGAAGCCCCTGCCAAAGCGTGAGCCGCCCCTAAGAACCCTTCTCAACCCACTCTCCGGGCCCTGGGGACTAATTGCAGGACTTGTTTCGTAGTACTCGGGATGATACCAGTCGGCTACCCATTCTGCCACGCTCCCCGCCATATCATGGCAACCATAAGGACTGACGCCCTGTGGATAACTCCCCACAGGCTTCTGGTCTACTCCTATGTTACAGTTTTCGGGATTCCACTCGTTCCCCCAGGGAAAGCGGTTACCGCTAGGCCCCCTTGCCGCCTTTTCCCACTCTGCCTCCGTAGGGAGCCGCTTACCCGCCCAGGCCGCATAGGCGTAGGCGTCGTACCAGTCTATCCTGGTAACCGGGAAGTCTGGATTATCATAGTAGCTGTCTTCCCAGTTCCTGGGGGTATGGTCTCTACCGGCAGGTTCGTCCTTGTGACATTTACTGTGGTCACCCGTCTTTTTTATAGACTCCAGGAATTCGTAGTACTGGGCGTTGGTTACCTCGTAGCGGTCAATGTAGAATGCCGGGAGATAGACCTTGTGTTCGGGGTAACAATCGTCCCTCTGTCCCTCCATCCCCATGATGAACTCCCCGGCATCCACCAGTACCATGTCCCACCTCTCTTTGTCCTTAGCCAGGGAATCTTTCATGGCCTTATCTCTACGCTGTACGGACATCGCCATTTTTTGCGACGTCTCAATACCTTTCTGGAGGACGTTTATATAGACGAGCGCATCGGTGGTATCTTCTGCCTGGGGCTTAAGGCTTATGTATTTTTTAAGGTGTTTTACCGCCTCTTCTGCGGCCCCCAGCTTGCCGTATACCCAACCTATATTGTAGTGGAGTTCGGGGAAGTCCGGGCATAGCTTTTCTGCCTCCAGGTATTCTTCCAGTGCCCTGTCGTATTCCTTTTGTTCGCTCAGACGGTTCCCTTCCTCGTAGTGTCTCAGGGCCTCTAACCTCTTCTTCTCTGCCCCTTCATCTCCCTCCTGTACCAGCTTCTCCCCGTCCTGCGGGCAGAACTTCTCCCCGGATTCACTTCTTTTACCGCACCTGGGACACACCAGCCTTGTAATTGCCGTAGTGAGCCTCTCTCCATCTGCGGGACAGAAGTTGGTTTCGGCAGGATAACTCCGATAGCACCTGGGGCATATCTTCACAGCCTCCTCTGCAAGGCAGTAGGCAGTAGACAGTAGACAGTAGACAGTAAGCAGTGTAGCCGCAGGTCGTGCCTTATGCAGATTCGCTGAGGCGAACTTCAGCCTGCGTAAGTAGTAAACAGTAGACAGTAGACAGTAGACAGTAGACAGTAAGCGGGCGTATATATTACGCAAGGCTGGACACCCTTTCATCTGAGTTCGGTGAGGATAAGTTTTAACTTGTTTATCTGTTCGGAGAGTTCCTTTTCCCGCTCCCTCTCCTTCTCCGCCACCTGAGGGGGGGCCTTTGCCAGGAAGTCCTTATTGGAGAGTTTTTTCTGTACCTTGCTGAGGTATTCCTCTAGTTGCTGGATTTGTTTATCATGGCGGAGCCTTTCTGTATCAAGATTGATGATACCTGTCAGGGGTATAAAGAGTTGGAAGGGCCCCACCACGGCACTAGCTGAATTGGCGGGCCTAACCAGATTTATGCCTATCTCTAACTCCTCCAGGAAGGCCCGTTGTCTGAGGAAACTGTTGTGGGCCTTAAGACTATCTGCCTGTAGGGTGTCAGGTGCTGATATAAGGGCCTTCAGCGGCTGTCTATCGGTGATGTTAAAGTTCCGCCTTACATTTCTCACGGCCTTTATTACCCCCTGCAGTAGTTCCATAGTCTGCTCGGTCTTTAAGTCTCTTGGTCTTGCTTCAGGCCATTTACCGATGACGAGGCTCTCCTCCTGTCTTTTCCCTAGCACCGACCATACTTCTTCAGTAAGGAAGGGGGCAAAGGGGTGGAGTAGCCTCAAGGTGTCCTGAAAGACGTGGAGCAGTGTAGAGAGGGCAGTCTTCTTGTCTAGTTCGTTGGCTGGTTCGTAGAGCCTCGGCTTGACTATCTCCAGGTACCAGTCGCAGAGGTCGTGCCAGAAGAAGTCGTAAACGGTTTGCAGGGCCTCATTGAATCTGAATTGTTCCAGTGCCTCCGTACTGCCTGTAACGGCGTTACTTAATCGGCTCAGTATCCATCTGTCCTCAAAGGAGAGGGGGAGGACTTTTTCGCCCATGAGTGAAGGCCAGTCCACCCCGGATTGACTGAGGTTCATGATGACAAACCTGGCGGCATTCCAGACCTTGTTAGTAAAATTCCGCCCCATCTCAAACTTGGTCTCTGAGAGCTTGATGTCCTGTCCCTCAGTGGTAAGCAGGAGGAGGGACATCCGCACGGCATCTACGCCGTAACGCTCGGTCATCTCCAGGGGGTCTATCCCGTTACCCAGTGACTTACTCATCCTCCTCCCCTGCTCGTCCAGGATGGTCCCGTGGATATAGACCTTCCCGAAGGGTTCCTTCCCCAGCATCTCCAGCCCCATCATCACCATCCTTGCCACCCAGAAGTAGATGATGTCCCTGCCGGTGACCAGCACGTTAGTGGGGTAGTAGGTCTTGAGTTCAAGCGTGTCCGCAGGCCAGCCCAGGGTGGAGAAGGGCCACAGGGCCGAACTGAACCAGGTGTCCAGGACGTCCGGGTCCTGTGTTAGGTGCTTACCATTGCAGTGGGTGCAGGCCCTGGGGTCTTCCATGGAGACGTTTATCTCGCCGCAGTCCTTACAATACCAGGCAGGGATTTGATGTCCCCACCATATCTGGCGGGAGATGCACCAGTCCCTCACGTTTTCCAGCCAGTTGAGGTAGACCTTGGTCCATCTCTCTGGATAGAAGGTTACCTTGCCCTCTTCGGTGGCCCTTAGGGCGGCCTGGGCCAGGGGCTTCATCCTGACGAACCACTGGTCGGAGAGGTATGGCTCTATGACCGTATGACAGCGGTAGCAGTGGCCCACGGAGTGGACGTGCGGCTCTATCTTCACCAGGAGTCTCTTCTGTCTCAATTCCTCTACCAGGGCCTCCCGGCACTCAAACCTGTCCATACCGGCGAACTCCCCTGCCTGAGTATTCATGGTGCCGTCTTCGGCCATGATGGTAACGGGTTGGAGTTGGTGGCGGAGGGACATCTCAAAGTCGTTGGGGTCGTGGGCCGGGGTCACCTTCACTGCCCCTGTGCCAAATTCCTTGTCCACCATCTCGTCAGCAATGATGGGTATCTCCCTCTCCACGATGGGCAGGAGGAGATGCTCGCCGATAAACTCCTTATAGCGTTCGTCCCCTGGGTTTACGGCCACTGCCACGTCCCCCAGCATGGTCTCCGGGCGGGTGGTGGCTATGGTAACGCCCAGGTGTGGCTCATCACGGAACGGGTATCTGAAGTACCACAGGGAGCCCTCGTGGGTCTCGTGGTCTACCTCGTCATCGGCCAGTGCCGTCTGACACCTTGGGCACCAGTTGATGATGTACTTGCCTTTGTATATGAGGCCCTTCTGCCAGAGCCTCACAAAGGCCTCCCTTACGGCCCTGGAGAGGCCCTGGTCCATAGTAAACCGTTCCCTCTGCCAGTCGCAGGAACTGCCTATCTTCTTGAGCTGTTTTATGATGGTGGAGCCGTATTCTTCACGCCATTTCCAGACGGTCTCCACGAATTTATCCCTGCCGAGGTCCTGACGGCGGAGACCCTTCTGGAGCAGTTCCCTCTCCACCACGTTCTGGGTGGCAATCCCTGCGTGGTCCGTCCCCGGCATCCACAGCGTATTGTAGCCCTGCATACGCCTCCATCGGATTAGGACGTCCTGGAGGATGCTGTTCAGGGCGTGTCCCATGTGGAGGACGCCTGTTATGTTGGGAGGGGGGATGACGATGGTAAAACTCTTTTTCTGGGGGTCGGGTTCGCTGTGGAAATACCCCTTTCCTTCCCAGAGTCTGTACCATTTATCTTCTACTTCCCCGGGGTTATATTTTGTGGGGAGTTCTGAGGTCATGGGCTATCTTCTCGGTGTTCCCGTTTCCTTCCTCGTAGTGTCTCAGGGCCTCTAACCTCTTCTCTGCCCCCTCTTCCCCCTCCTGTACCAGCTTCTCCCCGTCCTGCGGGCAGAACTTCTCCCCGGATTCCCAGGGTGGGGTAGTTGGTGGCGGAGAGGGCCTTTAGCTCAAGGGGCATAGTTTTAGTTTGAGGAGTCAGTTCTTTTTAAAGCATTGTCATTTTCCAAGAGGGTCATCACTTCACTCAATTCTTCCGTAGTTAAATATTCTATTAATTCTTCTTCCAGCGTTAAGTCGTTGACTATCCCGTATTTTCTAACCCTGTCAAAAGCATAGACCAGTGTTAATACAAGCTCTTTATAATCTATCATTTTTGCCTCCACGTTGATAGTTTCGCATGTTTAGTCACTCTCTAGGATGAAATCCCTCCACCACCGCCTTCAGTAGTTTTCCCACTCTTCCAGCCCGTCCTTCCTTCAATGGAAATGCTATTAGGGGCATTTAGTATTTTTCTCTCCATTTGGCAGACATCGCTGAATATACAGTATAGATCCTCTCTAAAAATTAACCTATCCTGTGGGATTAGGCTTTCTAATTTTTTCTCTGGTACTTTTTTCTCTGGGGGACAAATACGTTTGCTTGGTCTACAAGCTATCTTGCCAAGCCTGAAGATGAGGTAGTCAATGGATGCTGGGGTAGGCGGTCTATGGTTGTTAGAAACCTTGCCCCATTCTTCCCACACCCTCCTCCATGATTCACGATTGAGTCTATCCACCAGGGTGTATTGAAAACAATAAACATCAAGGTAGCTAGCAAGTAGAGGAATACGGAACTGGAGTATTCCAGTCCTTAAGGCCACTCTCATAGTGTTTTTGTCACTCATTACGTCTAATTTTTCTACGTTTTTTCTGTACTGCCACACACTCAAATCAGCCATGTCTCTTAAGAACATATGGGTCTTTTTTGTAGAGAAACCGTATCGCTCTTCCACTGTTAATGCACTGACGATTTCTAACACATCTCCACTGTGAGTTTCATTAATTGCGTATGCTGAAGAGTTGTATTTTTCTACTAACAATTTTGCCGAGTTTAACATCCATGGCTTTCTTTTATCTCGCTGGGACTGAGCCCCAAGAAAATTAAGCAGTTCGTCTACCAGTAAGTCATTGTTCATCACCTTCTTTGGATTAAAGCAGTCAGGGTGCCTTTTGTAAAACTCAAAGGGATTACTTCTAGCATGGACATCAATATTGAAATCTTGAACTGCTGTAAAGAATCTCACATTAGCAATTTCTTCTTTCGTTAAGCTTAAGGTATCCAATTGAACCTTGATAGTATTATCCTTGTAGATATTTTCTAATACTTTAGCTACGGCTAAACACTCTCTGTTGTGATTAATCCGTGGAGCCAGTACGTTTTCATGATTTTCTTCCCAGTATTTGTGAAATTCAGAGATGTATTCAGAAGGCAAAGTTGCTTTCTTCTGATATAGAAAACGGTTAATTTCAGTGAGAATATTCGCGGCTAATTCGTATTCATTGTTGCCTTTGAATTTCTCAACCTCAAACTTTACACCACAGTGCTGAGCAAGTTTTTCAAGGAATGCCAAAAAGTTAGACATTACCGTTAGCCGTTTTCACTTAGAAGGTTGTCTTTTCATATACAAGCAAATACTGATGACTAGTCTTCAAATAACCATTAGGAGTCTGAATTCCTGAGTCTCGTCTTTCCGGTATGACAACCACAATTTCCTTCAACCATAGATTATTGGATATTGTTGAATCTACTAGCCTTTTTGCAAGGGGTTCTACATAGCCATCTATCCTTACATCTTGTGTCTGAATCACTATAAATCCACCATCTTGTATAGGAGACAAATTTTGAGTAATAACCTCCCCAATTTCTTTCACGTACTTTTCAACGTCCGAATGAGAAGGGCTGTTGGCCAAGAAAGGAGATTTAATAAAAAGTAGTTCTTTACTCTTTTGCTCTTTTCTCTCCGTAAGTACCTCTCCACTATTTGAGTGGAAAGCAAGGCTTATATATCCCTTACGGTGAGAATATCTATCTATTACATTTTTGTTCAGGCGTTCTTCAAAATCTTTCTCTGGTAAGACCCATACTGTTGTAGTTTCCAGGTCATCTAGTTTTCTTTTCACTCTAGGTCTCTCAGAAGTAGGAGCAATCAAACCGTAACCTGACAATTCCTCTTCTACTCCTGCAGAAACAGTGCGTTTAGGTTTTTCAAAAATGGGTAGGTACTCATGGGCCAAGAGTAGAAAGTTATGTCTGATACTACTGGCATGCCAGAATCCTGTAGTCTTACAGTTGTGTTGCCGTTTAATAACGAGTTCCTTCAATTTAAAGCCAGCGTTTAGATAAACATTTATAAATTTAAACCCTAATGGGATTACATGTTTCTTTCTTCGCATGTCCCCTATCAAAATGGCGCACTGTTTGCCTGATTTCAGCACCCTAAAACTCTCTTTTGCGACTTTAGCCATTTCTTTTAAGAAATCATCTGTATCAAAAAATGATAAATCCCCCTCTTTAGAATCTGTATAATGAATGATGTTTGCATAAGGCGGATGGGCGCAGATTAAATCTATAGAGTTGTCTTTTATGGAAGATAAATCTCTGGCATCGCCAACCGAGAGTTCGGGTTCGTAAACTTTGCCAGGTATTTTTGTGTCAAGAAATTTCAGATGTTCCTGCGGTTCAATCTTAAAATCTGTATTCTTTCTTGCCAACTCAACTGCCTTATCGTTGATGTCAAAAGCGATGCACCTCCTACCCAACAATTTTGCCTCAACCGCTGTAGTCCCCGCCCCACAGAAATAATCCAGGACAAGTTCTCCTGGTTTTGAGTATTTAAGAATAACGTTCCTGGGAATATAGGGTGACCAGTTACCCCTGTACTCTCCGCTATGGGTGGCCCAACCTCCACGACTTTTAAAACTCCAGACGGTGGTCTGTTCTTCTGCGAAGCTTTTGGGATAGAGGGTCTTTACCTTTTTAGTGGCTTTTAAAGTACTAACGCTGATCCCCTTTTTTTTAGTAATCAGCCTTTCTATGTATCGGAATGTAACGCCAAACTTCCGCCCAATATATACATCAGGGGTGCCCCTGCCCTTTTCATCCATGATGGCCTCTTGTAATTCTTCCTCGCTATGACGGCCCTTATAGTGCTTACTCAACCCACCCTCAATATTTTGCTTACATAAGGGGCAGGTCTGCAAGTTAGCCTCATTTCTAAGTAGTAATAGTTTGTTGTGGCCCATAGAATCCGTGTCTATTTACTATCAGTATAGTATATGTTGGGGAATATTATAGGATCTTTCTCCCCCTTTTTATAGTAGGCCGTTTTCATTCCCAGAAGCAAGTCTAAACCCTCTCAACCCTTACCAGAAACCCCTTATACTCAGGCGTGGAGCAGTTGGGGTCTACTGCGGTGGGGGTGAGGAGGTTGACCAGGGGGGGCAGTGACCCTCCCGGCGAAGCCCCAGTGGATGGGGATGCCTATCTGCCAGACCCGTTTCCTTCAAGACTTCTGGGATTTCTCTTCCTCTTTGAATAGTTTATACTCTATACTGTCCACCAGGGCCTGACAGCTTGCCTCTATGATATTCTCAGAGACCCCTACGGTGCCCCAGAGGTCCTGGTGGTCCCTCGTCTGGATTATCACCCGTACCTTGGCGGCAGTGCCTTCTTTAGAATCAATTACCCTTACCTTGTAGTCCACCAGGTGAGTCTCCTTTATACTTGGATAATGCCTCTCCAGTGCCTTCCTGAGGGCGGCATCCAGGGCATTCACGGGGCCTTCCCCTTCGGCCACCGTAAGCTCTTTCTTTCCATTGACCTTTATCTTTACCGTCGCCTCTGTTACTGGCCTTCCGTCCTGCTTTTCCACGATGGTCCTGTAGCCCTCCAGGTCAAAGAAGCTCTTGTGTTTACCCAGGAGCTTCTTTACCAGGATTTCAAAGGAGGCCTCGGCGGATTCGTAGTGGTATCCCTGGTTCTCCCTTTCCTGTACCTCTTTTAGTATCTTTCTGGCGAAGTCCTTGTCATGGGTGATGTTGTATCTGTCTATCTTGGCCAGGATGGTGGAGCTGCCTGACAGCTCGGAGAGGAGTATCCGCCGTTCGTTACCTACCGCCTCAGGGGAGATATGTTCATAGGTGGCCTCGTGCTTTCTCACGGCGTCTACGTGCAGTCCCCCTTTGTGGGCAAAGGCGCTGGGGCCTACGAAGGGCTGGTTAGGTTGGGGGGTGAAGTTGGATACCTCATTGACGTATCTTGAGACCTCGGTGAGTTTCTTCAGCCTTTCGGGTGATAGACACGGATAGCCAAACTTTAGTACCAGGTTCGGGATGATGGAGCAGAGGTTGGCGTTGCCGCATCGTTCTCCGAAGCCATTGATGGTCCCCTGGACGTGCCTTGCCCCGGCCGTTACTGCCGCAAGGGTGTTGGCTACCGCGAGTTCGCCGTCGTTATGGGCGTGGATGCCCAGGGGGGTCTTCACATGACTTTTGGCCTTCTTGACTATCTCTTCTATCTCTCCAGGTAGACTCCCGCCATTGGTATCACAGAGGATCAGGGTGTTTGCCCCGTACTCCTCTGCGGTCTTCAGCACCTTGAGGGCGTAGTCTGCGTTATTCTTGTAACCCTGGAAGAGGTGTTCCAGGTCTACGAAGACCGCCCTTCCATTGGCCGCCAGGAAGTGGATGCTATCGGACAGCATCTTGAGGTTTTCCTCCAGGGAGACCCTCAGCACCTCTTTGACGTGGAGGTCCCATGCCTTGGCCACGATGGTTACGGTCCGGGTCTCGGCCTTCAGCAGGGCCTGGAGTCCAGGGTCTTCTTCCGCCTTCTTATCTGCCCTGCGGGTACTGCCGAAGGCTACCGGGAGGGCATGACTTAATGGGTTTTTTGCCAGGAGTTCCTTGAAGAAATTTCTATCCTTTGGGTTAGCGGCGGGGTACCCTCCTTCCACGTAGTCCACCCCCAGTTCGTCCAGCTTCAGGGCGATGCTGAGTTTGTCCTGGAGGGAGAAGGAGACCCCTTCGGCCTGGGAGCCGTCTCTGAGGGTGGTATCATAAATTACTATGTTTTTCATGGTATATAAAAATCCAGGGATTAGGGGTCAGGGGATAGGGAATAGGGAAAAACCATTGTAAATTGGAAATTGGAAATTTTAAAATTTGCAATTTACAATTTCTTTGCTCCTTACCCCCTGGCCCCTGTTTTCTCCCCCACTTTGTGGAGTTCAAAGGCCCTGTGGACGGCCTTTAGGGCACGTTCTGCCTGGGATTCGTCAATGACACAAGAAATCTTTATCTCAGAGGTACTTATCATCTGTATGTTTACCCCTTCCTGGGCCAGGGCACTGAACATCTTCTCTGCCACCCCGCAGTGGCTCCTCATGCCTATCCCCACCACGGAGAGTTTGGCTATCTTACTATCGGCGCTGACCTCCTGGGCCTGGAGTTCTTCCTTCATCTTTCTGGTTGCCTCCATGGCCTCCTGGAGGTCGCCCTTGGGGACGGTGAAGGTGATGTCCGTCATCCCATGGGAACCGATGTTCTGGATAATCACGTCTACGTTTATGTTGCACCGTGCCAGTTCTCCAAAGAGCCTGGCCGCCACCCCCGGCCTATCGGGTACGCCTCTGAGGGTTATCTTGGCCTCGTCCCTGGTAACTGCCGCTCCGCTTACTACAATGTCCTCCATGTCCTTTGCCTCCTGACAAACAAGGGTCCCCTCAGAGTCATTATAACTGGGCCTTACCCTGAAAGGCACGTTGTATTTTTTGGCGAACTCTACGCTCCTGGCCTGCATCACCTGCGCCCCCAGGCTGGCCAGTTCCAGGAGTTCGTCATAAGAAATCCTCTCCAGCTTACTGGCGTCTGGCACTACCCTCGGGTCTGCCGTATAGATACCCGCTACGTCCGTGAAGATGTCACACATATCCGCCTTGAGTATGGCGGCCAGGGCCACCGCCGTGGCGTCTGAACCTCCACGCCCCAGGGTGGTAATGTTATTATAGGCGTCTATCCCCTGATAGCCAGCCACCACCACTACCCGCCCTTTGTCCAGCTCCTCACGTATCTTTTTGGTGTCTATCTTCATGATTCTGGCCTTGGTGTGGCGGCTGTCTGTGACGATGCCCACCTGGCCTCCGGTGAAGGATATGGCCTCATACCCCAGGGCATGGATGGCCATGGCCATAAGTGCAATGGAAATCTGCTCCCCGGTGGAGACCAGCATGTCCATCTCCCTGGCGGAGGGTCTTTCAGTAATCTGGTGGGCCAGGCCAAAGAGTTCGTCCGTGGTGTCTCCCATGGCAGAGACTACTACTACCACCTGGTTGCCCTCTTTATGGGCCTGCGCTACTCTCTGAGCGGCCCGCTTTATCTTCTGGGCATCGGACACCGAGGTACCACCGAATTTTTGGACGATTAGGGACATTTGCAAACCCTAGCTCAAAAACCGGCAAAAATAGTCCCTTAACAAAAGTGCACTTAAAATATCATACGGAGATTCTTGAACCAAAATTGCCTCCTTAGAATTAATTAAACGCCCATTCCTTTTATAAAGCGCCCAGGGAAATCCATCAACAATACCAATCCTTCTTACATTTCCTCTTTGATTTCCACAAAATTTCAAAACTTCACTAACCTGCTTTCCCTGATTGCCACCAGGCTGACCAATCCATTTAGCTTCCCCTATAATGTACTGCGAATTAACTTTTGCCACAAGGTCGGGACGTTTCTCTAAATCTTGTTTTAGAACTTGTCCAACAAATTTTTTACCTTCCTCTTCAGAAGCTTCAAGAATGAACGTTCCATGGTCTGACGATTTAAATTGTTCTATTGCAAGAGATTCAAAGTTCTTTCTTAGCCACGCACCGAACATAGGCCCTGTTTGTTGATTAAGTTTAGGTGGAGATTCCAAACGAGCTAAAGCCTCTTCTGCCGTCATTGAATACAAAATACCTGCAATCCTTTTAATTTGTTGTGGATTTTTTCTTGCACAGTCTTTTACTTCCTTTACCAAATACCATATTGGATCTTCATAGGGAAATTTAGCCTGAGCTATAAGTACGTCCAGCAATCTTTCCGTATTTCTGTTATGGTGAGCTTGAATTATTTCCCTGCGGATTTCATCTTCCTTTCTCAGAGGCAGGGCACTCTCGAAAGGGTATACTTCCTGGATATTATCTAGGTAAGCTGTTTCTTTGAATAGTTCAATACTTTTTCTAACCCAAAGATTTAGCTTTTCTGGGTTTTTTATGATATCTATAGTTCTTTTCACTTATAGACTCCACCAAAGATTTTTCCTTTTCCTCTTTAAGCAGGTATAGGTCAAATGCTGAAATATTGCTTACCGAATTTAATCTTTTCTGACAAACTTCTATAGCAACTTTAGAATCATCTATTCCTATCCATCTTCTTCGTGTCGCTTCTGCTGCAACGAGGGTAGTTCCCGAGCCAGCAAAACAATCCAACACCAAATCGTCAGGATTAGATGATGCCTCTATAAGCATCTCTAGCATTTCTAGATTTTTTTCTGTCGGATACGTAGGATAAGGAGGGTCTTTGAATTCCCAAATATCCTGTCGTTTTTTGCCTTTTGCCAGCACCTCATCTGCATAAATCTTTTTCCTGGGATTCCCAGTAGAAGACCACTCAATTAAACACTGTGCATTTAGCCTATCTAGTTCATCCGGCGGATACCTCCAATGTCTGCCTTTTGGGGGTTTTAGCCCTTTCCAGAGTTTACCTGTAGGCCCATTTTTTGTTTCCCCAGGTGCATGAAGTGGTGTAGTTGTATATCTTCTGCCCTTTTCATCAACCTTTGGAAACAACCGCCTTATATCCTCCTCTGTCATCTCCTCTCTAGGTTCATTCCATACGTACTGATTCGTTTTTGAATAAAAGAGAACAATATCCTTTATATTCCCATAACCCTTTCTTTCAAAATTTTTAGGGTTGCATTTTATCCTGGTAATATCGTTAACAAATCGCTCCTGGCCAAAAATTTCATCCATCAAAACCTTTACGTAGTGCCCCATCTTCCAATCAATATGAACATATATTGAACCATCATCGGAAAGTATTTCTCTAAGAAGAACTATCCTTTCCCTTAGAAACTCAATATATTCTGCCCCCACAAGTCGGTCGTTGTATGCCATTTCATCTTCAGGGCTATAACTAACAGTTGAAGTCCGCAACCCCCCGTGCTTAAATTCTTGGTTTGTAGCAAACGGTGGGTCTATGTATATTAACCGGACCTTCCCTTTGACGTTTGGTTCCTGTATTAAAGCCCTTAACGCCTTAAGGTTGTCTTCAGAGATTAACATGTTTCTCCAGTTGTCAAGCCTATCCTGGCCAAAACTTTTGACTCTCCTAAGAGACACGTGGGGTCTCCAGATACAACTCTATAGCCTCTTTAATGTTCGCAAGGGATCCTTCTACAGTATGCCCCCACGTACCACAGCCAGGAAGGGCAGGTACTCTTGCATGAAAGCCATCTCCGTCAGGTTCTATTATTGCTTTAAACCTCATATTTCTCACTTCATCTTATCAACCGTAAACAAATGTCAAAATTAAATTTACAACAGAAGGGAATTATTGTCAACGTAGGAACTCACTTCTCGGCAAACCTCTCCCCCAACGCCTTTGACTTCAACGTGGCGGCCTCTACGGCAGCAATGAGGGAGGCTCGGACGGCCCCTTTCTCAAGGACCTGTAACCCTTCTATGGTCGTGCCTCCGGGGGAGGTGACTATGTCCCTTAACTGTCCTGGCTGGTAGCCGATGAGTATCATCTTCGCCGCACCGAGGAGGGTCTGGGCGGCCAGTTGGGTGGCAGTATCTCTTGGCAGGCCCATCTTCACCCCGCCATCTGATAGACCCTCAATAATCAGTGCCGCATAGGCAGGGCCACTACCGCTGAGACCCGTTACGGCATCCAGGTATTTCTCCTCCACCTTAAAGGCCTTCCCCACTGCACCCAGTACCTTTTCTACAAGGAGGGCGTCTTCCTTTGTGGCGCTCTTGCCCAGACAATAGCAGGAGGCGGCCTCTGACACCATGCAGGCGGCGTTGGGCATGACCCTTACGACCCTGCAGTCAGGTTTGAGAAAGTCCTCCAGAAAACGGATGGGTATACCTGCCGCAATGGAAATCAGGAGGTGTTCCTTAGGGCTTACCCCTTCCCTTATCCGGGAGAGGACGTTTTTTACGTCCTGGGGTTTTACTGCCAGGAGGATGCACCCTGCTTTTTCGGGTACGTCCTCGCCTCTGGCAACAAATTTTACCCCCAGCTCCTTTGCCAGTTCCTTACAGCGTGCCTCGTTAATATCATTAATTACAAAATCCTCTGGCCTAGTTAGCCCTGCCTTGAGGATACCCCTAAGGAGGGCCTCTCCCATCTTTCCGGCACCGATAAGGCCGAAACCTCCCTTAATCATATATTTCTCCTAAAGTTAAGAGAATTGTAAATTGGAAATTGTAAAATTTAAATTTTAAAATTTTCAATTTGCAATTTCCAATTGCCTCTCCTAGAGTTTAACCCCCATCCCCTGGGCCATCTTTATCTCCCTGGCATGGTTCACCGTCCAGGCAGTGCGATGGGTCACCACGTCAATGAGCGTGCTGGCAGAGGGGAGACCCGTACCGCTCTTCTTAGCGCCTCCGAAGGGCAGGTGAACCTCAGCCCCTATGGTGGGCAGGTTCATGTAGCCCAGGCCGTACTCGCACCTTTCTCTGATTTCCCTGGCCTTGCGGTAGTCTTCCGTAATTACCGAGACTACCAGCCCGTAGTCCGTATCGTTATGTACCGCTATGGCCTCCTCCAGGTCTTTTACGGGGATGATGGCCACGTGGGGGCCAAATACCTCTTCCTTCAGTACCACACTCTTTGGGTTGGGTTTTGTCCTATAAACAAAAGGTGACAGGAAGTATCCCTTATCATATTGCGGCCCTTTTAGCCTACCTCCGCCCAGTAGCACCTCTACCCCCTCTTTTTTGGCCAGTTCGTTATACTGGAGGATTTTATTCATCTGGGTCTCGTTTATCACGGGGCCTGTAAAATTGTCAGGGTCAAGGGGGTCGCCAATCCTTATCCTTTTAGTGGTCTCCACGAAGCGTTTCTGGAATTCCTTTAATACCCTGGTATGGACAATCAGGCGGCTGGCCGCAGTGCATCGCTGTCCGGAGGTCTTGAAGGCACTGATGACCGAGGCATTGACGGCCAATTCTACGTCTGCATCGTCCAGTACGATAATGGCATTCTTTCCCCCCATCTCGCAGGCGCACATCCTGTCCGGCAGTTCGGCAGAGACCTTTCTTATCTGCTGGCCTACCTCTGCCGAGCCGGTAAATAGGAGTACTACCACTTTAGGATGTCTTACTATGGGCATCCCCACCTTCTCCCCACTGCCGTGGAGCATGTTTATGACCCCAAGCGGTATCCCTACCTCCTGGACGGCCTCCATTAGTTTCTGTGCGACACAGGGCGTCTCCCTGGAGGGTTTGAACACCACGGTATTGCCTTCCAGGAGGGAGGGGCCTATTAGCCATAGGGGTATTGCGAAGGGGAAGTTCCAGGGGGTGATAACTCCTATAACGCCCTTGGGCTTCCGTCGCATGAAGGAGTCCTTCTCCGCAATCTCAGAGGAGACTACGTCCCCGAAGGGCATCCTGGAGGTGCCAAACACGTACTGTAACATGTGTATGCCCTCGGTGACCTCTGCCCTGGCCTCGGTGATGCTCTTCCCCTGTTCCCTGGACAGGAGGGTGGAGAGACTCTCTTTCTCCCTCTTTAGTACCTGGACGAGGTGGTCTATGTATTCTCCCCTGCGTACCCTGGAGAGGGCCCTCCACTGCGGGTAGGCAGACCCGGCGGCCTCTACGGCCCTTTCAATATCCCTTTGCTCCGATAGAGGGAAGACCCCCAGGAGTTCATCCGTACTGGCGGGGTTCCTCTTCTCAAAGGTCTCTCCCTTTGTATTAACGAACTCTCCACCTATAAAATTCTTTCCCTGAATCATTAGTAGATTACTCCAAAGACAGGAACCGTATCGGCCGGCTTGGTAAAGGCCCAGCCATCCACTTTGTATTGCTATTGTAGAGGCAATAATATATAAAAAAGGCCAAAGGATGGCTAGTGAAAAACAAGACACCTTATAAAGTTTACTTGCATTTTTTACATATAATAAAATCCATCTTGCCCTTGGATAGTCTTACAATTGGAGTATCATCAGGTTTAAATGTTGCAAACCTATTGAAACGTTTCTCTATTTCTTCTTTTACCTTTAAGCTGTATTTATCCTTGCAATAGTCCTCAAGTCCTCTCAGTAGTCCCTCAGAAATTCCGAATGTGAAAACACCAATAATTATTCTTCTTTCTTTTGAGGCAATAGGAATATCAACATCATATCTTCTGATGTCCATTTTTATATGGTTGCCTTCTATCTTTGGATAAGCCAATACATCCATCTTAATATCAATATCGGGAAAGACTTCCATCTTTTTCTTGATTTCCAATGAGATTGAAATACCATAAGGATTAATTTTGAGGTTGATGTCTTGAATAGTAATGTTTGGATCAAAAGCAACCATTCCTGGCCTCATGGCTTGGGCAATTTCTTGCATATTTTCTTCAGTGATGGTTACTACCGGGCAGGGCGATTTTACATTAACTTCGGCAAGCCGGACATGTTCAGCTCCAAGCGATATAACCAGATAATACGTCGTATTTCCCAAAGGACATACTGTCATTTGTCCAGTCTTTGGAAGATCAATAAATTTGCCAGAATTAAATCCTTCATAATGGACTTCAATCGTCGCATTTATCATATCTCCAGGGTTTTTTGGTAAAACCTTCCAACGCAAAGTAACCTCTTGCCCTGTCGGGACTACATGTGGAGTTGCAGTGATTTCTTTAGTCCCAATCTTTTCGGTAATGTCTTTAAGGTTAATAGTATCTTTTGCAAGCCCGCCATTCCTTTTTTTCTCTACTCCTTCAGGCATCTTTGCCAAGACAGCAGAAGATATAACCAGGGCTAATATTATACAGGCTATAATTATCTTCCTTCTTTTCATGACCCAGACCGAGTTTATTAAATTATGCTTTTGTTAATAATAGTTGGCAATTCTAAATTAAAGTTAATACATGATACTGCATCTATATGCAACTTACCTTATTCTCATTTAGAGGTAGTATCAAGAAAATTGTGTAAATCTAAGATTTCACAAGATATATTACACCACCTGGTTATTATAAAGACTTGAAAATAACATAGACAAAAGGTATTGTGTTGCCTTTCGGGTGTTGTAATTCTTTATTAACTATTACTTAACTCTAACTACCACTAACAATGAAAAACGATTCAACAAAACGGCACGTAGAGTATTATACTGAGCTAAGGGCATTTCTTGAGGGGTCAAACGAATCTGAGGTTACCAGGGGTCACCTCAGGAAAATCCTGGAAAAGAGGCTTCAGGGCGTCCCTAAAGAGTATGATTTTAGCGTGCTGGACGTAGGGTGCAGTGATGGTGAGATGGTCCTGCCACTGGTTGCGGAGTTAAGGGAGAAACTACCCAGACTAAAATACGTCGCACTTGAACCAGAGACGTCGGCCTTTAAAAGGTTAGTAGGGGGGATTAAGAAACAAGGTCTCAATCTTATTCAACCCGTTAATAAACCCGTAAAGGAGTATCTGAAGACCATCAAGGGGCAAGAGGGGTTGTTTGACCTTGTACTATTTTCCGAGAGTTTTTACTATTTCCCCCAGGCGGAATGGGATAATATCTTTTCCGATACGCTCCGCCTCCTCAGACCCAACGGGTTTGCCATGGTAATCATTGAATCCCTGGAAGGCCAGGCGTATAAGCTCTACGACCTGATTACGTCCGGCAGGGCCGACGTATTGGAATTTGGCTATCCGTACTACGCCGAGCACGTTGAACGATTTTTAACGGGTGAGGGTATCCGCTTTGAAACGGAACGGTTCCCCATCTACATCTTTGTAAAAGACGACGGACAAAAGCTCACCAGATTCGTCAGGATGTTGGCCTTTATCTACCACACGTCCCCAGAAAAGATACTTACGAATTATAGAGGGCCGGTGGAAAAATTCATGGAAGAATGCAAGGGTGATGGCCAGTATGCCTTAGAGAACGTAGTCAAGATTATTACCTTTGCTAAGAGGTAGGCAGTAAGAGATTTGAGGTTTCGGATTTTAGGTTTCTAGATTTCAAATCCTTAAATCTAAAATCATATAATCTAAAGTCAACGGAGGCACTCATGGATTTTGAGTTGACCCATGAACAGAGGCTCGTAAGAGAGATGGCAAGGAAGTTTACGGACGAGGAGATAGTGCCTGTGGCCAGGGAGAACGACATGCAGTGCCGCTTCCCCAGGGAAATCCTCCAGAAGATGGCCCCTCTGGGTTTACTGGGGACTATCATCCCAGAGGAGTACGGTGGGGCGGGGCTGGATTTTATCAGCCATGCCATCGTTACGGAGGAGATAGGCAGGGGATGCAGTTCGGTAAGGACGACCCTCTCCGTGCAGGTCTCGCTGGTAGAACTCTTAATCCTCAACTGGGGTACGGAAGAACAAAAGAAGAGCTACCTCCCCCGCCTCTGTAGCGGAGAGATTATCGGATGCTTTGGTCTGACGGAACCCAATGCCGGCAGCGACGTGGCCAGTGTGAGCACCTCGGCCGTACGCAATGGGGATAAGTGGGTACTCAACGGCGCCAAGACCTGGATAACCAATGCCGGGGTGGCAGACGTTGCCATTATAATTGCCCGCATAGCCGGGACAAAGAGACACGAAGGGCTTACGGCCTTCATAGTGGAGCGGGATAAGGTGCAGGGTTACGAGACCCGTAACATAGAGAACAAGTTGGGCCTCAGGGCCTCTAATACTGCGGAGATAATCCTCCAGGACTGTGCCGTATCGGAAGGGGCGGTATTGGGGGGGGTGGGGGATGGTTTTAGACTGGCAATGAGCGGACTGGATAACGGCAGGTTCAGCGTGGCCGCAGGATGCGTGGGCACCTGTCAGGCCTGCATTGACGCCAGCGTCTCTTATGCCAGAGAGAGGGTACAATTTGATAAACCCATAGGTTCCTTTCAGCTAGTACAGGACATGGTCGCCAGGATGGTGGTGGAGACCGAGGCGGCAAGACTCCTGGTGTACAGGGCCGCCCATGTAAAGAACAAGGGGGGAAAGAGCACCCTTGAGACCTCCATTGCCAAGTATTTTGCCTCTGAGGCCGCCCAGAGGGTTACCTACATGGCCCTGCAGATACACGGCGGCTACGGCTACTCCAACGAATTCCCCGTAGAACGTCACTACCGGGATGCAAGGGTGTCCACCATATACGAAGGCACCTCCGAGATACAGAAACTCATTATCGGCAGGGAGACGCTGGGCCTGAAGGCCTTTTACTAGGGAGTAGGGGGGAAGGAAAACCCATTGGAAATTGGAAATTGTAAATTGCAAATTTTAAAATTTCCAATTTCCAATTTACGATGGTTTTTCCTTATCCCCTGCCCCCTAGCCCCTAATCCCTAACCCCTAGCATATGACGCCCACCAGGGAGATATTCTGGAACGTAGTACACCATCAGTGGATGTACGCCCTCTTTGCCCTTTCACTCGTCTTTTTTCTATACGGTCTTTATCGCAGATACCTGTTATGGTCTAAGGGCAGGCCCGAAACGGGCCCATTAACCAAGGACCTCGGCCGGGCACTCTGGCTCATCTTCAGCCACAAAGAGATACTCAGCGAGAGATGGCCCGGGGTCATTCATGGACTCATATTCTTTGGATTCCTTGTCCTATTTATAGGCACCTGCCTGGTAGCCGTTCAGGTGCATCTCCACTGGCCCATCCTTTACGGAAGATTTTACCTGTATTATTCTCTGACGTTAGACCTCTTCGGCGGCCTGATGCTCCTGGGGATACTGCTGGCCTCTTACAGGCGATACCTGACGAGGCATGTATATATTAAAAACAGGGTAGACGATGCCATAATCCTGGGCCTGTTATTTCTCATCCTCGTTACCGGTTTCCTTATGGAGGGTTCAAGGATTGCCGTCTTAAACCCTCCCTGGGAGACCTTCTCACCGATAGGGTATCTGACAGCTGGGGTGCTAAAAACCCTGGTGGGAGAATCCGGACTAAGAGGTCTGCACAGGAACCTGTGGTGGTTTCACCTGTGTCTGGCCATGTCCTTTATAGCCTACATACCTTACTCCAAGCTCTTGCACATCTTCACTACCCCTTTGAATCTATTTCTGCGCCCTGCCAGCCCCAGGGGTGCCCTGATTCCCATAGATTTTGAAAGTGCCAAAGGAGGAGAGGTCTTCGGGGCCATCAGCCCGAAGGACTTTACATGGAGGCAACTCCTGGACGTGGATGCCTGCATGAGATGCGGCAGGTGTGATGCCTATTGCCCGGCCACGTTGAGCCAGAAACCCCTCAGACCCCAGAAGATTATACTGGATATACGAGGGCAGATGGAAAGGGATGCCTCCTCGCCCCTGATGGGGGGCGGAGTGGCAGGGCCACGCCCTACAAAAACAAAGATAGACCCGGCGGAGGTATGGTCCTGTACCACCTGCCTGGCCTGCCAGGAGGCCTGTCCTGCCGGGATAGAACACCTGCAGAAGATTGTTGATTTGAGGCGTGGACACGGGCTTATGCTGGGCAAGTACCCCCCGGAGATTATCAGGACCATAAAGAATATAGAAACCAGCGGAAACCCTTACGGCTTCAGCCAGGAAAAGAGGGAGGACTGGGCAGAGGGTCTGGGCATAAAGGTATTACGTAATGTAGGGGCACGTTGCAACGTGCCCCTACTATTGTGGGTGGGCTGTGCGGGGGCCTTTGATGAGAGGAACCAGAGGGTGGTCAGGGCCTTTGCAGGGTTTTTGCAGAAGGCAGGGGTAGATTTTGCCATCCTGGGGAGGGAAGAGAGGTGCAATGGTGACCCCTTGAGGAGGGTGGGCAATGAGTTTGGGTTCCAATCCCTGGCCAGGGAGAATATTGAGACCCTGAAGAGATACAACGTTAAGGAGATAGTTACCTGTTGCCCCCACTGCCTTAATACGCTCAGGAATGAGTATCCCCAATTTGGGGGAGGTTTTCAGGTCTGGCACCACACGCAGTTTATGGAACGGTTTCTGCCTCATTTAGTAGGGGTACGTCGCAACGTGCCCCTACTTACTTACCATGACCCCTGTTATCTGGGGCGGCACAACGGGATTTATGATGCCCCGAGGAACCTCCTTGCAGGGGCGACCCGCAGTGTCACCCCTCCTTGGGGGTTTAAAGAGATGGAGAAGAGCAGGGACAAGGGCTTCTGCTGTGGGGGTGGAGGGGGGCACATGTGGATGGAGTTAAGACTCGGTCAGAACATTAACGAGATGCGTACCGAGCAGGCCCTTGATACCGGGGCTAATATCATTGCCACGGCCTGCCCCTTCTGCCTTACCATGCTTACTAATGGAGTAAAGGCAAAGAATGTTGACACCGTAGAGGTGCTGGACATTGTGGAGATAATAACAGGTAGATAGTAGGGGCGACCCGGTGGGTCGCCCAGTAGGCAGTAGACAACCACTTGCTACCTGTTGTATACTGTCCCCTACTTTATGCTATCTACTACCTATTACCCGCTTTCCGCCCCGGGCGGAGAAGTAACTGCAATAGAGATAAGCCCCCATTGTGATACGGTGACGGCTTTTCAACGCCTCTTAGGTGAACACCCCCAGCACCTCTTCTTCTTGGACAGTGCCCTCAGGCAACACGGCCTATCCCGCTACTCTCTCCTGGGATGTCAGCCCTTTCTCGTGTTAAGGAGTAAAGGGAGTAATATCACCGTGGAGGACGGTACCGGGGTCCCACAGGAGAGGGAGGGCAACCCCTTTGAGGTATTACGTTCTTACCTCCGCACCTTTAGTGTAGGGGCGTCCGCCTCAGGCGGATGGGTCGCCCCTGGCGAGTCGGAGGTGGCCCTACCACCCATCTGCAGGACAGGGGTGGCTGTGGGCTACCTGGGATACGACCTGCATCACTTCCTGGAACGTCTCCCCAAAAATGCCATAGACGACCTGGAGTTCCCAGATATGTATTTCGGATTCTATGATAAATTTGTCGTCTATGACCACAGAGAGGGCAGATGTTTCTTGGTCGGGAGGAATTTAGGGGATGACGTACAGGAATTTACTGCCCTCCTGTGTGCCCCGGGCGTAGGGGCGACCCGCCGGGTCGCCCCTACTAAGGGAAAGAGATGTCAGATAAAGGGGAACTTTACTAAGAGGGGATATCTTGAGGCCATAAGACAGGCAAAGGAATACATTGCCAGAGGAGATATATATCAGGTGAACCTGTCTCAACGGTTTCAGACGGAGCTGGATTGTGCACCCCACGAGTTATACTTGAGGTTGAGGGAGATAAACCCCGCCCCTTTTTCTGCCTATCTCCAGTTTGGGGATAACGTCATAATAAGTTCCTCCCCGGAGAGGTTCCTCAAGGTGGAGGCGGTAGCACCGCAGGCGTCTAGGCGTGTGCAGACCTGCCCAATCAAAGGCACAAGGCCGAGGGGCATAAACCCTTCCTCTGACCAGAGACTCATGGAAGAACTCCTCCACAGTACCAAAGACAACGCCGAACTCACCATGATTGTGGACCTGGAGAGGAACGACCTGGGGAAGGTATGTAATTACGGTTCCGTAAAGGTGCTGGAGAAAAAGAGACTGGAGGCCCACCCCACGGTCTTCCATCTGGTTGCTACCGTAGAAGGAGACCTCTACCCTCAATATGACCTGATAGACCTCTTGAAGGCTACCTTTCCCGGGGGCTCGGTGACGGGTGCACCAAAAATCAGGGCAATGGAAATCATTGACGAACTGGAACCCACCTCAAGGAACGTCTACACGGGGGCTATAGGCTACATAGGCATTGACGGTTCAATGGACCTGGCCATCGCCATCAGAACCTTCTTAATAAAAGGTCATTCTGCCTCCTTCCAGGCAGGGGGTGGGATTGTGGCAGATTCTCGGCCAGAAGAGGAATATCAAGAGACACTGTTTAAGTCCAGGGCGCTTGTAGAATCCCTTGCTTACGGATACCGAGGACAGGATGCCTGAGAGACGAAGTAGTCAGCAAACAGTCCGCCTGAGGCGGAGTAGACGGGGAAGACCTTTATTCCTGTATGCCCTCTATTGTCTACTGTCTACTTTGTTGGCAGTGCCCGTCTTGGGTGAATTACCCACCCAAGGTGTAGCGGCCCCTCCCATCCAGGAGGAAAACTTCGTTAGGTGGGGAGGAGGGGTGATGGAATTCCTGGGTCAACTCCAGGTAGTACCGCCCAAATCCCTCCACGACTTCAAGGAAGAAATGGTCCTCCCGAAAGACGCTGTCAACGACGAATCTCAAGGGGTTATCCATCAGATAGAAGGGGCCACTCGGGCCCTTGAGGAGGGTGAGGCCCAACTGGAGGCATACAAGTACGAAGAGGCCAATGCAAGCCTTAAAGAGTCAGCCAGGGGATACGAACTTGCCATGAAGGGTCTGTCTGTATCCGCCTCAGGCGGACTGCCGCAGAATCCCTCCTTAGAGGCTATGGTCTGGTACAATCTGGGACATGTCTACACACACCTTGCGGAATGGGAGAGGGCAGAGGAGACCCTTCTTAAGGCAATGGACATGCAGAAGCTCTCCGGAAAGGAAAAAGACCTTGCCAGTACCTATAATAACCTTGGCATTGTAGCCTTAAAGAGGGGGGACAAAGCGGCAGTTACACACTACTTTGAGGAGGGCATTAAACTGGCAAGACGGGTAGGCTTACCTCAGGTGGAGGCGGCCTCACTGGGGAACATGGGGGTGGTTTATTATCTTAAGGGTAACCCGAAGAAGGCGTTGCAGTCTTATGAGGCAGCCATAAAGATTCAACGGAAGCTGGGCCATCGCCCATGGGAGGCCAAATATATCTCCAGCCAGGGTTTCATCTATCAACTCCAGGGCAAACCGGAACAGGCCCTCCACGCCTATAAAATGGCCCTGAGAATAAATCGGGAGATTGGTAACAGGAGGGAAGAGGCCAGCAACCTGGGCAGTATGGGGGTCATTTATAATTTTCAGAAAAAGCCGGAAGAGTCCCTTGATGCCTATGCGACGGCCTTAAATATCCACAGGGATATGGGACTCCGCAGTGAAGTGGCAAAAGACCTTAGTAACATAGGCATAGTATATCAATCACAGAGGAAACTGGAAGACGCCCTGAATGCATATAAGGAATCCCTGCAGATGTACAAGATGTTACACGATATCAGGGGGGAGGCTAAGGAACTGAACAACGTTGCAGTAATCTACCAGGCACAGGGTAAGATGGAGGAGGCCCTTGCGGCCTACGAAGAGGCCTATAACCTCTTCCAGTTTATAAAGTCCCCCGTTGAGTTAGAGGTCGTAAAGGGGAACATAGCCAGGATAAAGGCCCAGCTAGAGGGCAGGGCCACTCCCGATTCCGACAGGGGGAAAAGGTAGTAATGGGTACGGAGCCTCAGGGCGCTCCTGATAAGAGGGCTACCTCACCCCATGTCTTTTTTGACGGTGATATAGTACTTGAGGAAGAAGCCCTGGTCTCTGTACGGGATAGGGGTTTCCTTTACGGAGATGGGGTCTTTGAGACCCTGCGTTCTTACAACGGGAGGCCCTTTCTTATTGAAGACCATCTACAACGGCTGGCCTCCTCTGCCCAGGTACTGGGGATACCCCTCCGTTACGGCCTTGAAGAACTCCAATCGGCCGTAGAAAATCTCCTGAGGCTAAATAGGCTGACAGACGCCCTTATCCGTTTGACGCTCAGCCGGGGCGAGAGTCCCCACTACGGACTCCAACCCCCTGAATCACCCCAACCTACTCTGGTTATTCAAACCCACCCCTTCCATCCCCATCCTGAAGAGTCATATAGGCAGGGCGTCAGACTGGCCATTTCCACCTATCGCCGCAGTACCACCTGCCCCCTGGCCAGGCACAAGACCGCCAATTTCCTCGCTGGAATAATGGCCCGACAGGAGGCCGCCAGGAGGTGGCAGGGCCGCCCCAGTCAAGGGATACAGGACGCCCTCTTCCTTAATACCGAAGGCCATGTTTGTGAGGCCACGGTGAGCAATATCTTCCTGGTGGAGTCTGGCATGGTCGTCACCCCTTCCCTCCAGGCCAACATCCTCCCCGGGATAACCAGAAAAAAGGTCTTAGAGATATGTCAGGGAGAAGGTATTCCTGCCTCAGAAGAACTCTTTGGTACGGAGAGACTGCTCCAGGCGGACGAGGTCTTTCTCACCAATTCCCTCATGGAGATAATGCCCGTCTTCTGCATTGAGGGCAAGGGGATAGGTAAGACGGTCCCAGGAAAGACAACCCGCCGTCTCATGGAGGCCTATAAGGGGCTGACAACAGTAGCTAGTAGCTAGTAGTCAGGGGGAGACTACCAGTTTCTTTCTTCTTGATACGGGCCGAAGGTGGCGGGGCCACTCCCGCCGAAGGGGAGGGTGGATTCCTCTATCGTCGTCCTTGTTGGGGTTGGCTCTTCAACGGGGGTCTCTTGTTTCTCCAGGAACTGGAGGTGGAAGAACCTGGAGTAAAGGTTGCCCTGGGAGAGGAGCTCCTCGTGGGTACCCATCTCAACAATCCGCCCCCCGTCCAGCACGACGATGAGGTCTGCATGGAGGATGGTGGAGAGGCGGTGTGCAATGACGAAGGTGGTGCGGTTCTCTATCAGGCGGTAGATGGCCTCCTGGATGAACCTCTCGGTCTCGGCATCCACGGAGCTCGTGGCCTCATCCAGTATTAAAATCCTGGGGTTTACCAGTATTGCCCTGGCAATTGCCAGTCGCTGGCGCTGTCCTCCGGAGAGTTTTACCCCCCTCTCACCCACCAGGGTATCGTACCCCTGCGGGAGGGAGAGGATAAAGTTATGGGCCCCTGCCATCTCTGACGCCTGGACTATCTCCTCCTCCGCGGCCCCAGGTCTACCATAGGTAATATTATTCCTCACGGTATCGTTAAAGAGAAACGCCTCCTGCAATACCATGGCCATCTGACGTCTCAGTGACTCGGCCTTTACCCTCTTCAGGTCATATCCGTCCACAAGGACGGATCCCCGTGTGGGGTCGTAGAACCTGGGCAAGAGGGAGGTGAGGGTGGTCTTTCCAGCCCCGCTGGGGCCTACCAGGGCCACCATCTGCCCGGGGAGGACTTCCAGGTTAATGTCTTCCAATACCCTGCTCCCGTTGGGGTAGGTAAAGTATACCCCTTTAAACTCTACATGGCCCTGGAGGGGGGGTAGTTCTACGGCATCGGTGGCGTCCTGGAGGGCCGGCCTGGTGTCCAGCACCTCAAAGACCCTTTCTGTGGAGGCAAGGGCCCGTTGCACGGTGTTGTAAAATCTGGTTACTCCGCTTATGGGTTCATAGGCCATCCGCAGGTAAGGGAAGAAGATGACGAACGTACCTGCACTCATCTCTCCCTGTAACACCTTGTAACCCCCGAAGCAGAGGACAATCACGGCCCCGGTCTCTACAAAGAGTTCTACTATGGGCTTATAGGTAGTGAATATACGGTATATGCGGACGTGGAGCTGATAGTTCTCCTTATTTTTTTGTACGAATTTTTGCAACTCTGACTCCTGTCGGGCGAAGCCCAGGATTACCCTTATCCCTGAGAGGTTATCCTGGAGGAGGGCGTTGAGTTCGCCCATTTTATCTCTCAGTTCCCGATACGTACGCCTTATTATCTTCCCGAAGGTATAGGTTACGCCCACCAGGAGCGGGGCAACTCCCAGGGCCAGGAGGGTCAGTTGCCAATCCCACCTGAGGCAGAAAAAGAGTATCCAGCCGAGGCGGAGCATATCGGTAATGAAGGTGGTGAGGGGAATCACCAATGCCTGTTCCAGGGAGTCCACGTCATTTACCACCCGGCTCATGATGTCCCCCGTACGACGGTCTTCAAAGTAGCTGAGGGGCAGGCGCTGGAGGTGCTGGTAGAGTTGGTTTCGGAGGTCAAAGATGGTCCTCTGTGCCAGCTCGGCCATCAGGTAACCATGCCCCATGGCAATAAGGCTGGTGGAGGCCTGGAGGGTAAAGAAGGCACCGGCCAGTACGAAAAAGGTCAGGAGGACGGGGTTAATTTCCGGGAACCATACATGACCCACGTACCGGGATAGGTCCTTTAATGGAGCGGCTAGAGGTATCTGGCTCTTTGGGTGCGGCAGGGCCGCTTCTGATGATAGTGCACCACTACCGGGGGAGACAAGCCGTTCGGCTATTTTTAATTCGTCCACCGCTACTCCCAGTATCTGGGTGGGGAGCACCGATACTAGAGACCCAAGTAGGGAGAGGGCCAGTACCACGAGGACCTTATGCCAGTAGGGGCTGGCATAGCTCAGTAATCTTCGGTAGGTGTTTCCGTGGTGACCGGGCCACTCCTGAGGGGGCCGGGCTTGTTCGGTGGGGTTACTCATCTAATTTCTGGTATGCCAATCATTTAATAGGGGGTAAGGGCTACAACGCAGGCTGAAGTTCGCTTGAGGCGAATCTGCCTCTGGCACGACCTGCGGCTACAGTCTGGGTATGCCAATCCTTTAATAATATAGGGCAGGGGCGACCGTCAGCCTTAGGCGGGTCGCCCCTGCTACTTCTTTTACTTCTTAGATACGAACCTCTTGACGGAATGATTTTTCACGTACTGCCCAGCCTTGGCCATGACCTTATTATGTTCGGGGTCCTTTCGCCATACCTCTATACTGGCCTCGCTGTCCCATTCAGATAATACCAGGTATTTATTCTTCTCTCCCAGCGGGGTAAATACGCCGAGGTAAAGCAGTCCTTTTTGTTTCTTGGCCAGTGGGAGGGTCTTGACGGCATCTGCCAAAAAACCCTGTTCGGTGGCCGGATTCACCTCAATATGAAAAACGCTCAGGACAGACATTTCTCTCTCCTCCTTTCAGAATTTTTTGTAGAGTAGGGGCAGGTCTCAAACCTGCCCTTAGTAATTTCCGATTTATCCTTCTTAAAGTCAAGGGTATTTTACTGACGTCCTGACACGACCAGACCCCAAAAATCACTTGAATTTGCCATCTAATTCTGGTAATATGCTCTCAGAAAGCCCTGCCCTGTGCGTGTATGCAAGTGGTTGGATTGAACCGACACTACGAAACTAGGGTGCCTAAGGTCAGAAAGTAGCGTTGCGGCCTTAAATGGCCTACAACAAAGCCTTCTGCAGGTGCCCACATAAAAATGCGGGTTCTTGGACAAACACTTCTCACGGCAGGGTGGGGCTTTTATCGTTAAGTAGGGACACAGACTGGCTGTACCCCCCTACCACCCCAAAGGATAGTGGAATTATTTACTCTCTCTAACACCCCCGAAGACAAGATAGACCCAAACGCCCCCCTGGCCCTCAGGATGCGTCCCAGGACGGCAGAGGAGTTTGTTGGGCAGGGCCATTTCTTTGGCACTGGCAAGCTCCTCTGGCGGATGCTCAAGGCCGATAGACTCTCATCCGTCCTCTTTTACGGGCCGCCAGGCACTGGGAAGACCGCCCTGGCCCACGTCATCGCTAGTACTACGCAGGCCCATTTTGAGGAGATTAATGCCGCCACCTCCAGCACCAAAGACGTCAGGCGTGTCCTCTCCGAGGCCAAGGAGAGGGGTTTACGCCTCAAACAGAGGACCATCCTCTTTGTGGATGAACTCCATCACTTCAACCGCACCCAGCAAGACATCCTCCTGCCAGGCGTGGAGAAGGGTACGGTAATCCTCATAGGGGCAACCGTTCATAACCCATTCTTTGCCATAAATTCTCCCCTCATATCGCGTTCCCAGATATTTCAGTTTGAGCCACTATCCAGGGAAGACATAAAGGCTATCTTGAGAAGGGCCCTTCTGGACAAGGAGCGAGGATTAGGGAGATACCGGGTGGAAGGGGAGGAGTCGGCCCTGGAACACCTCGCAGAGATGAGTGAAGGGGACGCCAGGAGGGCCCTGAATGCCCTGGAAGTGGGGGTCTTATCAGCCGGGGCTGACGCCCAGGGAGTTATCCATTACGACTTAAAGGTGGCAGAAGAGTCCATCCAGAGGAAGGCCATCGTCTATGACAAGCTGGGGGATGCCCATTACGACGCCGCTAGTGCCTTCATAAAGAGCATGAGGGGAGGAAACCCTGATGCCGCCCTGTACTGGATGGCCAAGATGCTAGAGGCAGGGGAAGACCCACGTTTCATTGCCAGGCGGATTGTCATCCTGGCGGCAGAGGACGTGGGTAACGCAGACCCCATGGCCCTGGTGCTGGCAAGCAGCGCCCTCAATGCCCTGGAATTCGTGGGGATGCCAGAGGCCAGGATACCCCTGGCACAGGCCGTGACCTACCTGGCTACGGCTCCCAAGAGCAATGCCTCCTATCTTGCCATAGAAAGGGCGCAGGAGGATGTAAAAAGGGAGAGGACCCAGCCTGTACCCAAACACCTCCGGGATGCCAATTACCCCGGGGCGGCCGAGTTGGGTAATGGAATTGGATATAAATACCCGCATGACTATAAGGGGCAGTGGGTGGAGCAGGAGTATATAGCGGAGGGGAAGTCGTACTACGAGCCTAAGGAGGTGGGGCTGGAGGCAGAGATAAAGAAGAGGTTAGAGGAGTGGAGGAAAAGGCAGGGTACCCCTGGTAAAGACTCAGAGAAACCTGATGCCCAATAATAATATCTCACTGAAAGACGGTTCTCATATTGCCATAGTAGGGGGTGGGCCATCAGGTTGCTTTTTTGCCAATTTTGCCCTGCGGCAGGCCAGGCTCAGGGGGATAAAGGTCAATGTAACCATATTTGAGGGCAGGGATTTTACCAGGGCAGACCACCAGGCCTGCAACATGAGCGTAGGGGTGTTGGCCGAACGCCTCATGGAAAAACTGGACTGGCAGGGTATAACCATACCCCAGCGCTGTATACAGGCAGAGATACAGGGCTACCAGTTTTTTACCCAGGATGATTACATGACCCTGGAGCATCCTGTACCTGGACATAGACCCAGGATTGTGTCAGTCTTCAGGGGTGGCGGCCCTGTACACTCGCATATGAAGGAAGACGTCAGCTTTGACCACTTTCTCCTGAGGTTTGTAGAAGGGCAGGGCGCCCAGGTAATAAAAGGGGGTGTAAAGGACATAGTCTTACCTGGCCATCCGGAGGGGAAAGTAACCCTTATCTTTGGTAAGGGAGAAGAACTAGAGGCAGACCTGGTGGTAGGGGCCTTCGGCGCAAACACACCTACTGGAGATATTTTTACCAAGATGAACTTCGGCTACGTCCCACCAAAGACCTTGAAGACCTGTATAGTAGATGCCCGCCTGGGCCGGGACTTCATCAAGGAACACTACAGGGATAACATCTATGTATTTGCCTTTGGGACGGACGAGGTAGAGTTCGCCTCTTTTACCCCTAAAGGGGATTATCTTACTATTGGGTTAGTAGGCAAGAGGAACATTAGTACGCCAGAGCTAAGGGGTTTTCTTAACCATCCGGTGGTAAAGAAGGCCTTGCCACAGGGGACGGAGGTGCTTAAAGACTGTTGCGTCTGTTTCCCGAGGATACCGGTAGGCCCTGCCCACCAGCCCTATTGGGACAGGTTGGTAGTAGTGGGGGATGCTGGTATCTCCCGTTCCTATAAAAATGGGATAGAGTCTGCCTTTATGACCGCTTACCTGGCCACCAATACCGTCTTTGAACGGGGATTGTCCAGGGAGGCATTAAAGGGTGGATACTATCAACCTGCCATCAAATTGATAGCCAGGGATAATTTCTATGGCAGGCTCGTCTTCAAGGCGTTCAGTCTAATTGCCTCTCAGAGACAGATACTCTCGGAGAGGCTATACTATGCCTATGCCCATAGGGAGAAGTGGATAGCCGACCGTCTAAACGCCGCCCTCTGGAATTTGGTTACCGGAGACGCCGCCTACAAGGAGGTGTTTAAGGAGCTATTCCACCCCAGGCTCCAGTTTGCCCTACTCCCTGTTACCCTGGAAGGACTGGTACGGCAGATACTGGGGATAAGGAAGAAGCGGAACCTTTAGCTAGTAGACAGTAGTCAGTAGACAGTAGACAGTAGACAGGGAAACCCGTATTTTCTGTATGCTGTCTACTGTTTACTGTCTACTGTTTTTTTATCAGGAGCTTATAGGCCTTGCCCATGTTTTCTACCTGGACTACCTTGTGCCCTTCTTCTTTTACGCTCCTGGGCACGCTCCGCATAGGTTCGCCATCGTCCAGGAATACCTCCAGTACCTGCCCTGTCTCCATCTCTTCCAGCTTTAGCTTGGTCTTAACGAAGTTCATGGGACAGAGTACCCCGCGGAGGTCTATGCTCTGGTCTGGTTTTTCTTCGCTCATGTCACATTACCTCTATCTTTTCTTCCTCAAAGCCCCCCTGGGCAGGGTTAAAGACCCAGGAGGCTAGTTGGAACTCCTTCCCCTTGTCCACCGAGACAATGAGATAAGAGAGGTCTGGCCAGAAGGTGCTCAGGCCCTCCGCCCGTTCCCTATCAAAGGCTGATGGGTTTGTCTTCAGTGGCGAGTCAGGATGTGTGTGGTAAAATACCAGTAATTGTAGGCCATTTTTGGTAGCCTCTATCTCCAATCTCTGGAACTCCTTGGGGTCTATCTCAAAGCGGATACGTGGCTGGTGGGAGTTCAAGTTCTTCATGGGATAGACTGCCATAATCTCTTTGCCAGAGGCATTTTTTCCTGCGAGAAATCCACCACGCTCGTAGGGGTAACCCTCCTTGGCCTGCCCTTTAATCTCCTCTATGGATTCCTTCTTTAACCTCAACATGTAACCTCTTTCTAACCCCTAATCCCTACCCCCTAGCCCCTAGTTCAGGCCTCAAGCCAGAAACTGGTACTCAGGTAGTGATGCCCGCTGTCGGGGAACATGAGGACGACGCATCCCTCCCTCCCGCCAGAGGCGGACTTATCCAGCTTCTTTCCGGACGGTGTCTCCGTAAGTTCCTTTACCACCTGCAAGGCGGCCCACATAGCCGCCCCGGCGGAGTAGCCCACCAGTAACCCCTCCTTCATTCCCAGGGCCTTTACTGTCTTATAAGCCTCCTCAGTGTCTACCTTTATCTTACGGTCAGGGAAGGTGGGGTCATAGATACCCGGGACTATGGCCGTGTCCATGTGTTTCAGACCCTCAAGGCCGTGGATGGGGGTAGTTGGCTCAACGGCAATGACCTGAATATTGGGGTTAAACTCCTTAAGCCTCCTTCCGGTGCCCATAAGGGTACCGCTTGTACCCAGTCCAGCAATGAAGTGCGTAACTTTTCCCCTCGTCTGTTCCCATATCTCCACCCCTGTGGTGTGGTAATGTGCGGCTGGGTTGGAGGGGTTATTGTACTGGTCGGCAAAGAAGTATTTATCGGGCTCTCTTTCCACCAGCTTTCTTACCTCCAGGATGGCCCCATCGGAACCCTTCAGGGGGTCGGTATAGATTATATCTACCCCGTAAGACTTTACTATGGCCTTCCTCTCCTCGCTGACGTTGGAGGGCATGACCAGGGACACCTTGTAGCCCTTTACGGAGCCTATCATGGCATAGGCAATGCCGGTATTCCCGGAGGTGGAGTCAATAATAATTTTATCTTTGGTGAGACGGCCGGAACTCTCTGCGTCCTCTATAATCCTTAGGGCCGGGCGGTCCTTTACAGAGCCGCCAGGATTATACCACTCCACCTTGGCATAGAGCTCCACCCCCTTTGGCAGGTTAGCTATCCTGGAGAGCCTGATGAGGGGGGTATTACCTATACCCTGCAGTATGGAGTCTTTGAATACCGGGGGCTTTGTGCCCGTCCTCCTTTTTAACTCCTTTGCCACTCTTTTCATCAATGGTTTCTGTGGGGCTTAAAAAATGGGTTTTTTTAGGTTGCTTAAGGAGAAGACTGTAAAAGGGATACGTCAGGACTGCAGTACAGGCCCTGCTACCTCTGTAATGAACCTATAGAGTCCTACCCTGTCAATGGTAGTGCCGATCCTCTCCCTTGGGCGTCCGTTATCCTTATACCACTGGAGGGTCTTCTCTATAAATGGGATTACCTTCTCGTCGGGGAGAAAACGGGCCACCTCTTCCGCCTGGCGGGGATGTCTGCCGTGCTTGCCTCCTACCCGTACAATCCATCCCTGCCGCTTTATCCTCCAGGAGTTGGTAGGACAGGCCCGGATACAATCCGCACAAAAGATGCACTTGCCTGGGTCAAAGATGGGTTTGCCGTCCTTGTCTGGGACTATGGCCCCTTCCATGCAGGCCTTGGCACAGAGGGTACATCCTGTACACAGCGGCTCATCCCACTGAGGCTCCACCGCCCCCTGAAAACCCAGGTCGTTCTCCATCGTCCTAGCACAGTCTATGGGACAGCCCGAGAAGGACGTCTTGAACTTGTGATGGCAGGGAGTACCGAAGAGTTTCTCGTCCACCTCAAGGGCCTTATGCTGGGTCTCCATGAGACCATTGGGGTTGTACTCACACCCGCCACAGGCGGTGGGCACCCTGACCCTGGGGCCACAGGAGGCCACCTTTACCCCTGCAGTGGCCAGTTCCTTTGCTACCTTGTCAAAGTCATCTATATGGACACCTATGAGTTCTATGGATTGTCTGAAGCTCAGGTGACAAAAACCCATACGACTGTACTTCTTTGCCACCTCAGCAACCTTGGCCATCTTTTCCGGGGTAATCCTCCCACCAGGCATCCTCAGGCGTACGGTAAAGAGGTCCTTTTGCGTCTGTTTGATGAATCCGCCCGACTTAAGTTTTTGTATATCAACCCTTTCCGGGGTTACTGTCTGTTCTGTCACTGCTTGCTCCTCTTTAGGTTTGGAAGAATAATATAACAAAGCATAACATTTTTTACACACCCTTTCAATAGGAATTGCTGGCCTTGCGATGGGAACTAGGGGACGGAGGGACGAGGGGCTAGGGAGTGGGAGGAGACTGTATTGCAAATTGGGAATTAGAAATTTCAAATTTAATCCGCCTTAGGCGGATCAATCTCCATTTTACAATTTCTCCTATCCCCTGGTTTTTGGGGCCCTTTCTCAGTTACCCAAGGTGGATATCCCCCTATGTCTATGGACATTACAATATTTAAAGTAAATTTTACTTGACAATCATGGAAGGGACTAATAAAATACCTCAACTTTAGGGGTGAGCTGTAATTTTTGTAAGCATAAATAAATAGGTTTTTTGAGTGGTGGATTTTGTGTTTTTACGTCTGGCGCTGGTTTAAAAAGGTAGGAAATGGCAAATCCAAAGAGGAAGTTTTCAAATTCCAGGACCAGGAAAAGGAGGTCTCACGATTTTCTTACACCTCCAGGGATCCCGAGTTTTCAAAGGCTAGGGAGGACCTCCGGCAGTCTTTCCAAACGTTTTGTGTGTCCCCAGTGTAAGCACATAAAGCTTCCCCATACTATATGTCACAACTGTGGCTACTATCGTGACCGTCAGGTGGTAGCGGTGGAGAGGGTATAAGGATGAGAATTGTAGTAGATGCTATGGGTGGTGATAAGGCCCCGTATGAGATAGTAAAAGGGTCACTACTTGCGGCCAACCAATTTAAAAACGTAGAGATAATCCTCGCAGGGGAACAGAAGGAACTGGAAAAGCTCCTTGTCAGCTCCTTCAGGCCAATTCCAAGGAATATTGGTATATTGCACGCATCTCAGGTGGTAGGAATGGAGGAGCCTGGGGTTACGGCCCTGAGACAGAAGACGGACTCTTCCATCACTAAGGCGATACAGTTGGTAGCTAAGGGAGAGGCAGTAGCAGTAGTGAGCGCTGGGAACACGGGGGCCGCGGTAGCCGCCAGTACTATGCACCTGAAGATGCTTAAGGGGGTTACCAGACCCGGCATAGTGGCCGCCCTCCCAACACGTCGTGGGTACTGCATTGTGGCGGACGTGGGTGCAAATCTTAAGTGTAAACCTATCCATCTGCTGCAGTATGCCGTGATGAGTTCGGTCTTTTGCAAGTATAGCCAGGGGATCAAAAAACCAAGGGTTGGCCTCTTAAACATTGGTGAAGAGTCTGGAAAGGGGAACGACCTGGTAAAAGAGTCCTATAATCTTTTAAAGGAGTCCAACCTGAATTTTGTTGGTAATGTGGAGGGTATGGACCTCTTTGAAGGCAAGTGTGATATAGTAATCTGTGAAGGTTTTGTGGGAAACGTGCTTATAAAGTTCGCCGAAGGCATTGCGGATGGGCTTTTAGGTGCCCTGGGCGATGCGGCCTCTAAAAGGCCGTGGTCCAGGATTGGTCTCAGGCTTCTCAGGCCTGCCGTCCGGAGGGTACGTGCCCGTATGGATTACTCCGAATACGGTGGAGTGCCCCTTTTGGGCGTGGATGGTATTTGTATCATATGTCACGGCAGGTCCGATTTTAAGTCCATACAGAACGCTATAAAGGAGGCGATACAGTTCGCAAAGCACAACGTGAATGCCCATATAGTTACAGAACTGGAGGCAAATCATGTAGAGCAAGAGAATATGGTAGGGGTGGCAACTGGCAAGGGGGTATGTTAAGCACGTTGGTTCCAATTAAAAAGGAGCGTTATGACTCAAAATAACCACAAGGCTTCCATTACTGGAACAGGTGCCTTTCTCCCTCCTAAGAGACTTACCAATCATGACCTGGAGAGGATGGTTGATACTACTGATGAGTGGATCATCAAAAGGACAGGAATAAGAGAAAGACGAGTAGTAGAGAACGGCGTAGCCACCTCGGACCTCGCCGCTCAGGCGGCCCTCAAAGCCCTTGAAGATGCCGGGGTATCACCAAAGGACGTAGACCTGATTATCACTTCCACCATTACCCCGGACAGCCTTTTCCCTTCCACCTCTTGCTACGTACAGCAAAAAATAGGGGCCAAGAAGGCCGGGGCCTTTGACGTGCTAGCGGCGTGTGCAGGTTTTATATATGCCCTTTCCATTGGTCAAAACTTTATAAACGCAGGGGCGGCCAGCAATGTGCTGGTAATAGGGGCAGAATGTCTTTCTAAGGTCACTGACTACACGGACAGGGCTACCTGCATCCTATTCGGGGACGGGGCAGGGGCCGTAGTCCTTCAAAAGGGTAATGGACACTGCGAGGTGCTCACTACCCTCCTGGGTGCAGACGGTTCTCATACAGAGGTGTTGACCCTGCCAGCGGGCGGGTCAAAGATGCCGTCTTCCCTTCAGACCCTTGAGGACCGCCTACATTACATAAAGTTCCGTGGTAGAGAGGTATTCAGACTGGCCATTACCAGCCTTACCGAACTCATAGGTAAGACGATAACCTCTTCTAACCTGAAAATGGAGGACATAGACCTTTTCATCCTCCATCAAAGCAATTACCGTATAATAGAAGCTACTATGGGACGTCTGGGTGTGCCCATGGAAAAGGTCTTCTATAATATAGACAGATATGGTAACACCTCTTCTGCCTCCATCCCCATAGCCTTAGACGAGGCCAAAAAGGAAGGCAGGCTAAAGTCGGGGGACCTGGTGCTCCTTGCCGCCTTTGGAGGCGGACTCACCTGGAGTTCTTCTATAATTAGGTGGTAGTAATGCCTCTTCGGGCCTTCCTCTTCCCAGGCCAGGGTGCCCACCGCCCAGGCATGGGAAAAGATTTCTACGCAGGGTACCAGGAGGCGAGGAAAGTCTACCAGAAAGCCAATGACGTACTAGGGTTTGATCTCGCCCAGCTCTGCTTCAGTGGTAACGAACAGGAACTAGAGAAGACCGTCCACAACCAACCTGCCATACTTGTCACAAGCATTGCCATCCTGGAGGTATTTCGTTCCCTAAAGGCTAAATCCGCCTCATGCGGACTCGAGGCCCATGCCACTGCCGGATTAAGCCTGGGGGAATACACCGCCCTGGTCTTCGCAGGAGCTATTGCCTTTGAAGATGCTGTGGGACTGGTATACAAGAGGGGGAAGTTTATGCAAGAGGCCTCGGAAGAACGTCCAGGGGGGATGGTCTCCATCATTGGCCTCTCTGATGGGGAAGTAGAGGCCCTCTGTAAAGAGGCCTCTCAATATGGCATAGTCTGCGCCGCCAACTACAACTGTCCTGGCCAGGTGGTAATCTCTGGGGAGACTAGACCCCTGGAAGTGGTCTCTCAGGAGGCAAAGAAGCGGGGGGCCAAGAGGGTAATCCCCCTTAAGGTAAGCGGCGCCTTTCACTCACCTCTTATGGCCTCGGCACAGGCGAAGATGGCCTCAGAGCTTCAAAAGGTGAGGATTCAGAGGGCACGCACCCCGGTGGTGTCCAATATCCACGCCCGCTACGTTCAGGAGCCAGAAGAAATAAGGAGTGCCCTCCTGGCCCAACTCACTGGGCCCGTCCGCTGGACAGAGTCCATGCACAACCTCCTCAAGGACGGTGTGGAAGAGTTTTACGAGGTGGGGCCTGGAAAGGTCATTGCAGGACTCATACGCCGTATAGACCCCAATAAGACAGTTAAGAGTCTAGAGACGGTTACGTCTCTAGAGGCCGTACTGCCCTAGCCTGGCCAGTTGTCATCCTGACAATTGCAAATCTCCTTGACTTAACATTCCTCCTCTGATGTAATCTGAAAGTTATCTTATTGTAGCCAAATCTATTAGGTGTTCCGAGGCTGACGAAGGAAATACGATGGAGTTTGTGCCTTTTGAGACCGTTGCCTATCCTGCCCTCCTTGTCCCTGAGAAACCCTCTCCCGAGACGAGCGTGGGCATTACCTCGACGGTACCTATAGAGATAATCTTTGCCTCGGGGTACATACCCGTGGATTTGAACAACATATTCATTACAGATGAAGACCCGACACACCTTGTGGAGAGGGCCGAGACCTCGGGCCTGCCCAGGAATAACTGCGCCTGGATAAAGGGTATCTATTCTTCAGTCAAGAAATTGGGGATGAAGAAGGTGATAGGGGTAGCAGAAGGCGACTGTAGTAATACCTTTGCCCTGATGGAGGTGCTGGCCGCGGAGGGTGTGGAGGTCATACCATTCAAATATCCTCATTCGCCCAAGGCGGAGCAGGCGGAGCTTTTACTAAAGTCCCTAAACGGTCTGGTCTCTGCATTGGGCGGACAGTCCACCTCAGGCAGACTCCACGAGGCCGAGAAGGTCAAGAAGGAATTTGACCGCATCAGGTCTCTAGTGCACGAGATAGACCGCCTCACCTGGCAGGAGGGTAAGGTCACAGGGGAGGAGAATCACATCTGGAACGTCTCCACCAGTGATATGATGGGCAACCCGTCCCTCTTTGAGAAGAAGGCCAGGGCCTTCCTAGAGGAGGTGAGGGAGAGAGGGTCATTACCTGGCGGAATAAAAATAGGCTTCATCGGTGTGCCTCCGATATGCGGAGGTCTGTACGGTTTCCTTGAAGAACTAGGCGTCCGGGTGGTCTTTAACGAGATACAGAGGCAGTTCAGTATGCCTTATCCAACAAGTACCTTATTAGAGCAATATCTGCTGTACACCTATCCCTATGATACCCAGGGCAGGGTAGAGGACATAAGGCACGAGATAAAGAGGCGTGGAATCCAGGGCCTGATTCACTACGTCCAGAGTTTCTGCTACCGCAACATGTACGACACTATCTTCAGGAAGACTCTGGGGGTACCCATCCTGACGCTGGAATGCGACCGTCCGGGTGGGATAGACGGACAGCTAAGGACCAGGATAGAGGCATTTGTGGAGATGTTGAGGAAGAAGGAAATTCCACATTGAATAATGGAATAGAGGTGAGAATAAATGGAAATCACGAAGTCGTTATTCTACTTTATATTAGCTGGACTGTGTGAAATAGGTGGGGGATACCTGGTATGGCTCTGGTTACGTGAGGGCAAGAGTAAATGGTATGCCCTCTTTGGGGCAATAATATTAATTCTTTATGGGATTATCCCAACATTCCAACCAGCCAATTTTGGACGTGTTTATGCGGCTTATGGCGGTATTTTCATAGTCCTTGCTATTCTCTGGGGCTGGAAGGTAGACAGGATAATTCCAGACAGGTTTGACCTCATCGGTGGGTTTATTGCCTTAATAGGTGTAGCTGTAATCATGTACTGGCCAAGAGGATAGCATTTTGCATTCTAGGAGCGTGCGGGATATGTTGTAAGCTTTAGGCCAGAGGAATAATGAACGCCAGCATTAAGCGTATCCTTGTATTGGTCGCTGGATGGATTTTCATCCTCCTGGGCATAGCAGGTCTCTTCCTCCCCTTCCTTCAGGGAATTCTCTGCCTCCTTATCGGGCTTTATTTGCTTTCCCACGAATATGCATGGGCGGGGAGACTGCTCAGCAAGGTCAGGGAGCGATACCCCAAGATGGCACAGAGTTTTGACGGTGTCAAGGCGAGGGCCAAGAATTGGCTGAAGCATAAATAATACAGAAACGGTAGACAGTGAAGATGCCAGGAAGAGGGCTGGTAGGCTTATGGAAGGTTTTAAGAAGGTATTTAATCGCCGCTCTATCCGGTTGAAGGGATATGATTATTCACAGCCAGGGGCGTATTTTGTCACTATTTGTACAAAGAACAGGTTGCAGGTTTTAGGAAAGGTGGCGGATAGTGAAACTACCTTAAGCGAAATCGGAGAAGTTGTTAATTCGGTTTGGTTGGATTTACCACGGCATTATTTTAATATCGAACAAGACATATTTGTTATAATGCCGAATCATGTTCATGGGATTATTTTTATTGTAGGGGCAGGTTTCAAACCTGCCCCTACAAATGCGACAAAACGTCATACGTTATCCGAAGTTGTTCGTGGGTTTAAGACATTTTCATCACGCCATATTAATGAAATGCGTGCCACACAGGGTATACCAGTTTGGCAACGAAATTATTACGAACATGTCATCAGGAATGAAGACGAATTGAACTGTATCCGAGAATACATTATAAATAATCCACTGCAGTGGCAGTTTGATAGGGAGAATCCCATGCGTATTCAGGATAAAACTTACGAAAAATTATGGGGACCTATTGAGGAGGTAATATATGGTAAAGGAGGGTTACCAAGAACGGCGTGAAATCTCTGGGAATAGAGTAACGAGCAATTGAACTGATTCTCTTGCTTCTTGCTCTGTATCTTTTTCTATTATCTCTAATAGGAAGGGGGCTTTGAGTTGCACAGCTCTAATTTTGAGGTATTGACTAATGAAATTAGCTGACTTAAGGTTTTGCTTCCCAGAACGCAATTCAGCGTCTTTCACATGAACGTATGGATTACGTACATTTTTTCTTAAGCTGTGAAGCGATGTAGCTTCATTTTCCGAAATCCACTTATCATTTTTTGCTTGTTTAATTAAGTCCGAGAAACTTGCTTGATTAACTTTTTTACCACAGTTCAACTTTCCATCCACTCCTGTTGCTGCTCTATAGTTTGCTCGAAATAGTTCTTCAAAGGAAAGCTGAGCCATTACAATTGTCGCAACAAAAGCACCCACGTACCAACACAACCTTGTTTCCTCATAATACTCATATGCTAGAGCAGGGGTAGGAAAAGGATTTGGGTCTTCTTTTGATAATAAAAATCTTAGACGTTCTGAACGGCCACGACAGGAACGCTCATCAGATTCATGAATTAGTTGTCTTACTTTGCTTATAGGGAGTTTTTTTCGTGCCACAGCGATTTAAGAAATAAATAGTTTAAGTAATTACTTGGATTGTGTATTCATGTGCAGGTTTATAGAGGCCTGACCCTTATCGCACAGGCATTATTCACCGTCAGGCAGGCGTTTTCACAGATACCACAGCCGGTGCAGAGTTCTTCGTGGATGACGGGCCTGCCCTCTACCATCTCTATCGCCCCTATGATGGGGCAGGCGATGACGCAGGACTGACAGTTGATGAAGCCCCCGGCAATACATTTCTCCTTATCTATGGTGGCCAGGCCCATCCTTACCTCCTCCCTCTTTGCTGGCATTATCAGTGCCCCCTCCTTACAGGCCTTTATGCAGGGGAAATCCTCGCAGAGGTAACATGGTTTCTCTCTGGGGACGATGATGGGGGAACCTAGGGCCAGGCCCATGTCGGGGCCTGCACCCCTGATGGCCATGTGGGGACAGACCTTTATACACTCATCACAGCGGGTACAGAGGGTGTTAAACGTCAGTTCCTCCACCGCCCCAGGGGGTCTGAGGTATCTCCTTGTGCCCACTTTCTCCTTGGCCAGTTCCTTTACCAGGTCGGTCGCAGAGTGGAAGACCTCCCTGAAAAACTGTCTGCGTCTTGTATCTGGTTCTTCTGGGAGGGGGTTTTCAGAAAGGAATAGCTCTTTAAAGATATTGAACATAAAGTAATCCTAAATCGTGTGAGGTGAACCCGAAATGAAAGGGGCCAGAGACCAGGGATTGGGATTTTTGCTAACCCCTACCCCCTGCACCACAAGGGTGCAGGGCAAGCCCTACTCCCTGCCCTGAACCGTTCTGGTTCAGGGCCTATTCCCTAGCCCCTGATTTTGTTACTTAGGCCCAAAATTCCTCACCTTGGGCACAAAAATGCTTACGTCTACGCTTACCCCCAACAGCTCCTCAATCATGTCCTTTATTGGCCTGTAGTTGGGGTTATCCGTTCCCTTGGTCATAGACAGTAACAGTTGGTCGTCGGTCTTGGACTTTTGCCAGTTGACGTCTGTAAAATCAGGGGAACCAAACTGCTTCCCTTGTTTAGTGGGTTGTCCATCTGCACCGTGGCAGAGGGCGCAGAGCATACCATAAACTTGATCGGGGTTCACATCTGCCTTACTTTCTGCCACAAAACTAAATACGACACCAAAGAAAAAAACTCCCACAAGCAACGTCCTTTTCATCTTCCCTCCTCTAAGTAAAGATATAAAATAACAGTAAGCAGTATGCAGTAGGCAGTAAGCGGTAAATCTTTGGGCCTACTGCCTACTCCTTACTGCTTAGTGCCTACTGTTTGAGGGCCTTGATTACGTCCTCCACCCTGGAATATTCCTGCCAGTCTGCATAGAAGGCAGGGGTGGTGTTGATTTTGGAGATGTGCATGGCGAACTCTGCCCGTCCCTCTATAGTATCTATATTTATCTCTTTATAGGGCAGACCTGCCTGTTCCAGTTTCTTCTTTGCTTCCACGCATTTGGGACAACACTCTTGGGTAAAGACAAGGAGTTTGGCGTTCATTGGTTATTTCCTCGTGTTATTTTCTCGCAGCGGCCTTAAGTTCTAACTCTTCTATCTCGGCACTGTATGGAGAGATTTCTTTCAGTCTGCGTATGATGGGGGGTATGTGTCCAACGATGTAGTTAACCTCTTCCTCCGTATTGTAGCGGCTGAGGCTGAAACGGATGGAGCCGTGGGCCGCCGTGAAGGGCACACCCATGGCCCTGAGTACGTGTGAGGGCTCCAGACTACCCGAGGTGCAGGCGGAACCCGAGGAGGCACAGATACCCACCTCGTTTAGTAACAGCAGGATGGCCTCTCCTTCTACGTATTCAAAACTGATGTTGGTGGTGTTGGGCAGGCGGAGTATCTTATGTCCATTCAGCCTGGAGTTGAGCATCTGGTTTAAAACAAGATTCTCCAGTTTATCCCGGAGTTTCCTTACCTTTGTCTGCTCCTCAGGGAGATATTTCCTGGCCAGCTCACAGGCCATACCAAGCCCTATTATAGAGGGGACGTTTTCCGTGCCCGCCCTGCGGTTATTCTCGTGGTGGCCTCCCAGCATAAAGGGTTTGAACCTGACCCCTTTTCTTATGTATAAGGCCCCTACCCCCTTTGGGGCATGGAGCTTGTGTCCGGATAGAGAGATCATGTCCATAGTGCTCTTGCCCATGTCCAGGGGGAGCTTCCCCACCGCCTGGATTGCATCGCAGTGGAAGGTGATGCCTTTTTCTCTCGCTATCTGGCCTATCTCCTCTACGGGGAAGATTACGCCCGTTTCGTTGTTGGCATACATGATGGTAATTAAGACGGTGTCATCCCTGATGGCCCCATGCAGTTCATCCAGGTCTAAAAGCCCCTGGCTATCCACGCCCAGCTCAGTGACCTCGTAGCCATTTTGGGCCAGGTACTGGCAGAGGTTCAGTACGGCAGGGTGCTCCACACGGGTAGTGATGATGTGTTTTTTGTCGGGGTTGGCCTCCAGGGTGCCGCGGATAGCGGCATTATCGCTTTCAGTCCCGCCGCTTGTGAAGATTATCTCCTGAGGAGATGCCCCAATGAGGCTCGCCACCTGTTCCCTGGCCTGGTTTATCTTTTTATAAAGTTGGCCCCCAAAGGTATGCATACTGGAGGGGTTGCCGTAGAGTTCGGTGAAATACGGCAACATGGCCTCAAGTGCTTCCGGGGCAACCCTGGTAGTGGCATTATTGTCAACGTATACCAGCTTCTTCATTGATTAACTTCTTCTACGACCAGTTCCTCCGTTACAAACTCCCTGAGTTTTGCCTCCACCGTGGATTTGAGCGTCACCCTGGAGCCGGCACATTCGGCACAGCTCCCCCTGAAGGAGACGTAGACTGTGTTACCGTCCACGTCTATCAAATCCATATCCCCCCCGTCCATCATGAGCACCGGGCGTATGTCTCGCTCTATGGTCTCTTGTATCAACTGCATCTTGCGGAGGTTGCTCATCTTCCTGGGTTTGGCGGGGACGGCTACAGGTTTTACCTCTTTCTCCCATACCTTATCAATAATCCCCTGGATGTCGGGATGGCAGGACTTGCATCCACCCCCCGCCTTACAATAATTGGTAACTTGCTCAACGGTAGTAAGCCTGTTTTCCCTGACCACTCTTTCTATCTTTACGTCCGTTATGCCGAAGCACTTGCAGACGATAGCCCCCTCTTCTGTAGGGGCGGCCTTGTAGCCCCTGTAGTTGGCGATGGCGGACTCCAGGGCCTCTTTACCCATAACCGAGCAATGCATCTTTTCTGGCGGCAGGCCACCCAAGAAATCGGCAATGTCCTGGTTGGTTATCTTTTCGGCCTCTTCCAGGGTCTTACCCATGACCATCTCCGTAAGGGCACTGGCAGAGGCTATGGCGCTACCGCATCCAAAGGTCTTGAACTTGGCGTCTGCAATGCGGTTGCCGTTCTTCTTGTCCAGTTTGAGGTAGAGTCTCAGGGCATCCCCGCAGGCAATGGCGCCCACCTCGCCTACGGCATCGGCATCCTTTATCTCACCTACGTTCCTTGGGTGAAGGAAGTAGTCTTTTACTTTATCAGTATAATCCCACATTGAATTTATCCAGGGGGTTTTGCAGTCTTATTATATCTGGGATTCCTTGTACCGTCAAGGAACTAGATTGGAGAGGCAGGACTATGAGCAGACATATTTCCTGGCCAGGAGTGCCGCCCCTATGGCCCCGACTATCTGAGGCTCCTCGGGGAGGTTAATCTTCCTGGGGGATAGCTCCTGCTGGAGTTTCTCAACTACCCCCACGTTCTTCATCACCCCACCGGTAAGGGTCACTTCTTCTCTAATATCCAGCCTCTGCACAAGACTCAGTACCTTGCGGGCTATGGCCGTGTGCAGGCCGCTGATGATGTCCTCTTTATTGTGTTTCTGGTGGATGAGGGAGATGACCTCGGATTCGGCAAAGACGGTGCACATGCTGGAGATGTTTATCTCCTTAGTGGACTTCTGGGAGAGGGGACCCATCTCTTTTATGTCCACGTCAAGCACCCTGGCCATGACCTCAAGGAAACGGCCCGTACCTGCCGCACACTTGTCGTTCATGCAGAAGTCTACCACCCTAGGGCCGCTGGGGCCGTCGGTCGTAAGGGCAACGGCCTTACTATCCTGTCCGCCAATGTCTATGATAGTCCTGGTATTGGGAAACAGGTAATGTGCACCCATGGCATGGCAGGTTATCTCGGTAACCTGTTTATTGGCGTAGTGGACGTTATTCCGACCGTAGCCCGTAGCCACCGAGTAGGCTACGTCCTTCCTCCCGAGCCGGGCCATATCCAGGGCCATATCAAGTGCCTCCTCGGCCGTCTTTTCTATGTCTACCTGGGAGTCCAGGACTGAGTAACCCTTAACCCCTCCCTCTCCCAGTATTACTACCTCAGTAGAGACCGAGCCTATGTCTATACCTGCGGTGTACATCCCTCTTTCCTTCCTCCCAATACCTCAATAAAAGCATCCAGCCTGGTACGCACCTGCTCCTTTGAATAGTTTCTCTTATCAATGCACTCCAGGTCAAGGATATAAAAAGGGACGTCCAGCTCCCTGCGTAGGCCGTCTTTAACCAGTTGGGCCATGCTGTTGAAGTGGCGACAGCCCCAGGGGGACATCCATACGACGCCGTCTATCTGATAGTCCCTTATCATCCTGGCTACCTCCCTCGTCATACGCTCGTACGGGCCTATGGCTGGGTTGGCCAGTAGTTTTTCTGCCAGGCTCCTGAAAGGCTTTTCGGGGTCCATCTCCTTCCAGGTAATCAGGTTCACGCTCTCAAAGGCCACTACTGCCTTGTGGTGGCCCTCCAGATAATTGAATACCTCGTCGTTGTAATAAGGCCTGAGGTGGCACCACAGGAGGCGGAACTGCTCTGGATCCACGGCCGCAACGCCTTTCTCTATCCTCTCCTCCAGTTCTTCGCAGAGTAGTCTTGAGATTCTCACCAGCTCAGGGGAACCCCAGAGTTGGGTGATGGAGGCAATGTAGTCTATGGCCTCACAGCCGAGCATGGGGGAGGGGACGTGCCTCCTCAGCTCGTTGGCCCTGAGGAGGTATCTTCTGGCCTCGTTAGAGCTCTGGATAATCTCTGAGAGCCGTTCCTTATCAAATGGCTTTCCCATGACTTTAGCCAGTTCAATGGTAACCTCCTCAAGCTGTTCGGCCAGGGCCTCTATCGCCCACCCGGCCTCCGCTGCATAGGGTACATGGAGGTAGAAATGGGGTTTCTTGTACTCTTCGGCAAAGATGTCAAATATCTTTGGGTCGCCGTCGCAGTAATAAGAGGTAGATACCAGGGCATCCGGCCTGGGGAGTATGTCCTTGTGTGAGGCCCCCAGGACGGCCCGTAAAAAAGTACAGGAATCCCTGGAGTAACCGCACCTCTCTGAGGTGTCCAGCATCGGCGGGCATATATCCACGGCTGAGGCCACTGCGCTGAAGCTCTCAACGTAAAGGGGGATGGCCCCAAGGGAGTATATTATCTCGGAGGGGACAAAGGTGCTCTTCCACACCACGCTTGAGCCCTCCCTGAAGCTCTCCAGCAGGAGGCGGAACATGGCCCTCTCCCTCGCCTGGGAACTCTTCAGAGGCGAATAACCCCGGGGCCTCTTGAGGCGTTTCTGGAACTGTAGGGTAAAAAACTCCCTCTGCCTTTTTCTCTGGTCTTCTACGATGGTCATGTTAACTTACGCGAGAGCGGTAGTAGCCGCAACCTTCAGGTTGCGTTAGCTCACGCAGGCTAAAGCCTGCGGCTACAACAAATTGGTCATGATTAGCCTAGCATCTCCGTAAAGGCCTGCACCCTGGTCTCTATCTGACCTACGTTGGTCAGAAAATTCTCTGCCTCTATCAGCAGGACGCGGTAGCCTGCCTTCTGGAACTTGTTCCTTATAAAGGGATACTCAAATAGGTAGATGTCATCAAACTTCAGGGTAAAATAAACGACCCCGTCTACGTCATACTCCTCGGCCATCTTATGTAGGTATCCCCATCGGGCCCTGGTATCTGCCATCCTGGCGGTGGGGATGTCCAGGTATCTCCTGGCGAGGGCGTTGAGTGGCTCTGGGCTGTCCTTCTCAACAAGGTCAGAAAAATACTGCATACCTGTGCATAAGTCTTCACAGACCACCTGGGCCCCTAACCTTTCTATGAGCGATATTAGTTCCGGTGAACCCAGGGGGCTCCCAGTGAGCATAAGTCTTGGTCCCACGGTGCCATTGCCCCGGGCCATCTCCAGTTCCTGGAGGATTAGTCTAAGCTTCTGGTTCACGTAGGATTTATCATTCCTCTGGGCCCAGGATACCACGTCAAAGAAGTCATGTCCTGATAGGGGTGGTCTTTTCTGCCTCCTCAGCCCAGCCAGTCGTTGCAACAATACCCTTGTCTCATTACATAGTCCTATGGCCTCTCTTAGACCCTCCGGAGATATTCTTACGTCCAGGGCCGTCTCCATCTCTCTCATCAAGGCAGAGAGGGCAAGGGAGAAGGTCTTGACCCTTAGTGCATCCGCCCCTTTAGGGACGTCCAGGAAGAAGACGTTTTTAGGCGTGCCGCAAAGTCTCCAGGCGTCGTACAGCCTGCGGTGGGCATCGCTGACGTTGGCCACTATCACGCCTTCCAGAAAGCCGTATTCCCCCTCTATGGCCCCCTCCAGGCTGTCCAGCACGGAGGGGTCAAAGGTCTTGGGCAGATAGGCACTGGCCCGCTTAACGGGTTTTCCCCTTCCGAGGAGGCGGTAGGGGAGTCTCCCTGCCCCAAGGATTATCTCCTCAGGGACGTGGATAGAGAGATACCCTATCTTCCCCCTATCAACAGGGGCGTATTGTAATACGCCCCTACTGTCTTCTTTCAAATATTCCTTCCACATCTCAGAGAAATATTAGCATATTCTTTGAAGATGCGTCAATCTCGGCTACTCTTTAAGTTTTAATTGAAGCATGTCCCTGAACCTCAATGCATTCTTGACGGCAGAACCCCCGTGGCAGTTGTTAAAGAAGACGAACGTGGTCTCGGTACACCCGGCGACCTCCTGTATGGGGAGGAGGAACTCCTGGAGTTCCCCCTCACTATAAAGATAATCATATCTTACCGAGGCAGGGACGTTGAACCAGTTGGGGTTTCTGCCGTGGAGGCGGAAATACCCAAGAGGTGAGGTGGCCCTGGGGTTAAAGGGCATGAGTCCAGGGAGCCTGGGTTCGTCTACCACGCAGTACCCCAGTCCTTCCCCCTTGAGGAACGCCAGGGTAGAGTCCTTATGCCAGGCCTGGTTTCTGAACTCTACCACTACCGGTATGTCGGCCGTCCTGTCTTTAAAGGCCCTCAGATAATCAAGGTTCTCCTTTACCGGATGGAACCAGGGGGGAAACTGGGCCAGGATACAACGGAGTCTCCCTGCCTCCTTCAGGGGTTTCATGGAGAAATTGAATTTCTCAAATACGTCTCTATTGTCCAGTAGGGGCGACCGGCCGGTCGCCCCTACTTTATCCCATATCTCGTGTGTCATGCCCTTAAAGGCCTTCACCGTGAACTCAAAATCCTCCGAGGTCTTTTTTGCCATCCCCTCCATGCTCTTGGGGGAGGGCAGGGTATAGTAGGTAGAATTTATCTCCAGGTACTTGAACCCCAGTTCCTTCTCGTAGTAGGGGAGCATGTCTTGTTTCTTTAGCTTGGGCGGGTAGATTGGGCCCTTCCAGTCGTCAAAGGAGAAGCCGCTGGTGCCTAGTTTAATCATTGGACATTTGACTATGAATTGTTGACCTTAGACAGTCTCACTCCTCTTTGTCACTTAGATTCTTCGCTGCGCTCAGAATGACAGGAAGACTACGGTCTATCGTCAAGTGAAATTGTTGCGGCTTAGAAACCGACGGCATGACGATAACTCTTTAACCACGTAATTAATTCAGGGTCGTAGGGGAGGTCTAGCCCCGGTCTTTCTCCCTCATGGATGGGAGGGACAGATATGGACAATCCCTTAATGGCCATGTTATAGGCCCTCTCAGCCAGGGATTTCAGGCCCACCACGTCCTCCAGGTTATAACGTATCAGTGTCTCCAGGGCAGACTTGTTGCCCCTCATATACTCCTGCCACAGCCTGACGGCCATGTAGCCATCCACCTCCCGCAAAGGGCCTTCCCTCTCCATCCCCAACTGCCTTTCAATATCCTTTAGCCCCCCGGATAGCCCCAGTCTCCTGAGCGGGAACCTCAGGTCAAGGTGGGCGCCGGGTAGCTTGAGGCCGGGGAACTTTGCCTTTAAAAAGGGTACGTCAAACTGCCTTCCATTGTAGGTTATCAGGAGGGAATAATCCTTTATTACGGCAGGGAAGTCTCCCAGGTCCTTCCCCTTCACAAAGACCCTCGGCCCCAGGGAATCATAGATACCGATGACGGTAATATCGTTCCACCAGGAGGATATCCCCGTGGTCTCTATGTCCAGAAAGGCCGCCCCGTTGGCAAAATCCGGGTACATCCTCCACTTCTCCCTGGAGGGGATCCACTCCTCAAAGAAGGCCGTGTCTCCCTGAGAAAGGGAACGGCAAGAATTCTCAAGGTGGGATTCCACAACCTTCCATACCCTGGGAGAGAAGAGAGGCCCTGTTCGGGATGGTGATTGCATGGTTCGGGGTTTGGAATTCCGCAATCCGCAATCCACACTCCGCAATTCATTAAGGCACTCCTCCCAACTCCTGATACCACTCCCCCACAGCCTCTCCTCCGTAACCCTACCTACTCCCGGAACATGAATGAAGGTGTGTCTGAGCATTTTTTAATGATACAAGAGGTGCGAAGGCAAGGCAATAAGATTTGGCCAGTTGCAATTCGTTGATAAAAAACTCCGCTAGTGTTAGAATGCGATGGACTCTGGTAACCGCTTGAGGCTGGCTTTAGGAAATTAAGATGACTTCTGGTAAAAGGCCATTTAACACTACGAAGAGGAAATTTAAAGAGAATGGAAATCCAGGTAGACCCTCATACCTTAAAGCGTGCTGAGGAACGAGGCGCCAATGAGGGAGAAATTAAGGAAGTTATTAGAACTGGATTTCCCGTCCCAGCAAAATACGGGAGGATTGGGAAGGCCAAAATATTTGATTACAAGCAGAAGAGACATGGTGTATATTATGCGCAGAAGCGAGTAGAGGTATTCTATACGATGGAAAAGGATGCTGTGATAACAGTGACAGTTTATGTCTTTTATGGGAAATGGGAGTAGCAGATGCAGATACTCTACAACGACAAAACCGATTTGCTCTACATCCGCCTTGATGAGAGAAAACAACAGGTGATTAATAAGCGGGTTACCGAAGACGTTGTGTTGGACGTTGGTGAGGGTGACAGGATTATAGGCATTGAAATTCTTGATGCCTCAAAGCACCTGAACCTTGAGCAGCTACTGCCCGTGAAATATAACGTCTAGGCAATGGTTTTAAGTAATACCAGGGTTTACCACTGTCTATATACAATGAGACCTCTGAAAAAGTCACGGCACCGCAACGTGTCATTCTGAGCGAAGCGAAGAATCTGGCCTTTTAAGAGATTCTTCGGTCCCCTTCGCTTCGCTCAGGGCTTCGGCAACTACTTCGCTCCCTCAGAATGACAGCAAGTGGACTTTTTCAGAAGCCTCAATACAAGCTAGCAGGAAAAATTACTTGACAGACAATGACTAACGTGTTATCTTTCTACAGAAAGTAACATCATCAATTATGAAGGACGGCAACGGTTTAACCAGATTCGGGGTCTCTCTTAGCTCAAAGCTCCTAAAGGACTTTGATGGCCTTATAGCACGCAAGGGCTACACCAACCGTTCAGAGGCCCTGAGGGACCTTATAAGGGATAGCCTCGTCCAGGCGGAGTGGGAGGCGGGGGATAAGGAGACCGTGGGGACGGTAACACTGGTCTACAACCACCATACCAGGGAGCTTACCCACGTCCTCACAGACCTCCAGCACCATTACCACCAGACCATAATCTCCACCACGCACATACACCTGGACGAACACAACTGCCTGGAGGTGCTGGTAGTGAAAGGGAAGGCAAGGGACATCAAGAAGATTGCAGACCGCCTAATCGGGACGAAAGGGGTAAAACATGGCAAACTGGCTATGGCTACTACTGGTAAGGAGCTGGCATAAAAAAATTTTAATAATTGGTGGCACGTTTTTTATTATAGTAATACTAGATTGCTGTTTCTCCCGCCATGCTAAAGAGGTCCGGGCCCATAAACCAAAGTGGCAAATCTCCCAGGGGTTCAGTACCTGCGACCAGGTAGTGAATTTTCTGAACGTGGAACAGCCACACGAGTTCCATGTACTTACTGATTCTAAGGGGCAGTACGCAGTCATCTATGAGGAATAGATTAGAATAAGATTTTGGGATACGAGGGGGGGGATTAGGGGCTAGTGACCAGGGACCAGGGATTAGGGAAAAAGATTGCTGCTCCCTGACCCCTAACGCAGGCTTAGGCGGATTACCCATGTCCATATCATCCACAATAAACGAGGTGTTTTTTCTTGACAACAGTAGTGGTGTGTGTTAAGTGTGGATTAGTTGGACGTTACAGGGCATCCAGCCTATAGGGTGCCTTAGTTTACCATTAGATAGACATAAGGAAACTGCTATGGCCAAGATTTCTAAGACGGGCAGACTCAAACAGTGGACAAAGGAAGAACTCAGTATCTTAAAGAAGGAATATCCCAAGACGGATACAAAGCTCTTGGCCAAAAGACTGGGCAGAAGCCTGGAGGCCATCCGCTTCAAGGCCAAACGTTTTGGTCTGGAAAAGACCAGGGCGTACATGGAGGCCCTCTACATCAAGGCCAGAAAGACTGGTCAGAAGAGGGCCACAAAGAAAAAAAAGTAGTAGACGGTGTTAAGTAAGGATACAGGTAACAGGTTACAGGGTATAGGCTACAGAAGGAAGGTTCTTATTTGTTACCTGTTGCCTTTGCTCATAGTATTCTCCCCCTGCCTCTCTAACAATCCTGTCTCAGGCAGTCCAAGACATAAAGGGGCCAACGTCTCCGTTGAGCTCAGGGATGTAAGTAAATCCCGCGGCGAGGTTGCCTTTAGCCACCCCTATTTTATTACAGAGGACAGGTTGCGTACCATCCTCGCTTCTTTACGCTTCCAGGAAAAGGGGGCGCTGAAGAGTAAGAGCAGTAAAAGGATATTTCTGGACAGGGAGTTAAACGAGCTCGTCCCCCGCATAGTAGAGTCCCTCTCTAAGGCAGACCCCCATAAGGAGGTCTTTGTCTCCACCACCTCAGAAAAAAGCCTCTTACGTGACCAGAGCACCACTTTTTGCCTTTTTATGCAGGGAAGGGAATTAAACATAGTCTTTAGTCAGGTGCGGGCCACTAAGGAAGAGGCCCCCAGCTTCAAGGGATGGAAGACCGCCCCACCTGCTCAGGACCCCACCTCCATTACAGGCCATGGCTCATGGGAACTGGTCCCTGTTGGTGGTCAGAGTCTGAAAGAGGGACACAAGAATTGGCTGGTCATGGACGTAGAAGACAAGGCCTTTGAACCCGTTGTTACTACTGTAGAGGAGAAGATTACCCCCAGTAGCCTTATTGAAGAGCGGTTGCGCAAGTTAGAGGAGAGGGCGGGGCTGCCCTCAACGGGGAAAGGTGAACAGGGGGGGGCTGTGTCAGAGCAATCTGCCCCTGCCGAATTGCCCAAAACCAAAAAAGAGACGTCTCCTTCTGACAAGACCCTGGGACAGAAACTGCGGGAGCTAAAGGCACTCTTGAACGAAGGGCTAATCTCCCAGAAAGACTATGAAAAGAAGAAGATGGACCTACTCCAGGAAGAACCCCCGCAGGGTAAGAGTGTGCCCGATATGCTCAAGGAATTAAGAGGACTCCAAGACGAGGCGTTAATTACCGAAGGGGATTACGACCGCTGGAAAGCCAAACTCCTGGAAAAATTATAACCACCGTGAAGCCAGAAATCAGGGGCCAGGGGTCAGGGGGTAGAGGAGAATTGCATTGTAAATTGGAAATTGCAAATTTTAAAATTTAAAATTTCCAATTTACATTTTACAATAGTCCATCACCTACTACGGAATTCTGACTTCTGAATTCTTAATTCTTGCCCCTAGTCCCTAATCCCTCTTGATTTGTACGAGAGATTAGGGTAAAAATAGCCTATGCCAATATACGAATTCCAGTGTAATAGCTGTACCTCTAGGTTTGAGGAGTATTTTGCAAGCTCCTCCCAAAGCAGGGCCTTGAAGTGCCCCCAATGTGGCAGTGGGCAAGTTAATAAGGTTTTTTCCGTCTTTGGTATGGGCGGGAGTAACGATAATGGAGGTTCTGGTTCTGGCTCTGGTTCGTCCTGTGGTTCTTGCTCTGCCACTAGTTGCGATACCTGCGGGTAATCCGCCCCTTCTCCGCCTCAGGCGGATTCAAGGGCAGGCTCAGGTGGACCACAGTGAATCTGCTTAGGCATGAATAGTTCTACAGAAAGACACCCTCTTCCGTGAAACACCTCTGGGCGCCATGGCGGCAAGAGTACATCCAGTCCGAAAAAAAGGGATGCTTCTTCTGCCGGGCCATAGATGATACCCAGGACGATAAGAACCTTATCCTCCACAGGGGTAAGGAATGTTTTATAATCTTCAATAAATACCCATACAACTACGCCCACCTAATGGTAGCCCCCAATGAGCACCGGTGCAGTCTCAAAGAGCTCACCCAGGGGGAGATGCTGGAGTGTATGCAACTACTCTGTAAGGTCCAGGCAGTCCTGGAACAGCACCTGAAACCAGAGGGGTTCAATATCGGGGTAAACCTGGGGAAGGCCGCCGGTGCAGGGGAGGAGCACCTCCATTTCCATGTCGTGCCCCGTTGGGTAGGTGACACAAATTATATGCCCGTCCTGGGGGAGACCAAGGTCGTCTCCCATTACCTCTCAGAGCTTCTGTCAAGGTTAAAGGGCTCGTTCTAGATGATTTACCGTAAGGACATAGAACTGAGGGAAGAGAAGGAGCTGGCTAGCTACGCCACGAAGAGCAAGGACTCCAGGGGTCGTAAATACCCAGAGGAGGAACACCCCTATCGCAGTATATATCAACGGGACAAGGATAGAATCATCCACAGCACCGCCTTCCGTAGACTGGAATACAAGACCCAGGTATTCGTCAACCACGAAGGGGATTATTACCGTACCAGACTCACCCATACCATTGAGGTGGCACAGATTTCAAGGTGTCTGGCCAGGACCTTAAACATTAACGAGGACCTTGCCGAGGCCATTGCCCTGGCCCACGACCTCGGGCATACCCCCTTTGGCCATTCAGGGGAAGAGGCCCTGTGTAAGCTCATGGAGGGGCAGGGAGGTTTTGAACATAACCTACAGGCCCTGAGGGTGGTGGACGTGCTGGAGAGGCGATACCCCAATTTCCCCGGGCTTAACCTCTCCTGGGAGGTAAGGGAGTCCATATTAAAACACAACGCCGCCAGGGAAGTCCTCACCGAATTTAATCCAAAAGAGAAACCCCTGTTAGAGGCCCAGGTAGTGGATAAGGCAGATTCCATTGCCTACGATACCCATGACCTGGACGATAGCCTCAAGGCAGGACTCATCAACGAAGGGGCACTCCATGGAGAAGGACTGTGGCGTTACGCCTCTGAAAAAGTGGCCAGCAAGTGGACCAGCCTGGATAGTGACAACAGGAGGGCCCAGACCATTATATTCCTCATAAACCTCCAGGTTACCGATTTGATAGAGAATACCCAGAAGAGGTTAGAAGAGTTGGGGGTTAAGGGCCCGGAAGAGGTGAGACATTGCCGTCAACTGGTGGTGGATTTTTCCCCTGAAATCTCGGAGAGGAAGAGGAGTCTTGAGAAGTTCCTCGGTGAGAACGTGTACATGCACTACAGGGTGGCCCGTATGGCCGATAAGGCCAGACGCTTTGTGGAAGAACTCTTTAAGGCCTTTGTGGCCAACCCCAGACAGCTCCCCCCGGACTTCCAGGCCTGGGCGGAAAAAGAGGGCATACACCGGGGGGTCTGCGACTATATTGCCGGCATGACCGACCGCTATGCCCAGGACGAGTATCTCAGGCTCTTCCATCCTTACGAAAGGGTGTAACGCCTTGTGTGAGCCAAGACATGGACCCTTCGCTTCAGGTGAACTGACTTAGTGATTACATTGCACTCAGCCTTTTACCTCCTATTTTTTGCATCAATTCTTATCAATGCCGGCCCCTCTTTGTATGCCTCAGGCCCTGAACCTAGCATGGTTCAGGGAGGCGGATGGGCCGCTACGTATGGAGGAGGTGACAGTGAACACGCCAGCTCTATCCAACAGACCCGTGACGGGGGATATATAGTGGCCGGTGAGACAAGGTCTTTCGGTGCCGGGGAACCCGACGCATGGGCCTTAAAGCCACCTAACGTATGGGTCTTAAAGCTCAATCCTGATGGTACTGTGGACTGGCAGAAGGTCTATGGGGGAGCTAATTGGGACAGGGCCTATTCTATCCACGAGACCAGCGATGGGGGATACGTAGTGGCCGGCGAGACAAGCTCCTTCGGTGCTGGAAGGCCCGACTTCTGGGTCTTGAAGCTCAGACATTATGGGACAGTGGAGTGGCAGAAGACCTATGGGGGAACAGATCAAGATGAGGCCCATTCCATCCAACAAACCAGCGATGGAGGCTACATTGTGACTGGCACAACTTCTTCCTTCGGTGCTGGAAAGTGTGACATCTGGGTCTTAAAGCTCAGGCCCGATGGTGCTGTAGAGTGGCAGAAGACCTATGGGGGAGGCGATTGGGACTGTGCCTACTCCATCCACGAGACCAGTGATGGTGGATATATAGTGGCTGGTGATACAAGCTCCTTCGGTATCGGAGGGACTGCCGCCTGGGTCCTGAAACTCAGGCCTGATGGGACTGTGGAGTGGCAGAAGGCCCATGGGGGAGCTAATTTGGACAGGGCCAATTCTATCCACGAGACCAACGATGGGGGGTATGTAGTGGCTGGTCTGAGGACGATGTCCCTCGGTGCTGGAGGTGAGAAGATTCCTGACATCTGGGCCTTGAAACTCAGGCCCGACGGGACTGTGGACTGGCAGAAGACCTACGGGAAAGAGGGGTGGGAGGTGGCTAATTCCATCCAGCAGACCAGCGATGGTGGGTACATCATGGCCGGGGAGACAGGGAATGCCCACACTGGGACAGGAACCCTCAGTATCTCGGGGATCAAGGTATGGGTCTTAAAGCTCAGGCCTGATGGGACTGTGGACTGGCAGAAGACCTATGGGGGAGGTAGGTTGGACAGGGCCGATTCTATCCGCGAGACCAGCGATGGTGGATATATAGTGGCTGGTAATACAAGCTCCTTCGGTGCCAGGGATGGAGACTTCTGGGTATTGAAGCTCAGCCCCAATGGTTCTATAAGCCCCTCTTGCGACTTTATAGGTAACACCACCACCCCAGGGATAGATAGTAATGTCACAGTCCTTGACACCAGTGCAAGCGTTAGAGACAGTAACGTAAGACCACAAGACTCCTCGGCAAGGAGCCAGGACACAAACGGCTCAGCAAACATCCTCTGCCCGTAAACTGCGATTCGGTCTCCCTAGATAGGGACAGGGCCTGGGTCTACTGTGGCTATAATCGTCCCTGCTGAAACCCTTATTCCCACTCCTACCAGGACATGAAGGTAGCCCGTGGTAGGCGCGGCGACAGGCCATCTATACTGGTCAGATTCAGTTTCAAACTCGCAGAGGGTGTGGCTATCTCTTACCCATTCACCAGTAGTCTTATACCACCGGAGGACTTTGCCATCCCCGGGAGCTCCAACCGGGGAGGGACTTCCTCCCTTCACTCTAGGTGGTTCTTTCAGACTAGACATAAATGATTTCAGGAGGCCCTCCATGGCCCCTAATTTCAGGAGGATTACAGTTTCATAGTCCAGTTCTTTGTGTGGCATTGCGGCTTTCCTTTCTCAAGTGGTTGTACTACCCTGGTATCTTAGAACATAACATTTCCCTCAAAAAAATAAATGGCTGGATTCAACGGGTTGCCACTGGATTAAACAAGTAGATTAAAAATAGTTGCCTTTGATATTTGGGAATGACATAATATCAAGGGTTTCAAAGAGATATGCCTAGTGTCTCTGTTATAATAGCCGCCGCAGGGCTTGGACTCAGGATGGGTGGGTCAGTAAAAAAGCCCTACCTGGAACTGGAAGGGAGGCCCATCTTCCTCAGGAGCGTGGAGAAGTTCGTGGGGTTAGAGGTGGCATCCGCCTCAGGCGGACCACCAATAAACGTGACCGAGATAGTCCTGGTGGTAGGCGGTGCAGAATTAGACTACGTTACGGCACAATGGGGGGGGGTAATCTCTCAATACGCTACCCCAGTAAAGTTCGTCCAGGGGGGTGGTAGGAGACAGGACAGCGTCTACTGTGGCCTTCAAAGTTTAGGCGAGGATACGGAAATAGTCCTGGTCCACGATGCGGTGAGGCCCCTGGTCAGTAGTGAGGTAGTAAAATCAGTAATGAAAACGGCCTGGGAGAAGGGGGCAGTTATCCCTGCCGTACCCATCCAGGCCACGGTTAAAGAGGCGGACTCCCAGAATAGGATAACCCGTACCGTTAACAGGGGAGGTCTCTGGATGGCCCAGACCCCCCAGGGCTTCCGCAAGGAGATTATCCTGAGGGCCTACGATGCCCTGGCAGAGACAGGAGAAGAGGTTACTGACGACGCCCAGGCAGTGGAAAAACTGGGCTATCCTGTGGAGATAATCCAGGGGAATCCCTCTAACATAAAGATAACCACCCCCGAAGACCTTAGATTGGCAACAGCCCTCTTGCAATTAGAGCAGGTAGGGGCGGGGTGACCCCGCCCCTACTTACTATTTAGCCCCTACTGTCTTTACCAGTGCCTCCTGGATTAAGGCCTGTGTGTGTAACGTGGCCTCGCAACCCGGTTCTATCTCCAGAGAGGACTGGCAACACTCCAGGGCCTCATTGAATCTGCCTAACTCCCGTAACACCTCGGCCTTATCCCGCAGGGCCTCCGCAAAGCGCGGTGTCCGTTCCATGGCCAGGTCGTAACACTTCAGGGCCTCCGCATCCCTCTTGAGGTGGTGGAGGAGATGTCCCATATTGTACCAGGCACTGGGAGACTTGGGGTCTTCTTCTACTACCTGTTCAAAACACTCCAGGGCCTCCACGTATCTCTCCATCTCTTTAAGGGTGGTACCCTTGTTGAACCACACCTCCAGTGACCCTGGCGCTATCTCAAGGGCCTTATCGTAGGCCCCCAGGGCCTCCTGGTATCTCTTGAGGCCCGTCAGGGCATTACCCTTTCCATTCCAGGCGTAGACGTCCTTGGGTGTCAACTCCAGGGCCTTTTCATACACCTCCAGGGCCTCCGCATAGCGTTTCATGGTCATCAGGGTATTACCCTTCCCACTCCACGCAAAGGCGTACTTGGGGTCCAGTTCCAGGGCCTTATTGAAACACCCCAGGGCCTCCTCATTCCTGCACAGGGCGGCCAGGGCATTGCCTTTATTATTCCAGGCATGAATGAGTTGTGGGTCCTGTTTTAAGACCTTGTCATAACCCTCCAGGGCCTCGTTGTAGCGTCCTGCAGAGGCAAAGAGGTTGGCCTTCTTGAATAGGGCAACCATGTCCTCCTCCGGAAAAATCGGGTATGGTTGAAGGAGATGACAGAGGAGTAAGATTGATAGTGCATAAATCGTTCTCATGACCTTTTTCCCCTTAGGGTGATAAAGTATGCCATACGCTGGAGAGGTCTTCCAGTCGCTCGCTGAAGTCTCTGAGATGGGAGAAGACGTTCTGCATCTTTTCGTTCGTATCTGTGAGGCGTTTGGACAACCCCTTCAATATCAAGAGTGAAAACTCTGGACTCTTATTTAAGAGCTCCTTAAAGCCTTTTTCGTCCAGAAGCCATAGGGTGCAGTCTGTGACGGCCAGGGCGTCGGCCGAGTGGGGCCTTCCTGCGATGAGGGACATTTCACCAAAGAACTCATCGGGCCCAAGGGTGGCCAGGTCTATGTCATTTCTAGTGTCGGGTATCCTTTTAAGTATCTTTACCTGCCCCGACTCTATTAAATACATCCCGTTGGTGGATTCCATCTCCGAAAAGATAACGCTGTTGGCCTTGTAAGAGACCTTCTTTGCTGGGATTTCCTTTGACTTCAGTTTGTCTATGAAACTTGCCATCTCTTTTATCCCTTTCGTTGAAAAAATGTCTTCCCCAGCCCATTTCTAGCCCTTAGTCCCTCCCATAGGAGTTCAATAAGAGGGTCAATACAGTCCTTCAACTCTCTCTTTATAATCCCCATCCTCCTGTAGTCTGGGAGCTTGGTGACGGCCCCAATGATGAAGGCTACTGCCAGGGGAGGCTCTACCTCCTTCAGTTCCCTCGACTGGATACCTTCCACCATGATTTTCATGAAGAAGTCCATGGGTTTAGGTGTACGGGGTAAGAGGTAACTTAATTCGTGGTGAGAGGCCTGGATGAGGAATCTGTAGACCATCGGTTCCTTTTCCGCAAAGGTGTAGAAGGCCCCAAGGGCCCTCTTGAGCCGCAACTTCGCACCCTTGAACCCCTCTATCTCTGCCTCCAGGCAGTCCTTGAAGTGTTTCATATTCTCGCAGAACAGTTCCTCTGCCAACTCCTCTTTACCCTTCCAGTGACGATAAAGGGCCCCCTCAGCCACTCCCGCCTTTCCGGCGATGTCCTTGACGGTAGTGGCCCTTACCCCCTTTTGTGCAAAGAGTTCCAGGGCGGCCCTGAGTATCTCTCGCCTCTTGGTCCCCTGCCTCTTTCTTTTTTCCTTAACGAGTACTTCGCCCATGAGAGGCCCTATTTTAACAAATTCTTCTAAAAGAAAAAGGGAGAACCTTTCCTGGGTGGCTGGGCCACCTCAGAGAGTGGTTCTCCCCTAGAAGATAGAGCTCTTAGGGCCATCATCCCCACGTTACAAGGGAACTCCAGAGGGTGGAAAGGTCTTCCATACGCTGTGTAAACTCCGCCACCTGCTCGGTGGTGTCCTTCATCTTGACCTGGAGTTCTTCAAGTCTCCTTATAAGGCCCTGTATCACCAACCGTGCGAATTCCGGACTCTTGTTTACCGCCTCACGGAAGGTCTCCCTATCTATCTGCCAGAGGGTGCAATCCGTTACGGCCCTGGCATCAGCGGTCCTCCTGGACTTCACCATAGCACAGGAGATAATCCCAAAGAATTCCTCTGGCCCAAGCAGGGCCAGGCTTATCTCCCTGTGTATCTCAGGCACGTTCCGTGTTATCCGCACCACGCCGGCCTCTACGAAATACATCTCGTTGGCGGCGTCCGCTTCAGAGAAGATTGGAGTGCCGGCATGGAAGTCTAACCTCTTTGCAGGCACTTTGTTCTTATTGAAACATTCCGCAAATATAGTCATCCCTTCTCTCCTTTGTTGGGGGGTGGCCTTGCCACCTGGCCGTGCTAGTGAATCGGCACTTTTGAGATAAGAAGGTATCCCTGTATCTTTCATTAGCCTAGTCCTCCCATCGGGGCTAAGGAGTGCCATAGAGAAGAGAGGTCCTCCATCCGGCCAGTGAACTCCTTCAGATATCCTGACATCTCCTCCATCCGCTCGTTCAAGGTCTCCATCCTCCTCACTAGACCGTTTATGAGGAGTAAGGAGAATTCTGGGCACCTATCCACGGCCTCCCCGAAGGCCCTCTTATCTATCTCCCACACTGTGCAGTCTGTTAAGGCAATGGCATCGGCTAGGCGGCTCCTGCCTGAACTGAAGGATAAGATACCAAAGAAGTCTTCTGGTCCCAGGGTAGCCAGGTTTACCTCCCCCTTCGTTTGGGGCGTATGCTTCATTATCTTTACCTGCCCTGACTCAATGAAATACATCCCATTGGCCGGGTCTGTCTCAGCAAAGATCTTGCTCCCGGCCATATAAGAAAGCCTCTTTGCAGGTATATCCTGCCCTTTCAAGTAAGTAGCTAGGCCTACCATATCCTTTCTCCCTCCTTTCCCCTTAGGAAAAATAAATGAATAAAATCCATCCTGCCATTATGGTGAGTGAACAACCACTCACATTCTAGGGCAAAGTATACCACACGGACTGGTATCAGGCAAATATTTTGGATAAATTTTTTGTATTACACTGATATAGAACGACTTATGGAGTGGGCAATAGGCACTGGCCAGGCAGATTTATGGGTTCGGAATTGCAAATTTCCAAATTCTAAATCTAAAATCCGCAATCTCTAATAAGGCCGTCCCCCAAGCCTCTGCCAAAGTTTCATCACTTCAAGGCATTCTCCCCGGAGTATCCCGGCAACCACCTTTACAGGACTCCCTCCCAGGGAGCTTAGCCTCCTCGCAGAGACAGTAAGCTCTGAGAACCCTAACTTCTTTGCATCTCTTATCCTGCATCCAAAGACCACCCTGGAGATACCTGCCCAGTGTATGGCACCTAAACACATGGGACATGGTTCACAGGTGGTATAGAGTATAGAGCCTGAGAGGTCTACGGTATTCAACTCCTTGCAGGCCTTCCTGATGGCGGTTATCTCTGCATGTGCCGTGATGTCACAGTCCTTCCAGACCTTGTTATGCTCGCAGGCCAGTACCCTTTCCTTGCCAGGAGTGGCCCTCCCACTCCTGACGATGACAGCCCCAAAGGGGGTCTGTCCCTTGAGTACCCCTTCCCTGGCCTTCTCTATTGCCATCCTCATGTATTTTATATCACTCTTGGGCATAGGTGTTCCCGTTAAAAATGTAGGGGCAGGTTTGAAACCGGCCCCTATGATGAATTATTTTATGACCTCAGATGGTCTCAAAAGGGATTGCCTCAATACCTATCTCCATGCAGAACCTGTCCAGCAGGACTAACCTTTGCACCATGTCACGGGCAAATAGTTCCACCAGTCTCCCATAAGTCTCTACGGGGGCCTCCTCATAGAAGAGGTTGGCCATAACAAAGAGGTGGTGAAAGGATTCCGCCTCCCAGTGGAGCTGTTTGAATTCTTTCCACTTCTCCTGGGAGAGCCCTCCTTTTTCAAATACATAACCCACCCTCTCCTGCACTGTCTCCAGGGAGCATTCTATCTGATAAGCTATCTCCTTGTTGCTCTCCAGGACGTTAAAACCGTGTCCTAGCGAATCCGTCATAAGCATGACCTGGGTCACCAGGAGGCACACCAGGGGCATCATTATTGAAAGGATAAACCGTAACATCTCTCACTACCTCTCTTTCTAAATATATTTTACTCCAATATACATTTGTTGCACATATTTAAATACCCTGTAGGGGCGTACTGCAGTACGCCTCTATTTACATTTGATTCTCCCCTACCCTTAATGTAAATTACTTGTTTTTGGGACAAATGCATTGGACGCCAAGAGTTTAATAAACCTATCCATCCTGGGGTACTGGGTCTCGTTTGGTGTGTATACCTCCTTCTGGTACTTTGGCCATGGAGAGAGGTCTACCAGGGGCAAGGTGCTCATGGCAGCACTGGCCCTCCAGCTCCTTTCCTTGATGTGCAGGGGTATGGCCATAGAGTACCTCCCCCTGACCAATAAATTTGAGAGCTTCTATGCCTTTTCTTTTGCGGCCTTCCTGGTACTCCTATGGACGAACAGGGTAGAGAGCCTCCTGTACAGGTTGACCCTCTTTGGGGTGGGGTATGGGTTTCTGATTGCGGCGGCCTTCTGGCCCAAGGGGTTGAGCTATCCGCCGCCCCTCATGCTTACCGTATGGTATGTACTCCATGTGCCTCTGAGCTTTATGTGCTATGCCCTCTGGACCTCCAGCCTGGCGGCGGGGCTTGCCTATTTCCGGAGTCCGGACAGGAAGCAGGAGATGGTGGAGCTTATAGATAATGGTTTTATGTATGGGTTACTGGGTTTCTCGGTATCCATGCTCTTTGGTGGTCTCTGGGGCTACGTGGCCTGGGGGGACTATTTCCTCTGGGATGCAAAGGTAGTATGGTCGGTGATACTCTGGCTCTTCTACTCCGCCTGCATCCACGTGGACCACTGGCCTCGTCTGAAGGGTTATAAGCCCCACCTGGCCGTGGTCGGGTTCCTCATAATGTTCTTTACCTACGTGGGGACGAGTTTCTTTATATCCAGTTCCCACAGGTTCTAGCACAAACGGGTTAAAATATGCTAACAAGGGGTTACGACCTCCTTAAATCCAAAAAGCTCGGCATAGTTGTGGGTTTTGCCGCGGCGGGGCTGCTTATGATAGGTAGTCTCCAGATGAATTTTTACCCGGCGCCCTACGCTGGCCTGGCAGGTGAGGACATACGATTCTTCTTTGATAAACCCTCCCTGTCCCACTGGTGGTTCTATCTGCTCTTTTTGTGCCTTGGGGTATACGGGATTAATGCGTTCTTGTGTACCCTTGACTCCGTCCTGGTAAGACTCAGGGCAAGGGCCACCAACCTTACCCTCTACGGGGGGTCCGTCTGCCACCTGGCCTTCCTGGTCACACTACTGGCCCACCTGGTGGGAGGACTATACACTACCCAGGAGAAGCCTTTTACTATCGGTGAAAGTCCCACTCCTTTTAAAGATGTGGAACTTCGGCTGGCCGGGCTTGAGACTACCCAGTATCCCAACGGTATGCCTAAAGAGGTGAGGGCCGTGATTAAGATAAAGAAGGGGGACAAAGAGACAGAGCAGATACTTGGGTACAACCATCCTGTAACGCTTGACCATGGCAAAGAAGAGTTTCTCCTCAAGGATTACGGCGAGGCCCCCCAGGGGGTAGTACTGAGGGTGGCAGAAAGGTCTCACCATCTAGCCCTTAAGGAGAGCCTCAACATAAATGGCGCTAACGTGCAGGCGGCAGGACTCTTCATGCACCCCAGTCTCCAGAGGCCCGTGGTCAGGCTGGTGGCCAATAAGGAAGGGGAAAACCCAAGGCAGGTCTACGTCACCCTGGGGGAGACAAGTTCCAAGGTGGTGGAGGGTGTACAGGTCTTTTTTGAAGACATAAAGGTCTCCCAGGCAGTAGCGGTAGGTCTGAAAGAGAACCCCAGCGTCCCCCTGGCCCTTGGGGCAGTGCTCCTCTTCTGCGTAGGCGTGGTCCTGGTAGTAATCAGACTTGTTAAGAGGATTGCACATCAATTCTAATTACAGATTATAAATTGAGAACTCTGCAAAAGTCATCATGGCATCATCCGTCATTCTGAGTGAGCCAAAGCCCTGAGCGGAGCGAAGGGGAAGCGAAGAATCTCTGAGACCCTTCGCTTCGCTCAGGGTGACACCCCGTGTCAGAACAGTAGGGCAGGCAATGCCTGCCCTACTACTCCATAATCCAGGGACAAAAATTTTATACCCCTCAGGATAAAAGTTACGCAGAATTCATGAAACGCCTGAAGGGATATACCAAACACCTTAACCCCCAAAATCCCAATTTGTAATTTGTAATCTGTAATTTGCAATTTGTGATTTACCCCGTTCTCTCACCAGGGATTATTTCCTTGACATCTGGCTGAGATATCCCAAACTTTGTGCAGTAAGGGAGTAGCCGCAGGCTTTAGCCTGCGTGGGTAAAACACACGTGCTAGGAGGGGCGGGACAGTCATGAAAAGGGTCATCGCAAGATTTTTCTCCTTTTGCCGTTGCTTTTTGCAAACTGGGTTCGCTCCGCCTCAGGCGGACGAATCCTTCCTTTCGCAGGCTATCCGCCTCAGGCGGAGCGGCTACATAATATCCTTGATACTCTTCTTCCTCTGCAGTCCCTCCGAGGCCGGCACATGGGCAAAGACCTTTGATGGAGCTAATGAGGACTTTGGCCATTCCATCCAGCAGACGAGGGATGGGGGATACATACTCACTGGTCACACATACTCCTTCGGGGCAGGGGACAGGGACGTCCTGGTCTTGAGGCTGGACTCAAGTGGTAACATCGTCTGGCAGAAGGTCTTTGGTGGAGCTGATTCTGACTATGGCCAGTCCATCCAGCAGACGAGTGGTGGGGGATACATACTCACTGGTTACACACGGTCCTTCGGGTCAGGGGTTCTGGATTTCCTGGTCTTGAGGCTGGATTCAAGTGGTAGCATAGTCTGGCAGAAGGCCTTTGGTGGAAACGGTGCTGATAAAGGCTATTCCATCCAGCAGACGAGTGATGGGGGATACATACTCACTGGTGAGACAGCGTCCTTGGGGGCACTGTATAATGATGTCCTGGTCTTGAGGCTGGATGAAAAGGGTAACATAGTCTGGCAGAGGACCTTTGGTGAAGCTAATGAGGACCGTGGCTATTCCATCCAGCAGACGAGTGATGGGGGATACATACTCACTGGTTACACAGGGTCCTTCGGGGCAGGAAGCCAGGATGTCCTGGTCTTGAGGCTGGATTCAAGCGGGAACATCTTTGGCTGTGGAAACTTCTCCAGCCCCAATATGACTGTAAACACCCCCTCCGTTACGGTGAACAGTATCACCTCCACCGTAACCAACCTTACCCAGCCTATGGCAGATGCAGGCGTAACCGTAACTACCCCATCCTTTATGGTAGGTACTACATGCACATACACAGGAAGTAGTGATGACCTGGTAGTAGACTTTGGCAATTTTAATGCAGGCACAAATGTCTATTATAACAATGTCGCCCCCTGGACCAGCCGCCACCACTGGGGCCCTGGGGCTTACAATATGGTCATGGGTGACCTGGACGGGAACGGGAAGGCTGATTTGATAGTGGACTTCGGCAATTTTAATGCCGGCATAAATGTCTACTACAATAATAGCGGGCCCTGGACCAGCCTCCATCCCTTTGGCCCTGGTGAGGGCAGGATGGTTACGGGGAATATGGACGGAAATTAAGGTGAAAATCCTGTTGAAAATCCGCCTCAGGTGGAGAAGAATCTAGACCCTTCGCTTCGCTCAGGGTGACAGGAAGTGGTGTAATTCTGAGCGAAGCGAAGAATCTAGTTCCCCTTCACTTCGTTTGGGGTCAGGGCTTCGGCCCAGACGCTGTCCTGAGCGAAGCCGAAGGAATGACACGGTCTGTGAGGGCGACTTCTTCAGAGGTCCCTAGACCTCCGAAAAACCTTTATTTATGGGCATCGGCCCAGCCCACCCCCGCCCAAGACATGGCGTCCTCCAAAAACATGGCGGACTTTCCCGCCTAAGGCGGATTTTCAACCTTAATTGGAAATTGGAAATTGGAAATTTTAAAATTTCCAACTTACAATTTACAATTCATTTCCCTACACCCTGCCCCTCCCTTGACACCCACCCTCCAATCTGATTAAATGATGGTTTAAATTTTTGTTATAATGTACTGCAAACGGAAGGGTTTTTAGTCTTCACTCAACTGACAACCGATAATGATACTAGACTATATCGCCAAGGTAGCTGGTTATTTCTTTGGGACGGCCAATGAGCGCATCATTGCCCAACTCTGGCCCATAGTACAGCACATCAGCTCCTTAGAGCCTAAGGTGAAGGAGCTTACTGATGCGCAGTTAAGGGCCAAGACTGATGAGTTCAAAAAGAGGTTCCAGGCGGGAGAGACCCTGGACGACCTCCTGCCAGAGGCCTTCGCCGTGGTCAGGGAGGCCAGTAACAGGGTGCCCAGGAGCCCTAACCCCGAGATACCCCCCTTTACCATGCGGCCCTTTGACGTCCAGCTGTTGGGTGGGATAGTCCTCCATCAGGGCAAGATTGCAGAGATGGCTACCGGTGAGGGTAAGACCCTTGTTGCCATCCTCCCCGCTTATCTCAACGCCCTTACCGGTAGTAGCGTGCATATCGTTACGGTGAATGATTACCTGGCCAAGAGGGACAGGGACTGGATGGGCCCTGTCTTTGACTTCCTGGGGATGACGGCCGGTGCCATCCAGTCCCATCAGGAGTACAAAGATAAGCAACTGGCCTACCAGTGCGATATTATCTACGGCACCAATAGCGAGTTCGGGTTTGACTATCTCAGGGATAACATGCGGCTGGGCGTAGAAGAACAGGTACAGAGGGGTGGCCGTAACTACGCCATTGTGGACGAGGTGGACAGCATACTGATTGATGAAGCCCGCACCCCACTAATAATCTCCGGTCCGGCCGAAGAGTCTACCGAAAAGTATTATGAGGCAGACCGCATCGCCCGCCGCCTGAAGGATAAACACTTCCAGATAAAGGAGAAAGAGAAACAGGTCCACCTCACCGACGATGGCACGGTAGAGGTAGAGCACCAGTTGGGCATTGGGAGTATGTACACTGGCGCAAACATGGACTGGCCCCACTACATTGAGCAGTCCCTCAGGGCGCACCACCTCTTTAAACTGGACAGGGATTACATCGTAAAGGACGGCCAGGTAGTGATTGTGGACGAATTTACGGGACGCCTTATGGAAGGCCGTGTCTGGAGCGATGGGCTCCACCAGGCGGTAGAGGCCAAGGAACGCCAGAAGATAAAGGAGGAGAACCAGACCCTGGCCACCGTTACCCTCCAGAATTACTTCAGGATGTATAAAAAACTTGCAGGCATGACTGGCACGGCCTCCACCGAGGCCTCAGAGTTTGATAAGATATATGGTCTGGAGGTCGTAGTCATCCCCCCCAACAAGTCCTTGAAGCGTACCAACTTCACCGATAAGGTCTACAGGACCGAGAGAGAGAAGTGGAACGCCATTGAAGAGGAGATAGCGGAGATACACAAGACCGGGAGGCCCCTGCTGATAGGCACCGTCTCCATAGAAAGGTCAGAGATGCTCAGCGAGCGTCTGCAGAGGCGCGGCATATCGCACGAGGTACTCAATGCAAAGCATCATGAGCGGGAGGCCCACATCGTGGCCAAGGCGGGGCAAATGAGCCACGTTACCGTCTCTACCAACATGGCAGGCAGGGGTACGGACATAATACTGGGAGCGGGTGTGGCTGAACTGGGGGGACTTCATGTGGTAGGTACCGAGAGGCACGAGGCCAGGAGGATAGACAACCAGCTCCGCGGCAGGTCTGGTCGTCAGGGAGACCCTGGTTCCTCGCGGTTTTACGTATCCCTGGAAGATGACCTTATGCGGCTCTTTGCCTCCGAGAGGGTGAGTTCCATCCTGCAGAGGCTGGGCATGGAAGAAGGCATGGCCATTGAGCACTCAATGGTCACGAATGCCATAGAGAGGGCCCAGAGGAAAGTAGAGGAGCATAACTTTGAGATACGCAAACACCTCCTGGAATATGACGAGGTGATGGATGAACAGCGTAAGACCATCTATGCCTGGCGACAGAAGTGCCTTGAGGGGAAGGACCTCAAAGAGGGCGTCCTTAAGATGATAAAGGACTCTGTCCTGGACGAGGTGGATTACTACATGGGCGTTCAGGAAGAGGGGCAGAGTTGGGATACAAAGAGTCTCCTGGAGTGGTTCGGGACAAAATTCAGGGCTGAAGTTACCCCGGATGAAATGGCTGGTAAGACAAAAGAGGAGATAGAGGTACTGCTAACTACTAGGGCCCAGGAACTCTACCAGCAGAGGGTACGTGAGATTGGGGAGGAGGAGGTGTTGAGGCTGGAACAGATACTCCTCCTTGAGAAGATAGATGCCAAGTGGAAGGACCACCTGTACGCAATGGACCACCTTAAGTCCGGTATAGGACTCAGGGGGTATGCCCAAATAGACCCCAGGGTGGAGTACAAACGTGAGGCCCTGGTCATGTTTGAGGAGATGATGTTTTCCATCAGGGCAGAGATTATAGACATATTCTTCAAGATTAAGATAGAAAGAGGGGTCCCTGCAATGGCCAGGAGCGTCTGGAAGGCAGAGGACTTCGTGTACCAGGACCCCTCCCTCCTGCTGGAAGGCAAGAGGTCGTCACAGCCCACCGCTACCAATGCCGAGGCAGGAGAGAGGAAGTTAGAGCCTATACGTGTGAGTGCTAAGGTGGGCAGGAACCAGCCCTGTCCCTGTGGCAGTGGCAAAAAACACAAGGTCTGTTGTGGTAAATAGATATGCCATTCGTCATTGATTCCTTTTATCTCTCGGCCGCTACCCTGGGGGCCCCATATATAGTGGCGAAGCTCTTTGTCAGCGAGCGTTTCCGCTCTGGCCTGATGCAGAAACTGGGCTGGCTCCCGGAACGCAGGGGCTCGGCCCCGTGCTTCTGGGTCCATGCCGCCTCGGTGGGAGAGATGCTTACCAGCAGGCCACTGGTTAAAGCCCTTGAGGAGACCTTTTCTGACTGGGAGGTTATACTATCTACCAATACCAACACCGGTCTCTCCGTGGCCAGGAAGGACTTTGGAGACAAACTCTCTTTTTACTTCCCTTTTGACCTGAGCTGGTTGGACCGCAAGGCCCTGACCCTCCTGAGACCTGCCTGCATACTCTTGGTTGAATTAGAGATATGGCCCAATTTCTTGGTGGCCGCACACGAGAGAAGGATCCCGGTGATAGTAGTTAACGGCCGAATCTCTGCCAAGTCGGTAAGGGCCTTTAAGGCTATCAGTCGTCTTTCTGGGGCATTTAGAGAGGCCCTTAATGCCAGAGAAAATTTCTACTGCGCCAGGAGCCAGGCCGATGCCTCTAGATTCCTTGAGCTTGGTATTGCTGAGGAAAGGGTCTTAGTCACCGGCAACGTCAAGTACGACAGCCTGCCCGTAGAGGTGCCTCTGGAAAGAAAGGAGAGGTTGAGGCAAATCTTCAAACTAAGGCCCGAAGACCTGGTGCTGGTGGGTGGGAGCACGCATCCAGGAGAGGAAGAAATCCTGCTAAGGGTCTTCAAGACCCTTAAGACGGAACTGCCTGCCTTGAGGCTAATCCTTGTCCCTAGGCATATAGAAAGGGCTCCGGAGATAGAAGAGAAGGTGCTTGCCCTGGGTCTGCCTTGTGTGAGGAGGTCAGGGCTTGCAGTGAGCGAAGCGAATCTGCTGGAGGGGCAGGCCCTGAACCCTGTTGGTTCGGGGCAGGTCATTCCTCCTGAGCGGGAAGGCATTATAGTTGTTGACACCGTGGGGGAATTACAGCATATATATTCCCTGGCCCACTGCGTCTTTGTAGGGAAGAGCCTGAAGGGTATTGGTGGACAGAACGTCATGGAACCTGCTGGACTGGCCAGGCCCATACTCTTCGGCCCGCACATGGAGAATTTTTCGGAGGAGGCCAACCTCCTGCTGGAGTCAGGGGGGGCTAGAAAGGTGGGTGACGAAGGGGAACTCTTGAGGGCGGTAAGAGACGTCTTGACCCATAGCCAGCCCGCCGAGGCGATGGGCCAGCGGGCCCGGGAAGTAGTCTTAAAAAACAGAGGAGCTACGCTTCGTAGCCTTGAAGTGTTGGAAAGATTATTAAAAGGAGACAAGAATTAAATGAGAAAAGAACGGTATCTCTTCACGTCGGAATCAGTAGCCATTGGCCACCCCGATAAGATAGCAGACCAGGTATCGGATGCCATACTGGATGCCATCCTGGAGCAAGACCCCTACGGCAGGGTAGCATGCGAGACACTGGTAAAGACAGGTCTAGTCCTTATTGCCGGAGAAATAACGACCACGGCCAACGTGGATATCCCCGCAATAGCCAGGGAGACGATTAAAGAAATAGGCTACACGGACCCGGCTATGGGCTTTGACTACCGCACCTGCGCCGTAGTGTCCTGCATTGACAAGCAGTCCCCTGACATTGCCATGGGTGTGGACGAGAGGAAGGGGAAGAAGCTGGGGGCAGGAGACCAGGGTATGATGATAGGCTTTGCCTGCAACGAGACCCCCGAACTCATGCCCTTACCCATAATGATTTCCCACCAACTGGTAGAGGGGCTGGCCAAACTCAGGGAGTCCAAGGAACTCCCCTACCTGAGACCCGATGGTAAGTCCCAGGTGACGGTGGAGTATGAAAACCACATCCCCAAAAGAGTACACACAGTAGTGGTCTCCACCCAGCATTCGGAGGACGTGGACCAGGCGACCATCAAGAAGGATTTGATTAATAAACTCATAAAGAAGGTTATCCCTTCCAAGTATCTGGACGATAAGACCGTCTTCCACGTCAACCCCACGGGGCGTTTTGTGGTAGGTGGACCCAAGGGGGATTGCGGGCTTACGGGGCGGAAGATAATAGTGGATACATACGGTGGCAGGGCCAGGCATGGCGGGGGGGCCTTCTCAGGTAAAGACCCCACAAAGGTGGACCGTAGCGCCAATTATGCCGCCCGTTACGTGGCCAAGAACATCGTGGCGGCGGGTCTGGCTGATAGGTGTGAGGTGCAGTTATCTTATGCCATCGGACTCGTAGAGCCCACCAGCGTCCTCGTCCATTGCGAGGGTTCTTCCAAACTCTCCGAGCACAGGATTTCCGAGATTGCTGAAAAGGTCTTTGACCTCACTCCTGGGGGCATCATAGAAAAACTCAAACTCCGGAGGCCCATCTACAAGGACACCGCCCGTTATGGCCACTTTGGCCGTAAGGGGAAGGCATTCACCTGGGAGGAGACCGATATGGTGGAGGCATTAAAAAAGGAGGCCGGCCTTCGGGAGCCTGCCCTGGGGAGGGCCTAAGTGAACTACCACGTAAAAGACATGGGGCTAGCCCCACTGGGAAGTAACAGGATTGCCTGGGCCAACAAGGAGATGCCGGTACTCGGCCTTATCAGGGAGCGGTTTAAGAAGGAGAAGCCCCTGGCAGGCATAAAACTCTCGGCCTGCTTGCACGTTACGGCAGAGACGGCCAACCTCGTCCATACCCTCAAGACAGGCGGTGCAGACGTGGTATTGTGCGCCTCCAACCCCTTATCCACTCAGGACGACGTGGCCGCATCGCTGGTCAAGGATTTTCAGATACCGGTCTTTGCCATCAAGGGAGAAGACAACAAGACCTACTACGAGCACATAGATGCCGCCATTGCCCATAGTCCGCAGATAATAATTGATGATGGGGCGGACCTGGTATCCGCCGTCCACAGCAACCATCCCAAGGTGGTTAAGGAGGCCATAGGGAGTATGGAAGAGACCACCACTGGGCTAGTAAGGTTAAGGGCCATGGAGAAGAAGGGGGTGCTGAAGTTCCCCGTCATGGCCGTCAACGATGCCAACTGTAAGTATCTCTTTGATAACCGCTATGGCACTGGGCAGTCCACCATGGACGGTATCATCCGGGCCACCAATATGCTCATGGCTGGTACGACGGCGGTGATAGCAGGTTACGGCTGGTGTGGAAAGGGACTGGCCATGAGGGCGAGGGGTCTGGGGGCAAAGGTGGTGGTGGTGGAGGTAGACCCCATTCGGGCCTTAGAGGCCACCATGGACGGCTACTGGGTCATGCCGATGGGAGAGGCCGCAAAGATAGGGGACCTCTTCTGCACCGTGACCGGGGACATCCACGTTATAAGGAAAGAGCACTACCAGGTCATGAAAGACGGGGCCGTGGTGTGCAACTCGGGGCACTTCAACGTAGAGGTAGACATTGAGTCCCTGAGGGAGATGGCCAAGGAAGTGCGTCAGGCCAGGCCCTTTGTGGACCAGTTCGTATTGAAGGACGGGCGTTCTATCTACCTCCTGGGTGAGGGTAGGCTCATAAACCTGGCCTCTGCCGAAGGGCACCCTGCTTGTGTCATGGACATGAGTTTCTCTGTGCAGGCCCTGTCCACGGAGTACCTCAAAAAGAACCAGGGACAACTGGGGAACCGGGTGTGCAACGTCCCAAGAGAGATAGACGAATGGGTAGCAAGCCTTAAACTAAAGTCTATGGGCGTCTCCATTGACCAACTTACCAGGGAGCAGGAAGAGTATCTCGTTTCCTGGGAGGCTGGGACTATCTAGACTCGGTGCGTAGTGCGGAATTCAGAATGTGGAATTCCGCATTCCGCATTCTGCATTCCACATCCTGAAGTGGCCATCATCAGACCATTTAAAGGGCTTAGATATAATCCAGGAAAGGTCCCGGACCCCTCTAAGGTGGTGTGTCCTCCTTACGATGTAATCACCCCACAGTACAGAGAAGAACTCCATCTCAGGAACCCCCTTAACTTCATCCGCCTCATCCTGGGCAAGGAACTCCCGGCGGATACCGAGTACCGTAATAGATATACCAGGGCGGCCCAATTACTGAAATCCTGGCGGGACGAGAGGGTCCTAATAAGTGAAGCCCAGCCTTCTATTTACGTCTACGAACAGAGGTTCTCCCTGGAAGGCCAGGACTACACCAGGACCGGCTTTATCTCGCTGGTCAAACTGGAGGACTACCTGACGGGGAACATCTACCCTCACGAGAATACCCTCCCAAAACAGAAGGAGGACCGTCTCCGCCTCCTGAGGGTATGCAAGGCCAACCTTGACCCCATCTTTGCCCTCTATCCAGAGGAAGACGCAAAGACGAAGGGTATCCTTGAACCAGTAACCTCCCTCCCCCCGGATGAAGAGTTCCATTGGGACGGCACCCGTAACAGACTATGGGTAGTGAAGGAATGGCAGGTCATAGACGAACTCTCAAAGCTCCTTGAAGACAAACCGCTATTTATAGCGGATGGCCACCACCGCTACGAGGTATCTCTGGCCTACAAGGAAGAGTTGAAGGATAGACCGCCCGGCCCTCACCACTTCACACTGATGGCCCTCGTCTCCATGAAGGACCCGGGGCTATGTATCCTCCCCATCCACAGGGTGATTAAGCTCCCGAAGAAGCTGGAACCCCCGATGGAAGACATACTGGAGGAGGCCTTTGACGTGGAGCATCTTAAGGATGGAAGCTATGACTTGATGGAAAACAAACTCAAGGACGCCCCGCTCTATTCCTTCGGGCTTTTCCTGGGAGATACCAGGGAGTATTACCTCCTTACCTTACGGAGGCCGCGCCTGCTGAAAAAGGCCTTTCCCGATGTGCCAGAGTGCCTGCGGGAGCTAGAGGTAACCGTCCTCCATGGTCTTGCCCTGGATAGGCTACTGCAGAGTAAGTCAGGGAAGGAGGAAAACCATATCCGTTATGTACATGATGCCGCACAGGCCATCTCCCTCGTTGAATCGGGGGAATACGACATGGCCTTCTTCCTTAACCCCACACCCATAGAGCAGATGAGGGCCGTAGCCTCACAGAGGTTAAAGATGCCCCCCAAGAGCACCTTCTTCTACCCGAAGTTATTATCGGGGCTGGTAGTAAACCCCCTGGAGTAGCCGCAGGCTTTAGCCTGCGTTCTCACGCCTGAGGCGGATGCCCCTACCTTCCTTGACACAAGAAGTCAGTCTGTGAGAAGATAAATTATCATGGGAAGGATTGTGATAGATAGAGAAAGGTGCAACGGGTGTGAACTGTGTATAATCACCTGTCCGTATAAACTTATCTACCTCTCCCGGGAGATTAACACAAAGGGTTATCACGTCGCCTGCTTTAATGGGGAGGAAGAACGCTGTGTCGGCGACGCCATGTGCGCCGAGATGTGCCCCCAGGTAGCTATAAAGGTTTACAGGTAAGAGGGAACAGGGAACAGGGGACAGGGGTCAGGGATAGGTATTATTAAGTATTTTTACAACCCCTGGCCCCTAGCCCCTGTTCCCTGTCTACTGAACAACGCTCCCTGCTTCAACGCCTCTTCGTCCAGGTGCAGGAACTCCCTGTGCTTCTCCGTAATTATCTTATCCAGACAACTTATTGCGCTCTGGAGGGTGACTGCCCTCGTTGCCTCAATGTACGCCCCAAGGGCCACCATACTGGCCACCCGCCCACTACCTATCCCCTCGGCAATGGTATTGGCCGGGACGAATATCTTCTTGATGTCTTCCCTCCTGGAATGAGACCTGTCAGCAAGGTCTACGTTCGCTATAAGCAACCCACCGGGCTTTACCCTGGGTTCCAGGCTCAACAGGGAGGGCAGGTTCATCACAATGGCCGCGAGGGGGTTGCGGACCACTGGAGAACCTATCAGTCGGGTGGAGATAACTACCGTGCAGTGGGCCTCTCCACCCCGCATGATGGGACCATAGGCGGGGAAGAAGGTTACGTGTTTATCTTCCCTCATGGCCGCATAAGATAGTAAGCGTCCGGCAATTAACACCCCTTGCCCACCAAAACCCGATACCATGAGGTCAGTATACATTTAAACCCTATTCTAAATTCGGAATTGCGATTGCGGAATTTGGAATTATTCCGCATTCCGCACTCCTCATTCCGCACCTGATTTGTCCTTAAACACCTCCAGAGGATAGTAGGGTATAAGTTCCTCCTGTACCCTCTTGATAGCCTCAGTGGGAGAGAGTCCCCAGTTTAGAGGACAGGCCCCAAGCACCTCCACGAAGGAGAACCCCTTTTCTTCCACCTGTATCTGGAAGGCCCTCAGGATGGCCTTTCTGGCCCTGGCGATATGGGCGGGCGAATCTACGGCCACCCTGGCCACATAATAGGGGGCCTCCAGACCAGAGATAAGCTCTGCCATCCTTAGGGGGTGTCCTTCCGTCTTGGCCTCCCTCCCTCTGGGTGTAGTAGTGGTCCTCTGGCCCAGGAGCGTAGTAGGTGCCATCTGACCACCTGTCATGCCATATACCGTATTGTTTACGAAGACCACGGAGAAATTCTCCCCACGGTTGGCCGCCGATATTATCTCTGCCAGTCCTATGGCCCCGATGTCTCCATCCCCCTGATAGGTGAAGACGAAGAGGTCTGGCCTTGAACGCTTTATGCCCGTGGCCACGGCGGGGGAACGTCCGTGCGGGGCCTCCGTTACGTCAAAGTCCATGTACTCATACATGAACACTGCACAGCCTACGGGCGCCACGGCCACCGTCCTCTCCCTCAGCCCCAGGGCATCAACGGCCTCAGCCACCAGCCGGTGCACTATGCCATGAGAGCACCCAGGGCAAAAGTGCATGGGCTTATCCCTCATACTGCGGGGCCTGTCAAAGACCAGTTTCATAGTTATAGCCTCTTCCTTATTTCCGCCAGATACTCCTCTGGAGAGGGCACTACGCCGCCCATCCTGCCATAAAATTCCACGGGCACCCTGCCCCTCACGGCAAGCTCCACGTCCTCTACCATCTGCCCGCCTGAGAGTTCCAGCACCAAGAACCTGTCCGTCCCTTCTGCCGCCTTTCTTATAAAATCCCTGGGGAAAGGGAACAGGGTAATGGGCCTTATGAGTCCTACTGGGAGGCCTCCTTCCCTGGCCTCCTCCACTGCACTAGCCGCCACCCTTGCCGCCGTGCCAAAGGCGACTACTACTAACTTTGCCCTTTCTTCGGGAGTGGCCCTGCCACCTTCCAGGTGTTGTGCCTCCACACGCACCTCCTTTTCCCTGATTTCTCTGTATTTCTCCTGGAGTTTGAGGTCGTGTCCCTCCAGCTCCACGTCCTGTAGATACAGGGATTTGATTACCATGGACGGCCGTCCCCTGGCCCCCGTCAGTGCCCAGGGCTTTTCCTCTTTTTGGGAGTGGCCCTCGCCACCTTTGAAGGGCATAAATTCTACGGGTTCCATCATCTGGGCAATGAGCCCACTGCACAAGATGAGTACTGGATTCCTGTATCTATCGGCCAGATCAAAGGCCAGGTGGGTGAGTTCTACCGTTTCCTGTACTGAGTAAGGGGCGAGGACGATGTTGCGGTAGTCTCCATGTCCACCCCCCTTAGTGGCCTGGAAGTAGTCCGCATCAGAAGGGGCAATGTTTCCAAGTCCTGGCCCTCCCCTGCCGAAGTTGGCTATCACTGCCGGAAGCTCGCACCCGGCCAGGTAGGAAATCCCCTCCTGTTTCAGGCTTATACCGGGGCTGCTGGAACTGGTCATGGCCCGGGTTCCAGTTACAGAGGCCCCCAGTACCATGTTGATGGCCGCAATCTCACTCTCTGACTGGATGAATACCCCGCCATATTTGGGGAGCTCCCTGGCCATGTACTCCGCCAGCTCACTCTGCGGGGTAATCGGATACCCGGCGTAGAACCTGCAGCCCGCCCTTATGGCCGCCTCCGCCATGGCCTCACAACCCCGCATCAGTACCTTTTCTCCCACGGCTATCATGACCAGTCTCATTCTATCAAAGCACCTGACTAAATCCAAAACCTTTCCCATTGCATACCCAAACAAATCCCCTTAGAATTTACTCCACCATGAGATGCCTCCTGAGCGTAGTATTTTTGTGTGGGATGTTCTTGACCCAGCTGATTGGAGAAGAGTGGCAAGGGCCACTCCCGTATAAAACAATGAAGACCTCTGCCTCCCCCAGGATAAGGGCCCCGGAGTTCCCGGAAGGGATGGAGTGGCTCAATACTGATAGACCCCTCAGGGTAGCAGACCTCAGGGGGAAGTTCGTCCTCCTGGACTTCTGGACTTATTGCTGTATAAACTGCATGCACGTTATCCCTGAGCTGAAGAGGCTGGAAAAGGGTTATCCTACTGAGTTGGTGGTGATTGGCGTCCACTCGGCCAAGTTTTCCAACGAGAGGTTGACTGAGAACATCCGCCAGGCCATCCTGCGGTACGAGATTCAGCACCCGGTGGTCAACGATAAGGAGATGCAAATCTGGCAGTCCTACGCCGTCAGGTCCTGGCCCACGCTGGTGCTAGTTGACCCGGAGGGTTACGTGATAGGGGCGTATTCGGGGGAGGGCAACTATGAAGCCATAGACAGACGGCTGAGAGAGTCCCTGGCCTATTTCCGCTCCAGGGGGGTTGTTAAAGAAGAACCCCTTAACCTGTCCCTTGAAAAGGGGCGCCTGGGGCCCAGCCCCCTGTCTTTCCCAGGGAAGATACTTGCAGACCCGGTAAAGGATAGACTCTTTATTAGCGATTCCAACCATAACCGTATAGTTATAGCCACCGGGGAGGGTAAGGTAATAGACGTGGCAGGCTCTGGGGAGATAGGCAGAGGGGATGGCCCTTTTAATCAGGCCAGCTTCTTCCATCCCCAGGGCATGGCCCTTCAGGGAGAGACCCTTTACGTGGCCGATACCGAGAACCACCTCATCAGGAGATTAGACCTCCAGTCCAGGACGGTTACCACCATTGCAGGGACGGGTAGACAGGGGGGCTTCCTCAGCCTGGGGGGCCTCGGCACCAAGGCCGAGCTGAGTTCCCCGTGGGACCTTTCTCTGGTTGGGGATAAGCTCTATATCGCCATGGCGGGGAGCCATCAGGTTTGGGTAATGGACCTGGCCAATAACCTGGTTCAACCCTTTGCAGGCAGTGGCAGGGAGGGCAGGGTGGATGGCAGTCTTGAGGGTAGTGCCTTTGCCCAGCCCAGTGGGATTACCACCGACGGTAAGAGACTCTTTGTGGCCGATAGTGAGACTAGCTCCGTGAGGGAGATAAATCTCTTGACGGAGAGGGTCAATACGATTGTGGGACTTGACCTCTTTGAGTTTGGCGACGTGGATGGGCAGGGGGCTATGGTGCGTCTCCAGCACCCGCTCGGAGTCGTCTTCCATGAGGGACTGCTCTACGTGGCAGATACCTATAATCACAAGATAAAGCTGGTAGACCCTGAGAAGAAGACCTCCAGGACCCTCCTGGGAGACGGCAGGCCAGGATACAGGGACGGGAAAGAGGGCAGGTTTTACGAGCCAGGGGGACTGGCCTTTGGTGGCGAGGGCCACTCCCAAATAGGTGGTAGGCTATACGTGGCTGATACCAATAACCACGCCATACGCATTATGAAGAGTGATGGGAAGGTAGAGACGCTGAGGCTTGCCGGTCTTAAACCCACAGAGGCAAGACCTGCCGTCGGGTTTCTCCTCCCCGGCGCCAAAGAGATTAACCTGCCCCCGCAGGCCCTCCCTACCAACAGTACTGTAGAATTAGTTATAGACCTCCACCTCCCGGAAGGTTATCACCTCTCCCCGCTTGCACCATTTTTGTACGGCATGGATTCAGGAGGGAGTCTTGCACTGGAAGGGGAGACAACCAGACTGGAAGGCCCTGGCCTCCCAGTGCGAATCCCATTTAAGACGTTGGGGGAAATAAAGGAACTGCCCCTGAAGGTCTCCATCGCGTTCTATTATTGCCGTGAGGACAATCAAGGCGTCTGCCTGGCAGAGTCCGTGGTGTGGCGCGTCCCGTTGAGGCTAGAGGCCCAGGGAGAGACCGTGCTGAGGCTGGATTATGCCGTTGGAAGGCCCTTCTAGAACCCAGGCCCCATTCTACCTAAATTGCTTGAATGTAACCCCCCAGTAAGGTAAACTCGCAAAAGTCAATAAGGATAAGCTGGAAGAAGCGGAATAAGGATTTGGAGGAAAAGAATGAAGACCTATCGGTTTTCTGTGGTGATTGAAAAGGATGAGGAGGGGTATTTTGCCTTCTGTCCCGAACTTCAGGGATGTTACACACAGGGAGACACCTACGAGGAGGCCCTAGAAAACATTAAAGATGCCATCAGGCTCCATGTAGAGGACAGAATAAAAGGTGGTGAAGAGATTCCCCAGCCTGAATCTATAAGCTTTACTTCCACGGAAGTTACCGTTGACTGAGAAACTTCCGAGAATAACTGCCGCAGAGGCAATCAGGGCATTGGAGAGAGGTGGGTTCTTTCTTGTCCGTCAGAGCGGTAGCCACAAGATATACAAAAATAAGGAAGGGAAGAGAGTAACTATTCCATATCATGCAGGAAAAATCCTGCATCCAAAGGTCCTGAAAAGTATTCTCAAAGATGCGGATTTAACGATAGAGGGATTTAAAAAGTTAATGAGATAGGAGGCATGCGATGGCCATACGGTACATCCTGAGCGAGCATGTGGAACGGGCTATGGCCCAAGCGGTATACGACAAGCTGGAAGATGGCACATTCTCTGGACGGATTCCCTCCTGCAAAGGAGTCGTAGCATTTGGAGACACATTGCGTGAGTGTGGGGAGGAGTTGCGTTCCACACTGGAAGATTGGGTCTTGGTAGGTCTCAAACTGGGCCACTTCTTACCTTCCTAATCCGATAGCATAGCATCACCATCGTCTTGTTCCATGACCATTGTTCCCAGACTCATCATCCACGGCGGTGCAGGTAAAAGACCGTCCATAAAAAGACAAAGGGAGATAGAGAAGGCCCTGGGTATTATCCTCAAGGAGGCGTATCCTGTCCTTTTAGAGAAGGGGGCGGTGGAGGCAGCGGTGCAGGCAGTAGTGATGCTTGAGGATAACCCCCTCTTTAATGCCGGGACAGGCTCAAGACTCCAGTCCGACGGTAGGGCAAGGCTTACTGCCTCTCTGATGGATGGACACAGGCAAAGATTCTCGGCGGTAGTAAATATTGAGAAGGTAAAGAACCCTATCAAGGTGGCCCATCTTCTACAAATGGAGAGGTTCACGGTATTAGCCGGGAGGGAGGCTACGGCCTTTGCCAGGGTCAGGGGTTTCAGACCCTATAACCCGATTACTAAGGAAAGCCTGGCAGAATGGGAGAAACACTGTGAGGGCACAGGCCCTGAACCAATAAGGTTCAGGGCAGGCACCGTGGGGGCGGTGGCTATAGACAGTAAGGGTAATATCGCTTCTGCCACCTCTACGGGTGGGGTAGGGTGCGAGACCCCGGGGAGGATAAGCGACGTGGCCTCTCCGTGTGGGACCTATGCCAACGGGTTAGTGGGTGTATCCTGTTCGGGGAGGGGAGAGGACATAGTCAATGCGGCCCTGGCTGTAAGGGTGGCAACGAGGGTAACCGACGGTATGGGGCTAAAGGGGGCCATGAAATTGGCCCTCAGAGAACTGGAGGCCATCGGGGGAAAGGCAGGCATGATAGCCCTTGATAAAGAAGGACAGGCCCTGTGCCTCTGTAATACGAAGTTTATGTCCTATGCCGTCAAATGAAGGGACAGGAGACGGTAATAAAGAAAAGGTTTGAAAAAAATAGCAATATGGAGTAAAAGTTAAGGAGTCAAGTGGCACTCAACTAAAAGGAGGCATGATTATGAGTTGTGGGAAGCCGCATGGAAAGAAGATGGCTGGGCCTAAGAAGGCCACGGCTAAGACCAAGAAAGGCCGATAATAGTATTCTTTGTTTCATGTTTGATAAGGAGAGATTTTATGAAGGGATTAAAGGCACGTGACATAATGACGAGACCGGTAGTTTCGGCCCGAAAGGGTGCATCTGCCAGGGACGTGGCCATGCAACTCCTCTGCGGACTCTACAGTGGTATGCCCGTTACGGATGAGGCGGGTAAGGTGGAGGGGGTCATCACTGAGCTTGACCTCCTTAAGGCGGTAAAGGAAGGTAAAGAGCTGGTGAGAGTCACGGCGGGAGACGTCATGACCAAGGATGTAACCGCTGTGAATGCAGACGACCCTGTGGACAAAGTCCTGACCGTATTGATGGATAAGCGCTATATCCGTGTGCCAGTCCTCCAGAATGGGAAGCTGGTGGGGGTGGTTTCCCGTTGCGATGTCCTCAGGTGTCTCATAGAGCCAGAGTTTGTGACCTATATGTAGATTGGGCAGGCCCTGTACCGTCCCTTCTCCGCCTGAGGCGGACTCTAGGGCAGGTCTGGTGCAGGGCAGGGGTAAACCCTGCCCCTACAGTCCGGTGGGATAGGGCCAGTGGGATAGGGCATATATGGCAACTCTACCAGAGGGAGAGATTACCCGGAGGCTCAAGGGGCTGAGGGATTGGAACCTGGACGAACAGGCCATCGTAAAGAAGTTCAAGTTTGCGGGCTTTTCTCAGGCCATAGGGTTTGTAAACCAGGTGGCCCGGCTGGCTGAAGAGGCCCAGCACCATCCTACCATTATTATTACTTATAACAGGGTAACCCTGGCCCTTACTACCCACTCCGAAGGTGGACTTACAGAAAAAGACTTCCAGATGGCAAGTCGCATAGAGGGCCTTTTTTCTGCCAAATGATTCCCATCCTCCAGTGTATCCATCTTCTCTGTCTCTGCCTCTGGGTGGGGGGTATGACCTTCATGACCTTTGTGGCCGCACCCAGTATCTTTAAGGTGCTGCCCAGAGAGAGGGCCGGGGACGTAGTAGGGGAGATATTTCCTAAGTATTTCTTCCTGGAATATACCTGCTGTCTCCTGGTCATCCTGACTGCACTGGGTATTTATTACAAGGAGGGCTACTGGAACAAGCCCAAGCTCTATATCCTGGGCCTGATGCTTATACTCTCATTCTATAATGGACTGGTCATTGCCCCCAGGGCCCACGCCCTGAGGATGGAGATGAAAGGGGTGGAGAAGGAGGAGGAGAGAAAGGCACTCTGGGAGCAATTTGTCAGGTATCACGGCCAATCCGCCGTGCTAAACCTTATAGTCCTTGCGGCTGGCCTTACTGTAATCCTCCTCACGGCCTATTTTATGAGGGTGTAACCATACAGCGCTATTTGTCATTCTGAGCGAAGCGAAGAATCTGGTCTTTTAGGAGATTCTTCGGTCCCCTTCGCTCCGCTCAGGGCTTCGGCAACTACTTTGCTCCCTCAGACGCCGTCCTGAGCGAAGCCGAAGGAATGACATGTGCGTAGGGTTTTTCAAAGGTCTCCGTCTATATCCATAAACCTGTGTAGAACCCCTTATTCCCCCGGCATCTTCTTCTCTTCGGCAGGGGGCCTCTGCAGGGAGAACAGATGCCCCCTGGAGTTTATTAGAAGCAGGCTCCTTTCGGTGACCATGATATAGATTATAAGTACTGGTACGGCCGCGGGGACTATAATGAGGATCATAGAGAGGCCGACGAAGAATATAGGGAAGAAGGCTATGAGTATGGGGAATATTAATAGGAAGACGCAGATGGACAGGCCTATCCCAAAGACCAGTATGAAAGGCAGGAGGAAGATGGAGAAGAGGGCCAGACAAAACTTTTTGAAACCTCCCTCTATTTTTCTGTCAGAGATATATAAACCACCAGGATACCCCTCTTCCTCTGGGGGCAAGCCCTCCAGTTCCTCCTCTTCTACTAGCACCTCCCTTGGAGGTCTCTTTCTTTCTAATCTGGGAGATACTTCCTCTGTGGCGGGTCTCCCCCTTTCTAGTTCGGGCCCCTGTGCGGTGGGACTATAGGGTCTTGCTCCCTTTGATAACTCCTCTTCCAGTGGGAGGCCGGCCTCCAGGTCTTCTAGCCCTTCCGTACCTCTTCTTCCATACCAGGTCCAGGGGCGCCACCAGGAGGATGCACCACCTTCTTCCTCCTGGAACTCAGATGGCCATGTCTCTTCTGATGGAGGAGGGCCTGCCTGTTCTTCTATAAGCCCTTCTTCGGTCTCCTCTTTATTCCCACCGACCCACGTCCATGGGGCCCACCACGCCATGCCTTTTTCCCCTTTAAAAAGCCTTTGGGTTCAGAGTAGGAGTTATAGAGTAAGGCCACACCCTACTCCCCCCGCTCCCCCCGTGTCAAGATAATACCCCGTCACCCTTAGACTGTCAAGCTAATCTGTCTCAGGCAGTAATGTAGGGGCAGCCCTGGTGGCGGAGCACCAGGGCTATAGCATTGGGGCTCTGCCCCCAATGCTGAACCGTGCTGGTTCAGGGCAGGTCAGGACAGGGCGCAGGGGCGTATTGTTCGCTCCGTCTCAGGCGGACAGGAGGGTCACGGCGGCCTGGGTGGCTATGGCCTCCCCCCTACCGATGGCGTCCAGTCCCTCCATGGTAGTGGCCTTTATATTCACCCTCTCGGGTGAGATACCCAGTAGCTGAGCCACCTTCTGTCTCATCTCTCCTTTTTTGGGTCCCAGTCTGGGCCTCTGGGCCAGGACCATTACGTCTACATTATTTACCTTGAGCCCCTTTTCTCTTATCAACTCCATGACCTTTCCTGTGAGCAGTGCGCTGGAGATACCTTTCCATCTGGGGTCATCGTCGGGGAAGTGTTCTCCTATGTCTCCAAGGGCGGCGGCCCCGAGGAGGGCATCGCATATAGCGTGCAGTACCACATCGGCATCGGAATGGCCGAGGAGCCCTACGGGGGAGTCAAACTCTATTCCTCCCAGGAATAATTTGCGCCCCTCTACCAGTCTATGGATGTCGTAACCTATTCCCAGGAGTAGCATGGCAAGTAGCAAGTAGCAAGTAGCTAGTAGAAAGTAGGTTGCTGAAAGTCTTTTCCCCTGGATACTGTCTACTGACTACTATCTACTTTTTTCTAAGGGAGGGTGCTCTTCCCGATAAGGGCCCTCACCTTATCGGCCAGCTCGTTCAGTTCTGCCAGGTGTTTCATAGCCACCTCCCGTTCTGACCAACGGGTGTCCCTGAAGGAGCCGACGTTATTCTCAATGTCCTCTATGACCCTGTCTATGAATTTATCTAACTCAGTGGACATGAAGCTGGTAAAGCGCTCACAGTGGATGTCAACCCGCTTGAACAATTCGTTGCGGAAGGCCTTGCGCTTATGAGGAACCATGATGAAGCCGACCCCGATGAGGATGGCGGCCACCGGGGCAAGGAACCAGAGGAAGAAGCCAAACCCTCCCAGGGCGGCCAGGGCTACTCCTTCCAGGGCCAGAAAACTGGCCAGACCACTCTGGGCTACTACCCTTAGCCTATCTGCCTCCTTGTTTATGTCAAACTCCCTGTACTCCTTGGAGTGCTCGCGGAGGAGATACTGTAGTTCATTCTTCTTGTCCTCAAAGGAAAGACCACCGGTTCGTTCCTCTCCAGGCTTTTTCTGCCCCTTTTCCGAGCTCTTGTAGTCCAGGGCCATTTCCCAGAGGGAACGATTGTTCCTGGTCACGTAATCTACCGCATCATCTATTGCCCGGTCCAGGTCTTCCAGGGGATTGGATAGACCGGTTAAATCTTTACGGAAGCGGTCTGCAATCTTTTCTCGGGAGAATAAAGAGGCCATGAGTGCCCTGGTGGTCATGTGAAAACTCAGGAAGGTGTCCAGTCTCTCCTTTAACCTGGTAAAGGCCGACTGTATCTCGCCCTTGTACTTCTGGCAGTAGTCCTGCATGTCTTCCTTTTTGCTCTTGAGCCGGGCCTCAAGTCTCTCTATCCCTGCTATCTCGGAGTTGTAGCGGGTGATGTTCCCCTGCAAATCCTGTCGTAGCTCACCAAAGACGTTGAAAAGGAACTTCAGAGGGCTGAGGTACTTTAACTCCATCTTTACGTCCAGGTCCAGTTTCTCGTTGATGAAATCCTCTACCTCCCCTATGTTGCTTTTCTTGAGGAGTTCCGGGGACTGCGTCTCTTTGGCCCTGAAGGCCTCTACGCTGGACATGCTAAGTATCTTGGGTTCAAAGCCCATCAGTTTGTAGCAGTTCTTTTCAATGAAGGATATTATCTCTCTCCGCTCCTCCTCCGTCTTCAGATCTATCTTGCTGAGGATAAACAGTACCTTGCGACCCCACTTGCCTTTGAGTAACTGGAGGAACTGACATTCGCTCTCGGTAAGGGGTTTGTCAGAGGAGGTAATGAATATGACTAACTCCGCCCTGTGGATGAAACCTTCAATAATCTTTTCGTGTTCTACGAAGACTGAGTTGGTGCCAGGAGTATCAATAAGGGTTATATCTTTAAGGATTTCAAGAGGATATACAACCCGACAAAGGTTTTCCTGGATTTCTTCTACGTTGTAGCTATCCCCGTGGGTGAGGATGGTAATCTTGCGGGTGGTGGGGGTTGGTCCCTCACGGAGGATTTTCTCGCCCAGCAGGGCATTGATAAAACTAGACTTGCCTGAGTTATACTCTCCTGCCACAAGCAGATAGAAAGGTTCTTCCATCTGGATGACCATGTCATGGACCTTTTGTTCAATGTCTGTCTGGCCCATGCGGCTGAAGAACTTTTCCACATCTCTAAGGAGTTCAGCCACCTCGTGAAGGGTTCTTCTTATGTCTTTGTTCTTGGTCAGGCTCACTATAAGTCTCCGTGTTTACGAAAGATACAAGAAACAATTGACGTAATTATAAATTCTAATCCGCCCTCGTCAAGAAAATTTTTTAACTTTTATGAAATTTTTTTTAATAACCTCCTGCGGTACACCATCCAGCGTATTAGAGATTTATAACGCCTCAGGCATAGTATAGTCAACAAAAAATTATTGCGGACTAAAGGAAAAAAAGCTTGAAATCTTGGGATAAAGTTATTATGTTTGATGATTGCTTTGTAGGTAAGAATTTGTTATCCTTATCTTTAAAGGGCCGTATGCACTAATGGATGTAGTAGCCACTAACAGGCAGGCCCATTTTAAGTACCACCTCCTGGATAGGTATGAGGCGGGACTAGTCCTTAAGGGCAGTGAGGTAAAATCTTTAAGGAACCGTAACGTAAGCCTTAGTGAGAGCTTCGCCCAGGTAAGAGACGGGGAGATATACCTGTATGGTATGCACATAGGCCCTTACGAGCAAGCAGGGATGGAAGCCCATGAGCCTAAGCGGCCCAGGAAGCTCTTGCTGAATAAGGAGGAGATTAAAAAGATTCTGGGTAAGATGCAACAACGTGGTTTTACGTTAGTACCCGTTTCGCTGTATTTTAAGAACGGCTACGCCAAGGTAGAGCTTGCCTTAGCTAAAGGCAAGGACCTTGCCGACAAGCGGGAGACCCTACGCCGAAGGGTAGTTGAGCGTGAGGTACAAAGGGCCCTAAAAAGGTAAAAGGGGGGCGAAGGGATTCGACCGTGCAGTTAGGTAAATGAGTGGCATGCTGAGGTTGTCAGGAGGCCTCGTAAAACACCTGGCGCAATGATAAATGCCGAATACAATCTGGCAATGGCTGCCTAATTAGCAGCCCGTCTCTCCGGCCCTGCCTGCGGGGTTGGAAGGGACGACAGCTAGCAGGCTGGCCCGACCCTTTTAGCTTGAGGAGGGACGGGCGAGAATAATGTCAGGCTAGTTGCTTCGGGACCCTGTCTATTGGGGCCTGAAAGCGACGAAGGTTAAAAAGATAGACTAAGCATGTAGAAGCCTTTACCAAGATGCATTGGGACGCGGGTTCAATTCCCGCCGCCTCCACCATCTCTTTGGCACCCGGAGGTGCTACTGCCCTCCCGTAAATGACCAGGGCTCGGATTCTAATTCTAGAAGAAGATAGGCAGTTAGTGGATGAACTGCGGGATGACCTTGATTTAGTAGGTTTTGAAACCGAGGTGGCCCTAAGCAGTCAGGTTGCCTTTACTATATTAGAGGAAAGGAAGATGGACCTGGCCATCGTGGGGGCCAGCACCCAGGCTATTGAGACCCTCAGAAAGCTTCACCAACAGTTCTCTAAATTACCCATCATATTCCTGACAGAACAGAAATCCAAGCGATACCAATCCAGCCTCCTGAAGGAAGGGGCCTCTGCCGTCCTGGGAATGCCTCTGGATAAAGACCAGGTTATAACAAAAATTGAACAGATAGTAGAAAAACCAGCAGTACAACCCCCAAAGAAACGGCGGAAAAAGCCTTCAAAAACGGTCTCTAAAAAGAAGAAAAAGAGGAAGAGTTCCTACCGTGCCGCTTAAAAACCCAGTAGACAGTAGGCAGTATGGAGTAGGGAGTAAAAGAAGTTACTGCTTACTGTTTTCTGCCTACCGTGAACCACGTCGGGTTCACGGTCATGCCATGTACCACAGGGGTTCATGGCAAGCCATGCACTACAGGAGTGCATGGCTTGCCATGAACCCTACGTGGTGCATGGCTGCCTACTGCTTACTGCTTACTGCCTTCTGCTACCATACGCCGCTCCTTGGGGAAGAATCGGCCCCAACCCAATACGGTTCAGGGCTGGCCCAACAGCTCTTACCTCTACTCTCACCTAACACCTTAAAAGATGCCTCGGTGGGGATTAGCGTGGTCAGACTCCCAGATAAAACCCCCCTCTTTAGACACAATAGCCGGGAACTCTTTACTGTGGCCTCCAACATGAAACTCTTTACTACTGCAAGCGCCCTGGATTACCTGGGCTCGCAGTATCAATTCAAGACCAGGGTCTTCTATCGGGGCGAGATAGACCCCCAGGGGAGGCTCCTCGGGGATATAATCGTCAGAGGAGGCGGAGACCCCAACATCTCTGGCCGTTTTAATGGGGGGAAAGTTACCGCAGTTCTGGAAGACTGGGCAGAGGTAATCCTCCAGGCCGGGATAAAAGAGATAGGGGGAGACATAGTGGCCGATGCCTCTTTCTTTGACAAGGAGTGGATTCACCCAGCCTGGCCAAAGGACCAGCTCCTCTCCTGGTACTGTGCCCCCACCGGCGCCCTCTCTCTTAATGACAATTGCATGGACATTATCCTCCGGCCTGGCAAGAACGGCAGGGCAGAGATGGAGTTAGAGCCAGGCGGCGGTTATCTAAAGGTCGTTAACTCTTGTAAGGTATCGGATAATCTTAAAAAATCCCGGGTGCGTGTGGACAGAGACCCCGATTCCGGAGAGATTTGTATCAAGGGGGAGATACCCCAGAGGAGTAAATCTCTAAAACGCTCGGTGCCAGTGGATAATCCACCCCTATTCTTTGCGAGCGTCTTTTGTGAGGTACTTGGAAAGAAAGGTATCAAGGTATCCGGCCAGCCAAGGTTATTGGGGGCGGAGGAATCAGACCAGACGACATGGAAGCTCCTTACGTGTACCACCTCCACCATGGCCCAGGCCGTGACGGTAGCCAACACCAGTAGTCAGAACTTTTATGCGGAGCAGATACTCAAGACCGTTGGTGCAGAGGCGAGGGGGGAGGGGAGCCGCCCAGCCGGCCTGGAAGTAATTAAAGAACTGATGTTTAAATTGGGTTACGAACCACGGGAATATCAGGTGGAAGACGGCTCAGGTCTGTGCAGGGAAAACCGCTTCTCCCCGGAGATGATAACTGACCTGCTGGCCTTCATGTATCAGCATAAAGAGTCCGAGACGTTTGTCTCTTCCCTGCCAGTCTCAGGAGGTATCACAGGTAGCCTCCGCAAGAGATTAAAAGGGCCTTCTTGCACGGGAAGGGTCAAGGCCAAGACAGGCTACATCTCCAAAGTCTGCGCCCTCTCCGGTTACGTGGAGACCCAGGGGGGAGACACACTTGCCTTTTCTATTCTGGTCAATGACTTCAAGGTAGCCCCAGCCCACGTAAAGGAATTCCAGGACTCTATATGCAGGGTACTGACAGGGTATGGGAATGGGAATGGGAACAGAAAGATGTAGGGGCACGGCGTTCATTGTAGGGGCATATTGCATATGCCCGTAGGGGCGCTTTTACAGGGGTCTAGAAAGATATGGAATCAGCAAGAGATGTAGCCGCAGGTCATGCCTGAGGCAGATTCGCCTCTGGCGAACTTTAGCCTGCGTTTTAGAGAATCATGTTAAAAATATAGCCAGCACCAATTATGGAATCAGATAGACTAAAGAAAATATACGCCTTTTATTCCTCCTTTTATGACAGCTTCTTTGGGAGATTATACGCCCCAGGCAGGAGGGCCGCCATCAGGCTCATGGATATAAAGCCAAGAGAGGAGATACTGGAGGTAGGGGTAGGGACTGGTATAGCCCTCCCATTATATCCGAGGGAGGCCAGTGTGGTGGGGATAGACCTCTCGGCGGAGATGCTGGAGAAGGCCCGACAGAGGAAGCGGGACTTCGGATTATCCCACGTAGAGTTGCATGAGATGGACGCCACCAGGATGGACTTTCCCTCAGGAAGGTTTCATAAGGTGATTGCCGCACATACAATGGCCGTTGTACCCGAACCCTTGAGGCTGGTACTGGAGATGGGGCGGGTCTGTCGGGAGGGGGGAGAGATTTACATCCTGAACTACGCAGGCAATACCGAGGGCTGGCTCTCCCAGATAGACAAATTTTTTTCCCCCTTCAGGATGGCCCTGGGTCTCGGACAACACCTTGACATAGAGGCCATCCTCCAGGAGGCAGGGCTAAGGATAGAACACCAGGAGAGGGTAAACCTCTTTGGCTCTTGCTGTCTCATAAAGTGCAGGAAGATGTAGAGTGCGCCTTAACGCACCAATTGATATTCGTTCTTTTCAAAGGGTTATAGAGATGTAGTTTTAAAAATGCTCGCAATGACCTTTCCTTCCCTGTTCCCTAACCCCTGGCCCCTGTTCCTCAGCTCCTCCCAATACCCAGATAATTGAAACCTAACCTCCGCATCTCCCCAGGGTCGTAGACGTTCCTGCCGTCTACCACGTTGGGTGTTTTTAGGAGGGCTTTCATCCTCTTCTTGTCCAGCCCCCTGAACTCGTTCCATTCCGTGAGGATTATCAGGGCATCGCAACCTCTCAGCGTCCTGTAGGGGTCGTTGCAGAAGTTTACATGCTTGAGGAGCGTTTTTGCCCTGGCCTCGGCCACGGGGTCAAAGGCCTGAATCCTTGCCCCAGCCTTCTGCAGTTCCTTGATGACGGCCAGGGAGGGGGCCTCCCGCATATCGTCAGTCCCTGGCTTGAAGGCCAACCCCCAGATGGCTATCTTCTTACCCTTAAGCGTGGGCAAGAGAGTTTTTATCTTCTTTACGGGGAGCAGTTTTTGCTCCTCGTTTATCTTATCCACCGTCTCTATGATTCTTGGAGAGAGCCCATGGCCCCTCATTATCTTTGCCAGGGCCTTGACGTCCTTTGGTAGACACGAGCCACCGTAGCCCACCCCTGCCTCCAGGAACCTGGGACCAATCCTTGAATCAAGCCCCACGCCTCTGGCCACCTCCGTAACGTCTGCCCCCACATTCTCACAGAGACCGGCGATTTCGTTCATGAAGGATACCCTGGTGGCGAGCATGGCGTTACTGGCGTATTTTATTAACTCGGCGCTCCTTGTATTAGTAAAGAGGAGGGGGTGTTCCGTATCGGTGATTCCCCTGTACAGCGTCTCCATGGTCTTCCTGAGCCTGGGGCTGGGGTTATCCAGCCCCACAATTACCCTGTCCGGTTCCAGAAAATCCTTTACGGCAGTCCCTTCCCTCAGGAACTCGGGGTTTGATACCACGTCAAAATCTCTCGGCCTCCTCTGGTTGCTCTTTATAACCCTGGCTACCCTGGAGGCGGTGCCAACCGGTACGGTGCTCTTAATCACCACTATCTTATACTCCCTTCCGCCTGAGGCGGACTGGCCAATCTCCCTGGCTACGGCGAGGACGGCAGATACGTCAGCCTTCCCACCGTCTTCCATGGGGGTCCCTACTGCTATGAATATTACCTCTCCAGTTTTTATCCCCTTTGCGAGGCTGGTACCGAAGGACTGCCTGCCTTCTTTCACGTTCCTATCAAGTATCTCCCCCAGCCCCGGCTCGTATATAGGGAGGACACCCCTTTTAAGCCCGTTAATCTTCTTTACGTCTGAATCTACGCAGAGGACCCTGTGGCCCTGTTCAGCCAGGCAAGTCCCCACCACCAGGCCCACGTATCCGCATCCCACACAGGTAATGTTCATTTCCTTCGCTTCCTCTTTGCCATATGTAGGGGCTGAATATATTCAGCCCCTACAGTTCTGTGGTCTTATTCGGATAATCGCAAAGTTTTATTATAACACAAGTAGGACAGAGGGGCTTTCTGGCCTGGCATACCTTTCTCCCGTGTTCCTGGAGGAGGTGGCAAAACCTTACCCACTTTGCCCTGGGTACTATCTGACACAGGTCTCCCTCTATCTTGTCGGGGTCTGTGGCCTTACTCAGTCCGATGCGGCCTGCCAGCCTCCCCACGTGGGTATCCACACCTACGGCAGGCACGTCAAAGGCATTACCCAGTAGGATATTGGCAGTCTTCCTCCCCACCCCCGGCAGGGAGAGGAGGTCTTCCAGTCTGTCAGGGACCTTCCCCCCGTACCTCTCCACTATCCCCTTGGTAGAGCCTACGATACTCCTGGCCTTATTGCGGAAGAAGCCCGTGGTACGTATCTCCCCCTCCAGCGTGGCAATATCTGTCTCTGCGTAATCCCCTGCAGTACTATATTTTTTAAACAGGGCCTTAGTCACCTGGTTCACCCGTTCGTCCGTACACTGAGCCGCAAGGATAAGGGCCACCAGCAGTTCCAGAGGGGTATTAAAATTCAGGGCCAGCCTGGCGGAGGGATACTCCTTCTCCAGGAGTGAGATTATCTTTTCTACTTTATGCATGGAGTAGGGGCACGTTGCAACGTGCCCTGCGCAAAAATTAGCAAAAAACCCCCTGGAAATCAAATGTTACTTTATCGTACCTCTGAAAGCCCCTCTTACTGATGTGTCATTCCTTCGCCTTGCTCAGGACGGCGTCTGAGTGAGCCAAAGCCCTGAGTCCGCCTGAGGCGGACGAAGGGGGAGCGAAGCCTGTAGCCTGTAGCGTGCGAGCTTGTCTCGCACGCCCAAACGTGCCAAGAGTAGGGTGGGCTATGCCCACCGCTGGACTCAAGGATTTTACCTTTTGAGACGGCAAAAAGTTAAATCTTCTACTAATACGTTATCTCTACATAAATATCTTGCATTTCAGCCGAATAAGTATTATCTTTTTATAGCCTCCCAGGTGTAGGCCAATTATTGACATAAAGGTTAGCCAGACATTACATTGAAGAAACAGGCTTAGGGGAAATATTTTAAGCGGAACTTATTTGGAAGAATAAAAAAGCACCCCACTGGGAGGTGCTTGCTTGCTCCTTAGAGCAGCGCTTACGACAAAAGTCTTATTGTAACTCGTGACAATCGTCGCTTAGGTATACTTGAGTGAAAGTCTAACGCACATTTACAAATTTGTCAAGGAGAAAATGCCAATGGTAGCCGCAGGCTTTAGCCTGCGAAAAATTATCAGGAGGAAGATGCCATGAAAGCAAAACAGGAGTCCCCCCAGCTTATTCTTGGTCTTGACATAGGGACAAACTCCATAGGCTGGTCCCTGCTAGAGGTCAAAGGCCAGGACCAGGGACGCATTGTGGGGTCCGGCGTCCGTGTGTACGAGGCGGGCATGGAGGGCCTTATTGAACAGGGCAAGGAGGAATCACGTAACAAAACCCGCCGTGATGCACGCCTCCACCGACGGAACCTTCAGCGACGTGCCAGGAGGATGGAGGGCCTGTGGTCACTCCTGCAGTCCTCAGGATTATTATCCGAAGGAAAGGCCGAGGATGTCCTGCCGAAGTTGGACAGGGAACTCGTAGAGACCTGGACAAAGAAACTAGGTCTGGACACAAAAGATAAAGTAGGGGAGAAGACCCAGTTCTCCCACGTCTTTCCGTATTTCCTCCGTGCAAGGGCCTTAGACGAGAAACTCTCCTGCCATGAACTAGGCCGGGCACTCTACCACCTCGCACAGCGACGGGGGTTCCTGTCCAATCGCAAGGCCGCCCCTAAGAAAAAAGAAGAGGAAAAAGGCATGAAGGCGGAAATAAGTGAGCTTGGGAGGAAGATAGAGGAGTCTGAGGCTAGAACCCTCGGGGAGTACTTCTCCGGCCTGAACCCGGAGGAGGGACGCATACGCTCAAAACATACCTCCCGGAAGATGTACCAGGAAGAATTTGAGGCCATCTGGAACGCCCAGGCATGCCACTACCCAACTATACTCACTGAGGAACTCAAGAAGAGGGTCTCCCATGCCATCTTCTATCAGCGACCCCTCAAAATCAGGAAAGAATTTATAGGCAACTGCGAACACGAACCCAAACGCAAACGTGCCCCTATGGCACTCTTTGATGCCCAGCGATTCCGCCTCCTCCAGAAGGTCAACGACCTGGTGCTTACCGACACATCCACTGGAGAGGTACGCAAGCTCAGTCCTGAGGAGCGCACTAAATTGATTGAGGCCCTGGAGACCCAGGGAGACCTTACGTTTGGCAAGATCCGCAAGCAGACAGGGTTGAAAAAAGCCCACTTCAATTTTGAGGCGGGGGGAAATGACAAACTCCCCGGCAACCGCACCGCCTCCAAACTGATAAAAATCTTTGGAGAAGAAAAGTGGAAGGAATTCTCTACGGAACAGCGAGAACAAATCGTAGAGGACGTACACAGTATCCAGAGCGAAGAGGCACAGGCACGCCGGGGCATAAAGGCCTGGGGGCTGGAGGGGGAGAAGGCGAAAGACTTCGGGCAACTTGCACTGGAGGACGGCTACTGCAACCTCTCCCGCCAGGCACTTGCAAAGCTCCTGCCCCTCATGGAGAAGGGCACACCCTACAGGACGGCCGTGAAGGAGGTCTACGGCGAACCGCCAGCAGAGAAACCCCTGGACTCACTGCCACTGGTAACGGAGCATCTCTCAAACCTCCGCAACCCTGCCGTCACACGCACCCTCACAGAACTCCGAAAGGTGGTAAACAACCTCGTCCACCAGTACGGCAAACCCAACATGACACGCATTGAGCTGGCCCGAGACCTGAAGAAGAGCAAAAAAGACCGTGAGGATATATGGAAGAGGAACCGAGAGAACGAGAAAGCACGTGAGGAGGCCGCAAAAAAGATACTTGCGGAGATACCAAACCTCAAACCCAGCAGACGGGATAAAGAAAAGGTCCTCCTAGCTGAAGAATGTGGATGGCATTGCCCGTACACCGGCAAGCAAATCTCTATGGCCTCTCTCATGGGTGACCACCCACAGTTTGACATTGAACACATAATCCCCTTCCCCAGGTCACTAGACGACTCCTTCCTTAACAAGACCCTCTGCCACGTGGATGAGAACCAGGTCAAGGGCAATAAAACGCCCCACGAGGCCTACGCCAATACCCCCAAATGGGAGGAAATACTCCAGCGCGTCAAGGGTTTTAAAGGAAAAGCAAGAGGCATCAAGCTGGAGCGATTTGAGGCACACGGAGAAAAACTGGATAAATTGCTTGAAGAATTTGCCAACCGCCAGCTCACAGACACTGCCTACGCCTCACGCCTTGCGATGGGATACCTGGGGACACTCTACGGTGGGCATGACGGCATAGATGCCAACGGCAATCGCCGGGTCCAGGCCGGCCGTGGCCAGATAACCGCCTACCTCCGTAACGAATGGGGACTGAACAAAATCCTTAACGACGGCGGAGAGAAATCCCGTGACGACCACCGCCATCACGCTGTGGACGCTATATGCATCGCACTCACAGGTGCAGGCACAGTCAAGATGCTTAGTGATGCCGCCAGCCGTGCCGTCAGTGAGAGACGCAGACGCTTTGGCAAGGTCAACCCGCCCTGGCCCACCTTCCTGGACAACGTCCGCAGTTCCATAGAGAAACTCGTCGTCTCCCACCGTGTCAACCGCAAGGTCAGCGGCCCACTCCACGAAGAGACCAACTACAGTAGACCCATCCAGGGGACTGACGGAAAGGGTAAGCCGTATGAATTCCACCGCGTCCGAAAACCACTTGTAAACCTTTCGGAATCGGAGGCCCAGGATATTGCAGACCCTGTAGCAAGGCAGTTGGTGCTTGATAAACTCCAGGCATTGGGCATCAAGGAACCAAAGAAGGCCTTCTCTAACGAGGCTAATCACCCGTGTTTGACAACCAAAGACGGACGGAATATACCCATCCACAAGGTGCGGATAAACAAGAAGGTCACGACGTTCACCGTGGGTAAAGGTCTGCGACAGCGACACGTAACTACAGACTCTAACCACCACATAGAGGTGGTGGAGGTGCTGGATAAGAAGGGGAAACCTAAGTGGGAGGGCTGCCTTGTCAGCCTCAAGGATGCCTATGACCGTTTAAAGGCGGGCCTGCCTGTGGTCAAGCGAGAACATGGAGAGGGCAGACGCTTCAAGTTCTCACTGGCAGGCAGGGAGACCATTGAGATAGATGAAGGGGATGGCAAAAGAGGGCTATATGTGATTAGAACGGTAGCTTTACCTCAGATTTCTTTTGTACGTCTTGAGGATGCCAGGGAGAAAAAGGTCATACTGAAAGCTGGAGATTGGGGGACTAGCACAATAGACCCTCTCAGGATAAAGAATTGTCAGAAGGTACTTGTCACTCCACTTGGGGAGGTGCGCCGGGCCAATGACTGATAGAATGTAGCCGCAGGTCATGTCACGCCGTAGGCGGATCTGCCTTCGGCATGACCTTAGGCAGATTCGTCCGCCTGAGGCGGAGCGAACTTCAGCCTGCGAGAAACACGCAACCTAAAGGTTGCGGCTACTAAACAGGTGTAGCCGCAGGCTTCAGCCTGCGTAAAACGTCTTGGGAGGTGTGTTGAGCCAATGGCTGACCGAATCATAGACCTTTCAGAAGAACCTGCCCGTCTGAGCGTACGGTACACGAACCTGTTGATAGAGCGTGAGGCCACCGAACCGGTAACCGTACCCCTGGAAGAACTGGCTGTGCTGGTGGTCTCCCACCCGCAGGTGAGCCTGACACACGCAGTGCTTTCCGGACTGGCCGCCTCGGGAGGAGTCTTTGTAACCTGCGATGATAAACACCTCCCTGCCGGGATGCTCCTCCCCCTTGTGGCCCACTTCACCCAGGCAGAGCGATTTGAACAGCAGGCAGTCGCCCCCATGCCCACCCGAAAGAGACTCTGGCAACAGGTTATCCGTGCCAAGCTCCGTGCACAATCCCATCTCTTATGTGAACTGGGTGGTGACGACCGGGGCATAGCCTCCCTTGCCTCCCGTGTAAGGTCAGGCGACCCTGACAACGTAGAGGCCGAGGCCTCACGTCGCTATTGGCCAGCCCTCTTTACCAGTGGATACTTTCGCCGGGACAGGTTCGGTTTGCCCCCGAACCCGCTCCTCAACTACGGCTACGCCGTATTGCGGGCAGTGGTGGCACGTGCCATCTGCGCCTCAGGCCTCCACCCATCCCTGGGACTCCACCACCACAACCGCTATGATGCCTTTCGCCTGGCCGATGACCTGATGGAGCCTTTCCGCCCATTAGTAGACCGTGCCGTGGTGAACCTTACTCATCAGTGTGGCATGAATATACCCCTGGATAAGCAGGCAAAGGCTGAAATACTCAAGGCACTCTCTGGACGGCTGCCCATTGACGGGGAGTGGCGAACCCTCTTTGACGTGGCCTCCCGCACCACCTCCTCACTCGTGGCCGTCTTCGCTGGTGAGCGGAGAGACCTCCTTCTTCCGGAGACGACACGTGTCCAGCCGAAGGCGTGAACTCTCGGAATACAGTGCTATGTGGCTCTTTGCTATGTTTGATTTACCAGTGGACACCAGGAAGGCCCGAAGGGACTACACACGCTTCCGTAAGGCCCTCCTGGCAGATGGGTTCTCCATGCTCCAGTTCTCAGTCTACGCCCGCTACTGCCCCGGCGAGGAGGCCAGCCGTGTCCACTACAGGAGGGTACGGATAGCCCTCCCGCCCGATGGTCAGGTGCGGCTACTCTTTGTTACCGACCGCCAGTTCGGAAAGATGGAGGTCTATCACGGAAAAAACCGCAAACCAGTAGAACCTCCCCCGCCCCAGATGATGCTTTTTTGAGGCTAGAAATAACACAACCCCCTGTAACCACTATGGGTTACAGGGGGTCGAGTATACCTAAGCGACGATTCTCGTCAAGCCACAACCCACGAGAAACTCCTCCTCGGATGCAAACTAGTATACCTAAGCGACGATTCTCGTCAAGCCACAACACCTGGCGCTAGAGACGTAGAAAAAATTACAGTATACCTAAGCGACGATTCTCGTCAAGCCACAACCTGCCCAGGACACGGACGTTGTTGCGCGTGAGTATACCTAAGCGACGATTCTCGTCAAGCCACAACGATGCGGATTGTGGCATTCCGCAGTCTGCAAGTATACCTAAGCGACGATTCTCGTCAAGCCACAACAGGAGGCCGCGCGGATAATTGACGGCATTGAGTATACCTAAGCGACGATTCTCGTCAAGCCACAACTGATAACGGAAAAGACAATTACGGCAGAACAGTATACCTAAGCGACGATTCTCGTCAAGCCACAACTCTTGCCCATACTAGGACGGCCCGCCAAGAAGTATACCTAAGCGACGATTCTCGTCAAGCCACAACGTGTTTGAGTAACAACCGTTCTTAAAGGGTAAAGGCTTGGATACTACTTTGTTTTGCGCGAGTGTGTTGGGGGTTTAAGGGGGCGAAGCCCCCTTACGGCCCAAAAAACAAAAATATTTGACGCTGTATAAAAGGAGACTTCTGAAAAACTTCACTCGCTTGTCATTCTGAGGGAGCGAAGTAGTTGCCGAAGCCCTGAGCGTAGCGAAGGGGACCGAAGAATCTCTAGACCCTTCGCTTTCGCTCAGGGTGACACTTCGTGTCAGATTCTTCGCTTCGCTCAAAATGACAGGTAGTGCTACGGCAACTTTTTCAGAGGTCTCAAAATCTTTACAAAATTCCACGTAGCACTATTTGCCATCCTGAGCGGTCATGCCATAAGTACTCAACGCACCTTTGTAACTAACTCCTCCATCGCTACCTCCACGTCTTTCCTCTCTATTACCTTAGAGGCATCTAATATTTCTAATTCTAATGGCATACCGTCTTTGGAAAGATGGACTATTACCCCCTCGGCGATGTCCCTTGAGTCAACCAGTCTGCCTTTCCTCAATTGAATTATTAACACGTCTGCCTCAGGTGAATATTTTATCTTCATGTCTCCCTTAATTTAAGAAAAATTCCTTTAGAATCCTTTTGCCTTCTTGTTACCTTGTAACCAATACTGGCCTCTCTCACAATAGTTTATTTCCTGTCTGTTTCGCATTATAACACGTTTTCTTTCCGTGGCTAGGGTCTTTAGCGACGATTCTCGTCAAGCCACAATAGCTAGGGAGTAGGGAGTAGGGAGTAGGGAAGTATACCTAAGAACAAGTAGACAGCAGACAATAGGCAGTAGACAGTAGACAGTAGACAGGAAACAGGGAAAGGGATACCTAGCAACAGTTCTCTTTAAGCTACAGCACATGGGCAGACATCCGCCTCAGGCGGATCTGCCCCTACAGTATACCTTATGTCTGGGGGGGGCGGATATAGGTAATTCAAAATCTTGCCTGTTGGGGGTATAATAAAAAACTATGCGGGAGAGGGATTACATAAGATACCTGAGGGGTTTCCAGAATAAACCTAAAGAGGTGCTGGTGGGTATAGGTGATGATGCCGCCGTAATAAAATTGCCTCGCAAGGATTTATACGTCCTTACTACAGATATGCTACTGGAAGGTACCCACTTCTGCCTGAAGGGTGGTAGGGACACGTTGCAACGTGCCCCTACAAGCAAATGCACTATTGCCGACGTGGGTAGGAAGGCTATGGCCTGCAATATAAGCGACGTGGCGGCCATGGGGTGCAGGGCCACCCTGGCACTGGTGGCTATCTCCTTCCCTGTCTTTACAAAGATGGGCCTTGCCAGGAGGCTCTTCCAGTCCATGAGGCAGACGGCCCTGGAGTACGGCGTCTCCATAATAGGGGGTGATACTATAAGTGGTAAAGGCCCACTTTGTATATGTATAACCCTCCTGGGGAGGGCGGAGGGACTCCGTCCCGTAACACGTTCTGGGGCAAGACCCGGTGATGCCATCCTGGTTACGGGCAGTCTGGGGGGCTCAATCCTGGGCAGTCACCTCTCCTTCCAGCCCAGGATGAGGGAGGCACTTTACCTTAATAAGAATTATAATCTCCATTCTATGATAGACATAAGCGATGGCCTCTCACTTGATTTGGGGCACATACTGGAAGAGAGTAACGTGGGTGCATTGCTTTTAGAGGGGGATATACCCGTCTCCAGGGATGCCCGGAGGTTATCCAGGAAGACTGGCCTCTCCCCCCTCCACCATGCCCTCACCGATGGGGAGGATTACGAGCTACTCTTCACACTGGACCCCCGGGAGGCGGAGAGGTTTTTAAAGAAGAATCCACTAAGAGTGCCAGTTACCCTGATAGGGTATATCCGCCGGGAGAAGGGTCTCTTCCTCCAATCCGCGGATGGAAAACTCAGCAAGATAAGACCTCAAGGATATGAGCACCGTTAGCAAATCTGCCAGTTGTCTTACGGTAACTACCTCTAGCCCTGAGGAGACCATGGCCCTGGGACAGGAGATAGGGGAGTTAGTGGGGCCAGGAGATGTGGTGGCCCTTTTTGGTAGCCTGGGTTCGGGCAAGACTACACTGGTGAAGGGCATAGCCCTGGGGCTGGGGGTGGACCCCAAGGTGGTGCGTAGTGCCAGTTTCTTGCTCATGCAGGAGTACCAGGGTAGAATACCCATATATCACTTTGATGCCTACCGTCTGGAGGGGCCCCAGGATATGTCCCGCCTGGGTTGCGATGAACTCTTCTGGGGAGAGGGCCTATCTATTGTTGAATGGGCCGACCGGGTAGAGGGGTCCCTGCCAGAAGAATATGTTAAAATCTCCCTCTCTATAGTAGGGGCGACCGGCCGGTCGCCCCTACAAGACAAGAGACGGATAGAGGTTTCCTACCTGGGGGAGAGGTATGGAAGGGTACTAAAGGGTCTTATGGCTAGGGCCAGGGGACAGGAACTAGGGAGTAGGGAGTAGGGAGAGAAAAGAATTGTAAATTGTAAGTTGGAAATTTTAAAATTTCCAATTTCTAATTTCCAATTTCCAATTTTCAGGGAGTAGGGAGTAGGTAGAAAAGATGGAGAAACCAGAGACTGGAATAGGGAAGAAGGGGATTGCTGTCCCCTGTCCCCTGACCCCTACCCCCTATCCTGGCAGGATACATCTCCTTGACCCTACGGTGGCTGGCAAGATAGCCGCTGGGGAGGTTATAGAGCGTCCTGCCTCCGTAGTCAAAGAGCTGGTAGAAAATTCAATAGACGCCGCCGCCAGTAGGATTGACGTAGAACTTATAGAAGGGGGTAGGGGTCTTATTAAGGTGACAGATAATGGTGTGGGGATACGTCCGGAGGACCTCTCCATGCTCTTCCTCAAGCATACCACCAGCAAAATTTCTAACCTGGAAGACCTTGAGGCCATAAGAACCCTGGGCTTCCGGGGGGAGGCCCTGGCCAGTATAGGGGTGGTCTCGCATACCAGGGTGCTCTCCTGCGCCAGGGGGGAGACTACTGGTGCTGAACTGGAGGTAAGGGGCGGTAAGAGGGGAGAGGTCAAATATCTTGGGACCCCAGGAGGCACCCAGGTAGAGGTCAGGGACCTCTTCTACAACGTCCCGGCCCGGAGGAAATTTCTGAAGGCCACTCCCACAGAGATGGCCAGTATATCCGAGGTATTGACCCGCCTGGCCCTCTCACATCCGGAGGTACATTTCACCTTGACCCACAATCAGCGGGAGGTATTTAATCTGCCCCCAGCCTCTACTATAAAGGAAAGGATTGCCACCTTTTTTGGCCAGGACTTTGCGAAAGAGCTCCTCTCTATAAATTCCAGAGAGCCTACCCTGGAGGTGTCGGGTTATATCAAACCGCCTGCACAGAACCACGGTAATGCCAGGATGCAGTACATCTTCCTGAACGGGAGGCATATACGGGAAGGTAACGTCTCCCACGCCATCTATGGGGCCTATCGCAACCTCCTCCCACCAGGCAGATACCCCATAGTCTTTCTATTCCTCAAATCCGAACCTGGCCTCGTGGACGTAAACGTACACCCCGCAAAACTGGAGGTCAGGTTCCGCGAATCGGCAAAGGTGCATGGGCAGGTACTCCAGACCCTCAAGAAGGTCTTGACCCAATATACCCCACGAATCTCACCCCCGCCGAGAGAAGAGGCCCACGCCCCAACCCCATCAGCAGCCGCTAAGGGGCTTCCACACGAGGTAACCCCGCCCTTAGTACAGGCAATACAATCTCCAGTAGGGGCACGTAGCAACGTGCCCCTACAACAGATGCTCCCCTCAGGCTCATTCGTACAGCTCCACCGCACCTACATAGTAGAAGAGACCCCCAAGGGACTCAACATAGTTGACCAACATGCCCTCCACGAAATCCTCCTCTACATAGAGTTAAAGCATAAGATATTAGAGGGGTCTCTACCCGTGCAGAGACTACTGATACCTGAACTTGTGGAACTAAACTCCAGTAACTTCTTTAACCTTATGGGTTTGCAAGAAAGTCTGTCTAAGGCTGGGGTGGAGATAGAGGAGTTTGGTAAGAACACCGTTATTGTGCGGAGCCTCCCCCAGGTACTGAAAGACCTTGACATAAAAGAATTTATTACGGATTTGGTAGAAAGGACGCTGGAGGGCGGCGGGGCTACGCCTGCCGAAGGAGGAGGACAGGTACTGGATAGCGTATTAAAGGCCATGGCCTGCAAGGGTGCAATAAAAGCAGGGCAGAAGTTGAACCCGCAGGAGATACAAGTCCTTCTAGAAAAAAGGGATAGCTCCTCAGCATCCGCCCGTTGTCCCCATGGGCGGCCCACCACCCTATTCCTCTCTCTGGAGGAGTTGGATAAACACTTTAGGAGGAGGACGATCAGGGAGTAGGATAGGGGGTAATAAACCTTGACTTTTGTTATATTCAATGCTAGCATGAGTTCTATCAAAAGGCCGATTCCTTAGGTGGCAGGGCCACTCCCGACAAAAAGGAAAAATGTATGAACTAATCGTAGAGGCCGATTTCGCCGCTGCACATTCCCTGAGGGGGTATCAGGGTGAATGTGAAAATCTCCATGGTCACAATTGGAAGGTTCAGGTCATGTTAAAGGCAGAGGCCCTGGATGGGCTTGGGATGGTAATGGACTTCAAAGAGATAAAGCGTACCCTGGGAGAGATACTGGAAGGGCTTGACCACAAACATCTAAACGAATTAACCCTATTTAAGAAAGAGAACCCCACTACTGAGAACGTGTCTAGAATCCTTTACCATGAACTCTCAAAGAGGTTGCCACAAAGGGTTTCGGTGAGCAAAGTAACGACGTGGGAATCTGCTTATTGTGGCGCTAGTTATTTCCAATAGCTCTTTTAAAAGTCTATCCTGGATGCAGTGAAGGACTGGTATTCCTGATGTTACCCATATTGCAAGTTGCCCTGGATTTTGTGGACCTCCACAGGGCCATGAAGGTGGCAGAAGAGGCAGTGGAGGGAGGGGCAGACTGGCTGGAGGCAGGTACGCCCCTCATTAAGAGTGAGGGACTCAATGCAGTCAGGCGTCTCCACGAGGCCTTTCCTGCCCTGTCCATAGTGGCTGATATGAAGACCATGGACGCAGGCCGCATAGAGATGGAGTCCGCCGCCAAGGCAGGGGCAAAGAGTGCGATTGTTATGGGTACTGCCTCGGATTCCACGATTAAGGAGTGTATAGCGGCCGGGCGGAACTACGGTCTGGACATAGGCGTTGACCTCCTCGGTGTGAAGGATTACGTAACCCGCGCCAGGGAGGTGGAGGGTTGGGGTGCCAGTTACCTGGGTGTCCACGTCCCCATTGACGACCAGATGAAGGGGATGAACCCCTTTGGAAGGCTCAGGGAGGTGGCAAGCCAGGTGACGATACCTGTGGCAGTGGCCGGAGGCATAAACTCTGAGAATGCCCCGGAGGCTGTTAAGGCCGGTGCGAGGATAATAATTGTGGGCGGTGCCATTACCAAATCAGCCGATGCAAAGAAGGCCACCCGGGAGATAAAAAAGACCCTCCGTACCGGGCAGGCCATTTCAACCGAGCTTTACAGGAGGGTATCTGGCAACGGGATAAAGGAGGCACTTCAGAAGGTCTCCACCAGCAACGTCTCTGATGGCGACCACAGGGCCGCTGGCCTGTGTGGTCTTCAGGTAATAACTCCAGGCCAGAAGATGGTAGGGAGCGCCCTTACGGTACGGTGCTATCCAGGGGATTGGGCCAAACCCGTAGAGGCAATTGACGTGGCCCATCCAGGGCAGGTGCTGGTCATAGATGCGGGGGGTGTAGGCCCTGCCATCTGGGGAGAGTTGGCCACCCTCAGCGCAATCCAGAAAGGGCTGGCTGGGGTGGTGGTTAACGGTGCCATAAGGGACGTCCATGAGATTAGGAAGTTAAACTTTCCGGCCTTTACCAGGCTGGTGATGCCAAACGCCGGAGAACCGAAAGGGTTAGGCGAGATTGGTGTCCCGGTAAACATATCAGGGATTACCGTCTGCACCGGGGATTGGATAATAGGGGACGATGACGGGGTCATGGTAATCCCCAGGCAGGAGGCAGAGGAAATGGTCAACAGGGCCATGGATTGGCTGGAAAAGGAGAACCGCATAAGGGCCGAGATACAGAAGGGAAAAAAATCTTTGGCAAAGGCGATAGATTTGTTAAAATGGGAGAAGAAGTAAGGGCCCTACTGATTGAAAATTTCAGTCACTTCCTTAAACAAGACTTGTAGTGAGCGAAGCGAATCTATTGGTGAAATATTATGAAGTGCGAATCCTGTAACAAACGACATGCTACCGTGCATCTCACTGAGATAAACGGCAATGAGAAGCGGGAGCGTCATCTCTGCGAGGAGTGCGCCCAGAGCCTTAACAACCCCCTGGTGAAGATGCCTACCCCGGCGGATATCCTCTCCAGCCTCATAAACCAGGTTGCCCCGGAGATTGGGGAGATGTCAAAGACTACCTGCCCTGCCTGCGGACTCTCTTATCTGGAGTTCCGCTCCAAGGGGAGGCTTGGGTGTCCAATGGATTACACCGCCTTTAAGAAAGGGCTTGTGCCCCTGTTAGAAAAGATGCATGGCGCCTCCCAGCATATTGGCAAGGTGCCTAGCCGTGCAGGTAAAGAACTGGTGGTAAAGAACGAGGTACTACAGCTAAGAAAAGAGCTGGACAAGGCCGTAGAAAAAGAAGATTATGAAAAGGCGGCAAAGATACGGGACCGTATCTTTGAACTATCCGCCAGCGAAGATAAAAAAGATGAGGGAACTGTACAGCAAAACGGGTGAGTGGCTCAGGGGCACAGGCCCTGAGTCGGATATCGTGATAAGCACCAGGATCCGCCTGGCGAGGAACCTGGCCAATTTCCCATTTTTGCACCGGGCTACGGAAGGTCAGAGAAAAGAGGTAGAAAAACTCATAAGGGAGAAGCTAAAGGAGGCCACCCTTACGAAGGACCTGCACTACGTCAAACTCTCTGAGGTGAGTTCTGTAGATAGACTCTACCTCATGGAGAGGAGGCTTATAAGCCGTGAACATGCCGGAGGCGATGGTGAGCGGGGGGTAGCCTTTGCAAAGTCAGAGACCATAAGCGTGATGGTCAACGAGGAAGACCACCTGAGGATACAGGTCATCCGCTCGGGTTTTGAGCTAAGAGACGCATGGAAGACCATAGACGAGATAGATAACACCCTGGAGGAGAAACTGCACTACGCCTTTTCGCCCCGCTTCGGATACCTTACCGCCTGTCCCACCAATGTAGGGACGGGCATGAGGGCCTCCGTGATGATGCACCTGCCGGCCCTGGGGCTGGCCCACCACATAGAGAAGGTCTTCAACGCAGTAGGGAAACTGGGGCTTGTCGTAAGAGGGATTTATGGAGAGGGTACCCAAGCCCTGGGGGACCTGTTCCAGATCTCCAATCAGTTCACCCTGGGCAAATCAGAGGTGGAGATACTGGAGATTATGGAGGGCGTGATACCGCGCATCGCCGGTTATGAGCGCATGGCCAGAAAGGCACTGATAACCGAGAACAAGGAGCAATTAGAAGACAGGGTATGGCGTTCTTACGGCATGTTGAAGGTGGCAAGGATGCTCTCCTCGGAAGAGGCCATGCACCTCCTCTCTCAGGTGAGGATGGGCGTGAATCTGGGATTGATAAATGACATCTCCGTGGAGACCCTTAACGAGCTATTTGTCCTCACCCTCCCTGCCCACCTCCAGAAGCTGGAGGGCAAGGAGATGGAAGCCAACGAGAGAAACGTGATAAGGGCCTCCTATGTCAGGAAACGTCTAGGAGCGTTCCAGTAGAAGGGAAGGAGTACAATGTTTGACAAATTCACAGACAGGGCGAGGAAGGTAATGGCCCTGGCCAGGGAAGAGGCCAGGAGGTACAACCATGAGTACATAGGGACGGAGCATATCCTCCTGGGCCTGGTAAAGGAAGGCAGTGGGGTAGCCGCGACCGTCCTCCAAAACCTGGATATTGAACTAAAGAAGATCCGCATGGAGATAGAAAAGATAGTCCAGACGGGGCCAGACCTGGTCTCTGTGGGACAACTGCCATTCACGCCCAAGGTGAAGAAGGTGCTTGAGTACGCTATGGAGGAGGCCAAGAACCTGGGGCATAACTATATAGGTACTGAACACCTGCTCCTGGGCCTGCTCAGGGAGCAGGAAGGGGTGGCTGCCCAGGTGCTCCTCAATTTGGGAGTAAAACTTGAGGACGTGAGAGAGGAGGTCATTAACTTGTTAGGCGCAGAATCCTCCCAGTCCAGTGAGAACCAAGAGCGGGAAGAAAAGAGGGGTAAATCTAAGACCCCTGCCCTGGACTCTTTTGGTAGAGACCTCACCCAGCAGGCCAGGGACGGAGAATTGGACCCGGTAATTGGCCGCCAGGAGGTCATTGAGAGGGTAATCCAGATACTGTGCCGCAGGACCAAGAATAACCCGGTGCTCCTGGGGGAGGCAGGCGTTGGTAAGACTGCTATCGTGGAGGGCCTGGCCCAGTCCATCGTACAGAATAACATCCCGGAACTCCTCAGGGACCGCAGGATAGTGGCCCTGGACCTTGCCATGATGGTGGCCGGCACAAAGTACCGTGGTCAATTTGAAGAGAGGATAAAGGCCGTGATGTCAGAGGTGCGCAGGGCCAAGAACGTCATCCTCTTTGTAGACGAACTCCATACCCTTGTAGGAGCTGGCGGGGCAGAAGGGGCCATTGACGCCTCTAACGTCCTTAAGCCAGCCCTTTCCAGGGGAGAGATACAGTGTATCGGGGCTACCACCCTGGACGAGTACAGAAAATACATAGAAAAAGACGGGGCCCTGGAGAGGAGGTTCCAGACCATCATCGTTGACCCGCCCAGTAAGGCGGAGACGGTAGAGATACTCAAGGGTCTCAGAGAGCGTTATGAGGCCCATCACAAGGTGAACATTACGGATGAGGCCCTTATCGCCGCCACGGAACTCTCCAGCCGTTACATCACCGGCCGCTTCCTGCCCGACAAGGCCATAGACGTCATAGATGAGGCCAGCGCCAGGGTAAGGCTAAAGACCATGACCCATCCGCCAGACCTTAAGCACCTGGAGGAAGAAATCGTCAGTCTGGAGAAAGAGAAAGACGAGGCCGTGGCCCTGCAAGACTTTGAGAGGGCGGCAAGGCTCCGGGACAAGGCAGATAAACTCAAAAAGAGGAAGGAGACCATAGAGAAACAATGGAGGGAGCGGTGCTCGGAACTCACGGCAGTGGTAGATGAAGAGGTAATCTCAGAGGTGGTATCCAAGATGACCGGCATACCACTGACAAAGCTTGAGTCCGAGGAGGCTAAAAAGCTCCTCCACCTAGAGGAAGAACTCCACAAGATGGTAATCAGCCAGGAAGAGGCCGTAAAGGCCGTGTCCAAGGCCGTACGCCGCTCCAGGGCAGGGCTCAAGAACCCCAACCGCCCGGTGGCTACCTTCGTCTTCGTGGGCCCCTCAGGGGTTGGTAAGACCCACCTGGCCAAGAGCCTGGCCAAGTTTATGTTTGGAGAGGAAGAGGCCCTTATACAGATTGACATGTCAGAGTATATGGAAAAGCATAACGTATCCAGGCTCATCGGTGCGCCCCCTGGCTACATAGGCTACGAAGAGGGTGGACAGCTCACAGAGAAGATACGCCGCAGGCCCTACGCCGTAGTCCTGCTGGATGAGATAGAAAAGGCCCATCCTGACGTATTTAACATGCTCCTGCAGATAATGGAGGAGGGGCGTCTTACTGACAGCTTTGGCCGCAAGGTAGATTTCCGCAACGTGGTGCTTATCATGACCTCCAACCTCGGGGCAGAGGTGATAAGGAGCCAGGCCTCCCTGGGTTTCAGAAAGACCTCAGAGGCCCAGTCCTACGAGGCCATGAAGGAACAACTCATGCGGGTCATTGAGAAGCACTTCAGGCCAGAGTTCCTCAACAGGGTGGATGGCGTCATAGTCTTCAAATCCCTCACAAAGGAAGACCTGGATAAGATTATACGCATAGAGCTCAAGGCCCTCCAGAAGAGGCTAAGCAATTACAACATCACCCTGAACCTCACGGAAGAGGCCATGGATCATATCATTAAGAAAGGATACGACCCCACCTTTGGTGCAAGACCTTTACGCAGGGCCATAGAGAGCCAGATAGAAGACCCCCTGGCCGAAGAACTCCTCCAGGGCAGGTTTGCCCAGGGGGCAAAGATAAAGGTGAAGGTGGGAGATGACAAGCTGATATTTGAGGAGGAGAAGGCCCCTGCCGAACCTGCGTTGAGCGGGTAAAAGGTTTTGGTTAATCCGTTAAATGTCTGTGAAATGCGAGCCCCCGTCAATTCGCCGAAAGAGGGGAGGATTTCAATGCCTCCCCTTTTTCTTTTAGGAATCTTATGGCCAAAGAGCAACGCCTTTACGCCTGCCAGTCCTGCGGATGGAAGACCCAGAGGTGGGTCGGCCGCTGTGGGGGGTGCGGGGAGTGGAACACGGTCGTAGAGGAGACATGGAGCCCCAGCCAGAGGAGTGCCCCCCAGTGTACTGAACCCCCTATCCCCCTGGCGGCGATAGAGACCCAGAGGGAGGAACGCATCACCACGGGGCTTGAGGAGTTTGACAGGGTACTGGGCGGGGGGATGGTACCTGGCTCGGCAGTCCTCATTGGCGGCCCCCCGGGTATAGGCAAGTCCACCCTCATGCTGCAGGTCTGTAACCGACTGGCACTCCTCGGACACAAACCCCTCTACATCACGGGAGAGGAGTCCCTCCTCCAGATTAAACTCAGGGCCAAAAGGCTTAGGATAGAAGGAAAGGACCTCCTGCTCGGGGCTGAGACTAACCTTGAGACCGTCCAGGGACACCTGAACGACCTTAAACCCACCCTCCTGGTGGTGGACTCTATCCAGATGATTTACAAGGAGGGCCTGGAATCCGCCCCAGGGACCCTTTCACAGGTGAGGGAGTGCGCCAATGAACTCATCCACCTGGTAAAGGACATGGATTGCGTACTCTTCCTGCTGGGACACGTTACTAAGGAGGGGTTACTGGCCGGCCCGAAGGTGTTAGAGCATATGGCCGATACGGTACTCTACTTTGAAGGGGAGTCCGCCTCAGGCGGAGCCCCCTTCCGTGTACTGAGGGCCGTGAAGAACCGCTTTGGTCCTACTAACGAACTGGCCATCTTTGAGATGAGGGAGGACGGACTGCACGGGGTGGACGACCCCTCCAGTCTCTTCCTGTCCAGGAACAGGTCTAATGTTGCGGGTACGGCAACGGTCGCCTGTATGGAGGGTACCAGGAGCTTACTGCTGGAAATTCAGTCGCTGGTTACCAGGTCTAATTACAACGTCCCCGAAAGAAAAGTAAGTGGGGTAGATTACAACCGTGTCTCCATGCTCATTGCCGTACTGGACAGGCGTCTGGGGTTGAAGCTGAGGGACCAGGATGTATTTGTCAACGTAGTGGGAGGGGTGAGGGTGGAGGAACCGGCCGCCGATTTGGGGATAGCCCTGGGCATAGCCTCCAGTTTGACCGACAGACCTATCCCGTCAGATATGGTACTACTGGGCGAGGTGGGTCTGACCGGAGAGGTAAGAGGTGTGGGTCAGATGGAGGCCAGACTCAAAGAGGTAGGCAGATTGGGGTTCAAGAGGGCCATCGTCCCCCAGGATAATGCTAAGGACATGATACCTCAGAAGGGGCTAGAGACCATCCGTGTAGGCCATCTGAAAGAGGCCGTGAAAATACTAAGCAGTAAGCAGTAAGCAGTAAGCAGTAAGCAGTAAGCAGAACCCACACTTCTTAGTCTCTAGTGCCTACTGTCTACTGCTTACTCCTTACCGCCCTCTGGAGCGGCAGGAGCATATCGGACGAGGGGTCGTGGGCATCAAGGCGTTTACAGGCCAGCTCATGGTTCAGGTTGGCGTAGCAGTAAATACAGCCGTGGGGGCACGTATCGTAGGCACCAATGTCCCGGCTCTGGACACAATTACATCCCTTCCGAGTGGGGACTATCTTCGTCTGCTTAGGTCTGTCTGGGAAGAGTTCGTAGAGGAGTTCACCGTCCACACATTGGGCAGGCTTTACGCCACTTATAGCAAGTGCTTCATCACAGCAGGTATATAACGTTATTCCATAAGAACCGGCAATCTCCACCATCTCTTTTACTAAAGACAGCCTCTCTGGATACGATGGGTCATAGTAGGGGCAGGTTTCAAACCTGTCCCTACTTTCTGAGGCCCTCTGGAGATTACGGCGCACCTTTGGGTAAAGGCAGACGAAGCTAAAGTAGCACCTCTCCGTCGCCCCCTCCAACCTCCTCGCCAGGTTATCAAAACTCTTTTTGAAGTAGTCTGGCCCCGTGATGTCTGAAAGGATAATGGGGTCAAACCTCCACAGCACCCTCTTCGGCCCGTAGCGGTCTGAAAGCCTTTTGAAACATTTAACCGCCTCCTGCCAGGGAGGGACTGGGGACAGAGCCCCAGTCCTATAGCCCAGGTGCTCTGTCACCTGGGCTCTATGTGTGTTGGTACCGCTACCTTCAAAGACCCTGGGCAGACCGGTTATCGTGAAATGGAAGATAAATTCATACCCCATGGTCTCAAGTCGGGGCAGGTGGGGTTCCAGGGGCTGGGGGTTCTTGGACCAGAAGACGATTGAATGTACGTCCTCGGGCCTGAGGGAGACCTCATACTCCTGTCCGCTGAAGGGGTTGGCGTACTTTACCCTCCCCTCCCTCACTCGGTTCATGAACCACCCTGAGTAAAAGGCAGGTATATCTGTCCGCCTGCTGGCAGAGATGATGTTCAAGATATTATGCGTACCTCCTGAGTAGCCCAGTAATAGCCATGAGGCTAATAAACATTATAACCACACAACTATTCTAAGCAAATTGGCAGGATGAACAGGATTTTATTTTAATGTTTTCCCCCTTGACAAAGATTGTATATCCTTTATAGGTTAGTATGCAAAGGCGGCATTTATTTAAAGAACGTCAGGCAAGAAGGAAAAATACCAGTGGGTAAAGGGCCTCAAGAATGGCTTAAACAGGCCGATTATGACATGGACACCGCAGAATTTATGTTCAATGGTGAAAGGTATTTCTATGCAGTCTTTATGTGCCACCTGTCTATTGAGAAGGCATTGAAAGGACTATATCAAAAAAGACTTGATGAAACTCCACCAAAAATACATAATCTTGTCTATCTGGTTGAAAAAATACGTTTACAGCCTCCCGAGGATTTATACGATTCTATTTTTGCCCTTAACAGGGTGAGTGTTCCTACACGGTATCCTGACGACCTGGAGAGGATGCAGAAAGATTATAATAAGGAAAGAACAAAGGGGTTACTTGAACAGAGTAGAGAGGCGTTGAAATGGCTAAAGGCACAGTTATAGAGGCGGCAAGATATTTTGAAATGCGTTTAAGGGAAAGCGGGATAAATATCTCAAAAATCATACTATTTGGCTCGCAGGTTAAAGGGCAGGCGGTAGAGGAAAGTGATATAGATATGGTTATCGTGTCAAAGGATTTTGAGGACAAGAATATCTTTGAACGGGCAAGGCTTACCAAAGAGGCTGAGATTATGACAATCAGAAAATTTATGATACCCCTTGATATTATCACCGTAACGCCAGAGGAGTTTGAAAGTGATACGTCCCTCATCGCTGACCTTGCCAGAGACGGAAAAGTGGTTTGTGGCTAAGGAAGGACAGGGGCCATGGCTATAACCCAGGGGATCCCCTCATTGCCGAATACGCCAGAGGGGGAGAGATGATATATGCCAGATGAGTCCTCTATAATTGTCCAGTGCCTTTAAGGAAAGGAAGCAAATAGGGAATGGCAGATAAGGTACTCTATTTCCCCTATATTAGAGTCCCTGAAAATGAGTGGTTCACACGAGTGCTTCTGTATTGGGATGAAATAGGCTCTATTGTCCCATCTGAGTATATTTATCGTCCTGAAGCCCTAGGGAACTATATGATAGAGCTTTTACAAAGTGGACTCGTCAGGCAAGTCTTTCCCGGTGATTACACGCATAAGATTCCTAAATTTGAAGAAGCTTTCCTTGAACTAATTGATAAAGATAAAGTAATTGCAGTATTCCTATCCCAACGAACGTGAAGGCTATAGCAAGAAAGATTCCTGTACCGACAGGTATTATCGCCATGTTTGCCTCCCTCTAGGGGAATTAAACAGGAAGCTAACCGGTGCCAGGGTAACTCCTTGCCGAGGCGTGCTAATGTCAGTGGGGACCGGAGGCAGTCTTCTTCTCCACCTTTACGCCCAGTTTCTTTAACACCGGCTCCAACTCGTCCAGTTCCGACTTGATGGCCCCCAGCTTCTTACCCAGTTCAAGGAGGGCCTTCTCCACCTCAGGGTCTTTTGCAGGGGCTGCCACCGTTGTTATTACTCCTGCCCCGGCCCTGGCCTCCAGGGCCTTATATTTCTTTACCATGACCACACCAAAACCCAGGGAAAGTGCTACCAGCAGTCCAAGCATCAACCTCCCGGAAAGCAGGCCGCCGCCGCATTCTGTAGTGTGCCCGTGTGAATGAGGACCGGCTTCTACCTTGTGTTCGTGGAAGCCGCCTTCTACTTTAGGCTCGTGAGAACCACCCTCTGGTTCATGTTCATGAGTCTTTTTGCGTGCCATTTCTTCTCCTTACTATCTTTAATATCCTTCTTTTAGATATCCTGATTTTATTCCCTCGGCAAGCCTGGATACAGGCTTTTTTAGGTAGGGAAATAATACTGGTATCTCAGGTTACAGTCAAATGAAAAACCTTGTTGGACATGGGGCTAATTCTGCTTGACTTTTTCTATACCTCTATGTTAGGCTTCCGGCGGTACAGCCTTCTATAAGGAAGATTGAAGGGGGGATACTATGTCTGGCGCATGCCTTGACGGGGCACGGATAGCTTTCTGGGGGAGAATATGAAGGATTTTCTGCAACCTCGGCTCAGCAATATTTGCTTCCCACAAGACCCTGGGCATGGCCATAATTGTTTCCTCCATAGGGATAGTTGAACGAGTGAAAAATATTTAAGAAGGAGCCAAATTATGGGGATTTAAATAGGGTAGTTGAGATTTGGGCTTAAGGGTTTTTTAACGTCTAAGTAAAAGGAGGTAACTATGCCTCAGCTAACACTTAGTGACCTTTCACTAAAAGATTACGTGTTAACCCCCCGTGTATCCTACCTTAAAGGAATCTACTTTAGAGCGAAACCTGAGATTTGCACCGAACGCGCTGGGCTGATAACGAGGTTCCACCTTGATAACGGTCTCTTTGAACAAGGGCGTATCTCTATTCTTGATAAGGCAAAGGCCTACAGACATGTCCTTGAGAATAGCACCCCAATAGTCCGCCACACTCGCGGGTATGAAAAAGGCGAGGACGGAATGAAGGACTTTAAAATCAAAGACGTCTCTCTCTTTGCGGGTTCCACTACAAGCAAGTTCAAAGGGGTTCCGCTTTACCCGGAATTTCTTGCCTTGACCCTGTGGCCAGAGCTATGGACCATTTCAAGGAGGGCCAGCAATCCTTTCTACATTACCGATAAGGAGGTGGAAGAACTCAATTACGAAATCTTCCCCCATTGGATTGAAAACAATCTCTTTGAACTTGGAAGAAAAAGGTGCTCTGAGGAAGACTTGAAGAAATTTAAGCTTATTGAATATTTTGTCTTCTTCCTGGCAAGTAAACCCAACTGTATCTCTCACACAATACCGGATTTCTCCCGGGCCATCAACCTGGGTCTGCGAGAGATTATCAATGAGGCCAGGGACAAAGGGGACAAAACCGCCGACCCTTCCAAGAAAGAGTTCTATACTGCAATATCCGAAGTTCTTGAGGGTATTATCGCATATTCAAAGAGACTGGCGGCTGAGGCTGAGGAGCGTGCAAGTGAAGAGAGCGACCCGGTCTTGAAGAAAGAGCTTCTAGATATTGCGGAGGTAAACCGTCGTGTCCCCGAGTTCCCAGCACTGACCTTCCGTGAAGGACTTACTACCGTCTGGATGTGCTGGATTGCCTGCCACCTGGAAAACCCCAACGTGGGCCTCAGTCTCGGCAGGTTGGACCAGGTCCTTTACGACCTGTATCGGAAGGATATGGGGAACGGGACCCTGACAATAGAAAAGGCCATTGAACTTATCTGCTGTCTGTGGCTCAAGATAGGTGACCATGTCCCTACCATAGCAGATACCGGGGAACAACTCTTTGGTGGGACAGGTTCTAACCAGGCCATTACCCTAGGCGGAGTTGACAAAGAGGGTAGGGACGCAGTAAATGACCTGACCTATGTCATGCTTAAGGCTACGGAACTGATGAAGTTGCGGGACCCCAATCTCAATGCAAGGTATTACCATGGTGTGAACTCCCAAGAGTACTTGAGAAGGCTCTGCGAAATTAATGTTAAGACAGGGGCCACACCTGCGATACATAACGACAAGGCCATCATCAAGGCCCTGATGAGAAAGGGAGACACCCTTGAACAGGCAAGGGATTACGGCGTGATTGGCTGTGTGGAACCCAACAGCAACGGAAGGGCCTATGGTCACACCGGGGCCATACTTTTGAACCTGACCTCTGCCCTGGAGCTTGCCCTCTTCAATGGCAGACACAGACACACAGGTGAGAAGTTGATAAGCAAAAAGACGGGTGCCCCCGTTACCTTCAAGACCTTTGATGAGTTCAAGAGTGCCTTTGAGAAACAGACACGCTGGCTTGTTGAACAGGCAACGACCCTCAATAACATCTTCGGAAAGACGCACCAGGACTTTTATCCCACACCCATTCTCTCTGCCTTATTTGAGGGACCCATGGACAAGGGGAAGGACCTCATCAACGGCGGAGCCGTCATCAATTCTTCGGGCGCAACCATCATTGGACTTGCAGATGTTGCCGATTCCCTGAGCGCTATACAGGAGGTGGTTTTCAAAGAGAAGGTAATCTCCTTTAAAACACTCCTTGATGCCGTTGAAAAGAACTTTGAGGGTTCCGAGGCCTTGCAAAAGCGGCTTATGAATCCTGATAAGACCCCCAAGTACGGTAACGAAGACCCGGCGGCCGATGCCAATGTCACCTGGATAGTTGAGCTCTTGGATAAGGCCTTTGGAGGGAAGGAGAACTACCGCGGTGGCCGTTACAGGGTGGGATACTGGACCATGACCAACCATGCAGGTTTTGGAAGACTGATGAAGGCCCTACCTAGCGGACGTAAGGCCCATGAGAACTTTACCAGTGGCATTACCCCTGTCTCTGGAGTAACCCCTGGCCTCACCGAGGCACTTAATTCTGTTGCCAACCAGCCGGCCGAATGTCTCTCCGGCGGTGTTGCATTGAACCTTAAATACACTCCTGAAACTAAGGACACGCAAGGGATGCTCAAGAATTTTGCCGCTTCCGTGGAAGGTTATTTCGATGACCTGGATAAGACAAGAGACGGTGGGGTGGAGATCCAGTTCAACATCACTACACACAAGGATTTTGTTGAGGCCGTGAAAAACCCCGATGCGTATCCTGAACTCCTGGTACGCGTCTCTGGTTACACAGCCTACTTCAAGGACCTGAATCCACAGATGCAAAAGGAGATCATAGACCGCACGGAATACCTCCTTTCCTCTGGGAAGGCGGAACCCTATGACCCATTCCCGTTACCTAAGTGAGGCGATTAGGAATTGGATGGGCGTTGTTTTAACCAAAAAGAAGGGAGGCAACCTATGGCTTTCGGTGGATTAGGGCGCAAGGGATTGGAAAAAGAGTTATGCGGGAAGGTGACCGATAAGTTCCTGGAACTCCTCCTCCACGGTATGGACTGGGCCTTTCGTTTATTAGAGGATTACCGGAAGAATATAGAGGGCTTTAAGGGACGGTACCTCTTCAGGACCGCTGGTGGTGATGTCGCTGTCGCGGCCACCTTCAAGGATGGAGATATGGAGGTCAACGAAGAGCCAACAGACGATTACGATTGGAATGTCAGGATAACGTTTAAAGATTCCGCCGCACTCAGAGACTTCCTATTCTCCAAGGACCAAGACATCCTGAATTCATTACTTAAAAACGAAGTTGAGATGGATGGGAATGTGAGCTACATTTACAAGTTTGGCTTCATGGCCAGGGACCTCAGCCGCAGGCTGGGCGTTGGATAATGTGATTAGATGAGCAGTTTTCCACTTATCGTTGACGTAAAGAGGCACAGTCTAGAAGACGGTCCCGGCATCCGCAGTGTGGTCTTCTTCAAGGGATGTCCTCTGCGATGTATATTCTGTCATAACTATGAGGCTCAGTCCCCAGAGGCAGAGATTGCTTTTTCTGCAAAGGATTGCATCAAATGTGGGAGGTGCAAAGAGGTCTGTCCTCAGGGGGCAATAGACCTGGAACTCCCGGGACGTATCTACAGGGAGAGATGCATACGCTGTGGTAAGTGTGCCAGTGTTTGTCCCGGGAGGGGACTGAGACTAATTGGGTCTTACTATTCAGTAGAGTCCCTTACCGAGATACTTCTGCGCGATCTCCCCTTTTACCGACATTCGGGCGGTGGGGTAACGCTTTCCGGGGGTGAATGCACCATTTATCCTGACTATCTAGAGACCCTACTTAAGTCCTTGAAGGCAAGCGGCATTCATGTAGTCCTGGAGACGTCGGGTTATTTTGACTATGACGTTTTCAAGCAAAAGATGCTTCCCTACATAGACCTCATTTACTACGACATCAAGATCGCAGACGTGGAGGCACATAGGCAATATATTGGGAAGCCGAACCAGAAAATCTTTGAAAATTTCCGACGCCTCCTCCGCGAGAAGGGGGTTAAGGTACATCCACGCACCCCTCTTGTACCTGGTATCACGGCAACAAAGGAGAACCTTTCAACTATTGTAGACTTCCTGTGTGATGCCGGTGCAGGCAGTGTCTCTCTCCTCCCTTACAACCCCATGGGGATAGAAATGGCTGTCAACCTGGGAAGGCCCAGGCCACCCCTTCCGATGGGGTTCATGAAGCCCGATGAGGAAAGAGAGGTTTATGCCATGTTCAAAACGATAATTGAGGAAAGAGGGAGAAGGTGGAAGCGTCTCCTGGAACCTGCTAGCGCGTGAGACTGGAGATTAATGAAAGGAAGACGCAAAACGTTAACGTTGAAAAACACGCCCTCTTGAGCCAGCCTTGACCTTTATTCGCCCCCGTCAGGGAAATCTCCTACAAGTCACCCCACCGCCCACCCTCCTGTCTCCACGAGGCCATGAACAAGAAGGTCATCCCAGGTTTGGGAAAACCCACTTGGAAGGATGGTACGCCCGGTAGGATGTGAACCTACGGCCTACGGTTTAGGAAACCGTCGCTCTCTCCTGCTGAGCTACGGGCGCATTAAATGTCTCTGGTCCCCCGGAACGGACAAACCCTAGCAGAATATAACACCTCTACTACTTTATTTCAAGGGTGGATTACTGGACTTCGGACGGGGGCTTTCTTGAACCCTTTGACCAATGACAAGACTATCTCTACAAGTTTTAGTAGCCGCAACCTTTAGGTTGCGTATCCTACTTACTTACGCAACTTACGCAGGCTAAAGCCTGCGGCTACACCTCAATGGTGTAGGGGCGACCCGTCAGCCTGGGGCGGGTCGCCCCCACTCTTTTTGTTGCATATCTTCAAGGAAGTGGGGTATAATTTTTTAAGTAATACCATGTCAAAGCCTTGGGATAAAGGGTGGAAGGGCCACTCCCTGCAACTGTTACAGGCCGTGTTGCAGAATGCAGGGGTGGGGCTGATGGTCCAGGACAGGACACGGCGGATTGTCCTCCTAAATCCAGCGTTTGAAGAGATTACCGGCTGGAGGTGGCAGGAGATTGGGGGGAAGGAGTGTCCTACAGTCTTCGGGTGCCATACATCTTCCGGGAAATGCCTCATGGATAACCATTGTCCTGGACTGATAGTCATAGGAAGTGATGGGACTACCAATCCGCCTGAGGTGGAGAGCCAGGAAGTCTCAAGGGAACTCCTCATAAACAGGGGAGACGGGGGTAAGCGGTGGGTGGAGGTAACGGTCTCTCCCATAAAGGGGAAGGGGGGAGAGGTGGAATATATAGTCTCAACCTTTAAGGATATTAGCGAAAAGAAGAGGTATTCGGAGGAACTCCTGCATACAAAGACCCTGGCCACCCTAGGGCAGTTGGCGGCGGAATTGGCCCATGAGATAAAGAACCCTCTTAACTCTATCCATATACAGATGTACCTTATAGAAAAGGAACTGGCCCGGTGGCAGGGGACATCAAAGGCTCAAGAGTTCAAGGGTTCAAGGGTTCAATCTGCCTCAGGCGGAGAAGGGCCTGGCATCGCTGAGTTGGTATCAAGGGCGAAGGAGGAGATAAAGAGGCTGAATGAGTTGGTCAACCAGTGTCTCAGCTTTTCTAGGTCAGCACAGCTTTACCTCAAGCACGATGACCTTAAACCCCTTCTGGAGGATTTGGTGGGGTTAATAAAACCCCAGGCTAACCTGGGTGGGATTGACGTGGAACTTGCGGTAGAGGCCGGCCTCCCAGGGGTAATGATGGACAGGGAGAAATTTAAACAGGCCCTTTTGAACCTCCTCCTTAATGCACTGGAGGCCATGCCTGACGGTGGCCACCTCTATCTGAGAGCCTGGCGGGAATCAGATTTTGTGAAGCTCTCCATCAGGGACACAGGAGGGGGTATCCCTGACGAGGTAAAGGAGCGGGTCTTTGAGCTCTTTTACACCACCAAGAAGGGAGGTACTGGCATAGGACTACCTCTGGCCCATAATATAATCCAGGCCCATGGCGGTACTATCTCTTTCAATTCTTCTCCTAAAGGGACGGAGTTTGTTATTACATTGCCAGTGGCTACCAATATACGTAGGGGCAACCCGGCGGGTCGTCCCTACAAAACCCGCTCCAGGCAGGGGGAAAGATAGGGATGTCTACCCCCAAAATCCTAGTTGTAGATGATGACAAGAACTCCCTTAGCGGGCTAGTACGTCTCCTTGAGCGGGAGGGTTATGAGGCCAGTGGGGCCATCTCTGCCTATGAGGCCCTGGCCCTCCTGGACAATCAGCGTTTTGATATAGTCCTTACAGATATAAAACTCCCCGGCATGGGTGGATTATCCCTGCTGGAAGAGATTAAAAAGAGGGACGAACTCTTACCCATCCTGGTAATGACTGCCTACGGTTCCGTGGAAAACGCCGTGTCCGCCGTGAAGAAGGGGGCAGAACACTACCTCACCAAGCCCCTGGACATTGAGGAGCTTAAGGTTGCCATAGATAAGGTGTGGCACCAGAGGAAACGCCTGCAAGAGGCAGAGGAGCTGAAAGGGAGGCTGGAGGCTGAACCTGGGGTTTCAGAACTGGTGGGGAGCACCCCTGAGATGCAGAGGGTCCTTAACACCATACGGGACGTTGCCTCCAGTACGGCTACGGTGCTTATACACGGGGAGACGGGGGTGGGCAAGGAACTGGTGGCCCGTGCCATCCATTCCTATAGCCCGAGGAAAAATAAGCCCTTCGTGGTCTTACACTGTGCGGCCCTGGCCGATGGGGTGCTGGAGAGCGAGTTGTTTGGCCACGAAAAGGGTTCTTTTACCGGTGCACTTTATACGAGGAGGGGGAGGTTTGAGCTGGCCCACGGAGGCACGCTGTTCCTGGATGAGGTCTCCGAGATGGGGACCAACGTCCAGGTCAAGCTCCTCAGGGTAACGGAGACAGGTACTTTTGAGAGGGTAGGGGGAGAGGAGACCCGTCAGGTGGACGTCCGTCTCGTTGCGGCCACTAACAAAGACCTGGAGAGTCAGGTCTCATCAGGCAAATTCAGGGAAGACCTTTATTATAGACTTAACGTCATCAAACTGGACATCCCGCCTCTAAGGGAAAGGAAGGCAGACATACCAGTGCTGGCCAACTACTTCCTCTTAAAATATGCCGGTAAGAACCATAAGAAACTCCGAGGCTTCTCTCCAGAGGCCATGCAACTACTCCAGAGGTATCACTGGCCAGGCAACGTCAGAGAGCTGGAGAATATGGTAGAGAGGGCCGTAGTCCTTTGTAAAAAGAACGTGGTTGAGCCTGAATATCTATCCCCCAACCTGGTAGAAAAGGGGAAAACGCTAGAATTTATTCAAATCCGCCTGGGGATGCCCATGAAGGACGTGGAAAGGGATATTATCCTCAAGACCCTGGAACTCACTCACGGCAATAAGACAGAGGCGGCCAGGATACTCGGTCTGTCTTCCCGTACCATAGATAACAAGCTAAAGGAATGGGCCCCCCACGGCCCCATCACCCCACAAGACGTATAGGGCTGGGGCTCTGCCCCCAGCCTCTGCCTGACCAGAAAGATTTTCCTGCAAAATCCTGCAAAAACTTGGAATCCTAGAAAAATTTTCGTTTTCCACTCCCCTTTCAGAACGGTCTTTTGGTCAGCTATAGATGTAATTCTATATCTATTGGATACTTAGAAAACACAGAAAGATTTGGCACACTAATAGCTAGGAGAGAGGATATACACAATGATTACTACTACCTTAGTACCAGGCCCGAGGGAATACCTGGAATCACTGGAGGAAGAAATAAGGTCGCATCCTGCCATGAACCACCCCTTCCTCAATAAATTTAGTAGCGGCAAGCTGACGCTGGACAGGATAAGGATATTTGCAAGGCAATACTACCTGTATTCCAGGTGGTTTGCCATGTATGTCTCCGCGGTAATTGCCAACATGCCGGACGAGAGGCCAAGGGCACACCTTATCAAGAACCTGTATGAGGAGTATGGGGAAGGCAAGCCTGAGTGTGCCCATCCCGCCATATTCCGCCGTTTCCTGAAGGCCCTCCGCCTGGATGCCGCCGAGGTGGAGAGGACGGAGCCCCTCCCTGAGACTAGGCTGTTTATCCATGAGTATCTCTTTGTGTGCAGGGATGGTCATTTCCTGGAGGCCCTGGGTGCCTTAGGGCCTGGGACTGAGGCCATCGTACCTTATATCTATCACCCCATCTACGAGGGACTCAGGAAAGAGCCCAGTCTCAGTGAAAAAGACATAGAGTTTTTCACCCTCCACATGCAGATGGATGTAGAACACAGCGCTAACATAAAAGAGGCCCTGCTGGAGTATGCGGTTACAGAGGAAAATCAGGCCCTCATAAGGCAGGGTGCTATGGAGATTCTGGGCGCCAGGACAGTCCTGTGGAATGGCCTGGAACGGGTATGCTGTGGTTAACATAGATGTTGGATAAGTTAATTTTGTTAACCGTTTAAGACAAAAGGAGGTCACGTTAATGACACTTGTCGGAGAAAAAGTCAGAAGTCCGTTTGTTGAATCACTGAAGAAAGAGGTTCATGCCCACCCCGCCATGACCCATTCTTTTCTGAAGAAGTTTGGCGAGGGGAAGATTAGACCGGAAGGTCCCAAGATTTTTGCCGAGCAGTACTATCAATACTCCAAGCACTTCTCCAGGTATCTGGCGGCGGTTATATCCATAATCCCTGATGAACCTGCGAGGGAGCCGCTCATAAAGAACCTCTACGAGGAATATGGTGGAAGGGCGGAGGAACAGAAAGAGATGGACCTGGAGCTGGTACATGCCAATATCTTCAGGAAGTTCTGTAAGGCCGCCGGGGCCAACCTGGAGACGACCAAGCCCCTCCCTGAGACCTCTCTCTTTGTGGAAAGGTGTTTCCACCTCCACGAACTGCACTTCGTGGAGGCCCTTGGCGCCCTTGGCCCAGGGATAGAATACACCGTCCCTTTCATCTACAAGCCCATTTATGACGGTCTGAAGAAAAAAGGCTACAAAGAGGCTGACCTCCTCTTCTTCTCTGCCCATATTACCCTTGACGTGGAGCATGGGGAGAATATCTGGCACTCCATTGAACCCTATACCAGGAGCTCTGAGAATCAGGAGCGTATCAGGAGGGGTGCGATGTACATGCTGGATGCCAGAAAAGTCCTCTGGGACGGCCTTGAGAGGGCATGCTGTCTATAGAACTGGAGGCTGGGGACGTGATGCTGGGGACGTGATGCAGGGGACGGGATACAGAAAGACAGGGGAGAAGGTTTTTACCTGTCATCTGTTACCTGTTCCCTGTATCCTTTTTATAATTTGGAGTTGACTCCAAGTATCTTTGTAGTTAAACTTGCGGAGAAGTAGACTACAAACTTCACACTAATTAAATGAACGGCGTCTAGAAGGAGGCTAAGTATATGGCAATCTCTCGACCTAACCGGGCCCTGGCTACCGGTACCAGGAACCGCACGCCCGATGACGTTACACCTACTAGTGGTATGTGTACTATCTGCCTGGACGGCTGTCCGGGCTTCTGTGAAATAGGGAAGTCGGCCTTCAGGGGGCCAGAGGTCATATACCCCACTCCCTTCGGCAGGATGACCACCGCCGCCCAGAAGGAATATCCCGTAGACTTCCATCACTTCAACCTCACCGGTACCATCACCGGTCCGGCCGACCCCAGGTTTGAGAGATTCACCAACGTAAACCTGGAGGTGAGACTGGGTAGGGATAAGGGCCTCAAACTAAGGGTACCCATCGTCTGTACTGGATTGGGTTCTACCAATATAGCAGTTAACCACTTTGAGGGTGTAGGCTCAGGTGCTGCCATTTCCGGTGTCGGGGTGGTTATTGGAGAGAACGTTGCCGGGATGGACGTCAACTCTACGTTTAAGGATGACAAAGTGACGCACTGTCCCGAACTCCAGCGCAGGGTCAACATCTTTAAGGAATGGCAACAAGACGGCTATGGCTTCTTCTGTGTGCAGGCCAATACGGAAGACTTCAGGCTTGGAGTCCTGGAGTATGCAATGAACACGCTCAAGGCGGACGCCGTAGAGATTAAGTGGGGTCAGGGGGCTAAGTCTATAGGTGGAGAGGTTAAGATTACTGATATAGAAAAGGCCAGACTCCTCAAACGGAGGGGTTATATCGTAATACCCGACCCCGATGACCCTGTTACTGTTGAATCATATGCGAAAGGGTCCATCAGAGGCTTTGAAAGGCATACCAGGATAGGGACTATTTCTGATGACTTGTCCCAGGCCATAAGCGACTTTAAGGCCCAGGTAGATAGATTGAGGAAGGCCGGGGCCAGGTATGTATTTCTCAAGACTGGTTCCTATCGTCCAGCCGACCTTGCAAGGGCCTTGAGGTTCTCCTCTGAGTCAGGCATAGACGTGGTAACTATTGATGGCTCAGGTGGAGGTACAGGTATGAGCCCCTGGAGGATGATGAACGAGTGGGGAGTACCTACGGTGTATCTGGCCTCCATGGCCCGTCAGTACTGTGAGAAGCTCAGGAAGAGTGGTAGGTACGTCCCGGACATCATCCTGGCGGGAGGTCTTACCATGGAAGACCACATCTTCAAGGCCTTTGCCCTCGGCTCACCATACGTTAAGGCAGTCGGCATGTCCAGGGCGACAATCTGCGCCGCCATGGTAGGGAAGACTATCTCCGAATCCGTTGCCAAGGGACAGGTCCCCAAGAATGCCGAGGAGTACGGTAAGACGGTGGAGGAGATATTCTATTACTCACAGACTGCAAGGACCCAATTCAGCAAGAACGGCAAGATGGTGCCTACATCAGGCCTGGGGGTCTATTCCTATTACCAGAGGCTGGCCACTGGCCTGAGACAGCTCATGGCAGGGGCAAGACGGTGCTCCATGTCGGAGATTACCAGAGACGATATCTTTGCCCTTACCAGGGAGGCCTCCGAGGTAAGTGGAATACCTTACGTAATGGATTACGACGCGGAGATAGCAGACAAGATACTCAGCGCCGAGGTAAGGGGTAAAGGGGCAATTAGTAAAGGCGTCAAGCCGAAGGCCGTAATCAGCAAGCGGAAGGCGGCAAGCAGTAAGCGGAAGGCGGCGAAAAGCAGGCGATAAGTTTTGCCAGAGGCCGGAAGCTAGTAGGGGCACGTTGCAACGTGCCCCTACCTAATGTGATTGGTGGCGGGAACGTGTGGGAGTCGAACCCACCAAACCCCTTTTTGGGGGTCTAAGCGGTTTTGAAGACCGTCAGGGCCACCGGGCCCCATCCATTCCCTTCTAAGTGTCTAAAGGCAGGAAATTGCCCATCTTGTCAAAGGCCCAATCCTCTGGTCCAGAGATTATATCTATATCTTTCCTGTCTTCCAGTTGGGGCATGCAGGATTCAGAGACCTGGAGGGTCTCTAGTTCATTGGTGTTCTTTATCCGCACTATTTTGGCCTCCTGGGGGTCCACGAGGCCGAGGGTATTTAATGCCTGCTCAATAGCCTCCCTGTCTGTATCGTAGGCTATTGGTATCTTTGCCCCTTCGGGGCGAAGCCCCGTGATACAGTTTATATAAGTATCCTTAAGGTTAATCTTATCCACCAGGCGTCTAGTAGTAAAGTCGGCAAGACCTATGGCACAGGCATTTCCGTTAGACGCCTCTGTGAGGTCCCCCACAAAAATCCTCTTTATCTTAATTGGGCTACTGTCTTTACGGCCAATGACGGTGGTGTCCATGCCTGTACCACTTATATCCTTCCCCATCTCGTCTATTACCAGCAGGTCTATGGTTTCCAGTGGGAGTTTCGCCATAAGCTCGTAGGCCCTCCGGAGTAGCTTAGGTTCCTCTTCCAGGAATTCCTCTGGACAGAGGGCCTTTAGCCAGGCTATCTCTCCATGGGCATTTTCTACTATGGCAAGGCCACAGAGTACCGAAAGTTTTTTAAGAGCGGTTGGTACGACGTTAAAGGCTATCTCATCAAAGGGGTATTCCAGGACGGCCTTGTGGTAGAGGGAGGCGCCCTGGTGCTTTCCCAACCCTACAAGGAGCATCTTTGCGATTCCACTCTCAATCTTACCGCTAAAGCGGGTATGGGGTTTTACTCTGTTGACCAGGACGATGTGGTTGGCCTCGGAGGCGTATTTATCTATATAGATGTGGAGACCGAGGGGACTGGTAGCAATCTTTACTACATCCATGGAGGACTTGATGGGCACCCCCATAGATGCCTCTGTTATGCCATAATGGGCAAGGAGTTTTAATTGTCCCTGGGCGGTGGCGCCGCCATGACTGCCCATAGCTGGCACGATAAAAGGCTGTGCCCCAAGGGTCTTCAGGTGGTCTACGACCTTGCGGAGGATGAGTCCTATATTTGAGATTCCCCTGCTCCCTGCAGTGACGGCCACGCTGTGTCCGGGTTTCAGTGTGTCCCCCAGGGAGAGGCGTTGGAGTTCTTGCGTTACCGTCTCAGCGACATCTACTACCTTCGTGGCAGAGAATCTCTGTCTTATCTTTATCATTTTGACCTTTATCATCTTTGGGGGGGGCACGGTGAACAGGTTCGTCTGCGGCCGACAGGGGCGTATTCTTGTCCCTACGCTGGAAATAACTTTTCTAATTCTTCTGGTCGAAATCTACCGGGTGCAAGGATACCACCTGAGACTATTAGCCTGATTCCTTCTTCCACTGTAAGGGTGGTGTTTTCTATCTCTTTTTCGGGACAGAAGAGCACAAAACCAGACCATGGGTTAGGGGCAGTAGGGACGAAGACGGTGGTCAGGGGGGGGCCTTCTTTGCACTCCATTGAACCAGTTACAAAAGCCAGTGCTTTGGTGCCACCCTTTGGGAAGTCTACCAGGACCACCCGCTTGAAGGCGCCCTTACCCGGGATGGTTGCAGTCTGCACGATTTGCTTGGAGGTGCCATAAATGGTCTTCACCAGGGGCATCCTTGCCACGACGGCCTCAGCGTATCTGATTATCTGTCTACCGATAAAATGGGTGGCAAAGGTCCCGGCAAAATAAAGGGCCAGGAAAAACATCACCAGCCCCAGGAGGAACATCAAAGGGGTCAAGACTGCATCCGGCACCTTTAATTGTACCCATTCAGATTGTAAGATTGTCCGCTTTACCACAGGTACCATGGTGCCACCCGCAAAGATGAAGATGTATTTTAGGGCTATGAAGGTGATGTAAACGGGGAATAATACCAGTGCCCCGGCAAAAAGCCGCTTTCTTATATCCTTTTTAAAAGGCCCCAGGAGACCAGATTCTTTTTCCGCAGCTTCCATTGGTACCTTTAGCCGTAGGGGCGTATCGCGATACGCCCCTACGACAGATTAGACATACTTTGAGACAAGCCTCAGAAGAGGGCTAAACAGTTCGTTCTCCCACAGGAAGGCCAGTAGACCTGCCAGAATGAAGTTAAAATCTGCCACTGCCTCGCAGACCAACCCTTCCCCGATGACCTTCTTATGGTAAAGAAAGAGATACAGACAGGCATACAGGACACAAGGGATAAGCCAGAGGCTGAAATTAGAGGTCCAGTCTAACCGGGCGCTAGTTACCAGGAGACATGCCATAATTACCGCTACCCCAATCAGCATATTCTTTGTCCACTCTCTACCTATGGCTATGGGTATGGTCTCTTTTCCCACAAACCTATCCCCTTGTATGTCCCTGATGTCCATTAACACTGCCCTGAAAAAGGCAATGCTAAAGGCAAAAGCCAGGGCTACGGCCATGGGCGCCAGGGGTTGGGGTTCATTCAAAATAAAGGGTAATAGGGCAGTGGTAAGGGCCCAGGCAATACCGAGGAATATCTCCTTTGTGCCGGCAAATCGCTCAAGGCTCTTGTGCTTGAGGAGTTGGGAGACCCTGTCGGGGAGGACGTGGATCCGGAAGGCCAGGGCAAAAAAGACACTGGATAGGAAGACCATTAGAAAGACATAGAAATCCTCCACGAGAGCTAGTCCGTAGGAGGCCACCAGTCCCACAAGCCCAAGGCCGAGGAACATGCCGTGATGTCTATCGTATAACCTAGCCATAAATGGGTCGTTCAGTGCCACCGCCTCTCTGTTTGTCACGTTGTTTAATACGTGCATGGAGAACAAAAATAGGGCAGCAATAGCGCAGTAACTAAACTGAGGCTCCACCCCTAACAGTACGGCGCTGGCATAACTCATGGCTACGGCACCAATCCCCAAATACATACAGCTACCTACGGAGGTATGAAAGGCCATCCTGAACCAGCCTTTTAGCCTTCCGGCCTTTTGCTTCTCGTGAGAGGCCAGCAGGTCTACTATCCTCTTTAGCAACCATTGAGGGGTAGAGGCCCCTGCCGTTACGCCTACCACCTCAAAATCCTCCAGTTTCTCCAGGTTTAACTCCGCCTCCGTTTCAATATGGAAGGTAGGGACACCTTCTGACTCACATATCTTTACCAGCCGGTTGGTGTTTGCACTCCCCCTGCCCCCTACGACGACCATGGCATCCACTGATTTACAAAGGTTTATGACCTCATCCTGCCTGTCGTGCGTAGAACCACAAATAGTCTCAAAAACTTCGCAGTCTTTATATCTTTCCTTGAGTCTGGAGGTTACTGCCTGGAAAAGCCTCTTATCCTGCGTGGTTTGGGCCACTACGCAGACCTTCTCCAGGGGGGGTAACTTATCTATATCCTCCATGGAACCCACCACATAACCCCTTCCTTCTGCGTATCCCAGGAGACCCACTACCTCCGCATGGCCACTGTCTCCTATAATGATAGTAGAATACCCCTGGACTGAATATCTTTTTATAATGTTTTGCACCCGCATGACATGGGGGCAGGTGGCATCTGATATCTTGGCCCCCATAGATTCTATCTCTTTCTTGCGGCTGGGGGTGATGCCATGGGCCCTGATTACTACCCGGTTTTTATCTAACTCAGCCCCCTCCTTAATGGTTCTGATACCCTTTTCCTGCAGCAGGTCCAGCACCTGTGGATTGTGGATGAGAGGGCCGTCGGTGTATACCGTCGCTCCTTTATGTTTTTCGGTATAGGCGGCATCCAGGACAATATCCATTGCCCTTTTTACTCCCATACAAAAACCTGCCGTCTTGGCTACCTTTACCTTCAAACCCCTTGTCCTCCTGAGACTTAGTAACACCCCCCCCTGCTCGCCGGGCATTCTATCAGATTGGTACCCCCTTGTCAAAAAATTTCAATAGGCGGTCCGCCTCAGGCGGATCGCCTATGCCCCCAAACTTGACCCCCGTGTAGATTTCTGCTAGATTGGGGTTTAAGGGTGGAGGAGGTCTTTCCTGAATATGTCGGGGCCAATAGACAGTAGACAGGAGACAGTAGACAGGAGACAGGAGACGGGCAAAAAGATTTCTTTCCTGTTGCCTGTTGCCTGTTCCCTGTTTCCCTTTTTCCTCCTCTCATTAATGGCCCTCCTTCCCGTCCCTTCCCTGGCCCTCCCTGCCCAGGAGGTGGTCCCTCTCGTAGACGCTGATTATTTTCCCGCAGTCCATGAGGCACTCCTTGGGGCAAAAAAGGGCGTATTCTGTGTGATGTATCATGCACAACTAAGTCCGAGACACCCAATGGGTTGGGAAAGCATGCTCCTTAGAGACCTTATTAGTGCAAGCAAGCGGGGGCTGGAAGTGAAGGTAATCCTGGAGGATAGCCCTGAGGTAGAGAACAAGTATGCCTATGATTTTCTTAAAGGGGCAGGGGTGCCCGTATTTTACGATACGCCCGACAGGAGCACCCATTGCAAATGTATCGTGATAGATGAGGAGGTAACTATCATAGGCAGTACCAACTGGACTTACAGCGGCCTCAGGCTCAACCACGAGGCCTCAGTCCTCATCCGCTCCAGGGAGGTTGCCAGGGCATTTAGAGAGGCCTTTGACAAGATAATGACATCCACCTCAGGCGGACAGTCACCAGAGGTAAAGAAGTGAGACGGAGGGAATTCCTAGGTTTAATGGTAGGGGCCGGTTGCTGGGCCTTAGGGTTGTCCGCCTCAGGTGGGCGTTGCCTGGGAATGGGAGAGTCCTCTAAGTTTGTCTTTACCCAGATGGAATACCGCGGTGGCAATTGGAACCCCAGGCCCAGGGCAGGTTCCAGGCTCGTGTGGGAGCTGGTCAAGAGGACCAGCGTAGAGGCCCGACTGGATACCGTAAGCCTCCAGCCCTCGGCCCCGGAGATATTTGGATACCCATTTCTCTATATGGCCGGGGATGACGGGTTTGAGCCTTTTAATGACGCAGAAAAGGAAAACCTTAGAAATTTCCTGCAATTTGGCGGGACGCTCCTGGCGGATGACAGCGTGGGCAGGCCAGGCTTTGGGTTTGATGAGACCTTCAGGAAAGAGGTAGAGTCCTTATTCCCAGGCCACAAACTGACACGTCTCCCCGATGACCACAGCGTCTATCGCTCTTTTTATCTTATAAATACCCAGGGAGGCAGGATAATTACCCATCCGTATCTGGAGGGGTTAGACGTAGATGGCAGGACGGTGGTCATATATTCCCAGAATGACCTGGGTGGCGCCTGGGCCAGGGACGCCATGGGGAACTGGGAGTATGAGGTCTACCCGGGCGGAGAGACCCAACGGACCATGGCCTTCCGACTGGGGATAAACATCATCCTCTATGCCCTTACCGGTGATTATAAACAGGACCAGGTACACCTCCCCTTTATACTGCGGAGGCAGATGTAAGTTAGGGGTTAGGGAGCAGGGAGTAGGGGGTAGGGAGCAGAAACACATTAAATTGTAAAATGGAAATTGGAAATTTTAAATTTAAAATTTAAAGACTTTGTGTCTGAGTTACTCAATCTCTGGCAGACGCCCCAGGCGGCCCCTGAGCAGTGGCATTTCAGCCTGACCGGGGCACAGGAACCGTGGCTTAAGGTCTTGGTGATGGTACTGGCACTCCTTGCCCTCTTCTTCTCCTGGAACAGCCTCAGGGGAGTACCCTCTTTGAGACATAGGCTTCAAATCTTCTTCCTGCGCCTTGTGGCTGTCACGGCCATTGTGCTCATGATACTTGAGCCTCAACTGGAGATGGAAGAGATGGCCAGGATAAAGAACACAGTAGCCATCCTCATAGACCACTCCCGGAGCATGTCCCTCAAGGATAAGGGGGAGTCCAGGTTGGAGACCATAAGGAAATTCCTGTCGGGGAATGCAGATTTTCTAAGGTCACTGGGGGAGGATTTTGAGGTCAATTACTTCGCCTTTTCAGACAGGCTGGAAGAGGCAGGAAAAGAGGTCATAAGGGGGACAGTGTCGCCAGGCGGTGCTGCCACGGACTTCACCGCAGTCTTGAGGGAGTTGAAGAGACGCTACCCTGCCTCAGGCGGGAGACCCACCAGCGCCTTTCTCCTATTCTCTGACGGTGCCGACACCTCCTCGCTACCTAAGGCAGATAAATTGGAGGAGCTGGAGGTGATGGCGCGTAACCTCCCTGCCCCGCTCTATACCTTTTGCCCTGCTCCGGGGCAATACAAGGACATAGCCATTACGGGGATTAGCTATGACAATTTTGCCTTTGTACGCAACCCGTGGAGGCTGGAGGTTAAGGTCAAGGTAAGAGGTTACGAGGAGCTTACCCTCCCTGTACTCTTAAAAGAGGGGGAGAATATCCTCCTCTCCAGGGCCTTGAAGCTCCAGAAAGGGGTGGAGGAATATACCGTGTCTATGGAGGCCACGCCCCACGCCATCGGGGACTACCTCTATACAGTTACTATTCCTCCCCTGAGCGATGAACTGGTCAGGGAGAACAACACTGTAAGGCTCATGGTGCAGGTCATCAGGGACAAGATAAGGGTGCTCCACCTCTGCGGAAGGCCCTCGTGGGATGAAATCTTTCTCAGACGTATCCTGAAGAGAGACCCCAGCGTTGACCTCATCTCTTTCTTCATCCTGAGGACGCCAGGTGATATGGTGGAGGCCTCCGGACGTGAACTGAGCCTTATACCCTTCCCGGTAGAAGAGCTCTTTACCAGGGCCCTGGAGGGCTTTGACCTTGTGATATTTCAGAATTTTGATTACAGACCTTATGATGCCACCATGTCTCGCTTTAACTATTATCTGGCCAACGTAGAGCGGTACGTCAGGCAGGATGGAGGCGGATTTCTGATGATTGGTGGGGACCTGTCCTTTTCCCATGGGGGTTACGATGGCACCCCGGTGGAGGATATCCTGCCCGTGGAGTTAAACGAAGGGCTGGACGCTATTGACGTCAGCAACTTCAGACCCCAACTCACCCCTCAGGGCCTCACCCATCCCATTACCTCCCTTGATTACGACCCTGAAAGGAACCGTAAACTATGGGAGGATATGCCTGAGATAAAGGGATACAACCAGGTGAAGGCCCTCAAGAGGGGTGCCGTGGCCCTGAGTGTCCATCCAGGGGGTGAACTTTCGGCCCCCCTCCTGGCCGTACGGGAGGTAGTGGCCTCCACCCCTTCTCCGTCGTCTAAGGCGGACTCCCGTCAAAAGGGGCGGGTCATGGCCCTCCTCACCGACGATTCCTGGCGATGGAACTTCCTCTCCATTGCCGGTGGGGGGAGCAACAGGAACTATATCAAGTTCTGGAGAAATGCCGTCAGGTGGCTCATAAAAGACCCGGAGTTGAACCTGGTGCGGATTACTACGGATAAGAAGGAATACCTCCCCGAGGAAGAGGTTTATATTAAAGTAGAAGTCCTGGGGAAGGACTATAAACCCCTTCCGGGGGCCAGGGTGGACTTGACCATGGTCAGCTCAGAGAACGGAGAGAAGGTGCTGGAAAAGACCCTTGAGTCTAACGAGGCGGGACATGCCTACCTGGACTTCAAGCCCCAGGAGGGCTATTATTACATAAAGGCAAAGGTTAACTATGGTGGTGGGGAAGAGTCGGTAGAGGAACTGAGCGAAGCCAGTACCCTTTTCGGGGTCAAACCCGCACTGGAAGAGTTCCGAGAACCATGGATTGAGGAGTCCTTCCTGGAAAGGATCGCCACGGCCTCTGGAGGGAGACACCTCAGACTCCCGGTCGCTGAGCTAGAAAAGACCCTTTCCCTGAGGAACCCGGTAGTAATGAAACCCGTAGGCAAGAAGACCCTCCCCCTCTGGGACAACTGGCTGTTCTTCTGTATCATCCTGGGTGCACTCTCTACCGAGTGGTGGCTGAGGAAGGGGAGTGGGATTAGGTAAGAAGGCAAGACAGTATGGAATACAACCCCGCTACACACCATAGGAGTAGTGTAGTGTGCATCTTGACGCACCCATTTGGTTGTAGCACAAGAAATATGAAAAAATCCATGTTGGCAGACAAATTTAATCTGCCAGCCTTAAGGGAAATTGTATGTGAAGAGATTACAAAAATCTTTGCAACAGGTAAGACGTAGATGAAATCCATCTTCCTCACCACCTTTGGCTGTCAGATGAATAAGGCAAGGACATAAGTGGCAAAAGAGGTAAGGTACCTGGGCCATGCTGTACAGAAACTGAAGGAAAGAAAAGTAACCAAAGCACAAATGAGTGAGATATTAGCTAATCCTGACCAGGTCTTGCCAGCCCGTCTAGGGCGTAAGAGGGCAATAAAACTTCTTGAAGGTAGAGTTATTCATGTTATATATGAAGAATACGTAGACCACCTCTTGGTCGTAACGGTTTATCCTAAATAGAGGGTCAATATGAGAGTAGAAATCCAGACTGATGATGAAAAGAAAGAAGTAATTGCCGCCTACATCCGGATAAAAGAAGGAGAGGTGGCCAGTACCGAGGAAATAGGGGAAGAGAATTTCATTGACCTGGACAAAGACGGGTGTCTTTTGGGTATAGAAATACTCAACTTTGATGAGGCCCCTGGATTACTCTCCTCGTTGGCAGACAAATTTAATCTGCCAGCCTTAAGGGAAATTGTATGTGAAGAGATTACAAAAATCTTTGCAACAGGTAAGACGTAGATGAAATCCGTCTTCCTTACCACCTTTGGTTGTCAGATGAATAAGGCGGATTCGGAGCTGTCCCTGGGACTGCTACTGGAGAGGGGCTATCGGCTTGCCGGGGATGAGTCCGCCGCCGACGTCGTCCTCTTCAACACCTGCAGTGTCCGCCAACGTGCAGAGGACAGGGTCTATTCCCGCCTGTCTCAACTGAAGGCCCGCAAGACCCGGAGGCCAGACCTTGTGATAGGCGTCCTGGGCTGTGTGGCCCAGAAGGAGGGGGAAGAAATCTTCCGCAGATACCCCCACGTGGATATGGTCTGCGGGACAAGGATGTTTGATAAGCTCCCCGAACTCCTGGAGAGGCTGGGTAGTAACGGTGGACACCTCCTGGCCGTATCAGACGAGAAGGTGGTGAGCTACCCCAGACGGCGTCCCCCCAGGGAGAATCCCCACCAGGCATATATAACAGTCATGCGGGGGTGTGACAATTACTGCAGTTACTGCATAGTCCCCCACGTAAGAGGCCCTGAGATAAGCAGGACAGTAGAGGAGATAGTAGAGGAGGCCCAATCTCTTGTCAATGAGGGCTGTAAAGAGATTACCCTCCTGGGACAAAACATAAATACTTATGGTAAAACCCTGGAGAAGGGCACTAACCTCGCCACCCTGCTGAGGGCCGTTAGCAAGGTAGAGGGGCTTGAACGCATACGCTTTGTTACCTCCCACCCCAAGGACATGACAATAGAGGTACTGGAGGCCATGGCAGAATTGCCCAGGGTCTGTAAGCACCTCCACATGCCAGCCCAATCCGGCTCGGACCGCATCCTGGAGGGGATGGAAAGGGGTCATACGGCCCAGCATTATCTGGAACTGATAAGACTTGCCAGGAAACTGGTGCCAGACATTGCTATAGCAAGCGACTTCATCGTTGGCTTTCCGGGGGAGACGGAGGAGGACTTTGAGGCTACGGTCAGGTTGATGGAGGCCGCCCGCTTCCAGAACTCCTATGTCTTCAAATACTCCCCAAGGCCGGGCACAAAGGCGTCAGAACTCCTGGACAACGTCCCCCTGGAGTTAAAAAAAGAGAGGAACCAGAGGTTACTGGACGTACAATCCCATATAAGCCTTGAGGAAAACAAGAAGAGGGTCGGGCAGATAGTGGAGGTATTGGTAGAAGGACCCAGTAAATCAAATAAAAAGAGGCTCACTGGCCGCACCCCACAGAATCAGATAGTAGTCTTTGAGGGACCCAGTACCATTAAGGGGGAGTTGGTAAAGGTAAAGATAGAAGAGGTCACCTCGCTTACCCTCTTTGGACGTCTTGTTGCTTAAAATAGAAAGTACGTTCCTCTCACGCCATAGGCGGATTTGCCTATGGCGAGAAAACAACCACGAAGATTTACCCTCCGACAGGCACAAGAAAGCGATGTAAAAAGGTGGACGTGCCCCATCCCAACCGCCTTCTTTCTCAGCAAAAAAACCCTTCAATTATTAAAAAATTTTATTGACATCACCCCCAACTCGTGATAAATAACGCCTGCTAAGAACGGCATGGGGATAAGTCCGGTGGACCCTAGCGGGGGTTCGTGGACAGGTGTTCCAAAGGGGAAGAGGGGGTCTGCAAGTTTAATAATTCCTCCATGCCGGCACTGCTTTAGGGACTAACTTTCGGAGCAACAAAGTAACTCAGTAACCTGTTGGTGCCTTGTTGCAACACGACATCAAAACAGTCCTCCTATGCCACTCAGGCACCTTTCAAAAAGTCTGTACCTTGCGACCATCAGAACACGGCTTCTCACCATCCATAACCAGGAAATTTACATGTACAGCCTAAGAAGTATGGCCAAACTTTGGGTTGGGCTAATTGTCCTATCACTGCCACAGATAGGTTGCGACTTCAAACACCAGTACATGTATAGACCTAGCGTAGTGGAAAGGGCCCAGGCCCGTGCGGAAAATGAGATAGTACTTTCCAAAGACGAAGTGACTCTAGGAAAAGGTAAGGTAGCAGAAATCTTGGTAGTCAAAAACGGGCCAGTAACTGGTATTGCTTCAGAAAACCCAGAGATTGCCACTGGAGAGAAAAAAGAAAGTACAAAGTATGAGCTAATAAGTGTTACAGGTATATCGCCTGGTAAAACCTGCATTACTGTTTCAAATCAGAAAGGTACGAAGAAGAAAATTAATGTGGAAGTTAAATAATCTAGCCCTGCCGGTAAGGGCTAAAGTTCTGGAAGTTAGAAGTGGAATCTTGGCCGGCGACAGACCTTACCTGACCGTTAAGATGGGTAACAGCCATGTTTAAATTGAGAGCTACAACCGGATATATCTCCATCCTACTGGTGCTCCTGACCGGGAGTTTAGGATGCGGCAACTTCAAGCAAAAAATACGTGGAGATGACCTGTATCTTAAAAATATAAAAGAGCCCGGTGTGGAGTACTCAATTACCGACCAGGACATCCTGGAATTCAGCAACAATTTACGGCACATGTTTCGTGCAAAGATGCAGTTTTCCACCATAGCCGCATATGCCTCAAGCGTGACTGCCCTTGCTACGGCGACTGCGGCGGCAACCCTGGCGGCGACAGGCGGGTCAACAATTGGCACCGCAGGCCTTGCTGCTGCAAGCCTCTTCACTGGTGATGGCCTTGGCCTTTTTAAACTCAAAGAGCGTATAAATGCCTATGTGGACGGGCTTGAGTTAATTGAGGAGGCAGAGGCAAAGTACTTCAACAAAATTGCAAAAGACTATCATGGCAAGGTTTCAAATAGCGAGCTCACTAGCCCCGGTGCCGAATTGTACGTTAGTGTTGTGGGATCCCTTAAGCTAGTAGAAAAAGCCCTTGCCGCAAGAATCCCAACCAAAGAAGATATTGAGGCGGCCACTGGGGAAGTAAGAGAACGCGCTAGGCCTGATGAGCTAAGACTTAATACATATGCAGTGAGTCTTAAACAACGTACGAAGCTAGTGACACAGGTTATAGCAATCCAAAACGGACCGATAACAGATGCCGTCTCAGACGATCCTAAAGTTGCAACAGGAGAAGCAAATGGTAATGTAGTAACAATTAAGGCAGGGGAAACGGCTGGGAAAACGGAGATTACTGTTTCAAATGGCCGGGGTGAGATGAGGAAAGTAGAGGTGGAAGTCAAAGAATATGAAGTAACACTTGAACCTGCATCGACAGTAGAAATCGAGGTGCATAAGGCTAAGCCCATTAACGACGTTAAGTCGGAAAATACAGCGGTTGCCGGAGCGGAAAAGAAGGATGATAATACGATAGAGATTACCGCCAAGTCGGTTGGGACTGCAAAAATTACGGTCACAAATAAATCGGGCGCAAAAGAGAAAGTTATCGTACATGTTGAAGAAAAACCTTAATAGAATAAACCTGGCCCAGAGGGCTGAGGTGTTAATTCTGGAGATACAGGCGTATTGATTTAATTTGTTGCCTTAGCTCAGCACCAGATAAAACCTAAAGACTAGAAAAGCCCCCCCTTACCAGAGGTCATCTTCTTAAAGGACTGGATATCGGACAGGACGGCGTTCTTCACCGCCTCCCTCTTCTTCCCAACAAACCGCCAGCAGGCGCTGTCTCCGATGTCATTGTGCCAGAACAGGCGTACCTCACCCTGTCCGCCTGAGGCGGATGCCAGTATAATGTTATTACCAAGCTCCTCGTGTCCCTGGGCGATTTTTAAGAGGGCAGTAAAGTCGGCCTCCGTAAGGCATTCAATCTTGCCGCTTACCATGCCCCCTGTCTTTATCATAGGCACAAGGCCCAGGGTATGTTGTGTAGTTTCATAGGAACTGGGCGTCCTGGCGTCCAGCATGTCTCCGTTCATTAAAATATTACCCTCCCTAAAAAGGTATCCTGAAACCCAGGGCCTTTAATGCGCACCATCCCTTCAGGCCCTCAAAGAGGACAAAGACCCCACCGAGTCCCAGTCCCCACTGGAAGACCCTGCCATAAGAATAGGTGTGAGCACCATAGGCCAGCACCAAAAGTACTAACCCGAATATGACCCTCCGCCATCGCTGGGCAGTGTCTAGATTGCAATCCAACATGTATCGCCTCTCTAATTTGGGCGGATTCCCCAACTCTATAGCAAATACAATTTTTAGGGATATTATGCGGATTCCCTATCTCTATAGCAAATACAATTTTTAAGGATATTATATAGTTATGACACAAAGGTACTTTGCTGTGAGACCTTTAACTATTACTCGGAATGACACACAAGCCAAAGGAATTTGAGAAGGGCGTAATACTGATTAACAAGCCGGTGGGCATTACCTCTTTTGGGGTGGTGGCCAGGGTGAGGGGGAGATATTTCCCAGGTCAAAAGGTCGGGCATACGGGCACGCTGGATAGTATGGCCTCGGGGTTGCTTATAATCCTTGTCGGGGAGGCCACTAAGAGGCAGGGAGATTTCACCCGACTCCCTAAAGAATACGAGGGGGAGTTTGCCCTGGGGGTGGAGAGTGACACCTATAGTGCCGATGGGCGGCTCAGGTTTTTTGCCGAACAAGGGGCACGGCACGTTGAAAACCCGCCAGATTTTGGGTGGGCCGTGCCCCTACACCTGGAGCGACTTTCTTCCATTAAAAAAGCCGAGCTAGAAGCAGTCTTTAAAAAATTTCAGGGGGAGCAAGAGCAGACTGTACCCCCCTTCTCAGCCGTCCAGGTAAAGGGGGAGAGGTTACATAGACTGGCCAGGAGGGGACGTCCACTCCCGGAGTTGCCCAGGAGGAGGATAAATATTGAACGCCTGGAACTGTTAGATTTTCGTCCTGTTGCCAATGTAGGGGCCTCCGCCTCGGCGGACAACGTGCCCCCACAGGAACTTGGTCCAGAAGAATTCCTGAACATAGCCCCCAGGGTAGGCTTCAGGGCCCGCGTCTCTTCTGGGACCTATGTAAGGTCTCTGGTGGTGGACATCGGGAAGGAACTGGACACAGGGGCGGTCCTCACCCAGCTGACACGGATGGGGATAGGACCTTATAGACTCTCAGATGCGATTGATTTACCCGTGTAGGGGCACGGCCCACCCAAAATCTGGCGGGTTTTCAACGTGCCGTGCCCCTACTTGACAATGGCGGCGGTTTGCCCTATTTTTAGGCGTGGCAGGGTTGCTCCCGATAAGAAGTTGGTTCAAACACCAGGAGAAATAAGATGAACGTACAGAAGATACTCTTGATGGTAATATGTGCCATGTTTTTTCTATTGTCCCCCGCAGTTATGGTAGGGGAGGAGGTCTTTGACCCCGTATGCGAAAAAAAGGTGGACAGAAATAAGGCCGTCCAGGCGGAGTATGATGGAAAAGTTTATTGTTTCTGTTCTGAGAACTGCTTTGCCAGGTTTGAGAAAGACCCCGATAAATTTGCGTGCTCCTGCCCCCCTGGGAGTAAGGACTGTGCCCATTGTCAGGGTACGGCAGCCAGGTGCCCCTGTGATATAGAGAAACATACTAAGGGGCATGAAGGGCATGACCACCACCCTGAGCATGGCCATTAAATTAGGGGGTAGGGGTTAGGGAGTAGGGAGGGAAAAGAATTGGAAATTGTAAGTTGTAAATTAGAAATTTTAAAATTTCCAATTTCCAATTTCCAATGTTTTCAGGGTTAGGGAGTAGGGGTTAGTGGTTAGGGAGTAAGGAGATAAAACACAAATGTCAAAGCTCAAATGCCAAATAAAAGCAAAGGTTTGACATTTGGTTTTTAGAATTCATTTAGCATTTGGATTTTGGCATTTGAACTTTTATTGCTAATCCCTAGTCCCTATTTCCTAATCCCTTTACAACGTGGCCGTCTTTACTCTGTGGGAGTGGCACTCCATATTTACTGCCACGGGGAGGCTGGCTATATGGCATGGATACTTTTCTACGTGTACTGCCAGGGCCGTTATCCTTCCCCCTAAACCCTGGGGTCCTATCCCTAGATTATTAATCTTTTCAAGGAGTTCCTTTTCAAGCCCTGCCGTGGCAGGGTCAGGGTGAGGACTCCCTACCGGCCTTAGCAATGCCTTCTTGGAAATAAGGGCACACTCATCAAAGGTGCCGCCTACCCCCACGCCCACTAAGATAGGCGGACAGGCATTCACTGCGCCCCGCCTGACCGTGTCTACCACAAAATTCACCACCCCTTGCTTGCCCATGGCAGGGGTGAGCATTGCGGAGCGGCTCATATTCTCACACCCACCCCCTTTCGCCATGACGGTAATCTTAAGCCTATCCCCCGTTCCCAATTCTGTGTGGATAACCGCAGGGGTATTGTTCCAAGTATTTACCCTCTTCAGGGGGTCTTTTACAATAGAGGCCCTGAGGTAGCCCTTCTCGTAGCCACTGGCCACGCCACTATTTATGGCCTGATAAAGGTCTCCCCCAATAACCTGCACACCTTGTCCCATCTCTAAAAAGACTATGGTAAAGCCTGTATCCTGACAGGCCGGGTATTGTCCCCCCCTAGAGACCCTTGCATTATCTATTAGCTGTGATAAGACGTCCCTGCCCGAAGGGGATTCCTCTCTTTCCAGTGCCCCTTTCAGGGCCTCCACCAGGTCGTCCCCGAGGACGTAATTGGCCTCTACACAGAGTCTCTCTACTACCTCTGTAATGGTTCTCGCCTCTATCTGCCGCATACGCAGGATACAGGATACAGGATACAGAATACAGAATCAAGAATACGGAAAGGCCTATTCTCTATTCTGACTACCGAATTCTGAATTCTTTTTTTCTTAAAAGAAGTTCTTGCATTCTGAAAGAGTTTTTGCTAAAGTTTCTTAACTGGCATGGGTGGCCAGGCTTAGAGTGTAGCCCTTAAATAGTTTGTCCTTCTTTGTCTGGAGTGGCCCTGCCACTGCTCTAATTGTAGGGTCTTCTACCGAGGAAATCTTCTGGTTTAGCCTCCTCTTCCTCTTTGGACTCGTCGTCGGCAGTTTTCTGAACGTCTGCATCTATCGCCTACCCTTAAACAAATCCGTAGTTACTCCACCTTCTTCCTGCCCCCACTGTGGGGGATTCATAAGGTGGCATGACAATATCCCGCTCCTCAGTTATCTGATACTGGGTGGAAAGTGTAGGGTCTGTAAGTCTCCCATAAGTATAAGATACCCCCTCGTAGAGGCCTTTACTGGGTTCCTATTCGGTTTCTTCTTCTGTGAATTTGTACTTAGAGGGGGTCAACCCGTCAGCGTCTACCTGGCCTATGTAGCCCTTTCTAGTGCGTTAATAGTCTCTAGTTTTATAGACCTTGAATTTTATGTTATCCCCAATGAAATCACCGTCTGGGGTACTGCCCTGGTACCTCTCTACAGTCTGTTGTTTCCTTCCCTGCATCCCTCCGCCGACCCTTTGAGGGGCCTTACGCTTGTGTGCAATGAGAGGCTGAATGCAGTAATGGCCTCCCTCCTCGGCGTCCTGGTAGGAGGAGGGCTTGTCCTCCTTACCGCCTTGCTCGGCAGTCTTGCCCTTCGCAAGGAGGCCATGGGGATGGGGGACGTAAAGCTCATGGCCATGGTCGGGGGTGTGGTGGGCTGGAAATTGTCGGTGATGGTTTATTTCCTGGCGCCATTTTTTGCCCTGGTGGGGTCTCTACCGCTACTGAGGTCAGGAAGAGAGCGTAAGCTGCCTTATGGGCCTTTCCTGTCTATGGCGACGCTGGTAGCCTTGACACTGCAAGGGCCTTTCATCAGGTTCTTTGACTCTAGGTTATTTATCCTCTCGGAGGTTGTAAAGGGGAACTTTTAGGGTAAAATTTTAAAAAGGAGGAACGAAATGATTGAAAGAGGAACTGTGTTTAGGTGTGTGGTCTTTTTGGTGGCCATCGTGTTTCTTTACGGCTGTGCCGGGAACCGGAAGGCACTGGAGAAGCAGGTAGCTTATCAGAACGACACCATTGCGGAGATGCAGAAGACGAACACGGAACTCCAGACCAAGCTGGCGGAGAAGGATGCGGAGATACAACAGGCGGCACAGAGGCCCGCGCAGAACCTGGAGAATTTCAAGAAGACCCTGGAGGCCCAGTTAGGTGGGACAGGAGTGACCGTTGGGGTCAGGGGTGATGAGATAGTCCTCTCCCTGCCCTCAGCAAAGCTCTTTGCCCCTGGACAGCATACCCTGAGACCCGAGGCCAAGCCCCTGCTCAACAAGGTCTCCAAGGCCCTTAAACCCCAGTTGTCTACGGCCATGGTACGGGTAGAGGGTCATACTGACAACCTGCCCATAAAAAAGCAGAAGGACCGCTTCAAATCCAACTGGGAGCTGTCCTCCGCCAGGGCTAGTTCTGTACTACACTACATGGTAGATAAAGGCCACCTGGACTCCAAGAAGGTCTATATGGCTGGCTTTGGAGATCAGCACCCAATAGCCAATAACTCTACCCCTGCTGGCAGACAGAAGAACCGTAGGGTAGACATAGTCATCGTCCCCCAAGATAAGACATGATTGCAATTGTTGACTACGGGATGGGCAATCTGAGGAGCGTACAGAAGGCTGTGGAAAGGGTAGGCTTCGGGGCGACCCTTATCCACAGCCCCGAGGAGTTGGAGAGGGCAGAGAAACTGATACTCCCTGGTGTAGGGGCCTTTGCCGATACCATGAAGGGACTTGAAGAGAGGGGTCTGGTAGGGCCTATTATCCAGTACATAAAACAGGGCCGTCCCTTTTTGGGGATATGTATGGGACTGCAGATACTCTTCTCCGAAGGCACAGAGGATGGCTTGCACGCCGGCCTCAACGTTATCCCCGGCAGGGTAGTGAGGTTTCCGCAAGACGGGCTGAAGGTGCCTCACATGGGGTGGAACCAGGTATCCTTCCTGAGGGATGTTCCCCTGGCCAGGGGCGTCCCTCAGGGGTCGTACATGTATTTTGTCCACTCCTACTACGTCTGCCCGGAAGACCCAGGGGTGGTAGCCGCCACTACGGACTACGGTACCACCTTTACCTCCTTCATCTGGAAAGACAACCTCTTTGCCACCCAGTTCCACCCGGAAAAGAGCCAGAGCGTAGGTCTGTCTATCTTGAGGAATTTTGCGGTTCTTTAGGAGAGAGATAGGAGGAAGAATGGTTAGAAACCCCCGTCAAGATGGGTCTACCGCAGGCATGTCTTGTAAACTGTGGCTTCTAATAATCTTGCTGGCCTTTCCCCTCTCAGTTATGACCGAGGTCTTTTCCGATGCCTCTTCGGGCTTTAGGGCCTTCGGTATCTCGCCCCAGGAAGGTCTTTCTAATGACCTCTTTGTCCTGGGGAGGCTGGAGTTTATCCACCCCGCGGACGTGATGGCAAAAATCAAGGTAAAAAACGTTGGGAAGGAGGAGGCCAGCTTTGCCCTGTCCGTAGCCCTCTTTGATGCTGACAAAAACCTCCTCACGGTATGCCTCTTTGCCCCCCATTTCCTCAGACCCGCGGATGAAGAGTATGCCACCCTGGAGTTCCCAGGCAGTGGAGAGGTCTTCCCTCGCATCAAATACTATCAGGTGAGTATGTTAAAGAGACAGGAAAGATAGGGAAAAGACCCTTGTAGCGTGCGAGTTTACCTCGCACGTTTGACGTGCCAGACAAGCTGGCACGCTACAAATTTAGCCCAATGCTGATAATCCCTGCCATAGACCTGAGCGGTGGAAGATGCGTCAGGCTCACCCAGGGGCGCTTTGAGGAAGAGACTGTTTACTATGATGACCCCGTACAGGCGGCCTTGACGTGGCAGACCCAGGGGGCCCAATATTTACACGTGGTTGATCTGGACGGTGCCCGTGAGGGGGCGCCCAAAAACCTGGATTCCCTGAGGAGCATCCTCCAGGCAGTGAAGATACCCTTGCAGTTCGGGGGAGGTATCAGGACAAAAGAGAGTGCCATCCAGATACTGGCAATGGGCCTGGACAGGGTTATCCTTGGCACAAAGGTGGTGGATTCCCCTAAGCTTGTTGAAGAACTGTGCAAGGAATACCCTGGGTGTATTGCTATCAGTCTGGACCACAAGGCCGGCCGGATAGCAGTAAAGGGCTGGTTAGAGGTCTCCGAATTCTCTCTAATAGACTTGGCCCAGCGGATTGAGAAGGCAGGTCCCAGGGCCTTTATTGTAACGGATATATCCAGGGATGGCACACTCCAGGGTCCGGATACAATCCTCTTAAAGCAATTCCTGCAGACTATAAAAACACCGGTAATCGCCTCAGGGGGGATTGCCACCCTGGAGAACCTCAGGTCCCTAAGCCTTTTAGGTGTGGAAGGGGCAATCGTAGGCAAGGCCCTGTACACGGGGACCATTAAGCTGACGGAGGCCATAAAAAGTCTAGGGAGTTTTGACTAGAAATCCTCCTTGACAAACGGGGCGGAACATACCAAACTTAAAATAGTAACAAGAAAAATAGAGTGTATATAGTTCTATCGTTGGGATGTCAAAGAACGTGAAAACAAATGTATAGGTACCGGAGACACAATTGTGAATAAAGAAATACACAAATTGCTAAGGAAAATAAGTGAACGACTAAAAAAAGAGTATCATGCCGAAAGAGTTATTCTTTTTGGTTCTTATGTCACAGGGAAATACACCCAGGATAGTGATGTAGACATATTGGTCATAGCGCCTACAAAGGAGCGGTTCTTTGAGAGGATGGCATCAGTGAAACGTCTTATAAGGGACTTGAGAAATGGCCTGCCAATCGCGCCCGTAGCCCTTACGCCCGAAGAGATTGAAAAGAGAAAGAAAGCAGGGGACCAGTTCATAATTGAGATATTAGAAAAAGGATTGTCTTTATGAATGAACGGGAAGGCCCGACATTCCCGTCCGATTGGCTGGAGATTGCAAGAAAAGACTGGACTCGGACCTTGCATATGCTAGACAAGGAAGACGCCGAGGCGGCAGGCTTCTTCTTTCAACAGTCTTTAGAAAAGTACTTAAAGGCCTTTCTTTTACAGCACGGATGGAAACTTCGGAAAATACACGAACTTGATGCATTATTAGACAACGCCGCTAAGCACAATCCTGACTTAGAAGATTTTCGTGATTTATGTGAGCGTGTTTCAGGCTATTATTTTGCGAATAGATACCCTCCGCTTGGCATTTCAGGGCTTACTTGTGAAGACATTAAAGAGGCTCTAGAAGAGGCTAAAAGTTTTGTCCTTGCAATGTTTCCAGGGGAAGATTTAAAAAGCTAAGCAAGGTAAGGCCCTGTACACGGGGGCTGTTAGACTACAGGAGGCGATTAGGACAGTAAGCAGTAAGCAAAAACCTTATTAATGTCTAGTGCCTACTGTTTAGTGCCTAGTGCATAGTACTTAGTGTCTACGCCCTACCCCCTAACCCCTGTTCCCTAGTAACACCACCCTTGATATTTCCTCCTTACCCTGTAAAATATAGCAAGTCCAAGATCCCAGACCTCTTAATAATATCGGGGAGGTGAGGAATGTCCGTCACGCAGGCAAAGGATATCCGTAACGTCGCCGTAGTGGGGCACGGGGCCTCTGGAAAGACCTCCTTACTGGAGGCTATGCTCTTCAAGGCAGGGGCCACTGCCAGGATGGGTAGCGTGGATGAGGGCACCTCTGTCGCAGACTACGAGCCGGAAGAGCACGAAAAAAAGTTTACCATAAGTGCCAAACTCCTCCCATGCCAGTGGCAAGGGAGGGCTATAAATGCAGTAGACACGCCAGGTTACCCCGACTTTATCTCCCACGCCATAGGTGCCCTTAATGTGGTGGAGACAGCTATCCTCACCATTTCAGCTACGGCAGGCATCCAGGTCAATACCAGAAAACTCTGGTCTCTATCAAAAGACAGGGGGCTTGCCCGCCTGATAGCAGTAACCAAGATGGACGGGGAGAACATAGAGTTCAATAGAATCCTGGAGTCCATAAAGGGGGAACTGGGTACGGAGTGTCTACCCCTGAATCTCCCCGTAGGCTCTGGACATGACCTCAAGGGGGTGGTAAGCCTGCTTGACCCCCCAAAGGAGATACCTAAAGGGGTGTTGGGGGACCTGAAGACCCTCCGGGATGCCCTTATAGAGGCGGTGGTGGAGGTGGACGATGAGCTCATGCAGAGGTATCTGGAGGGGAAAGAAGTAAATGCCCAGGAGGTACAGGACTGTCTCACAAAGGCCATTGACCAGGGTAAAGTAGTCCCTGTCCTCTTTGTCTCCAGCAAGAAGCTAGTGGGGATAGAGGAACTCCTGAAGATAGTAGTGGACTTTATCCCCAACCCCCTGGGTGTTACAAGGAGGGGGGTGGACTTAGAGAAGAACGAGGAAGTAACCGTAAAATGGCAGGAGGAGTCACCTTTTAGTGCCCAGGTATTTAAATGTATAACAGACCCCTTTGTGGGGAAATTGGTCTTCTTCAGGGTCTTCTCAGGGGTGCTGGACGGGGATTTATCTTTCTATAACACCCACACTAAAAAGAACGAGAAGGCAGGCCAGCTACTCAAGGTCTTTGGCAAAGAACAACATGTAATACCCAGGGCCATTGCAGGGGATATAGTGGCCATAGCCAAGATAGAGACCATTGGCATCTCAGACACCCTGTGCAGTCCCAAGAAGCATATAAAATTCCAACCCATTACTTTCCCTACCCCCATGGTATCCCTGGCCGTAGTGCCCAAGAACCAGGGGGCGGAACAGAAAATCAGCGTCTCCCTGGCCAAGTTAGCCGAGGAAGACCCCACTTTTAAGGTCTCCAGAGACAGCCAGACCGGAGAGTTGGTCGTGACGGGTATCAGTAACCTCCACCTGGACATAATGCTTCACAGGTTAAAACGCCGTTTTGACGTAGAGGTTAATGCCCATGAGCCTAAAATACCTTACAAGGAGACTGTTACCATCAAGGCCAATGCCCAGTATAAGCATAAGAAGCAGTCTGGGGGCCGGGGGCAGTACGGAGAGGTGTACATCAAACTGGAGCCGTTACACAGGGGACAGGGGTTTGAGTTTGTCAACCAGATTGTGGGAGGAAAGATTCCGGGGCAGTACGTCCCGGCAGTGGAGAAAGGGATAAGGGAGACCCTGGCCAGGGGTGTACTGGCGGGTTACCCAGTGGTAGACGTCAAAGTGGCCCTTTACGATGGCAGTTTCCATACGGTGGACTCCTCGGAAGCGGCCTTTAAACTGGCCGCCTCTAAGGCCTTCCAAAAGGCATTCATGGAGGCCAAACCGGTCTTACTGGAACCCATAGTAAATATTGACATCACCTTTCCTTCGGAGTTCATGGGGGAGATATCGGGGAACCTTACGGGCCGCAGGGGGCGAATCATCGGAATGGATACCATAGGGAAGATGCAAGTCATCAAGGCCTCCGTCCCCATGGCTGAGGTTACCAGATATGAGACAGAGTTAAAGTCCATGACAGGCGGTCAGGGTTCTTACAGTATGGAGCTTTCCCACTATGACGTCGTACCTTCCCACGCCGCCCAGAATATCATTGCCCAGGGCAAGAAAAAAGAGGAAGAGGAGTAAAGAATAGGGAGTAGGGAGTAGGGATTAGGGAGTAGGGAGTAGCAAGATTTTATATTGCTATTCCCTACACCCTACCCCCTATCCCCCACACCCTACCCCCTAACCATGACAGCCCAAGACCTATACAAGTCAGTCTTTGAGAAAGGCCCGGACGCCAACCTCCTCCTCAGTCCGAAGGGCCTGGTAACGGAGGCTAATTGCCTTGCCCAGAGGCTCTACGGCTTTAAAAGAGAAGAACTCCTGCACAGACCCCTGCCTACCATTCCAGAAGACCTCAAGGGGGAATTCTTCCGCCTCCTGGAAAAGGTGAGGGTGGGGGAAGAGGTGGTGGATTGGGAGACCAGGAGGCTAAATAGGGGCAAAAAGGTGCTGGAGGTGAGCGTCAGTCTCTCCTTTGTGGGAGACGGCTCCGGTGGGTTCTTTGTGGAGAGCGCCCGGGACGTCTCTGGCAGGATTTCCTGGCGGGAGAAGATGTTGGAGGTGGAAAGGTTGGCGGCCCTTGGCAAACTCTCCGCCAGTCTGGCACATCAGCTTAACACCCCCCTTGCAGTAGCTCTCTTAAAGGTAGAAAAGATAAGAGAGAATATCCGTGGGAACGACGCCCTCTCCTCAGAGGTGGAGACCCTCAGGGAGAGTCTACAGACCCTCAAACTCTCAGTCCAGAATACCCTGGGTTTTGCCAGGAAGCCCGTCCAGCAGAGATGGCCCGTGGACCTGAACGGCCTCTTAAAGGCGGTGTGCCAGTTTTATGAGACGGCTTTCAGGCATAAACAGGTTAGATGCACCCTTAATATATCAGCTACGGAAGGGATAAAACTCCATGCCAACCCTACTGAGATTGAGACGGCCCTCTCCTCCCTCCTCATGAACAGCCTTGAGGCCCTCCCACAAGGCGGGGAGATAAGGCTCCATTCCCGTATCCTTAACCTCAGAGAGGTGGAAGTGGTGGTGGAGGATAATGGCCCAGGGATACCTATGGACGTGTTCCCCCACATCTTTGAGCCCTTTTATACGACAAAGAAACTGGGTACGGGGCTGGGACTGCCCATAGTAAAAAGGGTAGTGGAGGAACACGGGGGTTACGTCCTGGCAGAGAGCCAGGACGGTAGAGGTACCACAGTGGCAATGAGACTGCCATACATCAGGAGCTAGAATGCCATCGGATAGAATCCTCATAGTGGACGACGACCCCCAGATGGTAAAGACCCTCTCAGAGGTCTTTGAGAAGGAGGGTCTAATGGCCATAGGGACTACTTCTGGCGAAGAAGCCCTTGAAAAACTCCAACAAGAACCAAGCGTGCAGGCCATCCTGGCAGACCTGGTGATGCCGGGTATGGACGGTATGGCCTTGCTGGAGAAGATAAAAGACCGTAACAGGGGGATACCCGTCTTCATTATGACCGGTTACGGCACCATAGAGTCGGCCGTAGAGGCGGTAAAAAAGGGGGCGGAGGACTACTTCCTTAAACCTTTTGAGGAAGAACTCCTGAGGAAGAAGATACGTAAGGCAGTAGACGTGCAAAAATTAAAGAGGGAAGTAGAGACGCTCAGGGCCCTGGTTACAGGGGGGCAGGAGATGGTTGCTTCCTCTGAAAAGATGAGAAAGGTGCTGGAAAGGGCTGGCACCGCCGCCGTAAGCGATGCGCCCATACTTATCCTCGGGGAGACCGGGAGCGGGAAGGAGGTGCTGGCAAGGTATATCCATTACCGGAGCCCATATTCCCAGGGGCCCTTTGTGGGAGTTAACTGTGCGGCCATCCCCAGGGAACTCCTGGAGAGCGAGCTCTTCGGACACAAGAAGGGGGCCTTTACCGGGGCCATCAGGGATGCCCAGGGCCTGTTCCTTGCCTCCTCTCATGGGACGCTCTTCCTTGACGAGATAGGGGATATGCCCAAGGAACTCCAGCCCAAGCTCCTCCGTACACTGGAGGAAGGCAGGGTCAGACCGCTGGGCACCCATAAGGAAGTGGACTTCCAGGCCAGGGTCATAACGGCTACCCATCGCCCACTGGAAGAATTGAAGACGCAATACCTCCGCCCTGACCTCTTCTACCGCATCTCTACCGTTGTCCTGGAGATCCCTCCGCTCAGGGAGAGAAAGGAGGACGTACCTCCCCTGGCCGCCTACTTCCTCCAGAAATTTTCTAAAAAATATAACAGAGATACGAAGGAATTCTCTACGGAGGCGCTCACCCTCTTGTCCAATCATTCATTTCCTGGTAACGTCAGGGAACTGGAAAGGCTTATAGAAAACGTCCTCATATTCAAAAAGGGAGGTGAGAGGGTAGAAGCGGCTGACGTCCTAAAGGGGCTTGGAGGGGAGAGAGACAAGGAGACGTCCACTACCAAAGAAAAGATGGGAGTAATGAGCCTCAAGGAACTAGAGAAACAGGCCATAGAGCAGGCACTCCTGGCATGTAATCATAATAAGGCCAAGGCCGCCCACCTGCTGGGCCTCTCCAGAGACAGACTATATAGAAAGATGAAGGCCTATGAAATAGTGCCTTAATTTAATACACTTGCACTCTGGTTTGTGTTATAATGCGACGCCAATTTGTGCCCTTGATTTACAAACGGCAGGTATATTTCAAGGGTTTTTGTATCTTGGCTTGTCTAATATACTTAGAACAAGCCATTTACCCATGCCTGTAGGGGATACTGGCATGAGGCTTGCGAATTAGAATTGTGGAATATGATTGTGGAATGTGATTGTGGAATGCGATTGTGGAATGTGGAAGAGGATTGAGACCCAATAACTTTTACGGAGGGAGGGAAGAGCCATGAAAAAGGTAGAAGCCATCATAAGGGTTGACAAACTGCATCCTGTTAAAGCCGCCCTGGAGGAACTGGGGTATCCAGGGGTTACTGTGACGGAGGTAAGGGGCCACGGCAATCAGAAGGGCATAACTGAGATATGGCGTGGCAGGACGTTCAAGGTGGACCTCCTCCCCAAGGTAAAGATGGAGATAGTAGTCCCTGATGAGAACGCAGAGAGGATAGTTGACACTATCGTCAATGAGGCCAGGACTGGCAGTATTGGGGATGGAAAGATATTTGTGAGCACCGTGGATGAGGTCGTCCGCATCCGCACAGGAGAGAAGGGTAAACAGGCAGTGTAGGGGTTGAATCTTCAACCCCTATAGCGGTGCAACCGACGGGATAGATTTTAAAATGTAGGGGCGAGCCGCCGGCTCGCCCCTACGCAGAAAGACACGCACAATGAGAGCAACTTTAAGCAGGTCTCCGTTAACTGGTCTTTACGGCAAAGAGTGAGTCAAAGAATTCCTTGAGCTTGGTCATGGCCTGTTCAGAGAACATACCCACCAGCCCGCTAACCCCTGCGGTGGAGGCCCTCATGAGGTCTATGTCTGGATACTTTGCGGGTATGTTCATACTACCACCCGAAAAGGCGATGAGTCCGCCCCTTACCAGAAAATAAAATATAAGGGCCAACAAAGCCCCATATATTGGGCGGAAGAGGAGGGCCAGATATACTGCTTTGGTGTCAGAACCCCTCTCCACCCCATCAAAGATGGATTTAAAACAGAAGATGATACTTCCTAGCCCTCCCATGATACTGGCTATAACCGCACCAATGAGTATCTCATTACCTGCCAGGGAATAAGGTTTTGCTAATGCTGGAATGAAGGGACTGGGCACTAGAACGCCCTCTTTCCATACCTCTAATAAAAGGTACAGCATGTGAAAAGCCACGAGCGTTAGTATGACCAACGTCCCGTACCATTTGGGGTTTGGTATCCAGGATTTTAAGATGTCTGCCCTGGACGTACAACCCCCTGGTTGTGTTTCGGTCCCACCAGAGGCAGGTGAAGAGACGTCTGTAGTGGACTTCTTTGCCTCCAGAATCATTCCCTTAGGTACCCCCTTTTGCTCTGGTCCGGTGTGCATCTTACCCTCCTTTAGAGACTTTCGTGGTAAAATGTAAAGAAGTATTTTACTTTTACTGCGAAATCACTTCCACACCGCCCATATACGGCCTCAAGACCTCCGGGATTACCACGGAGCCGTTCTCTTGCTGATTGTTTTCCAGTATCGCTATCAATGTCCTTGGCAGGGCAACGCCTGAGCCGTTGAGGGTGTGGACGTACCTGACCTTTCCGCCCGAGGTGGATTCCTCTCTGAAGCGGACGTTTATCCTCCTGGCCTGGAAGTCCTCAAAGTTACTGCAGGAGGAGACCTCCAGCCATTTCTCTGCCCCAGGGGCCCAGGCCTCTAAATCATAGGTCTTGCTGGAGGCGAAGCTCATGTCCCCCGTGCAGAGTTTCAGCACACGGTATTCTATCCCCAGTAGCTGGAGCACCTCCTCGGCGTCCTTCACCAGTTTCTCTAATTCCTCGTAAGAGGTCTCGGGCCTTACGAATTTTACCAGCTCCACTTTATCAAATTGATGTACCCGTATGATGCCACGGGTGTCTTTCCCATAGGCCCCTGCCTCCCGGCGGAAACAGGCGGTGTAGGCGGTGTAATATATGGGTAGTTCCTTATAGTTGAGAATCTCGTCCCTGTGCAGATTGGTTACGGGAACCTCTGCCGTTGGGACAAGAAAGAGGTCGTCTCCATCTATCTTATACATGTCATCCTTCATCTTCGGGAGTTGCCCTGTGCCGGTCATGGAGGCACGGTTAACCAAGAAGGGTGGGAAGACCTCCTGGTAGCCATGCTTCTGGGTATGCAGGTCAAGCATGAAGTTAAATAGTGCCCTCTCCAGCCTGGCCCCGATGCCCTTGTAGAGGGGGAATCCAGAGCCGCTTATCTTGGCGCCACGTTCTAAATCCAGTATCCCAAGGCTTGCCCCCAGCTCCCAATGAGGTCTGGGCTTAAAACTGAACTCCCTCCTCTTGCCCCACGTCCTTACCACCTGGTTGCCTGAGGCATCCTCCCCCTTGGGGACGTCTGCCGCAGGGATGTTAGGAATCCTTAATAAGAGGTCATCTATCTCAGGGGTTGACTGGTCAAGTCTCTTCTCGTGGTCTTTTATCTTATCGGATAGTACTCGCATCTCTTCTACCAGGGTAGCGGTCTCTTGTCCGCCTGAGGCAGACTTCTTTAGCTGGCTTACCCTCTTTGACCCCTCGTTTAGTTGCTTTCTGAGGGTCTCTATTTGGTGTATAAGCTCCCGCCTGTCGGCATCCAGCTTTAGCAGGTGGTCTATGTCTACACGCTCATGTTTCTCCCTTACGGCCCTCTTGACCGCTTCGGGGTTTTTTCTGATGAAATTCAGGTCAAGCATCCACTTCTCCTCTAAGACGTGCGAGGCAAGCTCGCACGCTACATAAGGGAGTATCTGTCGTAACACACCCTGCCTGCCACCATCGTAAGAATAACCCTGGCCTCCGGAGCCAGCATCCTCTCATAAACCGTCCCCTCCCCACTGGGCAGCTCTATCACAGCAAGGTCTGCCTCCATGCCAGGAATCAGCCTGCCGATCTTTTCCTCTAATCTCAGGGCCTTCGCCCCCCCCTCCGTTGCCATGGAGAATATCTCCACAGGGTCTAGTCCGGGGTAGTTTTCATGCAAGAATCTAGCCTCATCCAGGATACTCAGGGATTGGTTGCTGGCCAGGCTATCTGTACCCAGGGCTACGTTTATACCCCTCTTCAGTAAATCTTGGAATGGATGCTCACTGTGGCCAAAGTATCGGTGACTTCTGGGGCAGTATACCACACTGGAAGTGGTTTCTTCTATGATTTTTACCTCCTTTCCGCTGAGGTAATTGCAGTGCACCAGCAGCCACGGACCTTTCAGGGCGCCCGTTGACTTCAGATACTCCAGGGGGTACATCCCTGGGGGCCGCCATCCTTCCAACATATTGAGGGCCTTCAGCATGATTGCAAAACTACCCGTACCCTCCCGTAAGAACTCTACCTCCTCCAGTGTCTCACAGATATGGGTGCATAAGAGCAGGTCGGACCCCTGGGCAAAGAGGGCGCAACCCAGGTAGAGCTTGGGACACGCCGTATAGGGGGCATGGGGTGAAAGCCCTGCGGAAAGTAGGGACACATCGCAATACGCCCCTACGGCATTTTTTAGACTGGAGAGTTCTCTTATGGTCCCTTCCATTACCCCTGATACCTTATCTGGTTCAAGGCATATCACCTCTTTGAATACCCGCTTCCTTATGGGGAGGTTGGGGAGTATGCGGAGGGAATCCCCCGTACTGCTTATGTCAGCTACGGTGGTGGTGCCTGATTCCAGGCTCAGGCTTACCCCCTTTTCTACGGCACGGTCTAGTGGCTTGCCAGCCTCCCTCCTCCTAAAGGCAAGGATGTGCCCTAACCACTGGGTGAAACTCTTTGGGGGTGGGATTTTGCCTTGCAGGTCTGAGAGTTCCAGGTGGGTATGGGCATTTACAAGTCCTGGGATTACTGCGGCGTTCCCGAGGTCTATTACCCTCCCCCGGTCTGCCCTGGGGAGGCCATTTCCTACCTCTACTATCCTTGGACCGCCTATCTCTATCCAGCCCCCGTCTATTACCTTGTCCCTGTGGGGTAGTACGTAAGCGGCCCTCAGTGTTAACGTATCCGTCATTAAGGTCAGTGGACACTGCCTCGTAGGGGCGGGGTCTCCCCGCCCCTACTGCCTATTTTTTAATCCACCTCCGCCAATCCCCCCCAATCCTCCCCTCACGTCTGTATCTCTCCATAGAGGCCTGGCATGGGCATTCTATGGAGTCCATTGACTGTGTCAATGGACTTGTCCCAGCGACGTAGTCACTGGACTCCATATGCAGACGCCTGGCGGCCTCCAGTATGATGTTGGGGAACTGGGCCACCGCCCCGGCCACTGCCAGTTTGTCCTCCTGGCTTGAAAGCCCCTCAAAGAGTTCTCCTGCCTTGAACTCCCTCTTTACCACCCCCTCTGCATAGTTTGATACGTAACAAAGGGCCGCATAGCACATCTCTAGCTCCCTGGCAAGGAATACCTCTGGCACCAGGGTCATCCCCACCAGCTCCCCCCCGTAGGAGGCGAATTTTTTTATCTCGGCCGGGGTCTCAAGCCTGGGGCCCTGGGTGCATACGTATACGCCCTTGTCGGAGGGGTCTAGTCCCTGTCCCTTTAATACCTCAACCAGGAGGCCCCTTAGTGCCGGGCAGAAGACCGGACTCTGACGGATAAAGCCCAGCCCGCCCTTTTCAAAGAAGGTGGACTGCCTGTTTTGGGTCTCGTCAATCAGGTCATCCACTACTACAAATTGTCCCACTTTATAGCTGGGATTTATGGCCCCTGGCCCGGACCAGGCTATTATTCTGTTTACCCCCATGTCCTTTAAGGCATATATATTGGCCCTGTAGTTAACAAAAGGAGCCGAGGTCTCGTAACCCCCCTCCCCGTGGCGGGAGAGGAAGAGGAACTCTATCGGCTGTGCCGTTGCTTGACTATCTACCTGGATTACGTATATGGGCTGGGAGGGACCGAAAGGGGTCTTTCTGGGGCCTAACCGCTTCCCGTGTATGGCCCCCCTGGAGAGGAGGTCGTAGGCCTGGCTACCACCTATGACGGCAAAACCCGACATGAGATAATTGTAAAATTCAAAATTCAAATTTTAAATTTTAAAATTTTCAATTTCCAATCTCCAATTTGCAATTTAATGAAATTTCATCGGGGTGGGGGGTTTCTGGGGGTGGCGGATGTCCCGTCCCTGGACCATGTAGATTACATCCTCGCAGATGTTAGTGGCGTGGTCCCCCATCCTTTCCAGGTTCCTGGAGATGAGGATGAGGCAGAGGGCCCTCTGGACAGTGGTGGGGTCGGAAATCATGTAGGTGAGAAGTTCTCTAAATATCTGGTCCTTCAGTCCATCCAGTTTATCATCCTCACCAAGGGTTACCTGTGCCTGGTCCGGGTCTCGGTTTACGAAGGCCTCAAGGCTATCGTTGAGCATCTTTTGGGCTATCTCCGCCATCCTTGGGATGTCAATAAGGGGCTTAAGCAGTGGGTACTTTAGTAAGACCTGGGTATTCTGGCAGACGTTTACTGCCTGGTCAGCGATGCGCTCCAGCTCGCTGTTTATCTTGATGGAGGCCGCAATAAATCTCAGGTCAACGGCCATAGGCTGGCGTAGGGCCAGGAGCTTCATGGCCATGTCGTCAATCTCTATCTGCAGGTGGTTGACCTCCTCTTCGTTCTTGAACACCTCTTCCAGGATGGACTCGTCTCTCTCCACCAGGCCCTTTATGGCCACACGTATCATGCCCTGGGCCATGGAGCCCATGTAGAGCAGTCTCTCCTTGAGGGCGTTTAGTTCTTTATCAAAAATCCGTTCCATGACTAGATTTTGGACTATAGACATAGACTACCGTAGGGGCATCCGCCTGAGGCGGACAACGTGCCCCTACGGTCTGTTGTTTAGCCAAACCTCCCCGTAATATAATCCTCCGTGGCCTTATCCCTGGGGTTGGTAAAGAGTGTACTGGTACTGTCAAACTCTTTGAGTTCTCCAAGTAGTAGAAAGGCCGTGTAGTCCGAGACCCTTGCGGCCTGCTGCATGTTGTGCGTTACGATAACCACTGTGTAGTCTTCTTTGAGTTCCGTTATTAATTCCTCAATCTTGGCGGTGGCAATAGGGTCCAGGGCCGAGCATGGCTCATCCATAAGGATGACCTCCGGGTCAACGGCCAGGGCCCTTGCGATGCACAGCCTCTGCTGTTGGCCTCCAGAGAGTTGCATGGCGTTTACGTGGAGTCTGTCCTTCACCTCTCCCCACAGGGCGGCCTTTCTAAGACTCTTTTCCACTATATCATTAAGTGAACTCTTGTTCAACCTATTGTGGAGCCTCGGTCCGAAGGCTACATTGTCATAAATAGATTTGGGGAAGGGGTTGGGCTTCTGAAAGACCATCCCCACCTTCCGTCTTAGTTCTACCACGTCTACGTCTTTATCATAGACGTCCTTACCCTTAAACAGGACGTGTCCTTCTACTTTTATCTTGGCCGTGATTTCGCAGACCCGGTTGATGGCCTTGATAAGGGTGGATTTACCACATCCCGAGGGTCCTATAATAGCCGTTACGTACTTCTGATAAAAGGGCATGCTCACCCCCTTTAGTGCCTTGTTGGCACCATAATAGACGCTCAGGTCCACAGTCTCTATTTCCTTTAGATTCACTTCGGAGTGCGGAATTCGGAATGTGGAATGCGGAATTTCGGAAACCTGACTTTGTATTTTTTTAACATTCCGCATTCGGCACTCTACATTCCGCATTTCCCTCAATAGAGTTTCCTCTGGTATCTGTTTCTTAACCATATTGCTATGGCGTTCATGCATAAGAGTACTATCAACAGGACGACGCTGCCAGCGGCGGCATCTGTTAGGAACCCCTTTTGAGGACGAGAGGTCCAGTTAAATATCTGTATGGGCAAGGCAGTGAAGGGGGAGAGGGGACTATCTGGCAGGAAGGCCACATAAGTGAGGGCGCCGATGGTAATAAGTGGTGCGGCCTCCCCGATGGCCCGGGAGAGGGCCAGGATGGTCCCTGTGAGTATACCCGGGAGGGCCAGGGGCAAGACCTGATGCCTTATGGTCTTCCATCGAGTGGCCCCCAGGGCGTAGGATGCCTCACGGATGGAGGGGGGGACGGCCCTTATGGCCTCTCTGGAGGATATGATAATCATTGGCAAGACCAGGAGTGCCATAGTGGCACCACCAGCCAACAGACTGCGTCCCATGTGCATGTGGCGTACAAAGACCTCCAGCCCTAAGAGGCCGTAGATGATACTAGGCACACCGGCCAGATTGGCGATGTTGACCTCTATTATATGGCTCAGCCAGTTCTTTGTGGCATACTCTTCCAGATAGATGGCCGCCCCTACCCCCAGGGGGAGGGCAAACAAGGCCGTCAGGGCTATCATACAGGCACTCCCTACCAGAGCCGCCAGGATACCCGCCTCGGCAGGTTTACGGGAGGGGAAACTGGTCAGGAACTGCCAGTTCAGACGCAAGAGTCCGTCCATGCAGACGTCCACAATCAGGGTTATCAGCACCCCTATGGTAAAGACCATGGCCATGAGGGCGACTACCTGGAAGGCCCATTCTCTCCAGTGGGCTTTCTTCATGCGTAGGCCTCCCTGTAACGCCTGCGTAACCAGTGGCTGATGATGTTCAGTGCAAAGGTGCTGACAAAGAGCATCATACCCACCACAAATATGGTGTTGTATTCCAACGTCCCGTGGGGGGTATCGCCGAGACTGACCTGGACGATGTAGGCAGTCATGGTCTCTATGGGCACGAGTGGGTTTAGGGTGAAGCGTGGCTGTTGCCCTGCGGCAATGGCCACAATCATGGTCTCACCAATGGCCCTGGAAACCCCTAAGAGAAAGGCGGCGGTAATCCCTGAAAGGGCGGCTGGCACTACCACAAGGAAGGATACGTGGAGCTTCCTTGCCCCCAGGGCATAGGCCCCTTCCCTCAGGCTCTGGGGTACGGCGTACATGGCGTCCTCGCTCAATGAAGAGACTATGGGGAGTATCATAACCCCCATGACTATCCCCGGGCTTAAGGCATTGAAGCCGGACATGGGAGGTATGAGTTTTTGTAATAAGGGGGTAATAAAGAGTAGTGCAAAATAACCATAGACTACGGTCGGTATCCCGGCCAGTACCTCCAGGGCGGGTTTTAGCACACGTCTGACCCTGTCAGGGGAGTACTCGCTCAGGTAGACCGCACTGAAGATTCCGATAGGCATGGCTACCAGCATGGCTATGATGGACGTAAGGAACGTCCCGCAGACCAGTGGCCAGATGCCAAAATGTTTTTCAGCGAAGAGGGGCGTCCACTGGGTGTCAAAGAAGAAGTCCATCGGAGAGATCTTGCGAAAGAAGCCGACCGTCTCAAAGATTAGAATAAATACTATCCCCAGCGTCGTGAATATAGACAAGACACCGCATAGGAAGAGGGCAAGGTGTATGAGTTTTTCACCAAACTGAGGGCCTTTTCTGTGGCGGGCAATGGCATGTACGCCAGGGGTAGGCTCTACTCCTGTAGTGCGACTCTTATCTGGTAGTGTACCTGTGCCTTCCACGCTATTTGTCCTTACTGAGTAATGTCTCAATGGATACGCCTACTTGAGAGCCCTTACCGCCAAAGACCGAACCTGTTACCCTGCGGCTAAAGCGGTCCCAGGCCAGTTTGTAGGCGTTTGCTGGCAGGGGGATGTAGCCTACTTCTGAGGCCAGCGTAGCACCCTGGGTCATGTAGAACTCTACGAACTTCTGTACCTCCAGCCTTTCGGCGGATTTCTTGTTTACATAGATGAAGATTGGACGGGCCAGGGGTTGATAGGTATTATTATCTACAGTCTCCCTGCCGGGCGGTATTGGACCGTTCCCATTTTCTGCCTTCTCATCGTCAATGGCTACTGCCTTTAGCTTGTCCTTATTCTCCTCATAGTAGGCCAGGCCAAAGAAACCCAGGGCCAGCCTGTCTGTTGTAACGCCCTGGACAAGGACGTTATCGTCCTCGCTGGCGGTAAAGTCCCCCCTGCTTGAGTGCTCCTTACCCACGATGGCCTCTGTGAAGTAGTCGTAGGTTCCTGAGTCCACACCTGCCCCAAAGAGGTGTATCTCCTCATTCGGCCATCCCTGCCTTATCTGGCTCCAGCGGGTAATCTTCCCCTGGGCCTCTGGCTCCCAGAGCATCTTCAATTCCTTTACCGTCATGGTGCTGGCCCAATTGTTGGCAGGGTTTATTACCACCGTCAGGGCATCATAGGCCACGGGGAGTTCTATGTACTCAACCCCATTCTTCTGGCAGAGTTCCACCTCTGTGGGTTTTATGGGCCTGGAGGCATCGGATACGTCCGTCTCCCCATTCCCAAACTTCTTAAAGCCACCGCCCGTTCCAGAGATTCCCACCATCACCTTTACCCCTGAGTATTTTTTCTGAAATTCCTCACCCACTGCCTCAGTGATGGGGTAGACAGTGCTGGAGCCGTCCACCTTTACGAGGCCCTTCAGCCGTTCCTTGGCCTGTAAGCCAATATCTATGGCCAGGGGTGCAGGAAGGGGAAGACTCGTTGCTAAAAAGAGATACGTGATAATAAAAGACGTAAACATTGGCAGTAATCGTTTCACTTTTAGACCTCTACATTAAAGGTTATTTTTGCTAAGAGAGTATTCAGAAATTATTAAGATTCTGTTAAGTCCCAGTCTATTTCCTCCAGTTTGTAATCCCTGTCGTGAGGCCCTAGCAGGGTAATGACTACCCCTTCCATCGCACCATCGGCGTTTCGCAGGGGTTCTGATTGGACTATCCCCTGGTTGCACCTCTTTGTGCAGGGCAGGCCTGCCTCCTTTGCCCTACGAACCGGGCATCCCTCGCACAGGAAAGAGGGCCTATTCTTGCACGTGTCAAAAAACCGCCACCCCGAGGCATTGGCCCTGACAGGATTAAGCTCCTTGTCAAAGAGCACCACAGGCTCATCTATCATGTTCAAAATTCTGTCAATAAACCTTAAAAACAATACGTTCATCTCTTCTTCTCCTTCCATCGCTTTTTCCTAAGGAACCCAGTTCTACTTAGCAACACCTTCTCTATCTCCACCCTTTTTAAACTATCTTTAATAAGGAAGTATTGAGAGATTGTTAAGATTCTGCTAAATCCAACCCTGTTCCCCTCAGGCCCCTGTCTCACTTCCAGAAAGTTGTTGAAATATGTATTACAAAATGTATACTTATTACAAGATGAAATGGTTTTTATTCATGTACAGTCTTCCCGTTAGGGCCTCCAGGGAGAGAATCAGGCTCTGGAGAAAACTCAGGGACCTGGGTTCTGTAGCCCTGAAGAACACCGTTTACATCTTGCCCGCCAGGGATGAACTCTACGAGAGTTTCCAATGGCTCCAGCAAGAGATACAAAAAATAAAGGGAGAGGCCCTGCTTCTAAAAACAGACACCATAGAGGGCGTAAAAACCCAGGAGATTATTGAACTTTTTAATCAGACAAGGAATCAGGATTACGACCGCATAATTAATCAAGCCAGGGTCTTACTAAAAAAGATTGATAAAACAGCCCCTACCGAATCCCATAAGTATGAGGAAATCAAAAGAGAGTTGCATCGGGTGGAACAAGACCTTTGGACAGTAGAGAACATAGATTTCTTTGGTGCCCCGCTTCAGGCCGAGGCCAAAAGACTACTGGAAGGTTGTAAAAAGAGATTGAAAGGAGTTCCCAGGCGTACAGAAAAACTTTTTCAGTTAAACAAACGAGACTTTTTAAAAAGGCAGTGGGTGACCCGAAAAAGACCTCATGTTGATAGACTCGCTTCAGCATGGCTAATAAAGAGGTTTATAGACCCTGAGGCAAGATTTGTATTTGACTCCGTGGGAGAGGCCGTAAGGGGTGCTGTACCTTTTGACATGACGGGGGCGGAGCTAAGCCACCGAGGCGAAGACTGCACCTTTGAAACCCTACTAAAGGCCTTCGGAGTGCGAGATAGGGCTACCTGGCAACTGGCAGAGATAGTACACGACGTAGACCTCAGGGACAACAAATACGGTAGAGCGGAGGCCCAGGGCCTTGAGGTCGTCTTAAGGGGCTTGATGGCCCTTTACGCTGATGACCAGGAACTATTACAGGCGGGTCTCACCCTCTTTGAATCCCTTTATCTAGCCTTGAAGAGGAGGTCATAAAATGAAAACTATTTCCATGCGGATATTAGGAAAGATGCCCCTGGTCAGCCTTTGCCTCTGCGTACTCTTTTGGGCTGGGGACGGGACCTCTGGGTCCCGGAGCGAGGTAAAGCTGGCCGGGGGTTTGACTACCCCTTTAGAGGGTCGGGTAGGGATTATCTACGTAGGCTCAAAGGTATGTTCCACTTGCCATCCAGAAAACTACGCTGGCTGGGCGACTACCCGCCACAGCAAGATGATACGGAATCCTGCTGAGCCAGGGGCACTGGTGGCAGACTTCAGTACTAATCCCTTCTCCTTCACCTTGAAAGACGCAGACCTTTTATTGGGAAACCGATTCAAGCAACGATTCATGAAGAAGATAGGCGACGATTATTACATCCTTCCCATGCAGTGGAATGTGGCGACAAAGGAGTGGGTAAAATATTTTCCAAAGGATGAATGGTGGGTGTCCCAGTACCCGGAGAATTGGCAGAAGAGGCCCACCTCAAAACTCTGTGATGGATGTCACAGCACTGGCTTGATAGGCACGGGGACAACCATTATTGAATGGAACATAGCCTGCGAGGCCTGTCACGGGCCTGGGGCAAGGCACATAGAGGAGGTGCTTGCCGGGGAGCAGGACCCCGCAAAGATACGGGCTAATATAGTAAACCCTTCCAGACTGCCGTTTGACCGTGCGGTTGACGTTTGCCTCCAGTGTCATCTGTCAGGTAGACCCCCGGAGGGCAGTAATTTCCCTGACAGGGATTATCCGGTAGGCTACCTGCCCGGGGATGACCTGTCCAGATATAGAAGTCCTGCCCCTTCTTCAGGGAGAGAAGGACATGAATCCCACGAGTTCTTTAAAGATGGTGTCTCAAGGAAGAACAGGAACCAGGGAAATGATTTCGTACAGAGCAGGATGTATAGCCGAGGCGTAAGGTGTTTTGACTGCCATAACCCACACAGTGGCAGGTACACCTCAATGGTATATAAGCCGGGCAACAGCCTCTGCCTTACCTGCCACAGGAGCAACTCCCCAGCAGGCCCATTTGAGGATAGTATTAGCGGGCATACCCATCACAAGCCTGATAGCCCTGGAAGCCTTTGCATAGAATGCCATATGCCCAGGATAGGCAAGAACGCCGTTGCACTGGAATCTCGCTGTCACTGTTTTGATTTTGAATTTGTGAGTCCTGAACGTACAGTCCTTTACGACCACCCCAATGCCTGCAACAGATGTCATCAGGATAAGACCCTGGAGTGGGCCCTCAGGGCCCTGGCTGATTGGAGTGGGAGCCAGAGGTGGAGGTGGCTAAAGGCCCTACAGGAACTTAAGGAACGTCCTGTGAAAGAGACAGGAGATTAAGTGTTCCTTTCATTAAGATTAATTTCATTACTGCTCCTGGTTATAGGGATTTCGGCATTAAAAGTACCATCGGCCCTGGCCCTGCGCCCCTTCGTTACCACGGATGCAGACGTGGCGGAGCCATACGAGATGGAATTGGAATGGGGGCTCTTCGGCCTTACCGTAAAGAAACAGCCTGGCCCAGATGATGTAAGAATCCAGTCCCCTAGCCTCCGTTTTAACCTGGGCTTTCCTAATATAGGTCTTGGTGATTGGGAATTGGTACTGGAGTCGGTACATGAATTTATAGATAAGAAGGATAGAGGCCTCTTTGATTCAGACATAGACCAATTCACGGCAACGGCTGGTTTTATAAAGAGTGTCTGGTATAGGGGTGAGAACTGGGTGCCCAGCGTGGCTACGGAGTTAGGTCTCCTCTATCCTACCGAAAGGGGGGCAGAGAGGGCCAGGGGTGCTGATTTTGAGGGTCTTGTAATCATGTCGTGGTTCTTGCCCAGTTTCACCTGGCACATGACTATAGGGGGAGCCACCCATCACACGACTAAGGATGAATTAAGGGAGACAAGGGCACAGTATCTATTTGGTACGATATTAGACGTACCTGTGCCTGGCAGGGAGCGTTTCCACATGGTAGGGGAGTACTCAGGAGAAAAGGTAGAGAAAGAGGCTGTCCAGCATCAACTCCTCGGGGGAGTCGTTTGGCATGGCCCATGGGGTATGGACTTTGATGCGGCAGGCTTTGGTGGACTGAGTGCAGAGAGCGTTGACTGGGGCGGTACGGCCGGGGTCACGATTTCTACAAAGATTATAAGGAGAAGGGATTGGGAGATAAAGAGGGGGAGGAGGTTTCCGTGATGAAAAGACTGACGCCTATACTTCTTGTCCTGAGTTTGTCTACAGTCCTTTTTGGTGGGGAAAAGGTATTAGTGTCCATAAGTTTTGAGGGATATAAAGAGGGTAGAATTCCAGAAGGTTTTAAGAGTTCAAAGAGCGGAAAGGGGACGGAGGGCGATTGGGTAGTCATGATTGATGAGACGGCTCCAAGCCCTAAAAAGGTATTAGCCCAGACCTCGGATGAGGACCTGGAATATCATTTTCCTGTCCTCATCTACGAGGGCAGTCACCTTGCTGACGGAGCGGTAAAGGTATCTTTTAAGGCTGTTTCGGGCAGGAGGGACAGGGCCGCTGGGGTTATATTCAGGTTCCGAGACCAGGATAATTATTATGTGTTGCGTGCTAACGCCCTTGAGGACAACGTTGACCTCTACAAATTTAATAATGGTAAGAGGAAGAAGATAGCTTGGGCAGATGTTAAGGTATCCTCCAGGGAATGGCATACTTTAAAGGTGGAATATAAGGGTAACAGTATCAGGGGTTATTACGATGATAAGTTGCTTATAGACGTAAAGGATGACGCTTACAAGACAGGAAATGTGGGGCTGTGGACCAAGGCCGATTCCGTTACCTATTTTGATGACATAATTGTGGAGTCTTTAGAGTGATGGGAAAGTACCTCCTTGAGGTGATCCTTCTGCTGTCTTTCCTGGGATGGACAAAGGCAGAGGGGCAGGAAGTGGTAGTCTATACCTCGGAGGACAGACTCTTTTCTGAACCTGTATTGAAGGAATTTGAAAAGAGGGGTGGGATAAAAGTAAGGGCCATTTATGACACTGAGGAGGCCAAGAGTACGGGTATAGTAAATCGCCTTATTGCAGAGAAAGATAACCCCAGGGCGGACGTCTTCTGGAGTGGTGACCCTGTAAGGCCCTTACTACTAGAAAAGAGGGGTATGCTGGAACCGTATAAATCTCCCCACGCCATAGATATACCTGAGATTTACAAGGACGAAGGGGGCGGTTGGACAGGCTTTTCAGCAAGGACCAGGGTTCTACTTTATAATAAGAATTTGATTAAAGAAGGAGAGGTTACACAATCTATCTTTGACCTACTCAATCCCAGGTGGAAGGGTCAGGTGGCCATGGCCAATCCCCTCTTTGGTACCACCTCTATTCACGTTGCAAGCCTTTTTTGCGTCCTGGGGGAGGAAAGGGCCAGGGAATTCCTTAAGGGCCTCAAGGCCAATGGTGTGAGGGTAGTTTCTTCAAATGGGGAGGTGAAGAGGCTTGTCTCAAGGGGTGAGGCGGCTGTTGGATTAATGGATACAGACGATGCCAGGATGGCATTACTTGAGGGGAGACCAGTGGGTATCGTCTATCCTGACCAGGGGGGCATAGGTACACTGGTAATGCCTAACATGGTTTGCATTATCAAAGGTGGGCCTAATCCAGAGGAGGCCAGGCAGTTAGTTGATTTCCTTCTCAGTGAGGAGGTGGAGACTAGACTGGCCAGGGCTGAGTGTGCACAGATGCCCTTGAGACCTTGGACAGAGGTAACGAGAGTACCTGGTTTAGACCGTTTAAGGCCCATGCTCGTGGACTATAGAGAAGTGGCCAAGAAGTTGGAAGAAATATACCCCTATCTTAAAGAATGGACCGGGTTTTAGAAGGCTAACAGTTTGTTTGTTGGAAGAAAAATACTTTTTGTGTTCATACTATTCTTAGTATTTTTCTTTGTATTTTTCCCAGTACTATGGATGCTTTGGGGTTCTTTCAACGTGGGGGGGAGTCCCTCCGTTGAGAATTATAGGGACGTCTTCACCCGGAGAAATGCCTCCTTCTTCTTAAATAGTCTTCTCCTGGCCTCTCTCAGCACCTTGTTGGCCACCCTGATAGGGATATTTTTGGGCTTTCTACTGGGGAAGACCGATATTCCACTAAAGTGGGCCTTGAGACCCCTCCTCCTCTTACCATTTATTATCCCTTCTTATATTTATGGACTGGCCTGGGCCAACTTGCTAGGGAAGAGCGGTTTCCTTAATAATATGCTTTCTAACCTACCCTTTGTTACTGCAGAGGGGATTTCCAATTTTATATACAGTCCCTTTGGGGCCTCTATGGTATTAGGGCTAGCCCTTTTCCCTATTGTAATGGTGGTCGCAGAAGGCAGTTTCATTGGGGTGAATGCCAGTTTAGAGGAGGCAGGGCTACTTTTTGGTGGCAGGGGGAGGGTGATGAGAGAGGTACTCTTTCCCATGGCACTACGAGGGATAATTTCGGGCATGGTTGTGGTCTTTGTCCTGGCCTTTTCGGAGTTTGGCGTACCCTTTCTACTTGGGGTAAAGGTGTTCACTACCAAGATATTCACTGAATTCAGCGTCTTTTATAATGAAAAGACGGCCACCGCCCTCTGCCTTCCTTTAGTCCTCTTTACTGTATTGATTATGACCCTGGAGAGGATTTTCCTTGGAGCGAGGCCGTTAGAAGGCCTGGCCAGGGGGGCAGGAGGCCGTACGTACTATTATTTGTTAGGAAAGGGGAGGATACCTTATACTGTGGCTTGTGTTGTAATTCTGTGCCTTTCTGTATTCCTTCCACTGGTATCTCTGGTAATGGATTCCTGGTCTCTAGGGGCCTACGTAAGGGCCTTTTCCCTGGCAGGGACCGGGATGGTTAATACCCTTGTTTTTGGTGTGATAGGGGCGAGCCTCCTCACTCTATTGGGACTAATCCTGGGCTATTTTTTAGAAAAGTACAGACTGCCTCCTACCCGGGAGTTAGGTTTTTCTATGCTACTCCTCTTTGCCGTGCCTGCTACGGTTATTGGCGTGGGGCTTATAAAATTATGGAATAGGCCAGGGGGGCTTTCCCAATGGATTTATGGTACCTTTGCCATAATCCTCATTGGCTATGTGGTGAGGTTCTCTCCCCTTGCCGTCCGTTTCATGGGTGATGCTTACAGGCAGGTGCCGCGCAGTATCTCTGAGGCGGCAGAGGTCTCTGGGGCCGGGTGGTGGAGGCTTATGGTTAGAATCTTCTTGCCTCTTCTAATACCTAGAGTAGTGATGACCTGGGTACTGTCTTTTATCTTTTGCGCCGGGGAGCTTGGGACTACTATACTTGTGTGTCCACCGGGCAATGAAACCTTGCCGATAACCCTTTTCACAGTGATGGCCAACAGTCCTGCAGAGGTGGTATCCGCCACCGCTATAATACTCCTGGTTGTTGTCCTACTACCTCTAATTGTCCTCCTTGTCCTCTCTAGTCGGGTGGGAAGATGGCAGTACTGACACTTAAGGGGGTCTCTAAACGCTTTCAGGGCAAGCTGGTAGTTAGTGACGTTACCTTCCAGGTGGAAGAGGGGGAGGTATTGGCCCTTTTGGGTCCTTCTGGTTGTGGAAAGACTACTACCCTCAGGATGATAGCGGGCCTTGAGACCCCCTGGAAGGGGGAGATTTGGTTGGATGGAAGACTTGTCAGTGCTGGTGGTAGAAGCTTGATACCTCCGTCTGCCCGCCCTGTTGGTATGGTGTTCCAGGACCTGGCTCTATGGCCGCACATCACGGTGCAGGGGCACGTAGAATTCCCTATTACAAAGAAGCTTATCAGGCCAGCCAGGAGGAAGCGGGTAGAAGAGGTACTCAACAAGTTTAGACTGGAAGGGTATCGCCACCGTTATCCCCACACCCTTTCTGGCGGGCAACAGCAGTTAGTGGCCCTTGCTCGGGCAACGGCCTCTCAGCCAAGGATTTTGCTGATGGACGAACCCTTGTCCAATCTGGACGTTACTATAAAGAGGGCCATGTACAAAGAAATAACCCGTCTCCACCAGGAGTTAAGTATAACTACACTCTACGTCACGCATGACCATCGGGAGGCCTTCCTCCTGGCCCAAAGGGTGGCTGTGATGAATGGGGGAAAGATTGAGCAGATAGCTACCCCTGAAGGTATATGCAGGCATCCTGCCAGTGAGTTTGTTGCTGAATTTATAGGGGTATAATGTATTTGCTGTAAAGATGGGTAACACTCTGTAAGGGGGAAGTCTCCCCCTTACACCATAAGACCCAAACTTTCACTAGAGAGTTAAGCTGCTTGAACTACCACTCTAATTGATGCATGATAGATAGAACCGTGTCTTCCTTATCACCAGTAGGTCTGTCTGTAACAAAGCGTGAGATATTAGCCTGTATCTTGTGATGATGTTTGCTAAAGTACCAGTTTGTGCCAAATGCAAATTCCCTTTGTAAGTCATTGCTTACGTTTACGTTTGGGTCTACCTGGGCATAGCGGGCGGCTAGCTCAAGCCGTTTTGGTATGGGAAAGTAACCGCCCTGGACAAAGAAGCCATTGGCAGTACTTTGGCTAAAGCCCCTTCTGTCCAGACTGCGCAAGTGAAATTCACCCTGCAGAGAGAATCCGCGGTATTTCATTATACTATCTATACCATACTGCCTAAATTGGGCATCTTTGGGGAAGGTTTGGAGGCTGTTGTTAAAAAAGATCTGTGTGCCATTGTTAGTGGCAAAGGAAGTACCAAAAGCGGCCTTGAATTGCTTAGTATATTCTGCATCCGATTCCCAGTAGTCATTGAACCTGCCAAAGGGTCTGTAACCGACCCTCGCAATTAGCATGTTTTGGTTATTGGTGTTTTCTGTAGCGTTTATCCCTCTGCCTGTGAATATCCCTGCATAATACTCAAGATGTTCGTCAAAGGGGGCGCCGTACACCATTAGACCTATGTCCCTGCCCAGGCTAAAGGCATCGTTAGTAATTGATTCATCTATAAATTGTTTCGCATAATCCGAAGCAAGGTTCTGCCGGTTGTAGGGTACCTTCCATTGGCCACCCCGCAGGTGTAGTTCAGGGAAGAAGTGATAATCTACGTAAGCGTCCTTTAGTTGCCCTCCACCCGAAAGGCTACTCAAGTCAAACTCTGTGAGATAGTGGAGATTGGGGCTAAAGGCATGCCCACGAAATCTCCACCTTAAACGGTTTATCCTGAAGGAACTGGTATCTCTAGCATCCTCTTTGTCCCTGAAATCGTAACGAGTCTGTAGCCTGCCCAGTATCTCAAGCAGAAATTTCTTATCCAGGGTCTCAAAGGTAAACCCCTTGCCAACTTTATATTCTATATTCGCTTTTGAAGGGTATACCTTGGCAGCTTCATGTACGAACTCATCCGTACCCAGATAATCTTTAACCTGCGCCTCTGTTACACCACGAAGTTCTTCCTTTGAGACCACGTATTCCGGGCGGGCCTTTAGCGCCTCAATCTCTCTCCTCTGGGACTCAATCTCTCCCTTCTGGCTCATAACAGTTTTCTCCAGGGCTTGGAGATGTTCGGTTAGGTATAGTATCTCCGTATCCTGAGCCGCAAGAATTGGACTTGAGAACAGCGACACAAAAAGCACACTACTACCGATAAGCTGTTTCATGCTCTCCTCCGTTACTTGACGTGAATTGTTGGCTAGACCTTTGGAAACCAAATAAAAAAGGGCTGACGCCTCTTGTTTGGAGAGACAGTCAACCCTTGTATTTCTTCCTCTCCTTTCCAAGACAGGAGGCGCAGGCGTTTCCACCTGTACCCTATCGGTCGACTGCCCATAACACTAGGTCTTAGGACAATCGACTCGGAGATTCGCTATATTCTTTCCTAAAGATATATCAGCAAAGAAATAAATGTCAAGGAATAAAGAGCAGGAAAGGCTAAAAGTGTATTTGCATGGCGGCGATTACCTGGTCGTCGGGCTTCTTGTCTCTTGCCCCATCTACACTTTTAAGGACGTAGTTCAGCTGGAATTTTGCATAATTTTCATTAAGAAACCAGTTGAGGCCGAAGGTCCAGTCCCTGTTTTCGTTGCCGTGTTGGTCCTTATTATTGCGGAATTCTTCGTACCTCACCATGCCTTCCAGGGGCTTGAATAATCTGTATCCTGCCTGGGCATACCATCCGTCCCTGTGTATTGGGCTAAGTGTCTTTAGTGTGGAGTCGTCGTCTCTTGCCGCCACATACTCTGCCTTAAGAGCCAATTTCTCCCACTGGTATCTCGCCTCTGCACCCCAGAAGTCTTTCACCGTCCTGTGGACACCCCTCCTGCCATTATAATAAGAACCTCCGAACTCAAATCCTTTTAGCGGACTATCCCCCCAGCCCCTGAAGGGTTTCAGGACGAGCCTTGCCATATAATCCTTTCGGTCATTCAAATCTTTGGAATTGGTCTCCTCTCCATTTACCAGGGCTAGATAGTACTCCAGGAGCTTGTAGTCACCTTTAAGCATGATCCCTATGTCCCTTCTGTCACTGAAGGTTCGGGCAATCCTGGAACGTTCAACAAAGTCCAGTTTTGCAGAAGACCGAAAGCCCTCCTCTATCACAGGTATCTTGAACTGGCCGAGGGTGAGTTCATGGTGAGGAATGTGGGTAAAGGTAACAAAGGCGTCCTGCAGTGTGCCGGCGGTATCAGTATTGTCCCTGAGGGTGCTACCATCGCTGGCGGTACGTGGGAAGCGTTTGGCAGGGTCAAACATCACCTGATACTTGAGCTTAGGAATTATCTCCCCGTAGAGCTTTATCTCCATACGTCTTGTCCTGAACTCATCTCTAGCCGTAGCTAATTCGTCGTGGACAAACCACTCTTGGAAGAGCCCACCTATTTTGAGCCATCCCTGTCCTACCTTAATTAACGGGTCCGGTTTCTCACTCCACTCTCCCAGGCCAGTTAATGTAGTCTTAAGGTCTCCAAAGAATCCACGGCTTGCAGTAGTTCCTATTTGTGCCGTGGCAGTGGAGAGGGGCTTATTCCCCGTTACGCCTGTCTCTGCCTTGGCTTCAGGGGTTTTATCGTAATTCTTTACTACATCTCCTCCTGTCGCTGGTGCAGAAACTTTTTCAAGTTCTTCCTTGGCCACCTTTAGCCTCAGGTACTTAATCTCTTCATCCTGGGCGTCCAGCCTGTCCTTGAGGGTCTGTAACTCCTTGAACATGGACTCCATGTCTTGCCCAAAGACGGCTCCCGACATAGAACTAACGAAAGAGATACTCAACACAGTAATTACTAATAACCTCATCGTCCTACTCCTTTCTGTAGCAGTGGTCTTCTTGATTCATCTCTGGCGTTAGCGTACAGGGGAAAGATTAAGGAAATATAAGGAAAGAATTAAGATTTCTATAAGTAGGGGCAGGGTTACCCTGCCCCTACTTGCAGGTCAGGAGACCCGCAATTGTTCCTACCTACTGACTTCCCTGGATGGGAAAGAGAGGGTAAAGGTGCTTCCAAAGCCAGCCCGGCTTTCCACCCTTGCCTCTCCACCGTGGACCAGCATGATGTGCTTGACTATTGCCAGGCCCAGGCCAGTGCCTCCCATCTCCCTACTGCGTGCCTTGTCCACACGATAAAACCTCTCAAAGATGCGCGGCAGGTCATACTCGGGGATACCTATGCCCGTATCCGTTACGGCCAGTTCTATCCGGCCATTGCCTTCTCTTGCGGAGATGGATAGTTTGCCGCCGGCAGGGGTGTACTTTATGGCGTTGTCAAGCAGGTTAGTTACGGCCTGGTCCAATAGGGGTTCGTCGGCCACAAGCTCCAGTCCCTCTGGTTCCACCCGCAGGTCTAAGAGATGGTTCTTCTCCCTTATGCGGTCTTCCAGGTTGGCGGTTATCTTCTTCATCAAGGGCATTAGTTCTATCTTCTTTAGTTCCAGTGGGGTCTCTCTGGACTCTATCTTGGATAGGTTGAGGAGGTCGTTTATAAGGTTATCCAGGCGATTGGCATGTTTTTCTATGATACCCAGGAACCGCCTGGCGTTATCAGTCTCCTCCAGTGCCCCGTCTTTAAGGGTCTCCACAAAGCCCTTGATGGAGGCCAGGGGGGTCTTGAGTTCGTGGGAGACGTTTGCCACAAACTCCACCCGCATCTTCTCCAGTTTCTTGAGGTCTGTGATGTCGTGGAGGACTATTGCGGCCCCAGAGACCTGGGCAGTGTCTGTCTGAAGGGGGCCGAGTGTCTGGCCAGGCTCTCTTATGGGGGAGACCTGGAGGCTGAGGGCGGTAGTACTACCGGGCAAGAAATCGGTCAACTCCATCCCCCCACGCCTGCCCTCCTTCAGTACTTCTCGTATCAGACTAATGAGCCTGGGGTTTCTCAAGACCTCCCATAGATACCTGTTAAGGGCCTTTTCCCTGGGAAGGCGGAGCATCTGGACGGCGGCGTCGTTAATCTTGAATATCCTCTCCTGGCCGTCCACTGCCACTACCCCCTCGGTCATACTGGAAAGGAGTGCCTCCAGTTGGTTTTTATCCTTGGTGGTAGCGGCGGTCGTTTGTTCCATCCCCTGGGCCATCTGGTTGAGGCCCAGGGAGAGTTGTCCCAGTTCGTCTTGGGAATATACCTTTATCCTTCCAGAAAAGTCCCCCCTGGAGAACCCTTCTGAGGCATGGGTTATCTCCTTGAGGGGTTTCAAGAGACGTCTGCTTATGAACCAACCCACAGGCAGGGCAATGGCCGTAGCCAGGAGACTCCCCAGTGTAAAACTGAGACCAGGCCCAAGAACCTCCCTCAATGGGGTATTAATGAAGAGTCCCACCACAAGGACGTATATGCCCACTAGGGCTACATAACTCAGAAAGGTTTTCCATCGGAGACTTTTCATGTTCTGGGTGTCATTCTGACCCTGAACGAAGTGAAGGGGAAGAATCTAGACCCTTCGCTCCGCTCAGGGTGACATTTCGGATTAGAGATTCTTTCCGCCTCAGGCGGATTTCACTCCCTCAGAATGACAGGCAGTGAATTTCTATCACGGTTCTTTGAATTTATACCCTACGCCCCTTACAGTAACTATATGAGGGCCATATTCTCCCAGCTTCTTCCGCAGGGAGGCAACGTGAACGTCTATGGCCCTGTCTATAATCACGGCGTCCTCCCCAAGGACTCCGTCCATAATCTGGTTTCTGGTAAGTACCCTCCCCGCCCTCTCCGCCAGGAACTTCAGCAGGTTAAACTCCATCCTGGTAAGCTGGACGTCCTCTCCATCTGCCTTGACCTCGTACCTTACGGGATCTATGGTCAGGCCTTCCAGCTTAATTACCCTCTTGGTCTCGGCGGACCCTTCGTACCTCCTCAGGATGGCCCTCACCCTGGCAATGAGTACCCTGGGGCTAAAGGGTTTGGTTATATAGTCATCAGCCCCGACCTCCAGTCCTGAGACTATATCAGCCTCGGCATCTTTTACTGTAAGGATGACCACCGGGGTGGCCGCAGTCTGCGGGTCTTTCTTTATCCTTCTACAGACCTCCAGTCCGTCTATCACCGGTAGCATGAGGTCCAAGAGTACCAGGGCCGGCCGCTTCCTCTGCACCAGCTTAAGCCCCTCTTCTCCGTTAGAGGCAGAAAAGACCTGGAAACCCTCCTTCTCCAGGTTGTATTTTATTAACTCAGTGAGGTCTTTTTCGTCCTCTACGACCAGGATTTCTTTTTTGGCCATATCTTATCCAGAACACAGAATACAGGATTCAGTTTGTAGGGTGCGTCTTTAGACGCACCATTTATTGTTTCGGTGCGTTTCACGCACCCTACGTTACTGACTACTGACTACTGAATTCTTTCTTTGGTAATACTCCTGCAGGGGCCGGACCTCTACCTGTCCCTTGAGCATGGACTCTATGGCCCTGGCGGCGGCCCTTGCGCCTGAAAGGGTGGTAAAGTAGGGTATGTGATGTATCAGTGCCGTGCGCCTTATGGGGAAGGAGTCCTTTTCGGAGATATTCCCCTCGGTGGTATTTATTACGAGATGTATCTCGCCCTTCTTCAGATAATCCATTACGTTGGGACTACCCTCAAATACCTTGCGTACCTCCTGCACCGGTATGCCCTCCTTGGATATGAGACTGGCAGTACCTCTTGTGGCCATTAGCATGAGGCCCATCTTATGAAGGGTCTTAGCCAACAGGGCGGCCCCAGGTTTATCTCTGTCTCTTACACTTATGAATACCGTTCCCGACAACGGCAGTAAGCCATCCGCACCCATCTGGCTCTTGGCATAGGCCCTGCTAAAGTCCTTGTCCAGCCCCATGACCTCCCCGGTGGACTTCATCTCAGGCCCCAGGATGGTATCTACCCCTGGGAACTTTATGAATGGTAGAACAGCTTCTTTTACGGCTGTGTAAGGTAGAGGCGACCGGCCGGTCGCCCCTACTAATTCCCTCAGGGTCTTTCCCATAATAATTTTTGTAGCCACCTTGGCCAAGGGTATGCCTATGGCCTTGGAGACAAAAGGTACGGTCCTGGAGGCCCTGGGGTTTACTTCTAACACATAGACCTCACCGTCTTTTATGGCGTACTGGATGTTAATGAGGCCAAGTACTTGCAGTTCCAGTGCCAGTACCTGGGTTTGACGCTCTATCTCTTCCACGGTCTCCCGTGGCAGGGAGTAGGGTGGAAGGGCGCAGGAGCTGTCCCCTGAGTGTATGCCGGCGGCCTCAATATGCTCCATAATCCCTCCAACAAAGACCTCATGCTGGCCATCCGCCACGGCGTCCACGTCTATCTCTACGGCGTCTTCCAGAAATTTGTCTATAAGCACGGGATGTTTGGGTGAGACCTCTGTGGCCTTCTGGACGTAGTCTCTTAGCGATTTCTCATCAAAGGCCACCCGCATGGCACGTCCCCCCAGTACGTAGGAGGGCCTGACGAGTACCGGATACCCCAACCTCTCCGCAACTGTTATGGCCTCTTTCATGGAGCGTGCACAGCCGTTGTCAGGTTGTTTCAGGCCTACCTTCCTGAGGAGTTCTGCAAACCGCTCCCTGTCCTCAGCGCGGTCTATACTATCGGGGGACGTCCCCAGTACCTTTATGCCCTCCTTTTCCAGGGGTACCGCCAGCTTCAGGGGCGTCTGGCCTCCAAGCTGGACTATTACCCCCTGCGGCTTTTCCAGGTGGATAATCTCCAGGGTGTCTTCCAGCGTAAGGGGTTCAAAGTACAGCCTGTCAGAGGTATCGTAGTCGGTGCTTACCGTCTCCGGGTTACAGTTGACCATTATGGTCTCGTAACCCATCTCCCTGAGGGCCATGACGGCATGGACACAGCAGTAGTCAAACTCTATCCCTTGGCCGATGCGGTTGGGCCCACTGCCCAGGATGACCACCTTGGGCCTGTCTGTGGGTCTGGCCTCACACTCCTGCTCATAGGTGGAATACAGGTAAGGGGTGTAGGTCTCAAACTCTGCGGCACAGGTGTCTACCCTCTTGTATACGGGCCGCAGGTTATCTTTGTGACGGAGGGAACGTACGGATTCCTCTGTGGTGCCGGTCAATTGGGCTATGCGGGCGTCCGAGAGACCATAAGCCTTGGCCTCCTTCAGTAGGGGCACGTTGCAACGTGCCCCTACCATTATGCCTTCTAGGCGTAGTCCGTCCTCCATGTCCACTATCTCTTTTACATTGTTTAGGAACCAGGGGTCTACATGGGTGAGCTTGTAGAGTTCTTCTACGGTAAGGTCGTACCTTAACCCCTCTGCAATGTACCATATGCCCTCCCAGGACGGTACCTGGAGCTTCTGGCGTAAGAAGGCCCTTATCTCCTCTGCATTGGGGACGCTGGGTAAGACTTCCACCAGACCTGGGCGGTCAATTTCCATAGACCGCAGGGCCTTCCCCAGGGCCTCTTTGAAGGTCCGTCCAATGGCCATGACCTCCCCCACGGACTTCATCTGGGTGGTGAGCCGCTGGTCTGCACCGGGGAATTTCTCAAAGTCAAATCTCGGCACCTTTACCACGCAGTAATCTATGGCAGGTTCAAAGCTGGCAGGGGTGTAGCGGGTTATGTCGTTAGGAATCTCGTCCAGGGTGTAGCCTACGGCTAGCTTGGCGGCAATCTTGGCAATGGGGAAGCCCGTGGCCTTGGAGGCAAGGGCGGAACTGCGGGAGACCCTGGGGTTCATCTCTATGGCCAGCATCTCCCCGGTCTTCGGGTGTATGGCAAACTGGATGTTAGAGCCTCCAGTCTCTACCCCTATCTCGCGGATAACCTTTATGGCCGCATCCCGCATGACCTGATATTCTCTATCAGTAAGGGTCTGGGCCGGGGCCACGGTTATGCTGTCCCCTGTGTGTACCCCCATGGGGTCAAGGTTCTCAATGGTACATATAATGACCACGTTGTCCCTGAGGTCACGCATCACCTCCAACTCAAACTCCTTCCAGCCTATGATTGAACGCTCTATGAGGACCTCACAGACGGGGCTCATGTCCAGGCCGTGCTCTACATATTCTTTGAACTCTTCCGGGGTCCTGGCGATATTGCTCCCCGTACCACCGAGGGTGAACGAGGGGCGGATTATGGCAGGGAGGCCAATCTTTTCATAGGCCCCCATGGCCTCACTCATTGAACGGATATAATAGCTTTCAGGGACCTCGAGGCCAATCTTCCTCATGGACTCCTTGAATAATTGCCTATCCTCCGCCTTTTTGATGGCCTCGTATTTGGCCCCGATGAGTTCTACGGCGTATTTATTCAGGACGTCCCTCTCTACCAGGGCCACTGCCAGGTTAAGGGCCGTCTGCCCGCCCAGGGTAGGCAGTAGGGCCTGGGGTCGCTCCCTGGCGATGACCTTCTCCAGTACCTCAGGGGTGAGAGGTTCTACGTAGGTGGCGTCAGCAATCTCAGGGTCCGTCATGATGGTGGCGGGGTTACTGTTTACCAGGACTATCTGGTAGCCCTCCTCCCTGAGGGCCTTACAGGCCTGAGTGCCGGAGTAATCAAACTCACAGGCCTGGCCGATGATAATCGGCCCTGAGCCTATGATTAGAATTTTTTTTATGTCGGTGCGTTTGGGCATTGGTTATTCTTGTTTACCAATTAACTCCACTGTGGAGGCCTTAAAATTTAAAACTAGGGAATTTCCCACCACAGAAAGAAACTCCATACCCAGGAGTGGTTCGCCAGGGATAAACCATGTTTTCGTTTTTCTACCAAAGACCTCAACGCCACCTAAATAAACAGGCAGGTCCACAATTTCTCCACTGGCTAACCGAAACATTTCAAATCCAACAAAATCTAAACTAAGTAAATCAAGTATGTCATCTGAAATAGACACGCCTCCAGTGAATCCGGTATCTACCACAAATTTAGTTGCATCATGGTCATCTACAATCTTTAAAATTCCTACATCCTCGTCTACGTGCACACCAAAAGTAGGTACAAAGTTCTTGATAAGACCCTTAATTTTTGTCATGCCTTTTTAATACCACCTCTATGCTCATGGGCGTAGGGGTAGCCTATACGGATAAAGTAAAAGGTTTTCTCTGGGTATTTTTTTCTGGCTTTCTCTGCGGCTCCAACCAAAGTTTTACCCAGAAAGTATTCGCCACTATCAGGGTAAATAGCGGCAATCATCCCTTTGTATTGTCCTTCAAGGGCCTCAAGGTTTTTCAAGACCTCTGGAGAGGGTCTTTTTACCTCATGTGTTTTCATTTTTTTCCTCCATATCAAATCACAGCCTGACCCACTACAATCGGCCCGAGCCTATGATGAGTATTTTCTTTATGTCAGTGCGTTTGAGCATTGGTTTGAGTTGTCATTCTGAGCGAAGCGAAGAATCTAGACCCTTCGCTCCGCTCAGGGTGACATTAAACTTTATTGGCCCTTCATCATCCCCAAAAACCTCTCAAACAGATACCCCGCATCATGCGGCCCGGGGCTGGCCTCGGGGTGGTACTGGATACTGAAGACTGGGAGGTCCTTGAGTCTTAGCCCCTCCACCGAGCGGTCGTTGAGGTTTACATGGGTTACCTCTACCGGGCCGTGGTGCGTATCCCTCCACCCCTCCCATCCCTCTACGGCAAAGCAATGGTTCTGGGTGGTAATCTCTACCTTGCGGGTGGAGAGGTCCATCACGGGATGGTTACTGCCGTGGTGGCCGAACTTCAATTTATAGGTCTTCAGTCCCAGGGCAAGGGCCAGGAGCTGGTGTCCGAGGCAGATTCCAAAGATGGGCCTCTTCCCCAGGAGTTTCTTGATGTTCTTTATCATGTAGGGGACGCCTTCAGGGTCGCCAGGGCCGTTGGATACCAGTATCCCGTGGGGGTCTTTTGCCAGTACCTCGTCTGCCGGGGTCTGGGCAGGGACTACCAGTACCTCCAGACCTAGACCCGACAGGCTCCTCAGGATGTTGTATTTAACCCCACAGTCGTAGACCACCACACGCAGGTTACCATTCTTTCTGGTGGAGTCCCACATGAAGGGGTTGCGGCAGGTGATTTCCCTCACCATGTCCTGCCCTACCAGGCCCGGGATAGCCCTTATCTTTTTTGCCAGGCTCTCCCGCTCAAAGTCCTCCGTAGAGATTATCCCTTCCTGGGCGCCATGGTCTCTGAGGTGGCGGGTAAGGGCGCGGGTGTCTACCCCCTGGATACCTATGATACTGTGGGCCTTGAGGAGGGTATCTAGACTTGCCCTGGAACGCCAGTTACTGGGGTAGGGGCAGTATTCCTTTACGATAAAACCGTGGGGGTACAGGCGGTGGGATTCATTGTCTTCCAGGTTTACCCCATAATTGCCTATGAGGGGATAGGTCATGGTTACCATCTGGCCCTGGTAGGAGGGGTCTGTAAGGACCTCCTGGTAACCGGTCATTCCTGTATTAAAAACTACTTCCCCCTTGGCCTCACCCTCCGCTCCAAAGGACCATCCTTCAAAAAAGGCGCCGTCCTTAAGCGCCACCACTGCCCTTTTTTTCATGATTTATCTTAAAGGAATCTTTTAGGTTATCCTACTCCCCCAAAACCGATGTGTCAAGGGGAGTTTCCCTGAACTAGGGGTCAGGGAATAGGGGGTAGCAGGATAAAATCTTGTTGCTCCCTAGCTCCTGCAACCATGGGCGTTGAAAAACGGCGTAAAAGGGAATAACATGCTTCTAGTATGAATCACATGGGACGATTGGGCCATGTTACCCTTGCCTTACTGCTCTTACTCCTGATAGCCAGGGGGAGTTCGGGGGAAGGGAGATATGGGGTACTCTTTGACGCTGGTCATGGCGAGAGTGCCGGTAGACATGCGGATTGGGTAATAGATGACGATATTCCTGTACCCAGGCCAAGAGACCCTAAGGTCCCGGAGGAATGGTCTGGTGGCATCTCCTCCTGGGCCTATGAGCTTTACAGGACGGGGAGGTACGAGGTGGAGAGTACCAACAAGCCTTTGACCTTTGGTAACACCCACAATCCACAGGATTTGTCTGGCTACGGCGTCCTTGTCCTTTGTGAACCTAACAAGGCCCTTGCCCCCTCAGAACTCCAGGCTGTCGTGGCTTTTGTCAGGGGAGGGGGAGGTCTCTTTCTTGTGGCAGACCACTTCGGCTCTGACAGGGATAACGACGGTATAGACTCTACAGGAATCTTTAATAAATTAGAGGAGGTGACGGGGATACATTTTCAGGGAGAGGGAGAGACCAATGCCTGGCTAAAAGGTGGATATTATACCTCCAACTTTTGTTCATTAACTGATGGGGAGGGCTATCCCATCTTCCAGGGCCCATTTGGGGTGGTGAAGAGGGTGTACCTGCATGGCTTCGGGACCATGAGCACCTTGAAACACCTTAACACGAGTGCGAAAGGGCATGTCTGGATGAATGGTTCCACTCAGACGGGGCAAGACATTGTCTTTGCCACCTCCAGGCTAGGTCGGGGGAGGATAGCCGCCCTTTCTGACAGCTCCCCTGCCGATGATGGCACCACGCTGACCCCCGGCAAGGAGCTTTACAATGGCTGGCTTAGAGAGGGCGCTCAGAATAATTGGCTCATCCTTAACACCACGGAGTTTCTGACAAGGAAAGGAAGAGAATGAAGACAGGGATACAAAAAGGTTTACTTATTCTAATGCTTTTGTTGCCCTCCCTCTTTTCACCCCTTTTAGCCCAGGAGAGACGACCCGGGAGACTGTTTCCTCCTGCAAAGATATCAGTGCTGGAGGGGCCCAGGGAGTGGCAGGATGCAGAGAAGGTAATGGATATGTTGGGGATAAAAAAGGGTGATATTGTGGCGGATATAGGGGCAGGGGCAGGCTATTTTACCCTCCCAATGGCCCAGAGGGTGGGGGCTGAGGGGCTGGTCTATGCAGAAGACGTCCAGCAGGCGATGGCGGATTATCTCTCTAAAAAGATAGAAACCCTTGAACTGAGGAACATCAGGGTAGTGATGGGAAGACCAGATGACCCCACCCTCCCTGAAGACTCTCTTAACCTGGCACTCCTGGCGAACACCTACCATGAGGTAGGAATGCCTCTGTTGCTGTTAGAAAATATCAGAAAGGAATTGAAGATTGGGGGGAGGTTAGTCATCATTGATTGGGACCCGGAGAAGGAATCTCCCATAGGCCCACCACGACAAGAGAGGGTACCTGAGGATACAGTTATAAAAGAGGCAGGGCAGGCGGGCCTTGGTATCTCAGAGAGGCAGAGATTTATGCCTTACCACTATTTTCTTGTATTCAAAAAGAAATAGTGGTGCAATTATGCGACCAGGCCTAAAATACAAAAGGGTTTGCTATACTTATTGCTTTGACATCCTCCCTGCCTTTTCATATAATAACTTGTAATAAAGAGAGACGTCCCTTGTTATAAGACTAGCAATAGACTCTAGTTAGAAGTATCATGGCAAAAAAGCCACAGAAAAAGTTAAAACCTAATAAGACCACCTTTTCCATCGGCTATCTCTTCCTCTTTCTCCTGGTGATGTATGCCTTGCAGATGATGGTCTCACCAAGGGCAGAAGAGATCACCTATACCCAGTTCAAGGAGTATCTAAAGAATGGGGACATAGTGGACGTAACGGTGAGTCCTGATTTAATTAGAGGGCGTTACCGTAAACCAGCGGCTGAGGGGGTAGGTTTTGAGGAGGTGGCCTTTGCCACTGTATCGGTTCAGGATACAAAGCTGGTAGAAGAGCTTGAGGCGAGGCATATAAGCTTTAAGGGGGAAATAGAGAATACTTTTTTAAAGACCTTTCTCATGTGGTGGTTTTTCCCCCTGGCCATGATGGCCGTCGGATGGTTCTTCATCTTTAGGCGCATGGGTGGGGTGGGCGCCCCCTTTATGTCCTTCGGAAAGGCCAAGATAAAACTTTACGCCGAGAGTGATTCCGAGAAGGTTACCTTTGCCGATGTGGCTGGTTGTGACGAGGCAAAGGAGGAGCTAAAAGAGGTCATAGACTTCCTTAGCAACCCGGAACGCTTTCAGAAACTGGGGGGGAAGATCCCCAAAGGAGTCCTCCTTATAGGTCCCCCCGGGACTGGTAAGACCCTGCTGGCCAAGGCGGTGGCGGGAGAGGCAGATGTGCCCTTCTTTTCCATCAGCGGTTCAGACTTTGTGGAGATGTTCGTAGGGATGGGGGCCGCCAGGGTGCGTGATATGTTTGAGCAGGCTAAGGAGAGGGCGCCTTGTATAGTCTTTATAGATGAGATAGATAGTGTGGGGAGACAGAGGGGGACGGGCCTGGGTGGCGGCCACGATGAGAGGGAACAGACCCTCAACCAACTCCTCGCTGAGATGGATGGTTTCTCTTCCAAGAAGGGCGTGATTATTATGGCGGCCACTAACCGTCCGGACGTCCTGGATGTGGCACTCCTTAGGCCGGGGCGCTTTGACCGTCAAATTACCGTGGACAGGCCAGACCTCCTGGGCAGGGAGGCCATCCTGAACGTCCATAAAAGGAACGTCAAACTTGCCCCAGACATTGACCTAAAGGTCGTTGCCAAGCGCACCCCTGGTTTTTCTGGTGCTGACCTGGCTAACGTGGTGAATGAGGCTGCCCTCCTGGCGGCCAGGCGGGATAAAGAGGCGGTAGAGATGCCAGAGTTTGAGGATGCCATTGATAGGGTTATTGCCGGTCCCGAGAGGAAGAGCCGGGTCATGAGCGAGGATGAGAAGAGGACCGTGGCCTATCACGAGTCAGGGCATGCCCTTATTGCGGCCTTCTTGCCCCATGCTGACCCTGTACACAAGGTCTCTATCATCCCCAGGGGTGCCGCCGCACTGGGTTATACCCTCCAACTCCCTACAGAAGACAGGTATCTGACCACTGAATCTGAGATAATGGACACCCTGTGCGTACTACTGGGGGGCAGGGCGGCTGAATCAATGGTCTTCGGGGAGGTATCCACGGGGGCCCATAACGACTTGGAAAAAGTCACCCGATTGGCCAGGGATTACGTCTGCAGGTTCGGCATGAGCACCAAGCTAGGGCCTCAGACCTTCGGGAGACAGTCGGGGAACATCTTCCTGGGCCACGACCTGGTACAAGAGAAAGAATATAGCGAAAAGACCGCTATCCTGATTGATGAGGAAGTATCCAGAATCGTCAGGGAGGGCTACGATAGGGCCTACAAACTCCTTTCCGATAACAAGGACAAGCTTGAACTGCTCGCCCGCAAACTGGAGGAGAGGGAACTCCTGGACGGGGAAGAGGTGGTGGAACTCCTTGGGGTAAAAAAGGAAAAAAAGGGCCGGGAGAAAGAGGCCGTGGGCATCACCCTATCTGAAAATAAGTAGGCAGTAAGCAGTAGGCAGTAGGCAAAAAAAGAAGGTAGTAGCTTTCTGCTTACTCCTTACTGCTTACTGCCTACTGTGTTGTATCCCTCAAGGCTACACGTAAGATGAAATTGCCTAGGGCCTTAGAAGCTCTTGATATCTCCAGAAAAGAATTCTTGGTCCTCTGCATACTCTTTTCTGCCCTCTTTGCGGGGATTTTGTTAAAGTATTTCCTGGACTCCCATATAGGTTCTGAAGACATAAAAATACTCCGCCAGGACCTTCAGGAAATAAGACTCCAGCTAGACGTTAACTCTGCAGAGTGGTATGAGCTTGTGGCACTCCCCAAGATTGGAGAGAAGAAGGCCAGGGCCATTGTAGAATACCGTCAGAAATACGGACCCTTTAGTAGCCCGGAAGACCTCCTCAAGGTAAAAGGCATAAGTCCTGAAGTACTGGAAGAGATAAGGGGATACTTGACAGTAGACAGTAGACAGTAAACAGTAGACAGGGGACAGGGAACTGGAGACGGGGACGTGGCAGAGTTCAAGTTGGTGTCCAATTTTAGGCCCAGGGGCGACCAGCCTAAGGCGATTAAGAAACTTATAGAGGGGTTCCTTTCGGAGAGGCGATGTCAGACCCTACTTGGGGTAACGGGTTCGGGGAAGACCTTTACAATGGCCAACGTCATCCAGGCCCTCGGGAAACCCACCCTGGTCATGTCCCATAATAAGACCCTGGCCGCCCAGCTTTATAGTGAGTTCAAGGAGTTCTTCCCGCACAATGCGGTCCGATACTTTGTGAGCTATTACGACTACTATCAGCCAGAGGCCTACATACCCCAGAGAGACATCTACATAGAAAAGGAGGCCACCGTAAACCCGGAGCTTGACCGCCTACGCCTGGCCGCTACCAGTGCCCTGATGAGCCGAAAAGACGTCATAATAGTCTCCAGTGTATCATGCATCTACGGCTTAGGCTCCCCTGAGGAATATCAAGAGATGTACATCCCACTCCGCAAGGGTAAAGCGATAGAGAGGAACAAATTCCTCAGAAAATTGGTAAACATCCAGTATGAAAGGAACGACCTGGGCCTTGAGCGGGGCGCCTTCAGGGTGAGGGGCGACGTGGTGGAGGTGTATCCAGCCTATGAGGAATGGGGCTACAGGATAGAGTTCTTTGGGGACGAGGTGGACAGACTATCGGTGATAGACCCGACCACTGGGGAGGTGCTCAGCCAGGAACGGGTACTGGACATCTACCCTGCCAAACACTTTGTTATGCCCGAGGGCAAGATAGAAGGGGTAGTGGCCTCCATTGAAAAGGAGCTGGTGGCATGGTTAGAGGTCCTTCGTTCCAGGGGGAAACACCTGGAGGCCCAACGCCTTGAGGCCAGGACACGTTACGATATGGAGATGCTTGTGGAGACCGGTTACTGCCATGGCATTGAAAATTACTCCCGCCACATCAGCGGTAGGTCCCCAGGCGAACCACCTTATACACTTATAGATTACTTCCCTGAAGGCTTCTTCTGCATCGTGGACGAGTCCCACGTTACCGTCCCCCAGATAGGGGGCATGTACAACGGGGACCAGGCCAGGAAGAAGACCCTGGTTGAGTATGGGTTCCGCCTCCCCTCTGCCCTTGATAACCGCCCCTTAAAGTTTGTGGAGTGGGAGGGTAAGACCCGTCAGTTGCTATACGTCTCAGCTACCCCCGGCCCTTATGAGCTGGAAAGGTGTGAGGGAGAGGTAGTAGAACAAATTATAAGACCCACGGGTCTACTAGACCCAATCATCCATGTAAGGCCCGCCGGCACCCAGGTAAAAGACCTCATGGAACAAATCCGCCAGAGGGCCGGAAAGGGAGAGAGGGTACTGGTTACCACCCTCACCAAACGCCTGGCAGAAGACCTGAGCGAGTATTTACAGGAAGAGGGGCTTAAGGGGATGTATATCCACTCGGAACTGGACGCCTTTGAGCGGGTGGAAATCCTGCGCGATTTGAGACTTGGCAGGTTTGACGTGGTGGTGGGCGTCAACCTCCTCAGAGAGGGTCTGGACCTCCCGGAGGTCTCCCTGGTAGCCATTATGGATGCCGATAAGGAGGGCTTCCTACGCTCTGAGACCTCTTTAATCCAGACCATTGGCCGTACTGCCAGAAACGTCAATGCAGAGGTTATACTTTATGCCGACCAGGTAACCTCCTCCATGCAGAGGGCCATGGAGGAGACCCGACGCAGGAGAAAGCTCCAGATGGAGTACAATAAGAGGCATGGCGTTACCCCCCGTACCATTAAAAAGGAGATTAGAAAGGGCATTGAGGAGGAGGTGGCGGCCAAGAGGTATGCCAGGGAGGTAGTGGCCGAGACGGAGGAAGAGTACGTTACGATGGAGTACATTAATGACCTGAAGGAGGAGATGCGGGCGGCCGCCGCCAGGCTGGATTTTGAGAAGGCCGCCGCCCTCAGGGACAAACTCCATGCCCTTACCACAGGGGCCGGCAAACAGGTAACAGGTAACAGGTAGAAATCTGTTACCTTCTTTTGTAAGGATGGCGATTGCATGTTGGAACCACTTGACCTGAAAGAGATAGACCAGCTCATAGAGATGGCCATAAGGGAGGACATCGGCGGTGGTGATGTTACCACCGATGTCCTCGTCCCGGAGTGGCAGACCGCCAGGGGAGAGGTGATGGCCAAAGAGACTGGGGTTGTGGCTGGACTTCCCGTGGCCAGCAGGGTCTATCAGCAAATCAACAAGAAGGTCTCTTTCAGCCCTAACGTGGAAGAGGGCGCTAGGGTGTTGCCAGGTAGAGTCCTGGCGGAGGTCTCTGGCCCTGCCAGGGGCATCCTGGCTGGAGAACGTGTGGCCCTCAACTTTATCCAGAGGCTCTCAGGGATAGCCACCCTCACCGCCCTGTTTGTAGAGAAGATTAAGGATTATCATGCCAAAATCTACGACACCCGCAAGACGGTCCCGGGGTGGAGGAGTCTGGAAAAATACGCCGTAAGGGTGGGCGGGGGGCTGAACCACCGGATGGGGCTTTATGACCAGGTACTCATCAAGGATAATCACCTTATGGCCCTGGAGGCTGGAAAGGCACTGGCTAAAGGCGTACGACTGGCCAGGGAGAAGGCCCCCCAGTGGATGTTGATAGAGGTAGAGGTGAAGACCCCGGAGGAACTGGAGGAGGCCATTGCCGCAAAACCAGACATCATACTCCTGGACAATATGACTGTGGAAGAGATAGCAAAGGCCGCAAAAAGCATCCGCCAGACCCACCCCCTCCATCCCCCGATGGTGGAGGTATCCGGAGGGGTTACCCTGGAGAACGTAGAGGCCATTGCCAGGACTGGGGTGGACAGGATTTCTGTGGGCGCCCTCACCCACTCTGCAAAGGCACTGGATATATCCCTGAAAATGTAGGGGCACGTTGTCCGCCTCAGGCGGATGCCCCTACTCCAACTCTTCCATCTCTGCCCTGGGGCTGCGCATCATGAGGTCACTGACGGCCTGGCGGGGGTCTTTATCCTCATAAAGGATTTGGTATATCTCCTCAGAGATGGGCATCTCTACCTTGTGTCTCTCGGCCAATAATTTCACGGAGCGGGTGGTATAAATGCCTTCGGCCACCTGTTCCATCCCCTCCAGTATATTCTTTAGCCTTCGGCCCTTTCCCAGCTGTTCCCCCACGGAGCGGTTTCTGCCGTACTTACTTGTGCAGGTGGTTATAAGGTCTCCCAGTCCAGTAAGGCCAGAGAAGGTGGCCCGTTCGGCCCCCATCTTTACACCAAGCCTGGCAATCTCAACCAGTCCCCTGGCAATGAGTGCGGCCTTGGTATTGTCCCCGAACCCCATGCCGTCACATATCCCGGCGGCGATGGCAATGACGTTCTTTACTGCCGCCCCCACCTCCACACCCACCGTGTCCGGGTTAGTGTAGACCCTGAAACGTTCGGTGGTGAAGATATGCTGGACCTCTTTAGCCAGGGCCTGTCTCCTGGAGGAGGCCACTACCGTGGTGGGCAGGTCCCTGGCTACTTCTTCGGCATGGCTTGGTCCCAGGAGGAGGGCCAGTCTGCCTGAGGCGGAATCCCCTAGTACGTCTGATACGACCTGGCTGGCCATGAGGAGGGTCTCGTTCTCTATCCCTTTGGCTACGCTCAAGAGGGGGGCCTTGGGGGGATAGTGGGGCCTGAACCTCTCCATGACTGAACGCAGATAAGGGGTAGGAATGGCTACTACGAAGAGTTCCCTCTCCTTAGAGGCGACTGTTAGGTCGGAGGTAAGGGACAGCCCTTTAGGGAGGCTTACCCCAGGGAGGTATTTTACGTTCTCCCTCTTCTTCTCAAGGAATTCCATGTATTCCTTAGAATTCCCCCAGAGGAGGACGTCCAGTCCCTTTTTATAGAGGAGGATGGCCAGGGCGGTACCCCAACCACCGTTACCCAGGACAGCTATCTTTTTAATAGGCTTCATGTTAGGGGTTAGGGGGTAGGGAGTGGGGAGTAGCAATCTTTTTACTACCCCCTATCCCCTACTCCCTACCCCCTAGTTCAAAGGGTTGCCAGGGCCTCTTGTTCATAGATAGGGAAGGCCTCGCAGAGTTCGTGGACCTCCTTTTTCACCCTCTTTTTTATCTCTTCATCCTTTGGGGCAGAAAGTATCTGGTCTATGAACTGTGCAATCTGGGCCATCTCTGTCTCTTTCATCCCCCTAGTGGTACTGGCGGCCGTGCCTAGTCTTATTCCACTGGTTTCAAAGGGACTGCGGGTATCAAAGGGTATAAGGTTCTTATTTACGGTTACGGCGGCCTCTCCCAGGTAGCTTACGGCCTCCTTTCCTGTGAGGCCCTTATTTGTGAGGTCCACCAGGAATAGGTGATTATCGGTACCTCCGGTGAGGATGGAGTAACCCCTCTCCTGGAGTGCCTGGGCCAGGGCCCTGGAGTTGGCGACGGTCTGCCTCTGTCTCTCTGCAAAGGCCTCGGTCATGGCCTCTTTAAAGGCTACAGCCTTGGCGGCAATGATGTGCATCATCGGCCCTCCCTGCATCCCCGGGAAGACCACCTGGTCTATCTTTTTGGCATATTTGGCCTTGCACAGGATGAGTCCTCCCCTTGGCCCTCCGAGGGTCTTGTGGGTGGTGGAGGTAACAAAGTCGGCGTAGGGGACGGGGTCGGGATGTACCTTGCCAGCAATGAGCCCTGCTATGTGGGCCATGTCTACCATAAGGATGGCCCCTACCTCGTCGGCGATCTCCCTGAACTTGCTGAAATCTATGGCCCTGGAGTAGGCACTGGCCCCTGCAATGAGGAGGTCGGGCTGGAACTCCTGGGCCTGTTTACGGATGGCCGCATAGTCCAGGAGCTTGGTCTCTTTATCCACCCCATAGGTCCTTGCCTCATAGAGTTGACCTGAGAAGTTCTTCTTGAACCCGTGGGTCAGGTGTCCACCGTGGGTGATGTCCATACCCAGGACTTTGCACTCCGGGGCTATGGCGGTGAAATAGACGGCCATGTTGGCCTGGGAGCCGGCGTGGGGCTGGACGTTGGCGTGTTCGGCCCCGAAGAGTTCCTTAGCCCTGTCAATGGCAAGCCTCTCCACTACGTCAACGTGTTCACAACCTCCGTAGTATCGCTTGCCTGGATAGCCCTCGGCGTATTTATTGGTAAGGACGGAGCCCTGGGCCTGGAGCACTGCCGGGCTACAGTAGTTTTCTGCGGCGATAAGCTCCAGGTGGGTCTTTTGTCTCTCAATCTCTCCTTTAATGGCCTGCCATACTTCAGGGTCAACTTGTTTCAGGGGGTCCATTTTTATTTCCTTTCCCTCAGCACACCCGTTTTATGTAGCGTGCGATCCGCCTCAGGCGGATGTCGCACGGATTTTGGTCCTTCGTTTAAACGGCGTGCGAGACAAGCTCGCACGCTATACTCTCTGAACTATGTTTAAGTGGCCTTGGTCTGTGGCGTGTTTCCACCTGAGGTGGAGGCCTCACGATTGGCCAGTCTGTATCTGAGATAGGCATCCAGGAAGGCATCTATGTCGCCATCCAGCACCGCCCGGGCATTGCTGGTCTCTCTTCCCGTGCGGAGGTCTTTTACCAGGTTATAGGGGTGGAGTACGTAGGAGCGGATTTGATAGCCCCAGGCAATCTCCCCCTTTTCATCGTAGAGCTGGGAGAGTTGCTTCATCCTTTCGGCCTCCTTTATCTGGTATAACCTTGCCTTGAGCATGTTCATGGCCGTCCTGCGGTTCTGATGCTGGGAGCGCTCGTTCTGGCACTGTATAATGATTCCTGTGGGGATATGGATTATTCTGACGGCAGAAGACGTCTTGTTGACGTGTTGTCCTCCTGCCCCGCCGGCCCGGAAGGTCTCTGTCTTCAGGTCTTCCTCTCGGATTTCCACTTCGCCCTCCTCCTCAATCTCAGGGAGGACGTCTACGGCGGCAAAAGAGGTGTGTCTCCTCTGGTTGGCGTCAAACGGGGAAATCCTTACCAGCCTGTGCACCCCTGCCTCTCCGCAGAGGTAGCCATAGGCCCTTTCTCCTTTTACGTGTAAGACCACCCTCTTTATCCCTGCCTCCTCACCGGGCTGGAGGTCCACCGTATCCTGGGTATAACCGTTTTTTTCCATCCAGCGTAGGTACATCCTCAGGAGCATGGCAACCCAGTCGCAGGACTCCGTCCCGCCGGCCCCGGCATGGATGCTGAGGTAGGCGTTGCAGTGGTCATGGGGTTGGTTGAGGAGGGTCTTGAGTTCAAACTTGTCCAGCTTTCCCTGGAAGGTACGGAGGTTTTGTTCTAGTTCTTCTGTAAAACTTGAGTCTTCTTCTGCAAGCTGGTCAAGAAGCACCACTTCCTCCCAGGACTTTTCCAATTCTTTAAAGGGAATCGTTATCTCTTTGAGTGCCTTGAGTCTCTTCAGGGTTTCCTGAGACTTGTCTTTGTCCTTCCACAGGTTCCCGGAGGCTAGCTTTTCCTCAAGCAGGGCTAGCTCTTTTTCTTTGGCCCCCAGGTCAAAGAGAGTCCCTCAGGCTTACGAGGCGTGTTTGGAAGAGATTAAAGTCTTTCAGCATAGTTTTGTACCTTTGAATTTACAAAAGTATTTTATCTGGTTTCTTCTGAAAAGTCAAACAGCTTTTGGGGGTAGCCTTAATTCTTTGAAAAGGGCCGTCCTTGTGATAAAATGCCCCTCGACTTAATGTCCTAAGGATAAAGACTGTTTTCAGGGCTTTGAACTCTTCGGATGCAGGGGATATAGATATGAAAACCCTTAAAGAAATAAAGACCTTACTGAAACAACATAAGGAGGAACTAAGAAAAAGATTCAAGGTGAAAGAGATAGGCATCTTTGGTTCTTACGTAAGGGATGAGCAGGAGAAAAATAGCGATTTGGACGTTTTAGTGGAGTTTGAAGAAGATGCAAAATTAAGCCTGATTGAATTCATCCACTTACAGAATCTTTTAAGCGACCTGCTGGGTGTAAAGGTAGATTTAGTAGAAAAAAAATGCCTGAAGCCTTACATAGGCAGGAGAATTTTGCAAGAGGTCGCCTATTTATGAAAAGAGAAATCAGGGACTATCTTGAAGATATTTTAGACGCTGTCGGAGAGATTGAAGGATTTATAAGTGGTTTGAAAGACTTCAACTCATTTGTCAATAGTAAAGAGAAGGCTTATGCTACGGTATACCTTCTGGCAAAAATCGGCGAAGCGGTAAAGAAGGTACCCGATTCCATAAAGTCCAAATATCCACAAATACCCTGGCGTGATATTGCCGGTATGCGAGACATACTTATGCACGAGTACTTCAGGACTGATTTAGAAAGAGTCTGGAGCACAGTAAACCAGGATTTACAGCCACTAAAAGAGGCAGTAGAACGGATATTAAAAGAAATAGAAAAATAAGCAATACTCTTGGCTGGGCTGGAAATCCTGGATGCCAGCGTGGTACTGGGCGAAGACCTAAAGAAGCTCGTCTTTGAAGTCAGCCCTGCACTCCGCCAGGCTATCAGGTGAAATACTGTGTAAGGCTGTGGTTGAGATGGTGAGGTGGCATGGGGTGAAGATGACGCCCAGTATCCTTAGAGAACTTAACCGCCTGAGGGAAGAACTCCACCCCTTGAGAACTGTGGCTTAATGTTAATTAAGGAGGTACTTACGCCTCTTAGTTTTTACAGAAAAAAAAGGACTTGACCACAGGTGGTATGCGGAATTTACATAAAGTCTTTTATTAGCTCTATTAAAGCTCCAGCACCGCTTAAACATATTTATCATGGATGATTATTTAAACAAATACAAATCCCTAATATCTGCTAAAACCCTAGATAGCCTATCAACTGAAGTTGCACTTGAGCATATAGGAGAGCTAACTGATATATCCCTGGATTTGAGAAAGATTGAAGGTTTGAGGCGTGCTATTACACTATCTGAAGAATTACAAAAAAGACAGATGAACGCTGGGCAAAAGGCGATATTACACTACTTTTCGGCTAACGCCTGGGGAAATCTAAGATTAATATCAAGAACGGGCAGCAAACTAGCTTGGGATTGGGAGCAGGAAGAGATAGAAAAAGAGATTATTCATCTCCGCCTTGCTTTACAGGAGGAGGGTTTTCAAGAATTACCAAAGGAGCGACAGTGCCAAATTTTGACTAATCTGGCCAACTGTCTAAACCATGTTGGCCGTTTCGTAGAGGCTATCGGATATTGGGATAAAACGCTAGAGATTGTACCTTCATTTGCTATGGCTCTTGGCAACAGGGGAGTTGCTCTCAGTTACTATGCTAAGGCCCTTTACGACCAAGGCCATACGGCAGTTTTTCTTAGACAAGCCCACATTGATTTGAGCACAGCCCCTCTGTCTGCGCTTCATCCAGACGCACAAAGAGGTTTTAAAAAGTGCAAGACACAAATTGAGTCTGTACTCTCACCAGAACATTTGGCCAAAGGGATTGATATGCATTCATTTTCTCTTGGTGATTCACAATCGGAGATTCGGTATCGGAAGTGGTGTCTCTCAAATCGATTGTTCCTAAATCCCTTGAATGACCTTGGACCTTATCCAATTGCTGCACGTGATGTTTTTCATACCCCCTCCATCGTAGTGGGTATTAAAGAGGGGCCATATTATCACGGCTACTTCAATCAAATGAAGCAAGAATTCGTATCTGCAAGGTATCTTTATCACGAAGGGATTAGTGTAAGGAGGCCTCACTTTTCAGACAGGGATGTTCGTCTTTTCAATACACTTGACTACCCCTCATATTCCCTTGCTGTCGAAAAAGTGAAGACTGCCTTCAGGGTGTCCTATTCTCTATTTGATAAGATTGCTTATTTTTTAAACCATTATCTGCATCTTTCCATACCAGAGAAAGAAATTACCTTCAGAAAATTTTGGTATGCCTCCCAACATAAAAAAAAGGGTTTACGACCGGAGTTCCAGCGATATGAAAACTGGCCACTTCGTGGACTTTTCTGGCTCAGTAAGGATTTGTATGAAAATGAGCCAGATTTCAAAAAATCCATAGAGCCTGATGCTCAGGCACTTTCAGAAACCCGCAACCATCTGGAACACAAGTACCTGAAGCTTCATGAAAATGATTGGTCAGGGCCACCCTCTAACAATGAGGAGGTATTTTTAGCCTTGAGGGATACCCTTGCATTTTCAATTTATCGTGGCGAATTTCAGGCAAAAACACTTAGGCTTCTTAAAATGATAAGAGCTGCTCTGATTTATCTATCTTTAGCTATCCATTGCGAAGAGCAGCAACGAGCAAAAAGGAGAGAGATTAAAAACAATATTGTACCGGGAATGCCTTTGGATATTTTGGAGGATGGGTGGAAAGTTTAGGAACGTCCCGAAATTCAACGGGACAGAATGACTTATTGTCCTAGTAGTGTAGGGTGCGTCAGGACGCACCGTCTTCTAAAAATGCTTAATTATCGTACATATGTCCTAGTTTAAATCAAACCTAACAGTTTGGATTGTTACGTAAAGTCATCCGCCCAAGGCGGATAGTTTCTCCCTCACAATAATCAAGGGGTCCAGAAAAGCCCGCATAAAGAGATTCATACAACCTAAAGATTCAACCCCCTTAAATATTGACGGAACTCATCCCCAAGCTCCTGGTTCTTCAGGGCCAGTTCTACCGTAGCCTTCAGGAGGCCGAGCTTGTCCCCGCCGTCGTATAGTTTCCCTTTTACCTCACAGGCATAGAGGGCAGAACTGCCTAGCAGTTTCTTCAAGGCGTCTGTAAGCTGTATCTCTCCGAGGGCTCCGGGTGTCAGGTCTTTCAGTATGTCAAATATCTCTGGCGGCAGGATGTATCTACCAATGATTGCCAGGTTGGAAGGGGTTTTTTCCGGGGAGGGTTTTTCCACCAGGTCTAATATCTTGTAGACCCCGGTGCTTACATGATTGGCCTTGATTATCCCGTAGCGAGATACCTCAGACCGTTCTACCTCGCCCACCGCAATAGCAGGGGCTTTGTAATGCCTATACACCTCCAGTAGTTGCCTTAAAGCGGGGGTCTTGGAGTCTATTATCATGTCTCCCAGGAGTACTGCAAATGGTTCGTTACCCACTACCTCCCTTGCACAGAGGACTGCATGCCCCAACCCTAGTGCCTCCTTCTGCCTTACGTAGCAGAAACTTACCAGGTTGGAGACCTTCTGTACTTCCTGGAGGAGTTTTTCCTCCCCTTTCTGTTCCAGTATGCGCTCCAGTTCAAAGGAGGTGTCAAAGTGGTTTTCTATGGCCTGTTTCCCCCGGCCCGTTACCAGGATTATCTGCTCTATCCCTGACTCCTTTGCCTCTTCCACGATGTACTGTATCATGGGTTTATCAACTATGGGGAGCATCTCCTTGGGGAAGGCCTTGGTGGCGGGTAAAAACCTGGTACCCAGACCTGCCACTGGCAGTACCGCTTTTCTTACTCTTGTAGGAAGTGGCTTTTTCATTAGGGGTTAGAGGCTAGGGACTAGGGGTTAAAGGAATTAGAAATTGTAAATTAGAAATTTTAAATTTAAAATTTGCAATTTAATGTGTTTCTACTCCCTACCCCCTACTCCCTTAGCCTATATTGGCACGGGCAGTCTGTACCAGTTGGTCAAAACCTTTGGCGTCATTGATGGCCATGTCGGACAGGAGTTTTCTGTTTATATCCAGTCCGGCCTTTGCGAGGCCACCCATGAGCTGGCTGTAAGAGAGTCCCCTTTGCATGGCCGCAGCATGGATGCGGACAATCCACAGACTCCTGATATTCCGCTTTCTTGTCCTGCGGTCGCGGTAGGCGTAAGCCCCGGCCCTCAGGAGGGTCTCCTTGGCCTTTCTGTAGAGTTTACTCCTTCCCCCCCAAAAACCCTTGGCCGCCTTAAGGACCTTCTTCCTGGCCTGTTTTCTGGCGGCCCCTTTCATTGCTCTGGTCATGGTTCACACTCCTCCTTAATTAGTAGACAGCAAACAGTAGACAGTAGACAGTAGACAGTAGACAGTAGACAGGGAAAACTTCCACCCCTGTATGCTGACTACTGTCTACTGACTACTTGAATTACCCGCGCAGTAGAGGCCTCATTGATTTGAGCTGTGTTTCGTGGATGAGGGTCTTTCTCCGCAAGTGGCGGCGGCGTTTAGCCGATTTTCCCGACAGGAGATGGCCCTTATAGGCCCTGCTGTGGATGATCTTACCGCTAGCGGTAACCTTTACCCTCTTGGAAAGTCCCTTATGAGTTTTTAGCTTTGGCATAATGAGTGTCCTTTACCCGTACCAATCCGGTACGGGGTTTATGTCTTTGGGGCAAGAAGCAGACTCATCTTCCTGCCGTCCAGTGTTACCCCCTTTTCTACCTTGGCAACGTCCTCTAGCTCCTGGGCAACCTTCATGAGCATCTCCTTACCCAGCTCTGCATGTGCCCTTTCTCTTCCCCTGAAGATCATGTTCACCAGCACCTTGTCTTTCCTTTGCAGGAATTTTCTGGCCTGCTGAGTCTTAGTCTGGAGGTCATGGGGGTCTATCTTTGGCCTCACTCGCAACTCTTTTAGCTGACTGGCGTGGTGTTTGTGTGTCTTTTTCTTCTGGCGGTACTTGAATTTCCCGAAATTCATGAGTCGGCAGACTGGTGGGTCTGCCTGAGGCGCCACCTCTACTAAGTCCAGTTCTAATTGCCTTGCCTTCTGTAACGCCTCCTCCTTTGTGAGGATCCCTAGTTGTGCACCCTCATCATCTATAACCCTTAGTTGCTTTGCAAAGATCCTTTCGTTTATCCTATATTCCTGAGAAATAAACAACCTCCTTTCTTAAAATGGTCTTAGAGTCTTTCCCTGACTTCCCTTTCCAGACGTGCCAGAAGGGCGTCTGGGGGGAGACGACCTTCGTCTCCTTTCTCCCGGCTCCTGAGGGAGACTGTACCTTCTTCTACCTCTTTGTCACCGATAATCAGGAGGTAGGGCACTTTCTCTGTCCTCCCCTCCCTGATTTTGTAACCGACGGTTGCATTTCTGAGGTCACACTGGACCCTGATACCCTTTTCTTCCAATCGGGTCTTCAGACTGTGGGCGTAATCGGCGTGGGTATCCTTTATGGTGAGTATCTTTATCTGTACCGGGGCTATCCACAGGGGGAATGCCCCGCTGTAATGCTCTATTAGACATCCCAGGAATCGCTCCAGGGCACCCAGCACCGTGCGGTGAATCATTACTACCTTGTGCTCTTTACCGTCCGGGCCTATGTAGTTGACGTCAAACCTCTCTGGGAGGTTGAAATCTACCTGTATAGTGGGCCCCTGCCAACCCCTACCCAGGGCGTCTTTTATCCTTATGTCTATGGAGGGCCCGTAAAACTTGGCCTCTCCTTCACCTACTACGAAGGGGAGGTCCTTGGACTCAAGTGCCCGCCTAAGGGCCGTCTCGGCCAACTCCCAATTCCCATCACTCCCGATATATTTGTCCTTTTCCCCCTTCCCCCTGACGGCCAGCTCTATTTCGTATTCCTTGAACCCGAAGGAGGAGAGCATGTACTGGGCCAGGTTTATGACCCCTAGTATCTCTCCTTCTAACTGTTCGGGTGTACAGAAGATATGGGCATCATCCTGGGTGAACCCCCTTACCCTGAGGAGACCGTGGAGTACCCCCGAGCGTTCGTAGCGATATACCGTCCCTAGCTCGGCAAACCGGATGGGGAGGTCTCGGTAGCTCCTCATGTCTGACTTGAAGATGAGTACGGCAAAGGGGCAGTTCATGGGCTTCACTAAGTATTGGCTTGTCTCTAGCTCAAAGGGTGCAAACATGCTCTGGCGGTAGAAGTCCCAGTGTCCACTGGTATGCCAGAGACTGGCCCTGGCTATATGGGGGCTATAGACAATCTCGTAACCCCTTTTGTAGTGCTCTTCGGACCAGAACCTTTCTATGACGTTCCTGATACGGGCCCCTTTTGGGTGCCAGAGGACTAGGCCGGGACCACACTCCTCTCTGAAGCTGTACAGATCCAGCTCCCTTCCCAGCTTCCTGTGGTCCCGCTTCTTTGCCTCTTCCAGGAGGTGCAGGTATCTATCCAACTCCTCCTTACTAAAAAAGGCGGTGCCGTAGATGCGCTGGAGCATGGGGTTAGTTTCCTTGCCCCGCCAGTATGCCCCGGCCACGTTGAGGAGCTTGAAGGCCCCTGCCCGACCTGTGGTGAAGAGGTGCGGTCCACGACAGAGGTCAAGGAATTCCCCCTGGGTGTAGAGGCTGACCGTCTCTTCCTCTATATCTTTGAGGAGTTCTACCTTGAACGGTTGTCGTATCTCTTCCATCCTGGTTATGGCCTCCCGGCGAGGAAAGAGCTGTCTCTGGAAGGCCAGGTCTTCCTTTATAATTTTCCCCATCTCGGCCTCTATCTTTTCCAAGTCTTCCTGGGTTAATGGCCTCTCCAGGCGGAAGTCATAATAAAAGCCATTCTCTATAGTAGGCCCTATCCCCAACTCTGCCTCAGGAAAGAGTCTCTGCACTGCCTGTGCCATTATATGGGCTGTACTGTGGCGGAGGATGTCTAATCCCTCGGGGGTATCCTCAGTGATGACAGATAGGGTGGTATCCTTTGTGAGGGGAAAACTGAGGTCTACCAGGGTGCCGTTAGTCTTTCCTGCAACCGCCTTACTATAGCAGGACTCTCCAAGGTCTCTGGCAATCTGCCCTACAGTAGTATTTTCCCTATAAGTCTTTTCTACGCCGTCAGGTAACCTAATCTTAACCATAACATTCCAAATTCCGCATTCCGAATTCCACATTCGGAACATGGTGGGCGATAGTGGACTTGAACCACTGACCTCTTGCTTGTCGAGCAAGCGCTCTAGCCAACTGAGCTAATCGCCCCAAGAAATTGGTCGTCTTAAAACTGAACCTAAATCCCTGACCTCTTGTCCGCCTGAGGCGGACGCTCTAGCCAACTGAGCTAATCGCCCTAAAAATGGTATGTTAACAGAGAGGCTTGGGACTGTCAACTGAATTCGGAATGCAGACTGCGGAATGCCACAATCCGCATCAGTAGGGGTGGCCCGCCCCTACATTTTTAGCCTCCGCCACCTCCCCCGGCGGAAGAGTATGTACACGGCGATAGCACGGCCTATCCAGTCCAGGGCGGCCCCAAACCATATCCCCGCCAGTCCCCAGCCCATGACTATACCAAATATATAGGCCATGGGGAGGTGAAAGAATAACGTCCCCACTATGGTGATTAGCATTGGGCTCATGGTATCCCCTGCCCCCCGTAGACCCCCTGCATAGACCATGTAGATGGCCAGGGCAGGTTGCTCTATGGCAGATATCATCACACAGAGGCTGGATAGGCGGAGCACCTCCTCTTCCGGGCCAAATATCATGCCCAATTGTCTAGGCATAATCAGGAAGATTACCCCGAAGGTACACATAAGGAGGAGGGCAAAGAGACAGTTCCTCTTCATGCTCAAACGGGCCAGGTCTTCCTTTTTTGCCCCCAAGCTCTGCCCTACCAGGGTGGCGGTGGACATCCCAAGGGCATAGCCGGGCATGAAGGAGATGGATTCTATCCTTACGGCAATCTGGTGGGCGGCCAGAGACGCTGTCCCAAGCATGGTAACTATCTTGATAAACACCAGATAGCCCATTTGCATGAGCAAGGCATCCAGGGTGGCAGGGAGGGATATCCAGAGTACCCTCTTTATTACTCCCGTGTCAAAACCCATCATATCCCTCAGGTGTAACGTCACCAGGGCCTTTCCCCTAAAAAGGATGGCCAGACTCAGGGTGGCGCCTACCATATAGGCAATGACGGTACCCCAGGCCGCCCCCGCCACCCCCATCCTGGGAAATATCCATATACCAAATATTAGCAACCAGTTAAAGAATACGTTGGTGAGGTTCATGACCAGGGTTATAAGCATGGGGGTACGTGTGTCCCCTGCACCCCTGAGGGATGCACTGCTGGTGAGGATTATCAACCTGCAGGGCAGGAAGCATATCACTATGGTGAAATAGAGGGTACTCAGCCTCAGCACCTCAGGCTCTGCACCCATGAGGTGAAAGATGCCGTCGGAGTAGTGAAATAGGGCCGGGGCTACCGTGACCCCTACTACTATAGAAAGGAGGAGGGACTGGGCGGCAACCCTCTCTGCCATAGACCTTTCTCTTGCCCCGGTATGTCGGGCTACCAGGCTCAAGGTCCCGGCTGATAGGGAGGAGAAGACTATGGTAAGGACAAAATTCAGGGCACCAGCAAGCCCCACAGAGGCTATTGCCTCTGTCCCCAGCCTGCCCACCATAATAATGTCCACGATGAAGACCAACATGTGGAGGACATTTTCTGCGGCGGCAGGGATGGCAAGGCGGGCGATGTTCCTGTTAAGGTTTTTTTCCGTGAGTTCCAGTGGGAGCATTGTCAATGCGGAATGCGGAGTGCTGAGTGTACAGAATGCGGAGTGCGGAATGCGGAGTGCTGAGTGCGGAGTTGTTTTAATTCCGCATTCCGAAATCCGCACTCTACATTTAGAATGTTCCGCATTCCGCACTCCCAATTCCGCATTCAATTGGGGCATTATATTTTATCTACTGATATAGTCAACAGAAGCCCCCAGGAAATTGTGGTTGACAATCTCTGGCACACTGAGTAGAATTTTTTTCAAAGCATAAGGAGAGGATTTTAGAGGGGTGTACATAGGAATAGATTTGGTGGAGGTGAAGAGGATAGAAGACCTCTTCTCCCGCAATGAATCTTTTCTGAACCGTATTTATACCCCTAAAGAAGTAGAGTATTGTCGGAACAGGAAGAACAGGTTCCAGCACCTAGCCGCAAGATTTGCCACAAAAGAGGCAGTTATTAAGGCTTTAGGAGGGGGGGCAGGTTGGAAGGATATAGAACTGCTTAACGACCCCACTGGCCGCCCTTACCTGCAGCTCTACGGAAGGGCAAAGGAGCGTGCGGATGCGAAGGGGATTGGTAACTGTGAAGTCTCCCTAACTCATACAAAGGACTATGCCATTGCCCAGGTGCTCCTCATGCCCAATTCCGAATCCCGAGTTCCAAAAATCCCTTAAAAGAGAGAGAAGATGAAGAAGAGAAAGCTCGTACTCATAAACCCTCACCCCATAGGAAACGTGGGGGAAGAGAATGTGTCGGTGCTCAATCAGATGCCTGTAAATCTGGGTTACCTGATAACCCTTATGCCCGAACACTGGGAGGTGGACGTTATAGATGAGACCACGGAGCTTGCATTAGATGCAAATAACCAGTTGGCTTTCCAGGGGGCAGACCTGGTTGGGATAACGTCTGTAAGCTATCAGGCACCACGGGCCTATGCCATTGCCCATGCCTGTAAGAAAAGGGGCATTCCTGTAGTAATGGGTGGGGTCCATGCCACCATATATCCCCACGAAGTTGCCCAACACGTAGACTGCGTAGTTACAAAAGAGGCTATCTCAATATGGGGAAGGTTACTGGCTGACTTTGAGTGCGGGCAACTCCAGAAGCGTTACGACGGGGGGCTGACGCCCCTGGAGAACCTTAACGGTCTTTACCCTGCCAGGGATTTCCTGAAGGCAAAATACAAGTACCGCTATTCTGGTATCATCACTACGGCGGGATGTCCATTCAGTTGCGAATTCTGTTCCGTACCCCAGTTTCAGGGGCAGAAATATAGAGAGAGACCCATTGGGGACGTCTTGAACGAGTTTGCGGCCATAAAGGGGCAGTACAGGGGACTTGTCCTTACGGACGAAAACTTCTATGGCCACAGCAAAAAATCAAATGATAGGGTAAGAGACCTCTTTAAGGGCATGGTGGAAAGGGGGATATATCAGAACTGGTTCGGCTTCACCTCCCTTAACATCTACAAGGACGACGAGACCCTGGACTACATGGTCAGGAGCGGTTGTGTGGGGGTACTCATCGGCATAGAATCCCTCAACAAGGATGCCCTCTACTCCATGAACAAAAACGTGAACTTGCGGATTACCATTGAAAGGTACTACGAGGCAGTCAAGAACATCCGCAAACACGGCATAGCCGTCTGGGGTACCTTCATCTTCGGCAACGATACCGACACCACGGAGACCTTTGACGAGGTAGCAGACTTCATCCTGAACTCCCAGATAGATATTATGACCTGTGGTATCCTCTGCCCCTTCATCAATACCCCGCTGTACAAGCGGCTGGAGTCAGACAACAGGCTGTTCCGCAATCACTTCCCCGAGGACTGGATTTACTACACCTCCCACCACCTTGTGTATATCCTGAAGAAACTCTCCCTCCCGGAACTCGTTGACGGGATGCAAAAACTTTATAACAAGCTCTACTCTACTGAGGTCATAAGGAAACGCTTCCAGAACTCAAGAGACGTCCTCCAGAACAACAATTCTGCCCTCTTCGCCTTGAAGGTAAATTGGGACTGGCGGAACGTATTCAAACATTTGTTGGAAAATCTGAAGACCCTTCAGGCCTCTGGGGTGTATGAGGCTGCCCTTGAGCGTATCGGCAAAAAACAGAGATACGATGAGCCCACCAACCTAATGGCTACAAAGACATAAAAGGGGTTAGTATGCGGAGAGTAGTAGTAACAGGTATAGGTCTAGTAACAGCCCTCGGTGCCAACGTAAAAGAATCCTGGGAGGCAATGTTAGCTGGTAAAGACGGCATCTCAGAGATAACCTCCTTTGATACCTCCAGGTACAAGGTCCACCGGGCCTGCGAGGTGAAGAAATTGAACTTCAACGGCCACATAATCACGAAAAAGCCTTTCACCGTGTATGATTGTCTACTGGCATCGGCCAGAGAGGCCCTGGAAGACAGTGGTCTGGACGGCTATGAACCCTTGAGACGGGACAGGGTTGGTGTCTCAATAGGTACCCTTGCCGGCGAACTCTCCCTGTTTGAACAGAGGCTGAGGAACCACCACCTGAACAAGGCAGACGGATTTGATATAGAGGTGGCCCTGAGCTATCCACCCATGACTCTCTCCACCCAACTGGCAGAAGAGTTCCACATGGAAGGGCCCAACATTATCCTCATCAATGCCTGCAGTTCAGGTAACCACGCAATCAGCTGGGCCTTTGATGCCATACGGGAGGGCAAGGTAGACGCCATGATAGTGGGAGGGAGTGACGTAGTGCCACAGACGGAATTTACTCACTTCCACAACCTGAAGTCCCTGGCCCCCGAGAAATGCCAGCCCTTTGATAAGAACCGCCAGGGATTGGTGGTGGGGGCAGGGGCAGGGGTCCTCATACTGGAATCTATGGAGCTGGCTCACAGGAGAGATGCCAAGATATACGCAGAAGTGAGGGGATACGGCCTCAGCAGTGACGGCTACCACATGACAGCCCCTCACCCCAGTGGAGAGGGACCGATGAGGGCTATGGAGGTGGCCCTTGCCTCAGCCGGACTTTCCTACAAAGACATTGACTACATAAGCGCCCACGGCACCGGTACGCCCCTCAATGACAAGATGGAGACCCTGGCCCTTCAAACTGTCTTCAGGGAGATGGCACAGGATATACCTTGTAGTTCCGTAAAATCCATGATAGGGCATACCATGGGGGCGGCCAGCGCCATTGAATCCATAGTCTGCTGTATGGCCATAAAAGAAGGGGCTATCCCCCCCACGATTAATTATGAGACCGAAGACCCCGAATGTAACCTTAACTGCGTCCCTAACCAGGCCAGGGAGTGTAAGACAAATTATGCCTTGAATAACTCCTTTGCCTTCGGCGGCAATAATGCCAGTGTTGTCTTTGGTAGGGTACACCTGCCCGTAGAAAGAGGAAGTGTTATTTAGCAATGACTCAACCTAATGGAGCAGGGCAGGCAGACGTAAGGAAGAGGGTAGCAATAACCGGTATCGGTATCGTCTCACCCCTGGGCATTGGCCGTCAAGAGTTCTGGACGAATCTGGTAGAAGGCCGCTCGGGGGTTGCCCCTATAGCCTCCATAGACGTTACCTCCTACCCCTGCAAGCTGGCCGCCGAGGTCAAGGGTTTTAATCCTGCAGACTACCTGGGGGACAAGGGCCTCAAGTACCTCACGAAAGGCACTAAGTTCCTTACCTCAGCCATTAAGATGGCACTGGAGGATGCCCGCCTCAATACCAACGGACATTTTCCTGAACATGCAGGGGTTATAATAGGCTCTGCACTGGGCAACTACTCCCAGACTACTGACTATACCTATAACATCTTTAAGCTGGGCCCTGAAAAGCTATTACCCATGGCCAGCTTTGACGTGGCCCTCAACTCCTCCATCAATTTTGCCTCCGTATTCTTCAAACTAAAGGGCCCTTCCAGGACCATCTCCTCTGGTTTCACTTCCAGCATGGATGCCATAGGCAACGCCTTTAACCTCATCAGGAGCGGCAGGGACAACCTCCTAATCGCAGGTGGGGTGGAGCAGTTATCGCTGGACAGCTACCTCATATTCCTCCTGCAGGGACTCCTGTCGGGTTCCAATAACTCTGGGCCTGAACTGAGCAGGCCCTTTGGCAGGCACAGAAATGGCTTCGTCCTCGGCGAGGGGGGCTACGTAGTCATCCTGGAGGAACTGGAGTCAGCCCGCAGTAGAGGGGTAAAGATATACGGAGAAGTGGTAGGCTACGGCACCACCTATATAGGGAGTAACAGGTTCAGCCTGGAAGAAAAAATCAGCAGGGCACAAAGGGTTATGGAACTAGCCCTGGAGGACGGGTCCCTCTCTGGCGAGTCCCTGGATCTCATCTATGCCAATGGGAACTCCAGTAATCTCCTGGATATGATAGAGGCCAGGGCAATCAAGGGCCTCTCCGGGGACTCCTCAAAGAAGGCGTTAGTGACCTCCGTAAAACCCCTTGCCGGAGAGTGCTACGGTGCCGCCGGTGCTTTGCAGGTGGTCTCATGTGTATTGGCCATGGAAAATTCCCTCGTCCCACCTATCGCCAACCTGGAAGACCCCGACCCCGAATGTAACCTCAACCTGGTTACAAAGAAGGCACTACAAATAGACATACGCTCTGCTATGGTAAACTCTCTAGACCCTGCAGGAAATGGCTCTTGTTTAGTCCTGAAGAGGAACCAACAGTAAACACCCAGGAATGTAGGGGCACGGCATGCCGTGCCCCTACTGCTTAAAAAGATGATAAGCCTTTTTGACCGTACAAACATTGGCCCCCTGGAACTCAAGAACCGTCTGGTCATGACGGCCATGGACGTGGGCTTCTCTACCGATGGCTTCGTCAACGACCGCTTCATAGATTTTTACGCCGAGAGGGCGAAGGGCGGCGTGGCGCTCATAATAATAGGGGGTTGTTACCCCCATGAGAGCGGTAAGGCATGGAAGAGTATCCTCGGCCTGGACGATGACCGCTATATCCCAGGCCTTAGAAGGTTTACCGAGGCAATGCACCTGCTCGGGGCAAAGACCGCCCCCCAACTCCTTCATGGGGGCCGCTATGCCTCCAGCCTCTTCACTAAGAGGCAACCCGTCTCTGCCTCCAGCGTCCCCACCCGCCTTGCCAGGGACGTCCCCAGACCACTCACCATCCCTGAGATAAAGGAGATAATAACCAGCTACGCCAGGGCCGCCCTCAGGGCCAGGGAGGCAGGCTTTGACGCCGTAGAGATACACGGCGGGATGGGTTACCTGATAAACCAATTCCTATCCCTCATAACCAACCAGAGAGAAGACGAGTATGGAGGAGACCTCCAGGGTCGGCTCAGATTCGCCAAAGAGGTGGTGCAGGCGACGAAGGAACTGGCGGGCAAGGACTTTCCCATTATCTTCAGGCTCTCCGGGGATGAACTCATGAAGGGGGGGAACAGAATAAATGAGAACATAGAGATTGCCGTGGAACTCGCCCGGGTCGGGGTAGATGCCTTTCACGTCTCCCCAGGGTGGCACGAGAGCAAGACCCCTATAATGGTCATGGCCATCCCACGGATGGCCTATACCTTCCTGGCCTCGTCTATTAAGGAAAACGTCAACCTCCCTGTCATAGCAGGGGTGAGGATAAACGACCTGGCAGTGGCTGAAGAACTCCTCATGGATGGTCAGGCAGACCTCATAGCAGTGGGCCGCCCCCTCATCGCAGACCCGGAACTACCCAAAAAATACCAAGAAGGCAGATGGGAGGACATCAGGACGTGCATTGCATGCAACCAGGGATGCTTTGATGAACTCCTGAACATGAGACCTGTCTCCTGCCTCTATAACCCGCAGGTAGGTCACGAAAGGGAATACGTCATCAAGGAGTCACCAGTTAAGAAGAAGGTAATGATTGTCGGGGGTGGTCCGGGTGGTATGGAGGCCGCCAGGGTGGCCGCCTTGAGGGGACACCAGGTGACCCTTTACGAGAACGACTCCTATCTGGGAGGACAACTCCATTATGCCTATAAACCCCCAGGTCGGGGAGAGTTTCAGCACGTCATAAATTATTTTGAGAGACAGCTGGCGAAATTAGGGGTGAGGGTAAATCTAGGGGTAAAGGTTGACATAGGGCTTATAGAAAGGGAACGTCCCCAGGTAGTCATCCTCTCCACCGGTTCTTTACCGGTAATCCCTCCCATACCAGGGGTAAAGGGGAAGAACGTGGTACTGGCCAGGGATATCCTGGAGAAGAGGGTCCCGGTGGGGAATCCTGTGGCAATTATAGGGGGAGGGTCTGTGGGGTGTGAAGTGGCCCTTTACGCGGCCAAACTGGGGGGTATGAGCCCGGAGGTGGCCCTCTTCCTCCTGAAGAACCAAGTAATTGACCTCCCTAATGCCCTCCTGAGGACCACCCGTGGTCATCGCAAGGTTACTGTACTGGAGATGAAGAAGAGGGTGGGGAGCGGGTTTGGCCTCTCCACCCGCTGGGTCATCCTCCAGGAGATGGAAGAGGCAGGCATAGAGACTCTGACAGGGGTAAAGGTGAAGGAGATACGAGAAGGGCCTTCCAGTGGAATCTTGTTTGAGAAAGAAGGTAAGGAGACCTTCCTACCGGCCGAGACGGTAATCCTGGCAACGGGTTACATGCCCAATAATTCCCTTTATCAGCAACTGGACAGCCTGGTGCCGGAGGTGTATACGATAGGGGATTGCGTAAAGGTCAGGACGGCTATGGAGGCCGTCCACGAGGGTTTTAAGGTCTCACTGGAGATATGAACTTGGACATTTGACACTAGACTTTAGACAATGGTAAGAAGTCCAAAGTCTAAAGTCCAGGGTCTATTGTCTAAAAAGAATGGAGACTATTTATGTCCTTAAAAGGTAAAGTGGCAATCGTAACGGGGGGGACGCGAGGTATAGGAAGGGCTATCGTGTTGGAACTGGCCCAGAGAGGTGTGGACGTGGCCTTCAGCTTCGCCAAGAACGTAGAGAAGGCCAAGGAGGTGGAAACAGAGTTAAGTAACCTCGGCGTAAAGGCCCTGCCTCTACAGAGTAACGTAGCAGACTTCAATCAGTCCAAAGAGATGGTCAGTACGGCCATAAAACACTTTGGGAAGATAGATATCCTAGTAAATAACGCAGGGGTCACCAGAGATAATCTGATGATGAGGATGAGCGAGCAGGAATGGAGGGAGGTAATAGATACCAACCTGAACGGGGCCTTCAATTGCACCAGGGCCGTGGTGTTCCCCATGATGAAGCAAAAAAGTGGTTCCATAGTAAATATAACCTCGGTAAGTGGAATCATAGGGATGATGGGGCAGACCAATTATGCCTCCTCCAAGGCGGGGCTTATAGGGTTCACGAAGTCCCTCGCCAAGGAGTTGGCGAGGTTCAATATCTCAGTAAATGCCGTAGCCCCAGGGTTCATAGACACGGAGATGACCCAGGGGTTGAAGAAAGAGTACATGGAAGAGGCCCTGAAGCTAATCCCCATGGGCCGCGTTGGTAAGGCAGAGGAGGTGGCAAGGGCCGTTGCGTTTCTGGTCTCAGACGCCTCCAGTTATACCACAGGCCACGTCCTGAACGTAGACGGCGGCCTGGCCATGTAGTCATTGCGGATTGCAGATTGCCGAATGCGGGATTCCGCATTCCGAATTCCACATTCTTCATTCGGAGGAACCATGCTCTTTCTGGTAAAGGTTGAGATAGAAAAACTCCCTCAGATACCCACCAGGAGTTTCTTTGAACTGCTCATCAAGGAATGGGAGTATTACGAGAGGATGAAGAAGAGAGGGAAGGTGCTGGCCGGTGGAAAACTGGCCGGTAGGCGCGGCGCCGCCGCCATCTTTGATGCAGACTCCAGCGAGGAGATAGAGGCAATCGTAACAAAACTCCCCCTCTTCCCGTTCTTTACCAAAATAGAGATTACCCCGCTTGTGCCCCAGGAAAAGGCCCTCCTAGACGCCAAAAGGATGTACCATCTGGTAAAGGACACGAACCTGATGCTCTTCCCCACGGGCGATGAGCCTAAATAGGATCAAAGCGTGGTGGCCGGGTCTACCGATCTGTCCGCCTGAGGCGGACCAAGTCGGCGTGACCCACAAGGGGAGAAACGATGTCATTTTGGGCGTTGCAAGATAGTAACAAGTGTGCAATATTATGCAGGGAGGAAAAGGGGAATGAAATTCCTTGTAACCATATTCCAAGATGAGGATGGAATGTTCATAGCCGAATGTCCATCTATCCCTGGCTGTGTGAGCCAGGGCAAGACCGAACAAGAGGCCGAGGGTAATATTAGGGAGGCAATCAAGGAGTGCTTGGAAGTGCGAGCTGAAAAGGGGATGCCTTTGACTGTGGAGATTCGCCAGGTAGAGGTCAATGTATAGTGCCACGTGTCCCAATATTGAGACCTTATGAGGTAGTGAAGGCCTTTGAAAAACTTGGCTGGGAAGTCACACGTCAACGAGGCAGTCATATTATCCTGACGAAGCCAGGGCATATAGCGGCACTCTCAGTGCCAAACCATCCGACGGTCGCCCGTGGCACTTTGCGAAGCCTAATTACAAAGGCAGGGATAAGTGTAGAGGAATTCTTGGAGGTGTTGTAGAAACAATAATGTTCCCCGGCTAAGACTTCCTAATGAGGGCCTCGTAGACCCTAAATTCCTCGTCTGCCTCCCGTCCCTTTCCAAGGAGTTCGTAGACCAGTCCCAGGCCCTTCCTCGCCTCAGGGTTAGCGGGGTCAAGACGGACGGCCTCTTTAAAGGAGGCCATGGCCTCTTCAAGCATACCGGCCTTGTTATAGAGGAGTGCAAGGCCTAGATGGGCACCGGCACAGTTCGGGTCGGCCTTTATTGCTGACTGGTAACTCTTGAGGGCCTCCCCGGTATCTCCCTGAGCGGAGTAGAGGTCTCCCAGGAGGGTGTGGGCCTCGGCCAGTTGTGGGTCTATTTCCAGTGCCTTTAACCCCTCTTTGATGGCCCCTTCAGTCTGCCCCTTCTTGGCCAGTATCATCCCTAACTGGGTACGTGCCCGGGCGTCTCTGGGGTTTAGTTCCAGGAGTATCCCACACTGTCCTGTGGCCTTCTCCAGGGCGTTCTTTGTTACATAGACCTCTATCAAGAGGTAGTGGGACTCTACCAGAGAGGGGTTGATTTCAACGGCCCTTTCCAGTTCGCTCATGGCCCTGTGAAATATCCTCTTCTTGAGGTACAGTCTCCCCAGGTTACCGTGGGGCTCGGCCAGGTCTGGGTTGAGCCTGTTGGCTCGAAGGTACTCGCCCACTGCCTCCTCTATCTCACCGCTCTTTTCCAGGGCGTAGCCCAGGTTATTATGGAGTTCTGCCGTATCGGGACTCAGTCCTACGGCTACCTGGTGTTCTTTGATAGACTCCTCTATAAGGCCTTTCTCCGTGTATGCGTTACCCAGGTTGGCATGGACCTCAGGGAGGTTGGCGTCTAGCTCCAGGGCCTTTTTGAACTGGTTAATGGCCTCATCCAGCTTTCCCATCCTTTTATAAAACAGTCCCATATAGTTGTGTGGCCTTGGCGAGGTAGGCTCTATTTCAAGTGCCCTCTGACAGGCCTGCAGCCCTTCTTCCAGAGACCCCTTCTGATAACACTCCAGGGCCTGGTTGTAATACTTCTCTGTCTCTCCCTGGTCTGCCCCTACCACTGATAGGGGCAAAAGAGAAAGGGATATAAGGAAAAGAAGGTGTCTCATGGCAAAGAAAGATTCTAACAATATTTTGGGGTCGGGACAAGTGCGAAAGGTAGTAGGGGCGGGGTAACCCCGCCCCTACCTTACTGCCTACTGTTTTTCCCAAATAGTCTCTCGCTGATGAGCCTTTTGGCGTATCTGTAGCCCTCTTTACCGCTCAGGGCAAATCCCAGGAGGAAGGGTATCCAGGTGAGGAACCAGATTACGAGGCTTATGGTCCTCAGCCTGGGATTATGGGTTACTGCCGACTCTCCTACGACAGCCAGGGCCGCATAACCACATAATGTACTACCTATAATAAGGGCTATGCCCAGTTTGAAGTGCCGACTTGAGGTGGGTTTTTCCCCTTCCATAAATGTAGACAGTAGTCAGTAAACAGTAGTCAGTAGTCAGGATACAGAATGATTTTATACTGTCTACTGTATTCTGTCTACTGCCTACTGCCTATGATTCTACCCTCTGGAACTCCTTTCTGGCCAGGAAGAGGCATATAAGGCAGAAGGAGGCCGCTACCGCAAAACCACCAAAGTAGCTACCAGTAAAGTCCTTAGAGACGCCCAGGATTATAGGGGTAAAGAATCCACCGAGACCTCCTGCCGCCCCCACAAGACCTCCTACGGCCCCGGTCTCCCTGGCAAAATAGGTGGGCACGAGCTTGAATATTACGCCGTTCCCTATGCCAAGACACGCCCCAAACAGTATGAATGCACAGGTCGCAAGCGTCAGGGAGGGGGCTAACCCCTCTATAATCAGGCATAGTGCCGCAATGGTAAATACCCCCTGCAATATCTTTCTCCCTTGAAATCTGTCAGCCATATACCCGCCAAGTGGCCTGATTAGGGAGGTGGTGAAGATAAAGGCAGTGGCAAGGTCACCTGCCTTGATATGAGGGATACCATAAACCTTTACGAAATAGGTAGGCAGATAGAGTGCGAAGCAGACAAACCCACCAAAGGTTACCCAGTAAAAGAGGCAAAAAACCCAGGCCAGGGGGGTCTTCTTGAATACCTGGAGGAGTTCATTAAAACTCTTAGGCTTGGCGGCTGTGGGGGAATCACTGGTATAGTTCCAGTACAGGAAGGCCATCAGGAGCAGGGGAAGGGCGTATATAGGGAAGATGTTACGCCACTGGTCGTTCAGGTAGTAATGTATAATCCTTTCGGCAAAGAGGGTGCTCAAGGCGGCCCCTAGATTGCCTACCCCGTATATACCCAGGGCAAGGCCCTGTCTTTCAGGGGGATACCACTTAGAGACATGGGGTATGCCCACGGCGAAGCTCGTCCCTGCCATGCCAAAGAAGAAGCCGCAAATGATGAGGTAGGCGTAACTGCTGGCGTACATACCCAGCACCGTGGGGACGAAGCAGAACACCATCAAGGCGGTAAATACCTTTCTCCCCCCGTACATGTCAGTGAGGATCCCCATCGGTATGCGAAAGGCCGACCCCAGCAGGGCGGGTATGGACACCAGTAGACCTAACTGTGTCTCACTAAGATGTAACTCCTCTCGCAGATGGGGACCGAGGGGTGAATAGAGGCACCATACGGCAAAACAGACGGCAAATGATAGGGTGGACAGGAGGAGTACCTGTGTATTTCCTTGCGGTGTCTGTACTCCTACTGCCGTTGTAGTTTGTACTCGTTTTGTCATAGTCCTCCTCCAGGAAAACTGGTTAGCTTCCCCTCTTTAGCGATAGGAAGGCATTTCGTGCGGGGTACAACAGCTTCTTCCTTGGTTTCGCAATAAAGGCCCACGTCCATATAAAGGTTAGAACCCAGGCAGTTATGGCAAAAAACCAGAAGTATTTGGGTATATGCAGCAGAAAGTACAAATCCATGGCGTAGGCAAGTTGGTAGGTGCAGGCGGTGTACATACCTAAAGGGAAGACCATGCCCCAGTAGGCGGGGTTAAAGACAGGTTTTGTCCTTCGGAAGATGTATTTCCAGAATCCCAGCACTACCAGCAGGGGTATCCACCAGGTACCAAAGGCCCAGAAGAAGAAGGTAAAGCCCCTGGTAAAGGACATTAGTTCCCCAAAACCCCTCTGGAGCTTCATACCGTTAAGGACCAGGAGGGCCCCTGCCAGTGTAGTGATAGCCACCGCCCCCATATTTATCCAGTAGGGAGGCACAAGCTCTTTGGGATTTAATTTAAAGAATATCAAGCGGTGCATGACAAGGGTCATAATGATAATGTAGAGAAAGCACCCTATGAGCCACCAGACGTAAGATAGGAAGAAGATGAAGTAGCCGTGTTTAATATAGTAGGGGGCAATTATGCTCCCTAAGACCGCCACAGATTGGGTCCCTACCGTGGCCAAGAGCCAGCCCCCGTTGATACTCTCCTCTAAGGGGGATATTCCTTTAATAAAAAGAAAGCTAAAGGTGCTTATGGTAATGAGAACCCAGAGGAAGAGTCCCCAGTACCAGAAAATCTTGGCTACCTCGTAGTAGCCAAATATGGCAATCTGTGCCCCCAGGACGTTTGTCCCTGCCACGATAGTAAAAAACGTGAGGCAGGTCTTTGGGTTAGAAAGGTCGGCCACTACCTCTTTCCAGAAGGCGGCACAACGGCTCAGCTTCATAATTACCATTACCGGATAGGCAGCCACGTTTATCCAGAAGAGTGCATAGGCAAAACCCAGAAGTATGTCGGAAAAGACCTTTCCATGATAAAGACCAGCGACCCGTAGGCTGGCTATTGATACTATCCCTGTGGACATGACCATGGCGAACCACACTGCCTGAAAGGCCTTTATCGGATTCTCTCTGGGTTTATTATCCTCGTTGGCCTTCAGGAACTTATTTAGTTCCTCTACCAGGGTGCCTGAGTTAATAGAGAAGACCTCTCCACAAGAGGAGAGTGGTTTCTGCCAGAGGTGCCTTTCTGCGTATTTCAGCACCCCGTAACGGGCGAAAAAATCCCTAGTTATTGGATATTTCTTGACGACCTCTTGGAAGGTCATCTCAGGCGTTATCTTGCCCATAAATATCCCTTCTTCTATTATTTATAGAGACCGGGTAAAGAACACAACAATCTGTTCCGAATGAGCAATTGGCATACCATCAATAATCCTTTCTCTATTCCGCCTAATTATTATAGACCATATCAACTAACATTCTATATACCATTATCTTAGATTTGCCAGGACATTTCCTCCTTCAGTGTACTCATCGGGATGTTTTCTATACTAGGCAACGAAGTGTGTACTTATGTTTACACAACATGTGCTCTAAAGTTTTCACGCAACTTATGTTTTGAATAAAAAAATGGATGCCCCACCTAAGCAACTCATTGTCAACTAATACCTTAACTAATGCGTTAAAGTGGGATTACTGTCGTCTGTCAAAGTTAGGCATGGAGTTTGTTTTAACTGGTCTCTAACGATATTATTAAATTTAAGGTCTTCATACAATCTAAAATCCGAGGGTTATAAACATGAAAAATCTATCGAAGGTCTTCCTAATCACAGCACTCTCTTTCTGCCTGGTAAAGGGCGTATACTCCTTTGAACAGTGGAACAACCTCAGTCCAGAAGAGGCAAGAACCATAGTAAAGCTCTTAGACGACGTCTACAAGTATTACATAGTCTTTGACACCATTAACCATGTGGACAACCAGGGCAAGACACCAGCCGCTACCACTACCAAACAGGTCTTTAAAGAGATGGAAAAGAAGGGGTGGCACTCAGCAAGACTTATCTCGGCTACTGATAAGGCCCTTAATAAAGAAAACATGCCAAAAGACGAATTTGAGAAAGAGGCCGTGAAGGTCTTGAGAGAGGGTCAGGTCTTCTTTGAAAAGACAGAAACAGTAGAGGGCAAGAAGGTCTACAGGGCCGCAACCCCGGTCCCGGTAGTACTTAAGGAATGTAAGATGTGCCACGTATATGTAAAAGATGAAGAGGTCATGGGATCCATTATCTACGCCTTGCCTCTAGGACAGTAAAGCGGTGGGTAAGTCAAGGCCACGCCTTGACACAAACAGCGAGGTTAGGGTGTGACCCTGGCCTACCCTCTATGCCTTGCCTCTGGGACAGTAATCCCCCTGAATCCCCCTTTAGAAAAGGGGGACTAAGGGGGATTTGATATAACTATCTCCTTGACTTTTGGGCATTGTTTATTAGAATAGCTTTTCGGGGACAAAAAAAGATATACCCTGGAAGTTGAAAATCCGCCTCGGGCGGGAAATATACCCTGGAAGGAGGTATTAATAAAATGGCAAACAGGTTGACATCGTCCCTATTACTTGTGTGTCTCCTGGCCTTAGGCCTTGTGACGTTTGGCTGTGCGGCTGCGTCGGAGCACAAGGGGGCTGCAGGTGCAGGTATTGGTGCCTTGGGTGGTGCTGCGGCTGGTGCAGGTATAGGCTCAGCCTTTGGCGCCCCCGGTCTTGGTGCGGCCATAGGTGCTGGTGGTGGCGCCCTCATCGGTAAGGTCGTTGGCGACGAGATGCAGAAGAAAGAGGAGAAGAAAGAGGTGGAGGAGCTAAAACAGAAGGTGCAGGAACTGGAGGCCACCAAGAAGACTGCCGCTCCAGAAGCCACTGCAGACAGGAAGTTTATAGACGGTCGCTGGTACAAGAGGAGCATGATTGAAGAACCAGCGGGCAGTGGTAAGTACAAAGAGGTCTGGCTCCCGGAATAGGTTGTAGGGGCGTATTGTCGTGCCTTAGGCAGATTCGTCCGCCTGAGGCGGAGCGAACAATACGCCCCTACAGGCATGTCTGAGGTAGGAACGTAAGGGGTGAGAGAAAATCTTCTGATTATCTTCCTCCTGGCAGTAGCCCTTGCAGGGGCTGGTTGTGCAGCCCCCCTTGTAGGTCATGCCGTAGAAGAGCGGCATAAGAAGAAGGAGGAGGAGAAGAAAAAGGAGGCACAGGAACAGGAGGCCGCCAAGAAGGCAACTACCCCAGAGGCCTCTGCAGACAAGAAGCTCATAGACGGCAAGTGGTACAAGAAGGGCCTCATTGAAGAACCGGCGGGCAGTGGCAAGTACAAAGAGATGTGGCTCCCGGAATAGCAAAGTAATGGAAGTCCTTCTTTTTTTGTGAGGCAAATTAGGGTTGGAAGTCTCTGAAAAAGTCTGTAAATACCCCTGATTCTCCCCCTCCCTTGAGGGGAGGGGGAGGGTGGCTTAAATGTAGCGTGCGAGTTTATCTCGCACGTTTAACGTGCCAGACAAGCTGGCACGCTACAAATTTTAGTCTGTTCGTCTGTTTGACAGTAGTAGATGTAAGATGAGAAAAAACTCTTTAATTATTTTACTCCTGGCGTTGGCCTTTGTGGGTGCTGGCTGTGCAAGCATGTCGGAGCACAAAGGGGCTACAGGTGCAGGCGCTGGTGCCCTGGGTGGTGCCGCCATGGGTGCCGCTATAGGCTCAGCCTTTGGCGCCCCCGGTCTTGGTGCGGCCATAGGCGCTGGTGGCGGCGCCCTCATCGGTAAGACCGTTGGCGACGAGATGCAGAGGAAGGACGACAAGAAAGAGGTAGAGGAGTTAAAACGGAAGGTGGAGGAACTGGAGGCCACCAAGAAGGCCACGTCTCCTGAGTCCGCCACCCCTGGGACTCCTGGTGGCGCCGCAGGAAAGAAATTCGTGGCAGGCCACTGGGAGTACAATAAGAATAAGAGGTGGGTGGATACCACCAAGATAGAAAGAGTCTATGTCCCCGAGCACACGGAGGGCGACAAACGCATAGATGGCCATTATGAAGACAGGTCCGTTCCAGGCGGTTACTGGGAGGAGTATGAGGAAAAGGTCTGGGTACCTGACCACTACGAATAGTTTTTTTAATATTTTTGATTAAAAGAGAGGAAGGGGTTGATGTATTCCTCTCTTTCTTTTTTAACCATGTAGCGTGCCAGTCATACCTTGGGCAGATCCGCCTCTGGCGGACTCGTCTGGCACGTTGGTCAGGTTTCCATTGTGCGACACAAGGTTGCACGCTACGGAGTCATGGAGAACCGCGAAAAAAAGGGACTATGGTATAAAAACGGCCTCCGTTTCCAGTGCCAGAAGTGCGGCAATTGCTGTAGGGGGGATGCTGGTTATGTATGGACCACACACGAGGAGGTAAAAAATATTGCCCTCTACCTCGGACTCCAGGTGGAAGAATTTGCCAGGAGATACCTCAGGAGAAGAGGCAACAGGTTCAGCCTGAAGGAACTCTCCGGTGGGGACTGTGTGATGTATAAGACAGGCAGTGGGTCCAGTACTGTATTGGTAGGGGGCGGACCTGGTGGATGCCAGATATACCCGGTGAGGCCAAAGCAGTGCAGCACCTTTCCCTTCTGGCCCGGCAATCTAAAGAATTATGAGGCATGGGCCAGTCTTAAGAAATACTGCAATGGGATAGACAGAGGGACCCTTTACCCTTTCTCGGCCATACAGCAAATCAGCCTCGGCCAGGCCACAGCAGAGGCGACCCACCAGGTCACCCCTACTCCTTAACACCTCCCACCATAAAAGGGCGTTGACTTACTAAGGGGAAGGGAATATACTAAGTGCGTGTAATTGAGACTCATTTTCAAATATATTTTTAGAAATGCTTAAAAAGAAATCAAGACCACAAAAAGCGGGGCCACATACCCCCTCCATCGCCCTGGTGGGGAACCCAAACGTAGGGAAGAGTGCCATATTTAACCTCCTTACCGGGAGCTACGTAATCGTCTCCAATTATCCGGGGACTACAGTGGAGGTATCCAGGGGTACCTGTAAGGGTATAGATGGGAGGGTAGAGGTGATAGACACCCCAGGGGTCAATAACCTCATCCCCCAATCCGAGGACGAGAGGGTGGCCAGGGACATCCTCCTCCGGGGTGGCGGGGCCACCCCCGACAAGGGGCATAGGAGGGTCGTTCAGGTGGCCGACGCCAAGAACCTCCGCAGGGCACTGTTCCTCACCTCCCAATTGGCTGAGATGGGCCTACCCGTGGTCCTTGACCTCAACATGTGGGATGAGTGCCTGGAACGGGGTATTAGCATAGACACAGGTAAACTACAGTCCCTGTTGGGTATCCCTGTGGTCAGGACTGTGGCCACTGAAAAGCAAGGTATAGGGCATCTTTTAAATGCACTACCCCAGGCGGACGTCCCTTCGCTCAAGGTGGATTTCGGACGGGAGATTGAGGAGGGCATCTCCAGGATAGAGCCCCTTATCCCCAATGGGTACCCCAGGAGGGCCATGGCCCTCATGCTCTTGTCCGGGGACCTCACCGTGGCAGAAAAATTGGGCTACTCAAAGACCGTACAGGGGGAGGTCTCTAAAATCCGTAACTCTATTCAGAGGAAATTCAGTGACCCGCTTAGCTATGCAATAAACCGCATCAGGGCAGCCTATGTGGAGAGGCTATTTCAAGAGACCGTATACACGGCCCCAAAGCGGATGGAATCCCACCCCTTCCTGCGGGCCTCTTTCTTCTTCTTTTTTGTGCCAGTCTTTGCCTTCGCCCTGGGCTACAAAATCATGGACATGCTCCTCTTTTTCTTTCAAGGGTACCTCTCCTCCGCTCCCCCCCTGGGGCTGATTCTCAAGTTAGTCAGTGGGATGGCGTCCTGTATCCTCTTTTGTCTCCATTTGTACCGTAAAGACCTCAGGACTAAGCGGACCATATCCGAGGTACTGGGAGACCTTACCATGCACCCTGTTGCCGCCTACCCCATACTCATCACTGCCCTATGGGCAATCTACAAGTTGGTAGGGGTCTTCGGTGCGGGGGTCTGCGTGGACTTTATGGAAAAGAAGGTCTTCGGATATGCCGGTACGCCCTCCGGGGGTTTTGACCTCTGGTTCCCCGTACCCTTTGCTGGAAAAGACGTTACCCTTTTCCATGTCCCCTTCAATGGGATAAACTACTACCTGGGCTTACTGGGACAGATGCTGGTCAGCCCGCAGAACCTGGGCTACCAACTGTTCCTGGATGGTCAGGCAGGACTTATACAGGTAGGCCTGACGTATGCTATAGCCATTGTGTTCCCCATAGTGGGCTTCTTCTTCCTGGCCTTTGGCCTCATGGAAGATAGCGGGTACCTCCCCCGCCTGGCAGTGATGCTGGACAAGCTGTTCAAGAGGATTGGCCTGACGGGGAAGGCCGTCCTGCCCATGGTCCTCGGCCTGGGTTGCGGCACCATGGCCACGCTTACTACGAGGATACTGGACACCAGGAAAGAGAGGATAATTGCCACCCTCCTTATGGCCCTTGCCATACCGTGCTCGGCCCAGCTAGGGGTCATTGCCTTTGTCATGGGGAGTATTTCCGGGTTTTATTTTGCCCTCTACGTATTTATTATCGCCTCCCAACTCATCCTGGTAGGTTTTGTGGCCTCAAAGATACTGCCCGGGGGACGCTCTGACTTTATCATGGAGGTGCCCCCTTTCCGTTGTCCCAAGCTGTATAATATCCTGTTAAAGACGGCTTATCGGGTCAAGTGGTTCCTGCGTGAGGCAGTCCCCCTCTTCCTCATAGGGACGTTTGCCCTCTTTATCCTCAGCAAGACAGGGGCACTAAAATACATTGAACTGGCCGGAAGGCCGGTGGTAAGTAACTGGTTGGGGCTCCCTCCGGAGACTGCGGAGGGGTTCATCCTGGGCTTCCTCAGGAGGGACTATGGGGCAGTAAGCCTCTTCAAGGCCCTGGAGAGGGTCCATGGGAGTGTGGGGGCCGAGCCTGCCCAACTCCTGGTGGCCCTGGTGGTCATCACCCTTTTTGTCCCTTGTCTGGCCAACTTTTTGGTTATAATCAAGGAGAGAGGGATTGCCACGGCGGCCCTCATTATAGGTTTTATCGTTCCTTACGCCTTCCTGGTAGGAGGCGTATTGAACCTTATTATGAAGACCTTTTAGATGTAGGGTGGGCAATGCCCACCCTACTGAAACATGACAGAACCGAAGATAGAAGAAGTCCTGGAACATATATGGACCCATGAAGAGGAGTTTGGGAAGAGGGCCAGCAAGGACATGCTCTCCCAATGGATAGACCCCCAGGCAGTGGACACCGTCCTTCAGGACATGTTACGGCAAAAATTTGTCCACATGTATAATTCCCTCATTGTCCTTACAGCCATGGGCAGGAAAGAGGCAGAGCAGGTGATAAGACGCCACCGTCTGGCAGAAAGACTCCTGAAGGATATACTGGAGGTGAAACACGACACCATGGACTCCAGCGCCTGTGAGTTTGAGCACTTCCTCAATGATGAGGTCACCACCAGTATATGCACCCTGCTGGGCCACCCGGTGAGGTGTCCCCACGGAAAGCTCATACCCCCTGGTGAGTGCTGTCAGCGGGCAAAAAAGATACTCAGACCCCTGGTCCTGAGCCTGCTGGAACTCACCCCAGGAGAGGAGGCAAAAGTGGCCTACATAACCACAGAACACCACCCCAGGCTGGACAGGCTCTCCTCCATGGGGCTCCTTCCAGGGACCGTCATCAGGGTGCACCAGAAACAGCCCACCCTAGTCATCCAGATGGGGGAGACCCAGCTTGCCCTGGACGAAGACATAGCCAGGGACATATACGTACGCAGAAGCCACTGAGGTCTTTCCAGTGTATTTCACTGATACAGATGTGGTCCAGATTACAGGGGCGATACGCCTATTTAGTAAAAATTGTCTTCCTTGACGGAAGCCCTTCGGTATGGTATCTTTCTGCGCGATTGGTGTGGCAAACGCTTCTTTCAAAAATGGTGTCTAAAGTGTCAACTTCTGGGGAGCATTACAGAGGTCATAGGAGCATATAAGGGAAGAAGTCCTCCCATGAGGGTTAATGTCGCAGTATTGACAGGCATGCTTCTCATTAACTGGCTTACAGGTTTTGTTGGGCTGGGAAATCTAATTTTCTTATGGCCTGATAAACGCTATAGAAAAAGGGCCGCCATTGCCCTTGGTCTTACTTTAGGAACTGGCTTAATATCTAGTATCTTATCCAAATTGGGAATAGGCCATCCATTTATACCGCTAGTATTCTGGCTACCCTTAGGTATGGCAATCTGGATGACAGTAGACGCAATAAATGCTTACAATGCCTATAAAGCAAGATAATAATTGGTAGCCAAAACTTTTTTCCTATCCTCACTTAAATGTATTAAAATTCTTTTTCAACGCACGAGTCTTATTCAAGGTTTTTCACTGTTTATAAACCTATTTTAACAATAGTCGTTTTGTATTGTTCATAGACATAGGTTACACTTGTGTAAGGGGGAAGTTTCCCCCTTACCCCCCCTGACACACCCCTTAGTCCCCTCCCGCCCAAAACACGGCGGACTTACAGCTTACTAGAGGGGAAAGTAAGTCCTGAGCCCGAACGAAGTAGAGGGGAAGGGATGGACAGACCTAAAGGTCTGTCCCTACATTTTAATCCCCCTCCCCCCTTTAATAAAGGGAGGTAAGGGGGGATTAAGGGGGGTACTGGGGATTTGGGGGTAGTAAGGGGGCAAAGCCCCCTTGCATCCATAGATAAGACTAAAATTAAAAAGTGTTGCCCATCTCTATGTACTCCACATAACAACAGTCGTTTCTCCTTGACAGAAGCCCTCCCGTATGCTATCCTTTCTCCCAGTAGGGTGGCAAGTTCTTTGAGACAATCTGCGCTGACATGATAACCCTATTTTTCCTCCTCTGTAGTATTCTCTTTTTATCCCCCCTGGCCCAGGCTAAAGACAAAGATGAGGTAGTCCAAAAGGCAGACATACTCTTTAAGACCGAGGCTAAAGAATCCCCGAAGGCAAAGAAGCCTACCGCCCAGACGCCAGGTGGTGTTAGCACCCACAAGACGACCCCTCCCCAGACGGTAACTCCCAGCCAGCAGGCCAAGGAGGTTACTAAGAAGGCGAAGACATCTGAGACCACCTCCGCTAAGACCACTCCTAAAGATACGGCCAAAGACGCGACTAAGGCTACAACTAAAGACACGGCTAAAGGCACAAACCCTGGCCCTGGTCCTGCACCGTCCGCCGGAGGGTCTAGCCATGACAAGGGCGAAGCCGTTGATACAAAGACATCCACTTCAGCCCCCTCTCAGGGGGGAACAGCCCAATCACCTCCGGCAGGGGTGCCGCTACCACCTCTAGCCAGCAGGCCTGAGGTGACCACCCCATCCGATACCAGGCAAGCGGACGTCTCCACCAGTCCCTCGGAACCTAGAGTGGCAGGGCCACTCCAGTCGCCCAGTCTGCCGCAGGCGAATCCCGTCCAGACACCTGGTGTTGCTACCACCCCAGCAGTAGCAGGGCCAATCCAGACAAGGGAAGTTGCCTTCCTCCCGGGTGCCGCCGTTTTGCCGGCATCTACTACGGCCAGCCAGTCCGCCCTCCAGGAAACCCTTCAGCAGGCCTACGAATGTCTACAGAAAGACAAGAAATACGAGGCCAGGAACCTTTACTCTCAGGCCCTTTTCATGGAGACTTCCGAGGAAAGGCGCCAGCTCATTCGCAGGCACCTGGAGGAATTAAATAATGTCCTTGTCTTCTCCGCCACTACCAGTCCCGATTTACTGACCTACAACGTACAGAAGGGTGACAACCTTGCTAAGATTGCAAAACAGTACGACACCACGGCAGAACTCCTCATGAGACTTAATCGGAAGTCCTCCCCGCTACTACGTGTTGGAGAGCCATTGAGGGTCTTGAAGGGAAAAACCGGTCTCCTGGTGGACAAGAGTGACTTCACGCTGACCCTCCTCCTGGATGGACATTACCTGAAGCAATACCCGGTAGGACTGGGAAAGAACGACAAGACCCCGGAAGGGAGGTTCGTTGTTGAAATTAAGATGAAAGAACCCACCTGGTTCTCCCCGTTGGATGGTAAGGTCTATGCCTATGGGAGCCCGCAGAATTTGTTAGGTACCCGCTGGATGGGCTTCCAGAACCAACCTGGCCTCAGTGGATATGGCATCCACGGCACTACCGAGCCTGATAGCGTCGGTACGGAATCCTCCAATGGGTGCATCCGCATGCTCAGCCAGGACGTGGAGGAGCTCTACGACTACGTAACGCCAGGTACGGAGGTGATTATCCAGCGATAGCTTTTATGGAGTCCAGCGACTGTGTCGCTGGTTTAAAACATGGCATTTAAAACATGGCAAAGGTACAGTACACAAAAGAACCCCTGGAGAGATACCTTGAAGATGCCGCCGCTGGTACACCTACCCCTGGCGGCGGGAGTGTCTCCGCCCTGGTCGGGGCATTGGCCACTACCATGGCTAACATGACGGCCAACATGACCATAGGCAGGCCGGAGTTTGAGGAGACGGAGGCCACGTTAAAGGAGATGAACCAGGACATCCAGCGGATGCGGAGGGAGTTCCTGGGGCTTATGCATAGAGACATGGAGGTCTATCAGGCAGTCCTGGATGCCTATCGCCTGCCCAAATCTACGCCGGAGGAAAAGAACGCCCGCGCACAGGCCATCCAGTCAGCCCTGAAGGGGGCCATGGAGGTGCCCCTCCAGACGGCAAGGCTCTCCCTGAACCTCCTGGAACATGCCCACAAGATGGTGGACATATCCAACCCTAATCTCCTGGGTGACGTAGTAGTTGCCTCCGTCCTCGCCAATGCGGCCCTCCTGGGAGGGAAGGTTAACGTAGAAGTAAACCTTGCCCTTATAAAAGACGAGGACCTGGTAAAAAAGACCCGCCAGGAGGTCCTCCAGGCCGCCAAAAGGAGCCAGACCCTCCTGGAAGAGGTCATGGAGAAGGTAGAAAAGGCTATCAACAAGACCCACTGAACTCTTGTAGTGAGCTAAGCAAATCTAATGGAATGGAACGTCGCCAAAGGTTCTGGCCGGTGCACCTCCTGCGAGCGGGTCTTTCAGGAAGAGGAATTCTTTTTCTCCACCCTCTACCTGGAGACTGAGTGCCTTCTAAGGAAAGACTTCTGCCTGGGGTGCTGGGGTGGCGAGGCTACGGCCGTGAGCAGTCCGGCCGAATTGGCCACTACTGACAAAAAGGGGCAGAACCCCGAAGGCTTCTTTTCTTTTTGGAAGACCCGTATGCCTAAGAAAGAGGAACCCAGGCGGAGGATAGCGGACAATGCCGTGATACTAAACCTCTTTTCAAGGCTACAGGGGGTAACGGAACTATGGGCAAAGAATATGCAATACGTCCTGGGCCTGTTCCTCCTCAGGAAGAAGCTGTTGAAGTTGAAGGAACAGGGAAAGGACGAACAAGGGGATTTTGTGTGTTTATATAGTCCAGAGGAAGATAAGACCTATCAAGTCTACAATTCTAATCTTACTGAAGAGGAGATAGAAAAGATTAACAACGACGTCCTCAGGCTCCTTGACCCCACTGGTGGACAAGACGCCTTCCTGCCCCTGGAACAGACTCCAGTAGACAGTAGTCAGTAGCTAGTAGCAAGTAGCTAGGAAAAAACTCAACCCTGACTACTAGCTACTAGCTGCTAGCTGCTAACTAGTTTTTCCCTCTCCTCGCGCTCCACCAGTTGAAAGCCTCCTGCCTTACAGATAGAATAGGGATGTTTCGTTGTCTCTTTAGAAGGAGGGGTTACATGGTCAGCACCAGCAGGGTTACGTCAATATATCTAGGGTGGACAATCCTTTTTGTAGTATCATTTTATTTGTCTCTCTGTGTTCAGGCGGGGGCAACTCTTGGGGTGGAAGGCAGTAGCACCGCAGGCGAGACAGGTAAAGAGGTCACGCTTACGGGACTGAATAACTGCCAGGCCTGCGGAGAGGCAAAACCTCCTGACCCCGGGGCCAAGTGCAGTATCTTTGGGTACACCTGTGTCTTCTCCGTAGAAAAGGCCGTGGATGCGGAAGGTGGAGAGATAGGGGAACTCAAGAGTAAAGGGCTCAGCTATAAACTAAATCAGCAGGGCCTCCCTCTGGTTAAAAATGAGGAATATCACGGCGCAAGGCTAGAGATTAAAGGAAAATGGTTTAAAGAAAAGGGGGCAATTGAGGTCTCCAGTTTCAGGCGTCTGGAGAAATAATTGTATTATATATAGGGGTGTAGGGGCGGGTTTTAAACCCGCCCCTACATTATATAAATAGGAGTTTTGCAGAGGTCTTCTATGATAGCTTTCATCTTATTTTTGGTACTCTTAATTCCCGCAGGAACCCTGCGGGCTGAGGAAAAAGCGGTGACTCCGCAGGCGACGAAAGAGAACCGACTGGCCCAGGCCAGGAGTCCTTATCTTCTCGGTGCCAGGAACCAGTTAGTAGACTGGTATGAGTTTGGAGACGAGGCCTTTCAAAAGGCCAGAGAGTTGGACCGTCCCATCCTCCTGGACATAGGGGCCATCTGGTGCCATTGGTGCCATGTCATGGATGAGGAGACCTACGCAGACCTTGAGGTGGTCCAGCTCATAAATCAATTATTCGTGGCTATAAAGGTAGATAGGGACGAACGGCCAGACATAGACCGCAGGTATCAGGAGGCAGTGGGTGCCCTGACGGGCAATGGGGGCTGGCCCCTGACGGCCTTCCTTACACCTGAGGGAAAGGTGTTCTATGGAGGCACCTACTTTCCTCCTGAGGACAGGTGGGGTAAAGAAGGCATGAAGACCCTGTTACCGCGTATTGCCAAACTCTACGGGGAGAGTAAGGAGGACGTGCTGGTTATGGCCGAAAAGCACTATCAGGAACTCCTGACCGTGGCCAGACCCAGACCAGATAGACTCTCCCAGGAACTCCTGGAAGGGATTGCTTCTACTATTCTTGCAGAAGGAGACCTGGAACACGGAGGATTTGGTACGGTAAGCAAATTTCCCAGCGTAGCCGCCGTGAAGTTCGCCCTCTACAGGGGCACAGCAAAAAAAGACGAGGGGTTCCTTACCCTTGCCCTGAAGACCCTGGACGGGATGGCCAGGGGAGGGATAAGGGACCATATAAGGGGAGGTTTCTTCCGCTATACGGTAGACCCTGAGTGGCGTATCCCCCACTTTGAGAAGATGTCTTACGTCCAGGCCGGGATGGTAGAGAATTATATCCACGGTTACGCCGCTACGGGGAGCAACCTTTATAAGGAGGTAGTCCTGGAGGTACTGGATTATGTCAGAAGGGAGGCCTCAGACCAGGAGCATGGGGGGTTTTACGCCTCTCAGGATGCCGATATAGGCAGTGGTGATGATGGGGACTACTACACCTGGACGCCCGAAGAGATAGAGAAGGTGTTGGACCCCCTGGAATCAAGGGCCATCAAGACCTTTTATGGCATATCCGCCTCAGGCGGACAGGGAGAGATGAAACACGGCCCCATGAGGAGGGTACCACGTATCACAATGGGGATTGAGACCCTGGCAAAGGAGTTGGGAATACCCCCAGATGAAGTCACTCATCTCCTCCAGATTGCACGTGAGAAACTGAGGAAGGCCAGGGACAACCCACCCGTACCCTTTGTGGATAAGAACAAATACACCCACTGGAACGGGATGATGGTGTCCGCATGGTTTGAGGCATATAAATTCCTTGGTGATATTAGCGTCAGGGACTTTGCCTTGAAGACCCTTGATTTCCTCCTGGCCAAGTCCTACAAGGAGGGGCAGGGCTTCTTTCACACCTATCAAGGGGGAGAGGCCAGGATTACGGGCCTGCTGGAGGATAACGTCCAGATGGCCAGGGCCTGCCTGGATGCCTACGAGGTCTCAGGAGAGAGCAAGTATCTGCGGGATGCCCAGTCTATAGTGGACCATTGCATCAGGGAATTTTGGGACCCGGAAGAGGGCGGGTTCTTTGACCTGCCCAGTAATACCAAAGAGATTAAACGAAAACCTTTTGAGGACGTCCCTACCCCTGCGGCTAATCCCACGATGGCTATGGTGCTGGATAGACTCTACTATATCACCCACGAGGCCAGATACTATGACAAGGCCCAAAAGACACTGCGGGCCTTTGCAGGTTCGGCCCAGGAGTCGGGATATTTTGCGGCCAGCTATGCCCTGGCCATGGACTACCATCTTAATCCACCGCCCTATGCAGTAATCATCGGTAAAAAGGCTGACCCTGAGACCAGGACGCTCCAGGAGGCGGCCCTGGCCACCTATCGCCCAGGGAAGATTGTCACCGTACATGACCCAGGGGAGGAGGGGTTGTTACCCTATCCTCCCAGTCCGGAAGGTAGACCTGTTGTATACGTATGTATACCCTTAAAGACGTGCGCCCCACCGACCAACGACGTAGAGAAGATGCAGGCACTGCTGAAGAGCGTTGGGGGATAACTGCGTTGGGGAGGGGGAAAATTATTTGTATATTCTGCCTACTGCCTACTGTCCATCTTTTGCCGGCTTTTCTTTTATCCTTGCAAGTTGTGCATTTTTCTCCTGGAGGGAGTCTGCCATCTGATTAATACATTGGGCAAGCTCGCCTATCTCATTTGGAGATTGGGTATTTGCCCTTTCTTCCAGGTGTCCCTGGACGATTCTTTGGGCTGTGGAAGCAAGCGCTATGAGTGGTTCTGAGAGTTTACGGCCTGTGAAGATGGCCACAATGGTCACTCCTATCCCTATTATTAATAGAAGCCACCAGAGTCGCCCTTGCATGGCGGATACAGGCCGGAAGACCTCTTTGACATCTGCCTCCACGATTACACCTACCCCCAGTTCAGGAACCCATCCCCACGTCCCCAGCACCTTCTGCCCCAGGTGATTGGTATATACGCAGGGGGAATAACCCTCCTTCTTACCCTGCAGACAGGCCTTTATGCCTTCGGTGAGAGGACCTCTAGGGGCATGTTGTCCGCCTGAGGCGGATGCCTTACCTTCAGCTACAGGAGTCAGGCAGGCCAACACGCTGCCATTGCCGTCCACTATAAAGCTATGGGTGTCAGGGAGAGATATACCCTCCAGGATACCTTTGGTTTGATGGAGGTCTATTTCTGCTACCAGGGCTCCTATGGCCTCTTTTGTCTCAGGAACGGATACGGGTATGGAGATAAATAGGGAGTGGTCCACCCCTATCGGAAGGTAATGGAGACTGGGGCTTCCCAGGAGTGCCTCGCTTAGTATCTCTTTATCCAGGAGAGGGAAGACTGCCTCTTTCCTCACGAAGGCCCTCAGTTCCCCCTCTTTATCAAAGAGGTATAACCCTGTGGCTGGCGGGCTTGTCTCGTGCGTCGTAAGCCTGGCCTCAGGAAGGTTTGTAGGGACACGTTGTCCGCCTGAGGCGGATGCCCTACTAGACTTAAGACAAGATATAAACTGTGGGGAGGTGGCTAGCAGTTCGGTCTCTCTCAGCCTTCCCCGCAACCATAGGGTAATGAGCCTTACCTGACTTTTACTGTTAGTACTGAGCCACTGGGTGACCTGAATCTTTAGGTCTTTTAGCATACCAGGGCTGTAGATAACGAAGATAACAGCAATAGGGGTAAGACTGAGCAGGAGGAAGAGGAGGATTAACTGACCCTTTATGGACTTTCGCATTGTTTTACAGCACAAAGATCTTAACAAACTTATCTTATTTGTGCAATATCTTTTAGACAATAGAATTCAGGGGGCGTTCTAGGATATAATAGTGAAGAAAGTGGGGGCAACCCTTGCGGTTGCCCGGATGGAGTGAACCAGATGGCCATTGATTATCTAGAGATACTAGCCAGTGTGAAAAAAGAGCCTAGCCTCAAGACGGTGGCGGATATTGTTGCCTATAAACTCCTGCAAGGTACGGGGAGGGATGAGGACCATGTCCTGGCAGAGGCTGCGGTAGCTGAGTATATAACTGAACATTTTGATAGCCTTGAGGACCTCCGTCAGAAGACGTCGGGAGACCTTAGTAGCCTCCAGAGCCTGGCCGAAGGGGTGTACGGCGATTATCAGAGAAAGAGACGCCTCACCTTTCAGACGGTGAAGGAGAAGATAAGCAAGGGCGAGGACATTGCCCTTAAGACCATTACAGATATAGTGGCCTACAAGCTATATCAGAGTCCGGAAGACAAGGGGCCTGAGATAAACTTTATAACGGCGGAGACCTTTGTGGTCCAATACATCGCTGACCACTTCGTCAGTATGAGGGACTTCCAGAGACGCCTGGAGGAACTGGGTCAGGGGATTTATGCCCTGAGGAGTTTCGCAGAGGAGGTCTATCGCTATTACTGCGACCATAAACCAGGGGCCAGAGGCTAGGGACTAGGGGCTAGGGAATAGTGAGAAAGAAGAATACAGAATTCAGTAGTCAGAATTCGGAATATTTTGTATTCTGCATTCTGTATTCTAGATTCTAGTCCCTGCCCCCTAACCCCTGGCCCCTAGTCGGAGATGTAGCGTGAGATGAAGGCGGTACTAGTACATATCAAAGGTAGCAGGAGGGGCAAGACGGAGGTACTGGACAAGAACAAGGTAGTGGTCGGTACCGACCCCGCAAGCACCCTCCTTTTTGACCCCACAATGGATACTGCCATCGCCCCTCTCCACGCAGAGATAGAATGGAGGGAGTGTGAATATATACTGAGGGATTTAGGGAAAGGGACCTTCGTTAACGATGAACAGGTGGAGGAGGCGGCACTCAAGGATGGGGACCTGATAGAATTTGGACTCGGGGGGCCTAAGTTACGCTTCAGGATTAAACTGGAAGAGGGGGAGGTATGTAAGCCATTCCGCCAGATGCTGGAGGAATCAGTAGCCGTTGCCAGGGAGCAACCAGGCGGGAGGCTAAACACCGCCAGCGCCTTCTTTAAACAACTGATATGGGAGGCTGTTACCCAATCCTCCTTCCGTTTCAGATTGTCTACCCTCTTAGTGCTCTTCCTCCTGGTGGGGTTTGTCCTCTCCAGTTTTTATCGTTCAGTGGTCTTCCAGAAGGAGGTACAGAAACGTGTAACGGTTCTGGAGACCCATAGGACCATTGCAGAAAGGATTATCAAGGACTACACCAAAGGGGTCTGTCTAATCCTGGGCTCTTACACGCTTGGTGAAGAGGAACAGGTCCCGCGCCCTATTACCTATGAGTACACTGGCACGGGGTTTGTGGTAAGTAAGGATGGAAGGGTAGTAACCAATCGCCATGTGGCCGAGCCCTGGTGGAGGAAAGGCAGGTTCGGGCCAAAGGATATGGGCTTTACACCCAAGTTTCTGGAGTTCCGGGCCTTCTTCCCGGGGGTGATGAGGTCTTTCCCCCTTCAGGTGGAAAAGGTATCAGAAGACGAAGACCTTGCCCTGGTCAGGTTTGACCCCGGTGGGGAAGAGTTGCCGGTGCTGGAGCTGGATAGGGGGGGTGTCGCAGAGACAGGCGAACCCGTTGTGGTCATTGGTTATCCGGCCGGCATCAGTGGTATCATGGCAAGGATAGATAAGGAGGTGGTGGATGAACTGGTCTACAAGAGGGCTTTAGGTTTTATTGAGCTGGCCCTGGAACTCTCTAACCGAGGACTCATAAGACCCCTGGCTACTCAGGGACACATAACCGGGGTCACGGAAGACAAGCTAGTCTTTGATGCCCAGACCACCATAGGGGGTAGCGGTGGACCAGTCTTTGACCACGAGGGCAAGGTGATAGGCATAACTTATGGCATATTTACCGGTTTTGCTGGGTCCAACTTTGCCCTCCCTGCGAAGGGGGCACTGTCCCTGCTGACAGAATAGGGAGTAGGGAATAGGGGGTAGGGAGTAGCAAAAAAAATAACTAATCTCAATCCCTACTCCCTATTCCCTACCCCCTAGTTTAAGGCACAATCTCCACAGTAAATTTCCCCTCCCAGATGCAGGTCTCGCAGTCTAATTCCCTCCCGGAAAAGGTGCCTTCTATTGTCTTACCAGTCACCTTACCCACCATCTCTGCGGCTATCCTGCAGAGCCTCAAGTGTCCCAGATAAACTACCTGGGCCGTCCCAGTCAGCGTAGTTCCACTCAAGTTTCCGATAAGGAGACAGGCGTATTTTCCATCCGTGTCAATAAAGCTCGCCGTCAGGTCTTTCCATTGCTGGGTCACGTAAAATACAACGGTACCTCCGCCGGGGATATCCCCCAGCGAGTCTTGGCAATTGCGCCCTACCCCCCTCCAATGGCAGGTCCATTGCCCTGAGACATCGGGGGGTTTCGTGCAAGACGAGAGGATTAGAAACGTGCAAAAGAAAAGCCTTTTCATTCCAACCGCCGGAATCAGCCATCAGCAATCAGCAGGTCAGCAGTCAGCAAGTCAGTAAGTCAGCAGGCTGACTGCTGATTGCTGATGGCTGATTGCTCAGGGCGTAATCTCCACAGTAAATTCTCCCTCCCAGGCGCAGGTCTCACAGTTCAGTTCCTTACCTGAATAGGTCCCTTTTATAACCTTAGCGACTACCTTGCCCACTAACTCTGTGACTACCTTGCAGTTCTCTGGATAGACCCCATGTACCGTAGCAGTAAGCACGGTACCATTGACCCTTCCAACGAAATGATTCGTCGTCTTCCCATCCGTAAAAGTAGCTGTGAGGTCGTCCCCTTGCTGGGTTATGTGGAATACAAAGGTGCCTTCCCTGGGTCCATTCTCTAACTGGTTCTGACAGCCATACTCTATCCCCTTAAAGTGAAGGGTCCACTGTCCCGATACGTCAGGGGACTTCAGGGGTTCCTTCTCCTGGCAGTAGGGGGAGGGTAACCCCGCCCCTACCATGCCCCATAGCAAAAAGAGAAAAAGGATGTAGATAATTTTCTTCATTTTCATGGCCTCAATACCACTTTCATTGTTTTAGGATAAAAAAGGGTTGTATTCTTCTAATGCGACTTTAAGCCGCTCATCCATTTTTAAAGGCAACCCTTGAGTTAAGATTTAGACTCCTTCACCACCTCATCAATCCTAGAAGAAAAAGTGTTCCACACCTCAGAAATTCTGTCCGTCAACATTTTCAGTTGTCTTTCCTCCAGCATAAATCCATACGAATGGATAAAAAAGTGTCTGAAGGCGAGATATTCTCTTAATTCATTAGCTAATTTGTCTGTTATTAAGCCTTGAGTTACTGAAATGTCCAGGAGTTCTTTGTGCCAGGTCTCGGACCTATTTATTTTAATCCCCCTTGATTTCAATATCTGCTTAAGAATGTTTTCCATGCCATTGTAAATATTAAGAAGGAATGTAGCGATAGCTGCTAGCTCCACATTTGTCTTTTTCTTCACCAATAGTACAGCTTTTAAGTCTTTCTGTGCTCTTAGTATGTTTTCTATCTCCGCCTCTACCCTCCTTTTCAAATCAACCATATATTTTTACACCGCTTTCTTCTACGAGTTCGTTAAACATAGTCTTTTTTGAGAGGTCTATAAGGTCAACATTTTTGGTCATACTCTTTATGAGTTCTGCATAAAACTTAAAAAATAATTCTGGTTTAAGCCCTTTTATGCCAATGTCAATATCTTCAGCCTCCCCATCTGGTTCAATAGAAGAACCAAAAAGAAAGGCTACAGAGGCACCATATCTTCGGCAGAGACTAATAATTATTTGCTTTTCAGTATCAGTGATCATATTTAGACCTGGAAAAAAGAATTCTAGTAAACGGGGCGCATTTTGTCAATTATTGAGCGTTGGAGCAAGCTCCAACGCTACATTAGTATCATGAAGTATACCGCAGCAACCTCAGCCCATTAAAGATGACCAGGAGAGAGGCCCCCATGTCGGCACCTACGGCCATCCAGAGGGTGGCCTTGCCCACTGCGGCCAGGCCCAGGAAGACGGCCTTTACCCCAATGGCAAAGACAATGTTTTGTTTTATCACCCCCAGGGTCTGCCTGCTTAGCCCCAGGGCAAAGGGTATCCTGGTGAGGTCATCGGTCATGAGGGCAATATCGGCCGTCTCCAGGGCGGTGTCCGTCCCTGCCGTACCCATGGCAATGCCTATCGTGGCGGCGGCCAGGGCGGGGGCGTCGTTTACCCCGTCACCTACCATGGCCGTCCTTCCATAATTTTTGGTCAGGTGCCGTACCGCCTCCACCTTGTCCTCAGGAGAAAGCTCGGCCTGGTAATCTTCTACCCCCAGTTTCCCGGCTATGGCCTGGGCCGTGCCCTTGTTATCTCCCGTAAGCATGACTATCTTCTTAATACCCTTCTCTCTTAATGCCACCAGGGTGGGTTTGCTGATGGGCCTCACCTCGTCGGCCACGGTAATAGTCCCCAATAGCCTATCTTCGCAACCTATCAGCATGACTGTCTTCCCCTGGGACTGGAGCACATAGAGGAGCCGCTCCGCCTTTGCCGTAGATATCCCCAGTTCCCTAAAGAACTTCAGGTTCCCAATGTAGTAGGGGCAGGGTAACCCTGCCCCTACCATGATTCTGGCCGTGGCCCCTTTTCCTGGGATGGTCTTGTAGTCCGTAACCTCTAACAGCTCCAGTCCCTCTTTCCTGGCCCTTCGGAGTATGGCCCCGGCCAGATGATGTTCTGAGTGGGCCTCCACGGATGCGGCCACCCGGAGGAGTTCGTCGTGTGGTAGGGAGTCAAAGGGCATGACGTCAATTACCTCCGGCACGCCCTTAGTGAGGGTGCCTGTCTTGTCAAAGGCTATGGCCTCCAGTCGGCCGGCCTCCTCCAGGTGGACGCCACCCTTAATGAGGACGCCGTGCTGGGCGGCGCAGGTTATGCCAGAGAGGAGGCTTACCGGGGTGGCTATCACCAGGGCGCAGGGGCAAGATATTACCAGGAAGACCAGTCCCATGTAGAGCCACGGGATGAAATCTGCCCCCAGGAAGGCCCAGGGTACGGTTGCGACCAGAAAGGCCGTGCCTATGACGATGGGTGTGTATATCCTAGCAAACCTGTCCACAAAACTCTGGTAGGGGGCCTTCTGGGCCTGGCACTCCTCTACTAGATGGATTATGCGGGACAAGGTGGTGTCTTTGGCCAGGTGGGTTACCCTTACCTCCAGCACTCCTTCCCTGTTGATGGTTCCAGCGAAGACCTCACAGCCGACGTACTTTTCCACAGGGGTGGACTCCCCCGTGATTGGGGCCTGGTTTACGGTGGAATAGCCTTCTACTACTGTTCCGTCAAGGGGTATCTTTTCGGAAGGTCTGACAATAAGTACATCCCCCATTTGTATCTCGTTAACAGGTAAGGTTACCTCTTTCTTTGATGGGGGTCCGCCCGAGGTTGAAGCTACTTCCCGCCTTACCAGGGCCTCCTGCGGGGTCAGGGTCATGAGAGAGCTTAGTGTGTTCCTTGCCCTGTCCAGGCTATAAGTCTCCAGGAGTTGGGCCAGGGAGAAGAGGGCAATCACTGTGGCCGCCTCTCCCCACTCCCCGATGGCCGCCGCCCCAACGACTGCTATGCCCATCAGGGTGTTCATATCAAGGGAGAGGCCCTTTGCCGCCAGGAATCCCTTGTAGAAAATCCTTGGTCCGCCCGTGAGCATGGCAATCAGGTATATGGGTATAGTTATATTTTCTGGAAGACCCCTAAAGGCCAAGGCCAGTCCTGCCAGTGCGAACAGTCCGGAGAGGCTGGTGAGGACTAGTTGTCTCCGTCTCCCCCAGTCTGCCTCTTTAGGTACCCAGGTCTCAAGCAAGGTGGCCTCAAGCCCTGTCTCCTGTATCCGTCCCAGGATTTCTTTGAGGTCTATCAGACTGCCGTCATACCTTACCTTCACCTCCTGGGAGAGGAGGAGCGTGTCCAGATGGAGTATACCTTTGAGGCCCGAGAGCTTCTTCTTGATGAGGTGGGCTTCTTCCTGGCAGTCCATGGCAGGCACCTTCAGGGTAACCAGATTTTCTTTTGGGCTATCAGGCATGGTGGGCAGGGTCTAAAGTTCGCACAGTCGTTTAAGCATGATAGCAACACGTGCGTTTGTGGTCAAGGGACTTCCGATGGGTAGTAGAAACTGGGGGCTAAGGACTAGAGTGTAGAGGGTTGGGTGTAGAAGAATTGCGAATAGTGAACTACGTAGAGTTCACTATAAATTTGGAATTGCGAATTTTTAAATCCACATTCCGCAATCCGAAATCCGCAATTCCTGGTCCCTACCCCCTACTCCCTACTCCCGCCGGGCTGGTCTCCTTACAGGCAGGTAGTTTCACCCCGAAGGTCGTACCCTTCCCCTCCTCTGAATCTGCCTCTATGGTGCCCCCATGGGATTGAACAGTCAACTGGGCAAGGGATAGCTCCAGCCCCGTACCCTTAATAGATGGCCGAATCTTGAGGATAAAGTAGGGGTCAAAGAGTGAGGGTAAGTCATTTTTATTGATTCCACGGCCTGTATCTGCGATGGTTACTTCAACCTTGTCTTCACTGGAGAGGTACTCCGTCCTGACAGTCAGCGTACCCCCTTCAGGCATCTCGTTTATGGCACCAGAGATGATGTTCATAAACACCGTTTCCAACTGGCTACGACTGCCAAGGATCTTGGGGGCCGTATCAGAAAGCTCTTTTACCAGCTTGATTTTTGAAAGTTCCAGTTGAGGAACCATCACGTTTAGGGCGTGCTCCACGGCCTCGTTCACGTGAGTAGGTAGTTTCCTTAATTTGGGCAACCTGGATATATTGAGGAGGTCTTTCATCACCATCTCACAACGCCCCCCTGCCTCTTTTATCCTCCTCAGGTGGCTTATAAGGTCTTCTGAATGGACACACTCTTTTGCCCCATCTATCTCTTTAAGGAGGATGTCGGCAGACATGTTTATCCCTGACAGGGGATTATTTATATGATGGGCTATACCGAGGGTAAGGTTCCCAACGGTGACCATCTTTTGAGACTCCAGCAGTCGCATCCTGGAGTCCTCCAACTCCCCCTCCATCTTCTTGCGAGACGTAATATCCCTTATCACCTCAATGGCAGTAGTTATACTGCCATCTGGGTTGGGGAAGGGGAAGGAATGTATCTCGTAAAAGACACCCCCATTGGCCGCCTCCTCCTCTTTGCAGAAATCCTTCCTCTTTTCAATAGCCTCCATGCTGGTACAGCGTTCACACGGCGTCTCACTCCCCAATAAGGTGTAGCAATGACGTTCCAGCCCCTGGGGGTAGACGGCCTCCAGGGGTCTATTTTGAAAGATTACCTTGTGAGTCTTAGGGTTTACTATCCTTACAAAACAGCCTATGCTACCTAACACCTCGTTGACCAGGTTCTGGCTCGTCTGGACTTCCCATTCCGCCTTCTTACGGGCCGTAATGTCTCTTATCACCTCAATGGCACTAGTTATACTGCCATCGGGGTTAGGAAAGGGGAAGGAATGTATCTCGTAAAAGACACCCCCGGTGGCCGCCTCCTCTTCTTTGCAGAAATCCTTCCTCTTTTCAATAGCCTCCGTACTGGTACAGCGTTCACATGCCGTCTCTCTCCCCAATATGGTGTAGCAATGACGTTTTAACCCCTCGGGGTAGATGGCCTGTAGAGATTTACTCTGAAAAGTTACCCTGTGTGCCTTAGGGTCTACAATCCTTACAAGACAGCCTATGCCACCTAACACCTCATTGAGTAAGTCACGGGTGGCCTGTACCTCCGCCACCTTACTTTTAAGGGCCGTAGCCATATCGTTAAAGCTACTGGCCAGGATGCCCATCTCGTCCCTGCGTCTAACAGGTATCCTGTAGTTTAGGTCCCCACGGCTGAAGGCCGTAGTCCCTTTAAGTACGTCCAGAAATGGTCTTTGTATGAAGACTGTGGACAGAAAGAAAGAACCCCCTAATATACCCAGAAACAGGCCCAGGAGTACAAACTCTGTATTCTTGAACCATGATATCTTTTTTTCCGACAACGATTGCAGCAGACGTACCGTGCTGTCCGAATCACCTACGAAGGCAGAGACATTTTTACTATATATCTTAAGGGACTCCTTTGCCTCTTCCTGGTTAGGGGATTCCAGGACGTGCAGGATTAAAGGCTTCATCCTCCGGTTATAGTTTTCAACGTGTCTATCAAATTGCCACCAGGGGTCATTGTAACTAAAATCCGCCCCTTTTGGGGGCATCTTGAAACCCCTAAGGCCCAAGGCCTTATTGCCGTCTCTCAGGCCGTACAAAATCTTCTCAAATTCATCCATCTGGCCAAGTATGGCACTGCGGGCACCATCCCTTGCACCCCCCTGCAGGGCAGGGTATTCAGTGATTTGTAAGGCCAGTTCATGAGAGCGGGAGCGTAGCTGACCTGCATAATTTATGCCTGTTGCGTCCCCCCTCAGTGTAAATACGGTATAAAACCCCAGGACCAGGAGGGCTACGAAAAGGGCGTTTAACGGGATAGTCAGTGCGAGTTGTTTCAGGATGATACTTTTCTTAACCTGTCTGCTTATCGTCTCTTTCATCATACCAGGTAACCTCCGAAAGACACAAAAACTGTAGCGTGCGAGCTCGTCTCGCACGCCAAAACGTGTCAGGCAAAGCGTGCCAGGCAAGCTAGCACGCTACATCTCGCACGCTAGAACGTGCTCTGAAAGACACAAAAGATAAGCCGTGGGAGTCTCTGTAGGGGCGACCCGGCGGGTCGCCCTTGTACAAATAGAGTGATCCCCAGTCCCTAAGATGCCTAAACGTGGCCAATCTATAAGGGTTTCATCCTTTTTGTCAATTATATTGCAATACGCCACTCTGTTATTCAAATGTAGGGGCACGTTGTCCGCCTGAGGCGGATGCCCCTACCATAGTTCAGTTGGTGGCGGGGGCTGATGTCACTATGCCCTCTCCCTTAGTATCTGAGGGAGGACTCGCCTGACCCCCAGCCATACTGACGGAGGGCTGGCCCTGCACCAGAACGGTGCAGGGCTGGCTGGAGAACTGGGGCAGGGCCACAGTCTTTCTTAATCCTTCCAGGTATATCTGACGGGCACTTAATATCTCAGGTAATGAATCTATAAAGACCTTTACCAGCTTTGGGTCAAACTGTGTACCGGCGCATTTCTTAAGTTCCGCTACGGCCGTCTCCACGGGGAGGGCCTTCCTGTAGGGTCTGTTGGCCGTCATCGCCTCAAAGGTGTCGCAGATGGCCAGTATCCTTGCCCCGAGGGGTATGTTGTCTCCCTTGAGGGCGTAAGGGTAACCAGTCCCATCGTATTTTTCCTGGTGGTAGCGGACTATCTCAAGTTCCTTACGGAGGAATACCAGGTCATTAAGGACCTTGATTGATAACACCGGGTGTGTTTTTACTACGGTAAACTCCTCGTTAGAGAGGGGGCCGTTTTTCTTGAGTACACCGTCCGGTACGCCTACCTTACCCACGTCGTGGAGCAGACCGGCGGTCCTGATAACCTCCACCATGTCTTGTGGCAATCCAAATTTAGTAGCAAGGGCTGCAGAATAATGTGACACCATGTAGGAATGGGTAGCAGTATAACCGTCCTTTAGCTCCAGGGCGTTTACCAGTGCCCTTATAGATTGGATATAGAGGGCGCTCAAGGTCTTTGCCCCGTATTGCATCAGAGCGGCGCTCGGCGTGCGGCTGGGGGTGGGAGAGGCAGGTATGGATGGGGCGGTGGCGCTGGGGCTGGCGGTCGCTTCTCTTTGCCCCGGGGTGAGGTTTTCCCCAAGGGTGTCTTTTTTGTATAGCACACGGTTTCTGCCACGCTGTTTATCTGCATAGAGTCTCATATCGGCATGTTCAAGTAAATCCTTGGCAGAGGCGGTGTCTACCTCTGATATGCAACTGACTCCTAGACTGACCGTAATGTTAAACGACACCTGTCCTTCCTTAAAGACGCGTGAGATTATTAGATTGCGGACCCTTTCGGCCCCAGCCGTAGCCCTTTTGAGATGGGTATTGGGCAAGAGGACGCAGAATTTCTCCCCCCCGCACCTACCAACGATGTCCACGTCACGGGTGGAATTCTTTATGATTTTTGCTACTTCTACCAGTACCTTATCGCCTGCGGCAGGGCCAAGGTCGTTAGTGATTGTCTGGAAATCGTCTATATCCAAGAGGATGAGGGAGAGGGCCAGCCCCTGCTTTTGGGCCTTCGTAAATTCCAGGGAGGTGGCATCCATCAGGAATCTATGGTTGTAGAGTGAGGTCGGTTCATCAATGATGGAAGGCGTGTCCAGCTTTTTGTCAGCCTTTTCTGGCCCTGGACTGGTTTCCTTTGGCATGTTTTCTCCTACGGGCCTTTAATGTAGGGGCATCCGCCTAAGGCGGACAACGTGCCCCTACTCTATTTCTTGTAAGGTAACTTTATGATGACAGTCGTCCCTTTACCTACTTCCGAATCCACGGTCAGGTTGCCGTTATGGGTCTGGATAATCCTCCTGGACTGGGTAAGGCCCAGCCCTGTGCCCTTGTCTCCCTTTGTGCTAAAGAAGTCCTTAAAGAGGTTGGGCAGGTTCTCCTTGGATATACCACAGCCCGTGTCGGCAACCTTGACCTCTACGGCAGAATCGGAGGCCACACCCTGTACGGTCAGGGTACCAGAGGAGGTCATGGCATCCAGGGCATTGGAGAAGAGATTGATGAAGACTACCTGGAGTTGTGCAAAGTCTCCCATAATTGCCGGGAGGTCGTCAGGGAGTGTCCTCACAACGTCAACGTTCTTGTGGGCTATCTTGGGAGAGACTACGTGGAGACCCTGGTCTACGACCTCTTTCAGGTTTACTGGTTTTAGTTCTACCTTATGAGACTTGGCCAGCTTCAGCAGGTTCTTGGTCACCTCTTCACACTTAGCGGCAGAATCCTTTATGCGGAGGAGGCTCTCCTTTAAGGTCTTCTGGTCAAAGTTGTTGCTATCTACCTTTCTAAGGAGCATGTCCACGTAGAGGACGATGCCTGCAAGCGGGTTGCGGACGGCATGGACAAAGGTACCGGCCAGGTTACCTACTGTGGCCATATTCTGGGCCTCCAGCAGGCGGAGTTTGGTCTTTTCCACCGCATGCTCCAGCGCCCTCTCCCTGGTTATGTCCCTGAATATCTCCAGGGCGGCACGGGTGCCGTCCGCCTGTTGGACGAAGGGGTGGGCGAAGCAGGCGAAGGTTACCCCTTTTGGGGTATGGACGGTCGCCGCCTGACGGGCGTTACACTTTATGGCCTCCCCGGAGAGGCAGGGTTCACAGTGTGACGTCCTACCCCAGAAATGGTAGCAGGGGCGCTGAAGGGCATCGGGGAATATCTTCTGGAGCTCTTCGTTCTGGTACAGGACCTTGTTGCTCTCCGGGACTACCACCCTTATAAAGGTACCCCCGGTTGTAAGTGCCGTTACCAGCACACCGGAATCAATTCTTAACTCCTGAGCAGCAATCATTTGACTTCCTACTTTCTCCTGCCTTTAAGGGACTGGGTTTAAGTCGGCAGTAAGGGCCTTTCTTACCTTTTCCAGTGTCTTTTCCACTGCCTCTTTGCGGCTGGTAGCCCAACGGTCTATGGAAGAGAAGAGTTCCTCGCTATGAATTGGTTTCTCAATAAAATCAAAGGCTCCTAGCCTTACTGCCCTCAGGATGACGTCTGTGGTCCCATAGGCACTAATGAAGACTATGCTTACGTCTTTATCTAGCTCCCTTGCCCTCTGGGCCACCCTCAGGCCATCCATGTCCGGAAGGTTATAGTCCAGGAGTATGAGGTTATAGGCCTTCTCCATCAACTTCTCCAGGCCCGCCCCCCCGGTCTCACATGCGTCTACTTCATGGCCATGCTCTGTAAGGATAGTGCTTAACGCAAACCTTATAGGCTCTTCGTCGTCTACGATAAGTATCTTTTTTGTAGCGGGTGTATTTTTATTATTGGATGTTATCATCAGTTTCTCCTTTTTCTCAATGGTGCCTTGTAACACGCCACTTTTACCAGATTAAGGTGTGGACAGCAAGATTTTTTCTAACCTAAGTGTGTTCCACCAGCAAAATTAACAAATGGCGTGCCAAAAGGAAGATAAAGGTAGGGGCAATTCGCGAATTGACCCTACTGCAGGCCAGTATATAAAATATCTCTTTGTGGCAAAGGGGCTTAGGTACTTTGTAAGACTGATTTTGTTGGGAGGTATGTGGGGGTATCCAGATGCGCCCCACATAAAACCTACATTTTTTGTAGCCCTCAATCGCATTTCGTGTAGCAAAGGAGGGCAAGGAAATGGATAAGCTGTCGCAGTCAGCTTGCTGATTCCTGATAGCTGATTGCTGATTTTCGACATTTGAGCTTTGGAATTTGGATTTCCCTAATCCCTAGCCCCCTTTTTGCACTTGAAAGCCTACGTACCCAGGTGTAAGCTCTAATCAGCAATCAGTAATCAGGTGAACCTTTCAACGGTTTGATTCTTATGATATACACGGTTACCCTCAACCCTGCCCTTGATAGGGCGGTCTTTGTAGAAGAATTAAAATTTGATGACCTGAACCGCATAAAGGTCGAGGCAACCTATGCGGGTGGGAAGGGCATAGACGTCTCCAGGGCCATAAAAGAACTGGGCGGCCAGAGCATTGCCCTGGGCCTTGTGGGGGGGTTTAGCGGGCTTGAACTCCAGGGACGCCTTATCAATGAGGGTATTACCTGCGATTTTATCACGATAGCTGAGGAGGTCCGTACCAATATCATAGTAAAGGATTGTTCAACTAAAAAGCAGATGCTCCTCAGGGCCCCTGGCCCGGAGGTGAGACCCCAGGACGTGGCCGCCATTTACAACAAGGTTGCACGTCTGTGTCCAGCCCCCAGCTTTGTAGTCATGGGGGGTAGTCTCCCCAGGTGTATAACCCCCAATATTTATGCCCAGTTCATAAAAGTAGTCGTCAATCAGGGGGGTAAGGCCGTACTGGATGCCGATGACGAACCCCTGAGGTTGGGTCTTGAGGCCAAACCCCACGTCATTAAACCCAATATCCATGAATTGAGCAGGCTGGCAGGGAGGGATGTAAAGGGCCTGAGTGATATCCTCTCCGTTGCAAGGGGACTTAATGGGGCAGGGGTAGAGATTGTGGTTGTAACACTTGGAGAAAAGGGGCTGGTCCTGGTCAGTGAGGGGATTGCCGTCCATTGTATCCCACCGAGGGTAAGGGTAATCAGTGCCGTTGGCGCTGGAGACTCTGCCCTTGCGGGGCTGGTGCTGAGCCTGTCACAGGGGAGGTCTCTAAAGGAGGCCGCCGTATTTGCTACCGCCGCAGGCACTGCCGCCACACTTTCCCCCGGCACCGAACTCTGCCACAAGGAGGACGTAGAGAGACTCGTGCCCAGGATAAAAGTGAGGGAACTGTAACATTCAAAGTGCGGAATTCGGAATGCGTTCCGAGTGCGGAATGGGGAGTGCGGAGTGCGGAATTTAATTCCGCATTCTGCATTCCGCACTCCGCATTCAGAGGTAGGAGGTCCCGACAGCCATGCTAGAACACTTCTTCCAGCCACGCTCCATAGCAGTAATAGGGGCGGCCAGGGAGGAATACAAACTCGGACACGGCATCTTAAAGAATATCCTCCAGTACGGCTTCCCGGGAAAGGTCTATCCAATCAACCCCAAGGCAGACAGTATCCTGGGCCTGAAGGCCTACCCTGGTGTGAAGGCGGTAGAGGATAGCGTGGAACTGGCAGTACTGGTACTCCCCGCCGAACTCTGCCTCCAGGCCATAGATGAGTGTGGACAGAAGGGCATAGACTCCGCCGTTATAATAAGCGGTGGTTTTAAGGAGAGCGGCAGGGAGGGGGCCGAAAGGGAGAGGGAACTAGCCAGGCTGGCAAGGAGTCACCGTATCAAGGTCATAGGTCCTAACTGTCTTGGGGTGATTAACACCTATCAAAGACTCAATGCCACCTTTGCCGCCAATCCTCCCCCAAGGGGTGACATCGCCTTCTTCTCCCAGTCTGGGGCCATCTGTACCGCCATCCTGGACTGGGCGCAGACCCAACACATGGGCTTCTCCAAGTTTGTAAGTATGGGGAACAATATGGACATAAGCGAGGTGGACCTCCTGGAGGCCTTCGCTGATGACCCGGAGTGCCGGGTAATCCTCGGCTACATAGAAGGGATAAAGGACGGCAGGGCCTTTATGGAGGTAGCAAGGCGGGTGACCAGGAAGAAGCCTGTGGTTATCATCAAGTCAGGGAGCACAGGAGCGGGTGCCAGGGCCGTAGGCTCTCACACAGGCAGTCTCGCCGGCTCGGACAACGCCTTCAGGGCCGCTTTCAAACAGTCAGGTATCCTGAGGGCAGAGACCCTGGAAGACCTCTTCGGCGTAGCCCATGCCTTGAGCACCCAGGAGATTCCCGTGGGGCCTCAGGTGGCCATCTTTTCCAATGCGGGTGGGCCAGCCATCCTGGCCGCCGATGCCGTTGAACGTTCCAGCCTACGCATGGCCTCCTTCTCCAGAGAGACCGTAGATAGCCTGAGGGCATGTCTCCCCCCTATTGCCAGTTTATATAACCCCGTGGATATTACGGGGGGCGTTAAGGAAGACATATATCGTGTGGCCATGGAAAAGGTACTCAAGGACGAAGGCGTACAGGGGGTGATTGCCATAAATGCCCCTCAGGCAGTCATAAAGGGGGAGGAGGTGGCCAGGGTGGTTGGAGAACTTTCCAAGAAGTTTAGGAGTAAGACAGTAATAGCCACTTTCATGGGGGGGCCGACCATGGAGACGGCAGTGGAGGTACTAGCCCAGCATCAGGTGCCTAATTATCCCTTTCCCGAGAGGGCAGTAGCCGTGCTGGAGGCCATGCACCTCCAGAGACAGTGGATGGAAAGGTCTACGGAGCGTCCATTGGACTTTAGCGGAGACAGGCGGACGGTGGAAGAGGTATTACGGAAGGCCCGACAGGAGGGGCACCTTAACCTGGCGGAGGCGGAGGCAAGACAGGTCATCGCCGCCTATGGGTTTTCACTGCCCAGGAGTTTCCTTGTTACCGATAAGGATTCGGCCGTCAGGACGGCCCAGGAGGTGGGTTGTCCAGTGGTGCTAAAGGTCGCCTCTCCCGATATCCTCCACAAATCAGACGTAGGTGGGGTGAGACTGGGCCTCAACAGCCCGGAAGAGGCGGGGAGGGCCTTTGAGGAGATGATGGAAAGGGTGAGGAAGAGGATGCCAGAGGCCCATATCCATGGGGCCTTTGTACAGGAGATGGTGAGGGGAGGAAAGGAGGTCATCCTGGGCGCCGTGAAAGACCCTCAGTTTGGACCTCTACTCATGTTCGGCCTCGGTGGGATATACGTGGAGGTACTAAGAGACGTCTCCTTCAGGGTGGCGCCCATCACCGATGCGGAGGCATGGGAGATGATAAAGGAGACGAGGGCCTACGCCGTACTGAAGGGTGCCAGGGGAGAGCGTCCGGTGGACCTGAAGGCCGTGGTAGAGGCCCTTCAGAGGCTCTCCCAACTGGTCATGGATTTCACCGAGATACTGGAGTTAGACATAAACCCCCTGGCCGTCTTACCCGGAGGCACCGTAGCCATTGATGCCAGGATAACACTGGCGCCAGGTTAAATAAAATTGAAAATTGAAAATTGGAAATTTTAAATTTAAAATTTTCAATCTTCATTTTACAATTCCTCCAAGGAGGCGAAAATGATCCCCGTAGTTATAGGTTCTGTTACAGAATTCTCAGGCAAGAGTCTGATATGGCTGGGGGTAGGGCTGAGGTTCAAAGAGGATGGCTTCAGGATGGGGTTCTTTAAACCCCTCGGGGCCTTACCCACCAGGGTGGAGGGCGTCCTTGTGGACGAAGATGCGGTCTTTCTCAAGAGGGCCATTGCAACAGAAGAACCCCTGGACTCAATATGCCCGGTGGTGATTACTGAGGAGGTACTTAGTGGTCTCTTGAGAGAAGCGGCATCCACTACAGGTGGACCCCCGGCTAAGAAGCCGCTGGTGAGACAGAAGGTTATGGAGAACTTCAATAGACTTTCCAGAGATAAGGATATCCTCCTGGTCCATGCCTTAGGGGGGCTGGATAGCGGCACCACGGTGGGTCTTTCAATGGTAGATTTTGTGGCAGAGACCAGGGGGAGGGTCGTACTGGTGGATAAATTTGGGGACACATTGGAGACCTTAGATGCCTTTCTACACGCCAGGGAGGTATTGGAGGATAAGCTCTTGGGTGTGATTTTTAACCTCATCCCGCCTGCCAAGGTGAGACATATAAAGGAGGTGGTGACGCCCTATCTTAAATCTAAAGGGATAGATACCCTGGGGGTAATCCCAAAGGACCCGCTGATAGGGGCAGTACCCATACGTGAGTTAGTAAAGGTACTGGAAGGGGAAGTCCTTTGCGGGGAGGAATCCGCCTCAGGTGGAGAGGAACTGGTGGAGCATATAATGGTGGGGGCTATGAACGTGGAGAGCGCACTCAAGTACTTCCGCAGGGTGGCTAATAAGGCGGTCATTACGGGTGGTGACAGGAGCGACATACAACTGGCGGCACTGGAGACCCCGACCAGATGCCTCATCCTTACAGGGGGGTTCTATCCCAGTGAGTCCATCCTCAGCCGTGCCAGGGAGAACCGCATCCCCGTGATAGTAGTAAAGGTGGATACCGCCACGGCCGTGGAGACCTGTGACAGCCTCTCCAGCCATCTCCAGAGGTGGAGCGAGGCCAAACTGCCGAGGATACGCGAGGTGGTAAACAGGGAGATAGACTTCCCCCTTTTTTACGAGAAGCTGGGACTGAGGGGTAGACAGTAGCCGGGTAGGGGCGAACGGCCGTTCGCCCCTACGGACTGGTTTTGTTCTGTCGGGTATTATAGGATAATAATCAAATGTACGACGAACTGAAGAGATGGGCCGAGCCCCTGGGGATGGACGTAACGGAGGAGGAGTTTTCCTGGGGGGAGGAGTCAGGCGTGGAACAGATAACCTGGAAATACCAGTCCTCCAGGCTGGGTAGTAGCCCTCAATATCTCTCCTGTGAGAAACATGCCGACATGCCTTTTTACGACTTCTATAGCTGGGTATTTGTGCCAGAGCGCACGTATGACTACGTTATTGAGAACCTGTTGGAATTCGTGAATATGGCCGAGAGGTCAAAGGTCTGCTTCCGTCCCAGGAAGATAAAAGAAGGCAGGGCCGTCTTAAGGCTCTCAATCAGGGTCTTTGAAGCTGGCATGAATGAGCAGGTCTTTGAGTACATCAAGGCCAGGTTTGATACCTTCAAGAAACTCCTGCAAGAGAAGCTGGCCAAGGTGTAGGGGCTAGAAATAGTAGGCAGTAGGCAGGATTAGAAATGCAAAATGCCAAAGTCCAAAGTTCAAATGAAATCCAAATGTCAAAGCCTAAATGTCAAATTTGGAATTTGGATTTTGGACTTCATTAGGCATTTGGATTTTGGCATTTGGATTTCTGCTTACTGTCCCTATCCCCTGTTTAAAAGGCGTGAAAATAACCCTCACTTTCAACCCTTCGGAACTGGTAGGGGCGGGTTTTAAACCCGCCCTTACCTATTGGAATGGGGCGAGGGTCGTGGTCATAGACGTCCTCAGGGCCTGTTCTACCATTACCCATGCCCTCTCCCAGGGGTGCAGGGCCATATACCCCTTTGCCTCTGTGAGGGGGTGTCTGCAGAAGGCCAGGGAGTTGGGACGTGACAGGGTAATCCTCGGGGGCGAGAGGGGAGGGCTGAGGATAAAGGGGTTCCAACTGGGGAATTCACCACTGGAGTATCCCCGTGAGGTAGTAGAGGGCAAAGATATCCTCTTCACCACCACTAATTGCACCAAAAATTTGAACACCATTACACGTTTAGGGAAGCCAAAAGAGGTGCTTATTTGCAGCCTCCTCAACCTTCCGGCAGTAGCAGAATACCTGGTCACAAAGGGGGAGGACGTACACCTGGCCCTCTCCGGGACTAACGGGGAGGTATCCCTGGAGGACGTCGTCTGCGGGGGGATGCTGATACACAGGCTTGTAGGGGCGTATGGCCATACGCCCCTACCAGATTCCGCCCGCCTTGCCCATGTTACCTATCTCCACTACAAGGACAACCCCCACCAGGCCCTCCTTGACTCCACCCACGGCAGACACCTCATAGAACTAGGTATGAAAAGAGATGTTGACTTCTGCGGCCGGGTGGGAATCTACGACCTCGTACCCAGTTATTCAAAGGGTGCGATTAGATTGGGCAGAGGGCCTTGATTTTTATGGAGTCCAGCGTTCAATCCCCCCTACCTCCCCCTTTTCCAAAGGGGGGATTGGGAGGATTCTATGGGGCGGATAATTATACCTGAAAAATTCTTGCAATTACCAGTAGAAAGAAGTAATTTGCCAAAAGATTATTTGTGGTCGTTGTCTAAGCCTGTAGAGGAAGAGACCGCTTTAAGCTGGTGGATAACGTTTAATATTGCCAAACGGCTCGGAGAATCCGCTATGTGGGGGAAATGCAAAAGATATGTAAAAGAAACCCGACTCGGTGTGGAGGTAAGCCTTGGGGGAGGCTATGCGGGTGCCTCTGGACAAATTGGTGTAAAGTCGTCTCCAGAGGAGAGGCTTGCCGATAGAACCCTCTTATATCTTGACATTTCGCAGCACTATTATTGTACCCAGGTAGTGGAAGCCGAAAGACGTGCACGAAAGGCTGGGGGTGAAGATGAGAGGAAGGTGTACATAGCCCGCCAAATAGAGATGCAGAAAAAAAGGGACGATGCCTTCCAAAAGCTTGTGGAACTGGCCGAGAAGCGGAAGGAATCCACAGAGGCCTTCATTAGCTCGTATGGGAAGCATAGAGAGGGGTTGTTAGGATACGGGAGAGACGTTGCGAGTTTTCTAGAGGCCATAGAAGGGCAGAAGGTTCGCACAAACATGGTACGTTCAACTCTGACAAAGCTGACGGAGTTGGAGCAGGAAATGAGACAGGAGGAGATGAAGGCTAATATAAAAATCGGTGAAGGTTGGATGAAGGCATTAGGTGGCTAATAGTTGGGCACTTGATACTGGGCCAATACCTCCACTACCGTCTCCATGGTCGGCCCTCCCGTGAAGGTGGCTATTATTGTCTTACTCCTGAACTTTTTGGAAAGTAAAGTGAAGTGCGTCTGGACGCACCGCTAGTTGAGAACGGGAAAATATAAATGGTGCGTTACAACGCACCCTACATGAACTAGGGGGTAGGCCCTGCACCACAAGGGTGCAGGGTAAAGTACACACCCCTTTATCCCCTCTTTCTAGAGGGGAAATAATAATGGACAGACCTAAAGGTCTGTCCCTACATTCTTTTTCCCTAACCCCTAGCCCCTAATCCCTGGCCCCTAAGCCCCAGGTCATATTAAATAGAATGACACGCTTGAGATTGAATTGACACCCCAAAAAACATTTGACTTCAATAAAAAATTTTGTATAGTGTTTGCCTCACACTGAAAGGAGAGGCGGTAGTACCGCCTGACGACGAAAGAGCGGTAGCACCCCCTGTGTGGCGGAGGGCCACTTCTGACGGGCGGTAGTACCGCAGTCGTAAGAGACTGCCATGGAGGGATACGGGCTAGCCGTTGCACTTACTTTCTTTACTGCAGCCTTTATCGCAGGGTTACTAATATTTCTGACCTCAATACTGGGGCCCAAGAGACTCACCCCCGTAAAGGCCTTGCCCTTTGAATGCGGGATGGAGCCTTCGGGGCCTGCAAGGGTCGCATTCCCTGTAAAATTCTACCTCCTGGCAGTCCTTTTCCTTGTCTTCGACGTTGAGGTGGTGTTCTTTTATCCCTGGGCAGTGCTTTTTGATAAGCTGGCCCTTTTTGGGCTACTGGAGATGATGGTCTTCACCGCCATCCTTGCGGTGGGGCTTCTATACGCCTGGAGGGAAGGGGCTTTAGAGTGGCGATAGAATCCGCCTTGGGCGAGAGCGTAGTCCTGACCAGAACGGATAAGGTACTTGGGTGGGCCAGGAAGTATTCCCTGTTCCTCTACCCCTTCGTGACCGCCTGCTGTGGGATGGAGTACATGGCCACGGCGGCAAGCCATTACGATATAGACCGCTTTGGGGCAGGACTGCCGAGGTTTTCGCCCCGCCAGGCAGACGTCCTCTTTGTGGTGGGGACGATTAGCCACAAGCAGGCCCCCATACTCAAGAGGGTGTGGGAGCAGATGTGCGAGCCTAAGTGGGTGGTGGCCTTTGGCGGCTGTACCTGTTCAGGGGGACCTTACGATAACTATGCTACGGTACAGGGGATAGATACTATAGTCCCCGTGGACGTCTATATCCCTGGCTGTCCGCCCAGACCCGAAACCGTCCTGGATGGGATTATGAAGCTCCAGGAAAAGATACAGAATCAGAAGCAAGAGTTGTAACGAAGATGTAGCGTGCGAGCTTGCCTCGCACGGTGATTAAATGGAAAAATCGTGCGACACGAGGTCGCACGCTACACAAAGTTGGATACAGAATCAGAAGCAAGAGTTGTGATGGAAGAAAGTCTTACCCTAAAAAAATTAAGAGAGCGGTTTCCTGCTTCTATTATAGATACCCACTCCTTCAGGGGTGATGATACGGCAGTAGTAAAGAGGGTTGATGTTGTGGATATCTGCCGCTTCCTGAAGGAGTCCCCGGACCTCTCCTACAATTTCCTCATGGACCTGACGGCGGTGGATTATTTGCAGATGAATAACCCGCCTAAGACGGAGCGTTTTGAGGTGGTTTATCACCTCTACTCTATAAAGTACAACCACAGGGTAAGGATAAAGGCACCGCTGACAGAGGCAGACCCTACCATTGACTCCCTCACCCCCCTGTGGGCAGTGGCCAACTGGCTGGAGAGGGAGTGCTGGGATATGTTCGGCATAAGGTTTGACGGACATCCCGACTTGAAGAGGATACTCCTCTACGAACAGTTTGAAGGCCATCCCCTCAGGAAGGATTATCCACTGACCGGGCGTCAGCCCTTAATAGGTCCTAAAAACTGACCTGCCAAAAATAAATAATATGGAAAAGACGGCCACCTTAGCCAGGGAATTGAACATCAGGGAGATGACGCTCCACATGGGGCCCTCCCACCCCGCCATGCACGGGACGATCAGGATGTTCCTGGAACTGGACGGGGAGACGGTGGTTAGCAGTGACGTGGAAATAGGCTACCTCCATAGGGGCTTTGAGAAGACCTGCGAGAACCGTACCTATCACCAGGCCATTATCTATACCGACAGACTCAACTACGTCTCTCCCCTCATTAATAATTTTGGCTATGCCATGGCCGTGGAAAAACTCTTCGGGGTGGACGTGCCGGAGCGATGCAAATATATACGGGTAATCATGAGTGAGATATGCCGTATTACCGACCACCTTACTAATGTAGGTGCCTCAGCCATGGAACTGGGGGCCATAACGGCATTCCTATACATGATAAAGGCCAGGGAGATGCTCTGGAAACTTATAGAGGAGGTTGCCGGCGGTAGGGGAGTAACCCCAAGCTATGTAAGGATTGGTGGGGTAAAAGACGACCTGCCCGAGGGCTTCCAGGGTAGGACACTGGAGGCCTTCAAGGTGACCAGAGAGGTATTACAGGAGATTCATGGCCTCCTGACAAAGAACCGTATATTTGTGGACAGAACGAAGGGGGTAGGGGCTATAACTGCTGATGAAGCCATGTCTTATGGCTTTACTGGCCCATGCCTCCGCTCTACCGGGGTGGCCTATGACGTCAGGAAGGCCCAGCCTTACATGGTGTACGACAAGATGAACTTTGAGGTGCCGGTAGGGACCAATGGCGATAACTACGACCGTTACCTGGTAAGGATGGAGGAGATACAGCAGTCCATGAGGATATGCGAGCAGGCCCTGTTCAGCATGCCCCCCGGTCCAATAAAGATAGACGACCCAAGGATAACCTTCCCCTCCAAGAAAGACGTCTACGGCAAGATGGAGTCCTTGATAAATCATTTCAAACTCTTCATGAACGGACACGGCATCATGCCCCCCAAGGGTGAGGTATATCAGGCAGTGGAGGGTGCTAACGGTGAGCTTGGTTTCTATGTGATTAGCGATGGCAGTGGCAGGCCGTACAGGCTGAGATGCAGGCCGCCGTGTTTTATGATAATGTCGGGCGTCTCAAGGCTGGTTAACGGTGGGATGGTGGCCGACATAGTCCCTACTTTTGGTTCAGTCAATATGATTGGTGGAGAGTGTGATAGATAAGAAATAGGGGTCAGAGGTCAGGGATCAGGGGTCAGTAATCTTTTTCCCTAGTCCCTGTTCCCTGTCCCCTGGTCCCTGATTTAGCCATGACAGTAGCGTTCTCAGAGAAGACAAAGGAAAAGTTTAAGGCAATCCTGGCTAAGTATCCAGAGAAGGGTGCCGCCCTGTTACCCACCATGTGGCTGGCCCAGAAGGAGTTCTCCGTTATTACTCCGGAGGTGGAGGAGTACGTGGCAAAGCTCCTCGGAGTCCCCCTTGTAAGGGTACACGAGGTGCTTACCTTCTACACCATGTATGCGGCCAAACCCCTGGGCAAGTACCACCTCCAACTGTGCACCAATATATCCTGTACCCTCCTAGGGGCAGAAGACATCCTTGAACACCTCAAGGATAAGCTCCAGATAGGGGCGGGGGAGACCACCCCGGACAAGAAATTTACCCTCTCAACGGTGGAGTGCCTGGGCTACTGTGGCACTGCCCCTGTCCTGCAGGTTAATGATGACTTTCATGAAAATCTTACTACTAAAAAGGTAGACGAACTACTAACGAAATTAAAATAACCATGCCCAAACCGATATTGAGCAAGAATTTTGGGAAGAAGAATGCCCACTCCCTGGGGGTGTATATCCAGGATGGGGGCTACGAGGCCATGAAGAAGGCCCTGACGGAGATGAAGCCAGAGCAGATTATCCAGGAGGTGGATAAGTCGGGCCTTAAGGGCAGGGGCGGGGCGGGCTTCCCTGTAGGGAAGAAGTGGAGTTTCATCCCCAAAGAGGCCCCCAAGCCCAAATATCTAGTTATCAATGCCGATGAAGGAGAGCCAGGTACTTATAAGGACAGACCAATTATGGAGTGCGACCCCCATGCAGTGGTGGAGGGGGCCATAATCACCTGCTTCGCCGTGGGTATCCACTGGGCAGGCATATACGTCCGTGGGGAATATGTAAAGTCCATAGAGAGGCTGGAGGGGGCCATTAATGAGGCCTATGCCAAGGGTTACCTCGGGAAGAATATACTGGGGATGGGTTTTGACCTGGACATGGTAGTCCACCGTGGGGCAGGGGCCTATATATGCGGGGAGGAGACGGGGTTGCTGGAGTCCTTTGAAGGCAAGAAAGGTCAGCCCAGGATGAAACCCCCGTTCCCGGCCATAGTGGGTCTCTTCCAGGGGCCAACGGTTATAAATAACGTAGAGAGCATTGCCGCTATCCCCCACATAGTCAAGAACGGCGGGGAGTGGTTTAACGGCCTGGGGGCGCCCGGGATAGGAGGAGGGGTAAAACTCTTCCCCGTCAGCGGTCATGTCAAGAAACCGGGGATTTATGAGCTACCCATGGGTACGCCCCTCAGAGAGATTATTTACAAACATGCAGGCGGGATACGGGGAGACAAGAAGCTCAAGGCGGTAATCCCCGGAGGCGCCTCTGCACCGGTCTTGAAGCCGGAAGAGATAGACGTCCCCATGGAGTACGCCAACCTGGCCAAGATTGGCAGTATGATGGGTTCAGGGGCAGTCATAGTGATGGACGAGGACACGGATTTAGTCAAGACCCTCAGGGTACTCATGTGCTTCTACGCACACGAGTCCTGTGGCAAGTGTACCCCATGCCGGGAAGGTACGGGCTGGATGGCAAAGATAATCAAGAGGATTGAGAAAGGGGAAGGGGAGAGTGCAGACCTGGACACCATAGTAAGTATAGCTAATGGTATAAGGGGTCGTACCCTCTGCCCCTTGGGGGATGCGGCCGTGGGGCCGGCCCTCAGCTTTGTTACCAAATTTAGACAAGAGTTTGAGGACTACATTAAAGTAGGGGCAGGGTAACCCCGCCCCTACTAAGCTAAGAAGATGCCTACCCTTACCATTGATGACCAACAGGTTACCGTAGACCAGGGTACTACCATCCTGGATGCGGCCAAGAAGCTGGGTATCTCCATCCCGCACTTCTGTTACCACCCCAGGCTTACCAAGGTGGATGCCTGCAGGATGTGTCTGGTGGAGGTTAAGGATGCCCCCAAATTGGTTACCTCCTGTTCCAATGCGGTCAGGGACAACATGGTAGTCTTTACCGGTACCCCCAAGGTAGAGGAGGCCCGTAAGAGCATACTGGAGTTTATCCTTATAAACCACCCCCTGGACTGCCCAATCTGCGACAAGGCCGGAGAATGCAAGCTCCAGGACTACTACTTCCGCCACAGTCGTCAGCCCAGCAGGTTCAAAGACTATAAGGTGAAAAAACATAAGGTAGTTGACCTGGGGGCAACGATGGTGCTGGATTCCGAGAGGTGCGTGGTATGCAGCAGGTGCGTAAGGTTCTGCAAAGAGGTGGCCGGGGAAGAAAACCTGGGAATCTTTAACAGGGGAGACCATTCCGAGATAGGGACCTATCCTGGCAAGAAGATTGAGCACAACTATCAGGGAAATCTGGCAGATATCTGCCCCGTAGGCGCCCTCACGGCAAAGGACTTCCGCTTCAAGTGCAGGTCGTGGCTCTTATGTAAGGTGGACACTATATGTCCTGGGTGTTCTAACGGCTGTAACGCAGTAGTCCATTTTACCCTCCGCAGTTTCGATGGGATAAAGGGGCAGAGGGTATTCAGACTGACGCCCAGGGAGAATAACGACGTCAACAAGATATGGCTCTGCGACGTGGGCCGCTGGGGATACTCCTTTATAGACAGCATAGACAGGCTCACCACGCCAGCCCTGAAGAAGGGCGAAGATTTCGTTAAGAGCGACTGGGATACCGTCCTGAGGGAGACGGCCAGTGGGTTAAAGACCGTAGTAGAGAGGTATGGCCCCTCTGCCATTGGCGTAATACCCTCGCCACACCTCACCAATGAGGACCTTTATGCTCTTAAGTGTCTCTTTAGCTGTGTCCTCAAGGTAACCAATATTGACTTCAAACTCCCGGGTCTTGATAAGGGCGAAGGCGACAAGTTACTCCTTAAGGCCGATAGACATCCTAATACCAGGGGTGCTGAGCTATTGGGGCTTAGCGGTACGGGTCTTTCGGCAGAGGCCATGATGGAGAAGGTTAAGACGGGTGAGATAAAGGCCCTTTATCTGGTCGGTAGCGACCCCGTCAAGTATATAGGCGAAAAGGCCGAGGAGGCCCTCTCCAGGGCAGAGTTATTGATATTCCAGGGGACCAACTTTAACGCCAGTTGCAAGCTCGCCCACGTAATCCTGCCGGGCGCCACTTTTGTGGAAAAGGAAGGGACGTTCACTAACTATCAGGGCCGACTGCAGAGGATAAACAAGGCCCTGGAACCGTTGGGAGAGGCCCAGGCGGATTGGGAGATATTCACCAGGCTTGGGAAGAGACTGGGGTCTTACCCCTCTTACAAGTATGCAGAGGAGGTCTTTAAGGACATGGCCAGGGAGGTCGCCCCCTTTACCGGGCTTAGTTACCAGAAGATAGGTCCTCAGGGGATAAAACTGACCCTCCCTGAGGGCAAGTCCTGAGAGAAGGAATAGAGTATATGTGTCTGGACGTAATTATAACCCTGTTAAAGATTGCCATAGTCTTTGGCTTTGTCTTAAACGTGGCGGCCATCCTGAGTTGGGCAGAGAGGAAGCAGAGCGCAGTGATGCAGGATCGCATAGGGGCAAACCGTGCAGACGTCCTGGGGTTCAGGATATTTGGGTTATTCCATCCCATAGCCGATACTATCAAGATGCTCACAAAAGAGGACTGGGTGCCCCCGGCAGGGGACGCCTTCATTCATACCCTGGCCCCCTTCCTGGCCCTTTTTACGGCCCTGGTGGTCTTTGCAGTGATTCCCTTTGGGGATACGCTCCATATCGCCGGGAGGGATATCCCCCTGCAGATAGCAGACCTTAACGTGGGGATACTCTTCATCGTGGCCTTCGGCGGACTCGGCTTCTACAGCGTGGTGTTGGCCGGCTGGTCTTCCGAGAACAAGTATTCCCTGCTAGGGAGTATCAGGGCGGCGGCCCAGCTCATCTCCTATGAACTTGCCCTGGGCCTCTCCATCGTCGGAGTCGTCATGGCCTATGGCTCAATAGAGTTAGACGATATAGTAAGGGGACAGGGGCAGTACGTCCTGGGGGTCATACCCTACTGGGGGATAGTGGCCCAGCCCCTGGGGTTCATCCTATTCTTTACTGCCGCCATGGCGGAGACCAAGCGTGTCCCCTTTGACCTGCCAGAGAGCGAGTCTGAAATTATTGGTTACTTCACCGAGTACAGCGGCATGAAGTTCGGTGCATTCTGGATGGGTGAATTTATAGAGGTTATATCGGTGGCGGGGGTGGTAACGGCCCTTTATTTTGGAGGATGGCAGATACCTTTTCTCAGTAATCAAGGGATATTCATTCCCGGACTGTTTACCATCCCCCTGCCACACCTCCTCGTAGTCCTCCTCCAGGTCTCGGCCTTTGGTCTGAAGGTGTTGTTCTTCTGCTGGTTCATGCTCCTGGTCAGGTGGACGTTGCCCCGGTTCCGCTACGACCAGCTCATGGCCTTTGGCTGGAAATTTATGGTCCCCCTGGCCCTCGTTAATATAGTGGTCACGGGGCTAATAAAATATGTCTTTTAAAGGGAGACCTCTTAAAAGACCAGATTCTTCGCTTCGCTCAGAATGACACATAGGGTTAAGGATAAAAGATGAAGATAGTTGGCCACAATCTGACTACCAAGGAGAGTTTCTACTTCTTTGAGATAGCAAAGGGGTTATGGATAACCTCCCGCCATTTCATTTATAACATGTACTTCCACATTGCCCATCTGCTTGGGAAGTACCCGGAGGTGCCGGCGGCAGTAACCGTACAGTACCCGGAGGAGAAAGTGCCGTTGTCCAGGAGATGGAGGGGACGGCACCGCATCAACGCCCGTCCAGATGGTTCCCCGAGGTGCGTGGCCTGTATGCTGTGTGAGACCGTCTGCCCGGTACAGTGCATCCATATCGTGGCTGGAGAACATCCTGACCCTGCCATTGAAAAGTATCCCGTGAGTTTTGAGATAGATGTAACCAGGTGTTGCTGGTGTGGGATGTGTGAAGAGGCCTGCCCCGTGGACGCCCTCTATATGGACACAGGGAAGAGCCCGGAGCCAGGGTTCAGCAGGGAGGACCTGCTTTACCGCAAGGAACAGCTTGTTAAGGAGATGCCTCTTCCAGGTTGTCAACGCAGTCTCAACGCCCCGGGCCAGGGGCCTATGGAGGCGAACCCGTTAGGACTATAAAAAGTTCAAAGGTTCAATCCGCCTCAGGCGGAAAGGTTTAATGGAAAATCTATTCTTTTACATAGCGGCAATATTGGCGGTGGCCTCGGCAGGCTCAGTTATCCTGCAGAGGAAGGTCATGTACAGCGTCCTCTCGCTGATAGTTACCCTGCTCGCCGTGGCCTGGATGTACGCCATGCTCAGTGCCCCGTTCCTGGCCGTGGTACAGGTAATACTTTACGTAGGGGCGATAATGGTGTTGTTCCTCTTTGTGGTTATGATGCTGAAGTATGAGAAGACGGAGATACAGCGTTTCCGTCCGGGGCTACTATGGTGTACGGGGCTGCTGGTGGCCGTATTCTTTTTGATGAAATTGATTTATGTCGTTAACAGGGCAAGCAGTCTGACCCCTAAGGTAGCAACGGTGCCGCCAGACTTTGGGAGTATCAAGTCCCTGGGGGGTGTACTCTACACCCAATACCTCTTACCCGTGGAGCTTACAGGCATTCTACTGCTGGTGGCCGTGGTAGGCGTAGCCCTGCTCTCAGGGATAAAGAAATAAACATTATGAATGTAATGGTGAGGAATAGATGCTAGCGGCTGACCAGTACTTAATGGTAGGGGTTGTCCTCTTTGGGATAGGGGTGATAGGCTTCCTGACCCGCAGGAATGTCATAGTCCTCCTTATGTGTATAGAGCTCATGATTAATGGGGCAGGGCTGGCCTTTGTATCCTTTTGCCGTCAGACAGGCTCCCTGGATGGTCAGGTCTTTGTCCTCTTTGCCATGGTCATAGCGGCCGTAGAGATCGCCGTGGCCCTTTCCATAGTCTTGCTCGTGTTCAGGAACCGGGCCACACTGGACGTGGACGAGATGGAGGTGCTCAAGTGGTAGAGGCGACAGGTCTCTTCAGCAAGCTGTGGCTAGTACCTGCCTTACCCCTCGCCGGGGCGCTCTTCAATTGCCTCCTGGGGAGGCAGGTGAGCAACTTTGTCGTAAGCATCGTGGCCTGCGGCAGTATAGGGCTTGCCGCCGTCCTGTCTCTACTCCTCTTTAATTCCTTCCTGAAGCTCCCCGTTGAACAGCGGCACATAGAGTTGTGCATGTACAACTGGATACCCTCCGGGGACTTCAGTGCACCGATAGACCTGCTCCTTGACCCCTTATCAATGGTCATGATTACCATGGTCTCCGGGGTAAGCTTCCTGATACACGTCTACTCTGTGGGGTACATGAGCCGGGACGAGAGTTTTGCCAGGTATTTCTTCTACCTGAACCTGTTTGTCTTCTTTATGCTCCTCCTGGTACTGGCGGGGAATTTCCTGGTGCTCTACATAGGCTGGGAGGGCGTGGGGACGTGTTCCTATTTACTGATAAGCTTCCTGTATCATAAGCAGTCGGCGGCCAGGGCAGGGCTGAAGGCGTTTGTGGTTACTCGTTTTGGAGACTTCTTCTTTACCCTGGGGATAATGCTGGTCTTTGTCCAGTTTAAGAGCATATATTTTGGAGAGGTCTTGCCCAGGGCCCATGAGGTGCTGACGCCTGTCATGGCCACCTGGATAGCCCTCCTCATATTTGGCGGGGCAGTAGGCAAGTCGGCCCAGGTGCCTCTCCACACGTGGCTGCCCGATGCCATGGAGGCGCCCACCCCAGTGAGTGCCCTCATCCACGCCGCCACAATGGTCACTGCGGGCGTCTACCTGGTGGCCAGGTGTTATCCTATATTCCAACTCTCCCCCACGGCCATGTCTACGGTGGCGGTTATTGGCCTCCTTACTGCCGTCATCTCTGCCACCATTGCCTTGGTGAATAACGATATAAAGAGGATACTTGCCTACTCCACGGTCAGTCAGCTCGGCCACATGTTCATTGGGTTAGGGGTTGGTGCGCCGGCGGCGGCCATCTTCCACCTCCTTACCCATGCCTTTGCCAAGGCCCTCTTGTTCCTTGGGGCAGGGGCGGTCATCCATGCCCTCCATGAGGAGATGGACATAAGGCGGATGGGGGCGCTTAAGGGCCATATCCCCGCTACCTTCTGGACCTTCCTGGTGGGGGCGCTGGCCATGGCTGGCATACCTGGCCTTGCAGGCTTCTTCAGCAAGGATGCCATACTGGAGGCCTCCTTTACCAATGGGGGGGTGCTCCTGTGGCTAATAATGGTAGTTACTGCCGGCCTTACGGCGTTCTATTGTTTCAGGCTCTTCTTTAATGCCTTTCTGGGTGAAAAGAGGTGGGACCCGCACGTGGAGGAGGTACATCATCCGGCCCCGGTGATGACCATCCCCCTCATGCTCCTGGCCGTGTTGGCGGCGGTGGGAGGCTACATGGGTGTACCCCATGCCCTGGGTGGTGCGGACAGGATAAGCTCCTTCCTTGCCCCTGTCTTTCCACCGGCGCATCATACTGACGGAGGGGGGGATTCCTCCAGGCTGGGGATTATGCTGATGACTGTATCTTCTATGGTGGCCATGTTAGGAATAATTCTGGCCTATTACTTCTATGTTTCACCTGAAGGTAGAGAGGCCCCAGGGAGGTTACGGCAGACCCTGAGCGGTGTGTACGACTTCCTTTCTAATGGGTGGTACTTTGATAAGATTTATCAGGTGGTCTTTGTGGATAGATTCATGGGAGCGGCCAATTTCTTCTGGCAGGCAGTGGATACCTCCGTGCTGGATATGACGGTAAGGGGATTGGCTGGCCTTGTATTAGGAGGCGGGGAGATTGTACCCAGACTCCAGACGGGGCTGGTAAGGTGGTACGCCCTGTTTATGGTAGCGGGGGCAGTAGTGATAATGGGGTATTTGTATATTTTTTAGAGGCGTGAAATGGACATAACGCACTGGCCAGTCTTATCTATACTAATCTTATTGCCAGCGATAGGGGCAGGGCTGATATTCCTCATCCCCTGGGCGGATGATTTCTTTCCCAGGGTCCTGGCCCTCCTTGTAGCAGGGGTGAACCTACTCTTATCTCTTGCCCTTTTCAGGGCCTTCAATCCCGCCTCGGCGGGGATGCAGTTTGCGGAGCGCAGGGACTGGATACCCGATTTGGGGGCCGGCTACAGCCTTGGGGTGGATGGCATAAGCCTCTTTATGGTGCTCATTACCACCTTCATGGTATTCCTGGCACTCTTGAGCTCGTGGGGGGAGGTGGAGAGGCGTCCCGGACTCTTCTCAGGGTTTATCCTCCTCATGGAGGCGGGTCTCCTGGGGATATTCCTCAGCATGGACCTGTTACTGTTCTACGTCTTCTGGGAGATAATGCTGGTGCCAATGTATTTCCTTATCGGCCTATGGGGAGGCGAGAACAGACGCTACGCTACGATAAAGCTTATTATATACACCATGGGTGGAAGCCTACTCATGCTGGTGGCCATCCTTTCCCTGTACTTCTTCCACCACGCCCAGACTGGCACGTATACCTTTGACATTGTCCAACTCTATGAGACCTCAATACCGGCCTATGCCCTTCTCCCCATGGGGTTCGCCTTCTTTGTGGCCTTTGCCGTAAAGTCGCCCCTGGTGCCCTTCCACACGTGGCTCCCCGATGCCCACGCCGAGGCGCCCATCTCTGGGGCAGTGGACATAACGGGCCTCTTGATAAAGACAGGGGCCTATGCCTTCTTGAGGTTCTTCTTGCCATTATTCCCCGACTTTTCCGCCAGCTATGCCCCGCTGGTGGTGATGCTGGCCCTCCTGGCCAACCTCTATGGTGCGCTGATAGCCACCGTCCAGGATGACATCAAGAGGCTGATTGCCTATTCTAGTGTCAGCCACGTGGGACTAATAATCTTGGGCATATTCGTACTGAACCTCCAGGGGATAGAAGGGGCAATCCTGATGATGGTATCCATAGCCCTTTCCAGTGGGGCATTATTTATCATAGTGGGGATGCTCCATAAGAGGAGCCGCACTAAGGACATCTCCCAGATGGGAGGCGTATGGAGGGACATGCCCCTCATGGGGGGGTTCTTTATGTTCTTTACCCTGGCGTCCGTGGGTATACCCGGGCTCTCTAACTTTGTGGGAGAATTTCTCATCTTCCTGGGGGCCTTCAGGGTGAACGTCATTTATGGCGTAGCGGCCAGCTTTGTGGTGGTGCTTACCGCGGCGTATCTCCTGTGGATGTTCTGGCGGGTGATGTTCGGGCCTGCCCCTGAGAGGACAAGGACCTGGTACGACCTCTCTTTCATGGAGACGGTGACCCTGACCATCCCTGCCATACTGGTGGTCCTGATAGGGGTGTATCCCAAGATTCTACTAGACAGGATAGAGCCTTCGGCATCGGCCCTGCTGGTGAGGGCCGAAAAGAAGCTGGCCCAGAAGGAGATACCTAAGAATCGGTTGTCAGTTGCCAGTTGTCAGATAACTGAAGACCGAGAACTGAAAACTGAGAAATGATATGGAGATAACCTTTCCAGCCGTTAACATAGACAGTACCATGCCCCAGTTAATAGTGGCCCTCTTTGCCATACTGGCCCTGCTGGTGGAGGTCTTTTCAAGGAGTCCCCGTATGGTATTCGCCACCTGTCTGGTGGGCCTGCACATAGCCCTCATCAGGAGCCTTATGCAGTGGGGCAGGGGGATCCCTTACGAGAGTTCCCTGCTGGCCGTGGACGGCTATACTACCTTCTTTAACATATTATTTATCCTTATTGCCATGATTACCATGGCAATATCCCTTAGCTACGTGGAGAACACAAGGGTAGATGGAGGGAAATACTACCCCCTGGTCCTCTTTGCCACGCTGGGGATGATGCTCCTGGTATCCAGCATGGATTTGTTGATGATGTTCCTGAGCCTGGAACTCCTTTCCATCTCCATGTACATGCTGGTAGGCTCTCAGAGGGATAAGTGGGTATCTACCGAGGCGGCCATAAAATATATCCTCACGGGGGCATTCGCCAGTGGTTTCCTACTCTTTGGTATTGCCCTGGTCTATGGGGCTACCGGGACCATCAGTTTCAGTAAGATGGAGTCCATACTGGGTGGCCTGGGTGGGGCAGGGGCAATTCACGAATTGCCCCTACTGCAGATAGGCATTGCCTTGATGATGGTTGGTCTGGGTTTCAAGATTGCCATGGTACCTTTCCACATGTGGGCCCCTGACGTGTATGAAGGGGCACCCACCCCCATAACGGGACTCCTCTCCACAGGGAGTAAGATTGCCGTCATTGCCCTTATCCTTAGACTATTCAACAATCCCTTTATCCAGGTCTCCAGTCAATGGGTAGGGATACTGTGGGTATTGGCCGTCCTGAGTATGACCCTGGGGAACGTGGCCGCCCTCCTGCAGAAGAACGTAAAGAGGATGCTTGCCTACTCAAGCATTGCCCACGTAGGCTACCTGTTGGTGGCCTTTATTGCCCTTAGTACCAGGGGCATGGAGGCCATCCTGCTGTATTCCGCCTTTTATGCAGTCATGGGGCTTGCGGCCTTCGGGTGTATTGCCTCCCTGACCAGGGCAGGCGGTGGCACCACCGCAGGCGAAGGGGAGAGGCTCAAGGCGGAGGATTACACCTCTTTAGGCTACACCCAGCCCGTTCAGGCCGCCATCCTCTCTATATGCCTCCTCTCTCTGGCAGGCATACCCCTTACGGCAGGTTTCATTGGAAAGCTTTACCTCTTTGGTGCGGCGGTGAATGCGGGTTTTGTGGGTCTTGCCGTTATAGCGGTATTAAACTCTGCCGTGTCACTGTACTACTATCTTGGGCTGATGCTCAGGATGTATGCGTTACCAGGGCGTTTTGCCCCTATGGAGGAGCCTGTAGGCTCACTGTTTGGGAAGCTGGTGCTACTGGTGCTGGGAGTTACCATCATCGCCCTGGGTATCTATCCCACTCCCCTGGTAGGGGTCATCAAAGGGGCTGTAACGGCCCTCTCTGCACTCTAAAATAAGGACCAGGGGTCAGGGGGCTAGGGACTAGGTAAAGAATACAGAAGTCAGTAGTCAGGATACTAGCTACTGAAGACTTTGGACTTTCCTTTTAGTCTATAATCCATCACCTACTACTGAATTCTGACTTCTGAATTCTTGCCCCTACCCCCTAAATAGGGAACTCCCTCTCAATTGACACAGCCTGATAGGTATGCTAAGATTTTTTAAAAGTCCGGGAGGCAGAAGGTGTATCATAACTATGCAGAGGTGGTGGTTAACGCCCCTCTTGACAAGACCTTACATTATAAGGTCCCCGACACCCTTGTGCCTGAGCTAAGGATAGGAAGCCGGGTAAGGGTGCCCCTCGGGCATAGGCTGGTGAATGGCTACTGTGTGGGTTTTCCAGACGCCCCTGTAGCCATGGAACTCAAGGAAATAAAAGAGGTACTGGACCACCAGCCCCTACTGGGGGAGAAGATGTTACGTCTCACCCGGGAGATAGCCAGGTACTATCGTTGTACCTGGGGGGAGGCTATGGAAGCGGCCCTTCCGGCGGCCGTAAAGGGGGAGCGCAAGTCTGCCAGAGGAGGGGCCCTACAGACCCTTAAGGCCCTCAGGCTTACAAAAGATAGGGTTCTCATCCTGGAGGCGCTGGAAGGTCTCAGAAAAAAGGCCCCAAGGCAGGCCAGGGCCCTTGAAGTACTCCTGGAGTCTAATAACGGCATACCTCTGAAGGAACTTTCCCGCCAGAGCGGCTGTAACCTGGGTGGATTAAATAGCCTCTCCAGTAAGGGGCTTGTAGAGATATACGAACAGCCCGAGTGTAGGGACAGACCTTCAGGTCTGTCCATCTCTGAAAGCCAAAGGCCGAAACCCGAACTCACCTCCGAACAAGGGCAGGCCCTTAGCCTTATAAAGACACAGTTCTCTCTGTGTAGGGGCGACCGGCCGGTCGCCCCCACCGTACTCCTCCAGGGGGTTACAGGCAGTGGGAAGACAGAGGTGTACCTGAGGGCCATAGAAGAGGTGTTAGCCCTGGGGCGTGGGGCAATAGTCCTGGTGCCTGAGATATCCCTTACCCCCCAGGCCATAGAACGCTATGGTGGGCGTTTTGGTAACATAATAGCGGTACTGCACAGCCACCTTACCGGGGCCGAGCGTTACGACCAGTGGCAGGCCATAAGAGGAGGGAAGGCCAGGGTGGTGATTGGGGCACGTTCGGCGGTCTTTGCCCCGGTAGAGAACCTGGGTCTCATCGTGGTGGATGAGGAGCATGAGGTAACTTATAAGCAGGAGACCTCTCCACGTTATCATGCCAGAGAAGTGGCCCTTATGAGGGCAAGAGAGGAAGGGGCAGTGGTCATCCTGGGCTCTGCAACGCCCTCACTGGAGACCTATTTTAACGCCCTGATGGGGAGGTACCAGAGGGCAATCCTCAGCCAGAGGATTGGGCAGCGTCCCTTGCCACGGGTAGAGATAGTGGACATGAAGGAGGGCTTCCACGAAGGGAGGCATACGAGGCTCATATCCCGCAGACTGGAGCTCTACATGAAGGAGTGCCTCTCAAAGGGAGAGCAGGCCCTCCTCTTCCTGAACCGGAGGGGTTTTTCTCCCTTCGTGAGCTGTCCAAGGTGTGGGTATGTCTTGAGATGTAAAAGGTGCGACATACCCCTGACGTATCACAAGAGACAGCATAGCACCATCTGCCATTACTGTTTCTATGAAGTCAAGCCACAGGAGAATTGCCCGGAGTGCGCCGGGGCGAGGCTGAATTATTTTGGGTTGGGTACGGAGAGGATTGAGGAGGAGATGGGCCGCTACTTCCCCGGGTACAAGGCCCTGAGGATGGATAGTGACTCCATGAAGGGGAGGAACGCCCATGCGAAGGCCCTCAAATCTTTTGAGCGGGGGGAGGTTCAGATTCTTGTAGGTACTCAGATGATTGCCAAGGGGCTAGACCTCCCCAACGTTACCCTGGTGGGGGTCATATCGGCCGATACCATATTGAATCTGCCCGACTTCAGGGCCGTGGAGAGGACCTTCCAGCTCCTGGCCCAGGTAGCAGGCCGGGCGGGGAGAGGTCCAAAGGGAGGCAGGGTGGTAGTCCAGACCTTTAACCCCAGACAGTATGCCATCCTGGCGGCGGCCGCCCATGATTATGAGGGTTTTGCTGATAGGGAACTGGAGTACCGCAGGGAACTGGGTTATCCTCCTTTTGGTTATATGGCCAGGATAGTCCTTGTAGGGCAGAAAGAAGAGAGGGTGAAGGATAGGGCCCAAAAGCTGGCTGAGGCATTGAGGCAGGTGGCATCCATCCCAGGCGGACTACTGACAAAGGTTACCACCCCAGGGGTGGAGGTGGTAGGTCCCGCCCCAGCCCCTATTCCTAGAATCAAGAACCAATTCCGCTGGCAGTTGAGTCTCAGGTCCCCCCACAGTGAGGCAATAAAAGAACTCCTGGAGGGAATCCCTGGTGGTACTACTGGAGGCGTAAGGATTACCATAGATATAGACCCCTATAGTATGTTATAAATATTCTCGGCCTTCAGACCCAGGTGTCGGAGCACCTGGGCTATATCGGTAAGGAATATAGGGCTGGGGCTCTGTCCCCAGCCTGGCATGAAAGACTGCCGATAGCTGGGCAAAGGAGTGTAAAGATATGCTATTAGAAAATAATAGTGGGAACGGGTTTAGTGCAGAGACCTTCTTTGAGAACAGGGGAGGTCTTACTTACAGTGATTTTATCCTCTTGCCAGGGCACATTGATTTTGGTGCAGACGAGGTGGATTTAGAGACACGCCTCACCAGGAACATAAAACTGAAGAGACCCATAGTGAGTTCCCCGATGGATACCGTTACCGAGTCCAAGATGGCCATCTACATGGCCCTGTGCGGGGGTATAGGCATCATCCATTATAACAATACGATAGAGGAGCAGGTCAAACACGTCAGGCTGGCAAAGAGGTTTGAGAACGGCTTTATCACCGCCCCCGTAGTCCTGGGCCCGGATAATACCATTGCTGACATAGACAAGATTAAAAAGACCTACGGCTTTTCGGGGATACCCATTACCGAGGATGGCAGGACTGGTTCTAAGCTCATAGGCATAGTTACCCATAGGGATATATGTTTTGAGACCAATCGCCAGCGCAAACTCAAGGAGGTCATGACCAGAGAGCTGGTCACCGCCCAGGTAGGTATGACCCTTCAGGACGGCAACCGCATCCTGAAGGAGTGTAAGAAGGGTAAGCTCCCCATAGTAGATAAAGAGGGCAGATTGGTCTCCCTCATGAGCCGTACGGACCTACTCAAGAATGAAGACTTTCCTAACGCCTCAAAAAATGCCACGAAACAGCTCCTGGTAGGGGCGGCCCTCTCTACCAAGGAGGAGGACAGGGAGAGGCTGGAAGAACTGGCGAAGGCCGGGGTGGACGTGGTGGTAATAGACGCCTCCCAAGGGGACAGCGTCTTCCAGATTGACATGATTAAATACATCAAAAAGAAGTACCCCCAGGTGGAGGTAATAGGGGGCAATGTGGTAACGGCCCGTCAGTGTAAGAGCCTTATTGATGCGGGGGCGGACGCCCTCAGGATAGGCATGGGCAGTGGGAGTATATGTATTACCCAGGAGACCCTGGCCGTGGGCAGGGCCCAGGGTTCGGCGGTCTACCACTGCGCCAAATTTGCCAGGGGCTACGGCAACGTCCCCGTGATGGCAGATGGGGGCGTATCCAACCTGGGCCATGTTGCCAAGGCACTGTCCTTAGGGGCAAGCGCCGTGATGCTTGGGGCCTTACTGGCAGGGACCACCGAGGCCCCGGGGGAGTATTTCTACGAGGGTGGCGTGAGGCTGAAGAGATACCGGGGGATGGCCTCCCTTGAGGCCATGAAGGAAGGCGGGGCCAAGAGGTATTTCTCTGAAGAGGACAAAATCAAGGTAGCCCAGGGGGTCTCCGGGGCAGTAGTGGATAGGGGTTCTGTGGTGGACCTCATGGAGTACTTTATGCAGAGCCTGAAACACGCCCTCCAGGACCTGGGCTGTCGCACCATCTCAGACCTACACGAGGCCCTCTATAACGGCACTTTAAGGTTTGAGACCCGTAGCCCCTCCGCCCAGGCCGAGGGAGGGGTACACGGGCTTCATTCCTACAAGGAACCCCACCTGGGGTTCTTCAAGTCAGTGATGACGCCAAGGGAGGGGTAGGGGGTAGCAGGCAGGAAGCAGTATGGGAAGGGGAAAAGAATTGTAAATTGGAAATTGTAAATTTCAAATTTTAAATTTCTAATTTACAATTTACAATGATTTCTTAGTCTGTAGGGTACGTGGTAACGCACCATCTAATATGCACGGCTATAATCAGGCATTTTTTAAAAAATGGTGCGTTGAAACGCACCCTACAAGGCTTGTATGAGCCCATCCGCCTTGAGTCTGCGCTTTAATTCCTCAAGACTAATTGTGGGTTCATGCCGACGCTCAGCCACCACAGACAGGTCGTGAAGGTCTTCAAGTAGTCGCTCATAGTCCTTTATTGGAAGGACTACGGCAGTCTTTCTGCCTCTTCGGTCCACAAGAAATCTTTCTCTAACTTTGCCCATTACTTCTCCAGGTGTTAATTTTCCTTTGCCTGGCTCCCATGCGAAGAAAAAACTGGTCGGGGCGAGCGGATTTGAACCCACCCTAAGGTGAAACCTTCCACCAAAATTACGAAAACATCAAGCGACCTTTAGGTTCAGGAATCGGACGCCCCAATTCCTTGGCGGTCTCAATCCACTCTTTAATGACCACCTCTACGTTGGCCAGGGCCTCTTGATACGTTGCCCCATCTGCAGCACATCCTGGCAACTCAGGAACTTCGGCGATAAATGCCTGGTCTTCGCCACTCCAATATATGATGACCTCATACTTAATCACCTTCTGTACCTCCCAATTTGTGCCTTAAAATCAGGTTACGAACCTGCTTGACCTGATAAGGTTTAGCCTTTGCACCTTTGGGTTGTAAGTTTAAGATTTCTTCTACGCCTTCCTTAGTGAAGATATGATGACTGCCCCGAATCCGTTCCTCAAATCCCAACTTGCACAGCAGTTGACACATCTCAGTAAAGGGGACATTTGCATCAGATGTGCCATGCAAGATTCGCTCTAAAAGTTTGTCGCACCGGCGCATTCAAAGTCATTTTAGGAAAAACTGGTCGGGGCGAGCGGATTTGAACCGCTGACCTCTTGCACCCCAAGCAAGCGCGCTAAGCCAAGCTGCGCCACGCCCCGACTGAAACAGTAGACAGAATACAGTAGACAGTAGGCAGGGGAAACCATTATGCCTGTGAGCTGTTTGCTACCTACTGTCTTCACTCAGGCCAGACGCATTGTAACGCAGGGTAAGTTTTTCTGTCAACGGTAAATTGGGCGTTAGAGACTAAGGATTAGGGGTTGGCAATCTTTTTCTCTAGTTCTTATTCCCTGATCCCTAGCCCCTAATCTCTAACCCCTGGTCTTTGCCCTCCATAAAAAGGACTTGTCTTTATCCCAACTAAAATGCTAGTATATTTTTTATGATAACCAAACCTATGAAGATATTCTGCTGTCTACTGTTTCTTATGGGGCTTAGCTTGTCTTTGCCTCAAGTGGTCTTAGCCCAGAGCCTTTACGAGTACATAAAGGTAGAAGAGGTTGCCCCGGAAAATTTCACACAGATCCTCCTCCCTACCTCAGTAGTGCCTGTTGAGAAGGTGATAAAATATGAGAAGAGGTTGACTTCAGACCTTGCCATCACCAGGGAAGGTGGCGGGGCCACTCCCGACGAAAGCACTATTACCCTGCCCAAGGATTCTCTGATGGCCGTAGAGTACCGCCTCAGGTATCGTTCCGGGGGGGAGGCGTACGAGCCCCTTATTTACTACACAGATTATTCAGAGGTCTCCTCGGGGAAGCAGGTATCCTTTGCCTCTCCTGCCTGGCTCAAGGCCTATGACTTTATAAAGAATAATACGGAGAGGGACTCTCTAGTCCTCTGCTGGTGGCATCATGGGAAGAGGGTAAAGTTGTTCACTGGAAGGGAACCCTTGACCTCCAAGCCTAGCATGGGGCTCTTGAAGGGCCTCTCTGTGCCTAAGGGCAGACACGAGAGGGCCACCCTGGATTACCTCCTTAAGTGGATTAAGGACAGGGAAGGTCTTGAGGATGACACGAAGACTAAAGATATGGCCAGGTTCTTCTGCTCCAAAGAGACCGAGGCAAAGGAGATACTGGGGCTATTAACCCCGGCAGACAGGCCAGTCTACATCCTGGTGAGTTCTGAAGACTTCCAGGAGATAAATGCCATGAGCCGTCTCGCAGAGGCAGATTTGAAACTAGAGTCAAAGAATATCAAGCCCATGTCAGTAACAGGCGTGGCCGGAGATATGTCCTTTATAAACCAGTGGATAAAGAATAGCGGCATCACCTCCTACTATGCCCAGATATTCCCAAAGTACTACGCCCTCTGGTATCTGGGGGATTATGGAAACACTGATATGAAGGAGGCGCTCATACTCAAACTCCTTCCACTCAGTACAGGTCATGGGCAGGGACTCAGCTACTTCCAGCCGGTCTTCAGGAGCGACGAGGCCCATGTGTGGGTCTATCGCTTTATCCCCCAGGGGCTGGCAGAACCAGCAAGTTCTGCCAGGATGGGCATCCCTGGTGGTCACGGAGGCGGTAGTCATGGCAGTGGTAGTGGTGGTCATGGTGGGGGATACGACGGACATGGAGGTGGTGGATACGATGGACACGGTGGGGGTGGTCATGGCAGTGGTGGTGGGCATGGTGGTGGATACGACGGACACGGCGGGGGGCATGGGTATTGAACCCAGAATTCAGCGTTCAGAATGCAGAATTCAGAATCCTGTATTCTGAATTCTTTGTCTAAAAATGCAGGACCGCTTTCAAAGAAATGTAACACGTCTAAGGGTCTCGGTAACAGACCTCTGCAACCTCTCCTGCGTCTACTGTAGGCCCTCCCAGGGTGTCCCTCATCTGGAGCGTAAGGATATCCTTAGCTTTGAGGAGATAGCCACTGTAGTAAAGTACGGTGCCGAACTGGGCATACGGAGTATCAGGCTGACAGGTGGCGAACCCCTCACGAGGAGAAACGTAGAACGTCTCGTTGCCTCCCTGAGTAAAATCCCTGGGATAGAAGACCTGGCCATGACTACCAACGGCGTCCTCTTGAGACAATATGCCGCCGTCCTAAAGGAGGCGGGTCTCATGCGGTTGAACGTCAGCCTGGACAGCCTCAGGGCAGACCGCTTCCGCCAGATTACAGGGGGGGGCTCCATCTCAGACGTCCTCCAGGGCATAGAGGAGGCACTGCACGTGGGGTTCCAGGAGACAAAGGTAAATATGGTAGTTATGCGGGGCACCAATGAGGATGAGGTAGAAGAGTTTGCCCGTATGAGCCTGGAGAAACCACTGGAGGTGAGGTTCATAGAGTATATGGCCTTCGGATGCAGGATGATTGAAGAGCGCAAGTTCGTGCCCAGCAAAGAGGTCATGGAAAGGATAAGCCGTCTTGGGGAATTAATACCTGTAGGTAGGAACAGACCTTTAGGTCCGTCCAATAGGGACAGGTCTAAAGTTGAAAATCCGCCATCTTTTGGGCGGGACCTGTCCCTACTGCCCCTACGTGGACCTGCCAGACTTTACAGACTGAAGGGGGCCGTAGGCACCCTGGGCTTCATCTCTCCCGTAAGTCAGCCCTTCTGTGGGGACTGCAACCGCCTCAGGCTCACCTCAGATGGCAAACTTAGGGCATGCCTCCTGGCTGGGGGCGAGGTGGACATAAGGGCCATCCTCAGGGGTAATCCCACACCAGAGGCTATAAAGAGGGCCTTCCTGGAGGCCGCCGTCCTGAAGCCTGCCGAGCACCCTGGTACAGGCGAGGCCGTCATGTGCCGGATAGGTGGCTAGGGGGTAGGGGGTAGGGATTAGGGGGTAGGGATTAGGGGGTAGGGGTGTGTCCCCTCTAAAAAGAGGGGATTAAGGGGTGTGTAGGACTTTTCTCAGAGTGAGGTAGAAAAGGGGGCCGAAGATGGCAAGGCTCACCAGCCCCAGCAGGTATTCCCCAATATAGAAGGTTACGAATAAAATAAAGAGCATATTGACGAAGTAACAGGCCGGTCCCATAAGGGCATTTTCGGCCCAGGGCATTGCCCATCCCATCTTCTGGTCAAGCCTCTGAAAGCAGTATATGATTGCCAGCCCCACCACGAACCATCCAAGAAAATTGGACAGCGGTACCCCAAAGTATATCCCCTCGTCCGGGTAATAGAATATCTGTCCGAGGAACCACTGAGAACCCCTAAGGGCCACTGGGTCTACCACCACGTCCTGGAGCATCATTAATGTGGCCGCAAGAAAAAGTACCCCCCTGGAGTGCCAGGGGGGGGCTATCAGTTCAAACCTCCACCCCTTCCTTGACACTTGGGACACCAGCAGCAGGGCCAGGGAATAGCTGAAATAGGCCAGGAAGGAGTAGGAAAGGGAGTCCATGAAGGGGACGTTGGAGATGTAAAGCTCCTTCCCATGGGTCTCCCCTGTATAGATGTAAGGGCCGTAGGGTATCCCGTTACGGGTGGAGCTATACTCGGAAGTGAATGCGATAAGATAGGCAAGGAGGGTGAAGACAATTATCCTCTTAAGCCCAAGTTGTAACCCCCCTGCCAGTAGGTGCAGGCCCAAGAAAATAAATACATAGGGGCGGAGGAGGAGGGTGGAGAGGAGTAAGGAAACGATTTCCATTCTGATTTGAGTCAGGCGGACAGAAGTTTCTCTATTTCTTCATCTGTGAATTTTAATTGTCTCAGAACCCTTTTACAATAAACTGGGTCTAACGTTTTCTTCCCCATTTGTACAGGGGCGGAGTATCTCCGTCCCTCAACAATCCTTGAATATATTGCGTGGTCAGTTGCCCCTTGTCTAACAAATACTGTTCCGCCGCTTTCCAGCAACCGCACGAGTTCCTTGCTGGACATTGAAGGCACTTTAGGCATAAGAGGGAACCTCGTGAACCTCAAGCGGTCTGAGAATTAGACCTTCTTCTGGTCCCCTATACCATTCAGGCTCTGTATCCTTCAGAAACTCAATGAGTTCTTCGGTGGAAATTGGAGATACAGCAGTCTCCGGATGCTCTTTTGTATCTACCAGATACAACTCTATCGCCTTTCTAAGATTTTTCTCTACATCCACAAGGTCTTCACCACGGGCAGAAACGTTAAGTTCCAGACATACCGCTACATATTCAAGTCTGCTTTTTCGGATTATCGCTGTATATTTCATTTCTATTTACTCCTCCTTTAGGTACAGATTTAAGGTATAGAAAGATTCGCAATATTATATCCTATCCGGGGCATATTTCCCGAGTTTCCCTTTTATACTTGGGTTTCTTTTGATAATCATCTCATAGAGGTACGGCCAGTATTCAGTTGCGTTAACGTTGCCTTGCATCCTGCTCCTGACAAAGTAAGAGGTCTTGAGAACTCTGTGTTGACGCAGGTCCTCCAAAAACACAGGGCTATCAAGCCAGCATACCCGCTTAATGAAACCAAAATTAGCTGTACCTTTTCTCCATCCTGCCTTGCCAAGCTGCAATTTACTACTAGCAAGGACAAAGACATCTTTTATGCATTTTTCAGGTGTGGTGTGATACATCAATAGTAAGTCATCTTTCCGGGCACGTTTGGAGAGCCCCCAATTAGTTATATCACGACCGGAAAGCCATTTTTGTTGTTCCTTACCCAAGACAGGTTGAATCCACACATTAAAACCCACTCCGAAATACTTTCTAAGTTCAACGATTCTTATGCTATCTGGCACACCCGGCCAATTGTGTTCCCAGCAGACTATCCAGTCGCATCCTTTACGTGAATGGTTATGGCCCTTAAAACTGCTTGAACGGAATTCAAATTCTATCCTTATCTTTTTTTCACCATGGGCGGTCTTCTGGTAGGCAATACAGTCTGGGAATCCAGGTCTAATCCGCTCAACCTTAATACGTAATTTTTTGGCCAATTGTGAAAACAAGAAGACGACGCCCAGTTCATTTTCTGGTGCGTATTGTAGCGAAGCACCTTCAAGGATTTCTGGCCTCTTACTCAAGGCATTCTATCCCTTTGGCCTTTACCTCATCCCCGACAAAAGTACCACTATGTTCTGCCTCAAACTCTTTCTCAGTGAAGCCCAGTATTTCCATAGGTCTAGTTATCCCTATTCGGGCACGTCCCAGAAGACATAACCTCTCCCACAAGTCCATCTCTTTAAAGTCATTGGAGACCACCACCAAGTCTATGTCACTGTCCTCCCTGGCCTCCCCAGAGGCATAGGAGCCATAAAGGATAATCTTTTTAACCTTTATCCCCGAGGTCTCAAGTTTTCTCCTATATTCAGTTATAATGCTATGGATTTCTTTATCCATTGAAAGGCCTCTCTTGTCCTTATCAAAATAGATTCAGTCTTTTCCAATGAAAAATCCTTGAGCATCCTTTGGAAGTCTCCTGGGTATCTTGTAACAATACTGAGATTACTAATTTCTACCAGGAACTCTTCTATGTCTTTATCGGGCAATAACCCGGCAATTCCCACAAGATACCCTAAGTCGTGGGTTTTGGGTGGTGTTTTGCCAGTTATTTCTTCAACTTTTGCCTTAAGCGCCTTCTCCAGGGCGAGATGGCACATGAAGACCGTGTAGATATACCTGCCAGTAGCGAACATGTGTTCGGCAGTATCTAAATCATATTGAGCAGAATCTAACCAGTTCTTGACCTCGGTTCTCATCTTTTGGTCCATATTCTACACCATTGTCTTCTTCTCTTCCACCCACTTAGCAAAGGCATCGGCATACTTCATGGCGATTGAGCCCAGGACGGCAATTATAAGGACGTAGAGGGTGGTGACGGCATTTACAGGGGGGTGTGTTGCCGTTATACCCATGGCTACGGTGGCCAGGACGACGGAGAATTCGCCCCGAGGCAGGAGGCTCAGCCCCAGCCTCCACTGGGCCCGGCGGCTTAGACCGTAGCCCTTTCCCGCAAAGAAACCAGTCAGGAGCTTCAAGGGTACGGAGGCCACCACCAGGAGAATGGCCACGGGGTATATCTCTTTAAGGTTTGTGAGTTGTGAGGTTAATCCGAAGGACACAAAAAAGATGGCCACGGTGAGGTACTGGAGGGGGGCGACTACCTCCAGGGCCCTGGCTTTCTGGCTGGTCTCAGAGATAACTAGCCCCGCCAGGAAGGCCCCGATGGCTATAGAGAGGCCCATGGCCTCGGCGCTTGTGGCAGTTAGTATTACGATGGCAAATATCAACAGGGCAAAGAGTTCGGTGGATTCTATGTCCAGTGCCATTTCTATGTACTTTTTGAAGACCTTTGCTATAATTATCAGGGCGGCACAGAACCCCACTGCCTTGAACACGGCTAATCCTACAGGGAATAGCTCCGTCCCGCCGTTTGCAATCGCACTTGATAGGATGGCCAGGTAGAGGACAATAAAGAGGTCTTCAAAAACGAGTATCCCCAGGAGGCACTCCGTCTCAGGGTTGGCAGAGCGTTTTAGTTCCACCACACCCTTACAGATAATGGCCGAACTGCTCACGTAGATTATCCCTGCCAGGAAGAGGGAACAGAGCCAGTCAAAACCCAGCAGGAGGCCAATCACCAGACCCACCGGGAAGTTCAGGGCAAGGTCGTATAGCCCCCCTGCCAGGATTTTCTTCCGATTCTTGAGGAAGCTCTCCAGCGTAAACTCAAGGCCGATGAGGAAGAGGAGGAGGATTAGTCCCACTGTGGACATGAATTCCATTATGATGGTAGGCTTGACGAACCTGGATATAGCCAGCCCGGCAAGGATATAGAGGGGGATGAGGGAGAGTTTTACCTTCTTGGCCAGCAGCCCGCTCAGGAAGAGCACCAGGCACGTAAGGCCCATCTCAAATAGTGTTGTGGAGACTTCCATTGGATTCGGTTCCCCGTCGCCCTGCTACTGGGGGAAAATGGGCTTATTATTCTCTGGACTTGCCAATAAAACTCAGGAATTTTTTCATCTGCTCGCTACTGCCCAATACAACAAGGGTGTCCCCCACGTGCATAGCCTCACTTGGGAGGGGGTTGGGTATGTATTTGGCGTCTCTGAGTATGGAGATAACCGATACCCCCGTCTTCTTCCTGATGCCCACCTCGCCGATGGTCTTGTTAGCCAGGGGGGAATCCTCCTCCACCTTTATCCACTCCATGGAGAGTTGCTTCATTACCAATTCCACCGCCTTCTCGTGTACAGGCTCAAAGTAGGCCCCTGCCAGGATGTTCCCGATAGTCCTGGCCTCTTCCTCGGTGAGAGTGGTTACAGACTCTGGTTCTTCCTTGCCTTTGAGAAAGCGATATACCTCCCTTTCTCCGGTAAGGCGTATAATTACCACTATGGTTTCCTCTGCCGCCGTTTCTATTGTGAATTTCTTGCCTATTGCTGGCAGGTCGGCCTCTTTAACTTCTAACATCTTTCCCTCCTTGACGTTTGGCGGTACTGCTGCCTTTGAGGAGATGAATCTCCCTTAAAAGGGCAGTGAAGCCCTCCGGGTCCAGCGCCTCCCCTCTTATACGGGGCTCCAGTCCCAGCCCCTTAAGGACGTCCATCACAGCCTCCTTGCTCAGGGAAGGCAGGCCCAGCTTGAGGAGACTGTTTATTAAGGTCTTTCTACGGCTCTGAAAGACGCACCTCACTAACCGCTTGAATAGCGGAAGGTCCGGAATCCGTTCAAGTACCCTTTCCCTCCTGACCGTCATCCTTACTATGGCGGACTCCACCTGGGGCACCGGCCAGAATACCTCTGGGGGCAACTGCCTCAGGAGTTCCACGTCCGAAAATAATTGTGCTATCACGGATAGCACCCCGTATTCCTTGGTACCAGGGCGGGCCAGTAGCCTGTCCACAATATCCCTCTGCAGGGTGAGCACCATGCATTCTACGGGCAATCCCCCTGTCAGGATAGCTATTATAAAGGGTGTACTTATAGAGTAAGGGAGGTTTGACACCACCTTTAGCCTTAACCCCTCTTCTTCCCTAAGCCAGCGGATAATCACGGCCTCTACCTCATGGTCAATGGTGGTCTTTGTCTTGAGCACGTCCTTGTTTAAGAAGTGTATGTTCGCATAACCCTGGAGGAGTTCCAGGGTCAGGCCGTACAGTCGTGGGTCTATCTCCACGGCAAGCACCCTGTGGGCCCTCTCGGCAAGGTGTCTCGTAAGGAGACCTGTCCCACTGCCCACCTCCAGGATAATATCCCTGTCCTCCACGGCCGCCTTTTCAACTATCACCCTGAGGAGGTTCTGGTCAACCAGGAAGTTTTGCCCCAGGTGCTTTCTGGGTCTAAGCCCCCTCTCTTTCAGGAGGACCTTCAAGGCAGATGGTGTACCTGGAAAGGTAATAGTAGCCATAATCAATTAGGGGTTAGGGGCCAGGGAAAGAATACAGAAGTCAGTAGTCAGAATTCAGAATTTGGGACGACCGTTCTTTATCCTGGCTACTGAATTCTGACTTCTGAATTCTTAATTCTAGTTCCTATCCCCTACCCCCTACTTTGAGGCGGGCCGCCAGCTTGATGGCCTCCAGCATGGAACCCGGTTGGGCAAGGCCCTTCCCTGCAATGTCAAAGGCAGTGCCATGTGTGGGGGAGGTCCGTACGATGGGGAGGCCCAGGGTAAGGTTGACACCGCTAAAGAACCCCAGGAGCTTTATGGCAATAGTCCCCTGGTCGTGGTAGAGGGCCACCACCACCTCCAGCTCTCCCTCATGGGCCTTATGACAGGCCACGTCTGCCGGGATAGGCCCGCTACAGTTAATACCTGCCTCCTGGGCCGCCCTGATGGCAGGCAGTATAACCTCTCCTTCCTCAGAGCCGAAACAGCCCCCCTCCCCTGCGTGTGGGTTAAGGGCACATACGCCTATCCTGGGTCTTTCTACGTGAAACCATTCCTTTAATCCATTATGGGTCAGCTTTATGGTTGCCAGTACCCTCTCAGGAGAAAGGAGCCTTGGCACCTCCTTCAGGGGGACGTGGATGGTTACGAAGGATACCCTGAAGTCTCCCACTACCATCATCATGGTTACCCTGGGGGCACCCGTCTTTTCCTTTAAAATCTCTGTATGTCCGGGGTACGGATAGCCTGCAAGGTGGAGGGCCTCCTTGCTTATGGGCCCAGTAACCAGGGCGCCTATCTCACCCTTCAGGGCAAGTTCTATCCCCTTGAGGACGTACTCAAGAGAGGCCCTCCCTGCCTCGGGATTAGGCTCTCTCAAGGACGTCTTACCAGGGTCAAAATTAGCCAGGTCCAAGACCTTCACCCTCTCTTTCCAGTCAGGTTTAAGGCCCAAGCCCTCGGCGGTACGTTGCAGTACCTCACCAGAACCTATCACCAGAGGCTCATAACCCGGGGGCAGCAGGGATATAGCCTTAAGTACCACCTCAGGCCCCACTCCGCAGGGGTCTCCCATGGTTATACCGATGACCTTACTCATACTCCACTACTCGGCTAGTAATTGCCTCTCTAGGTACTTCTTGACCTGCCCAAGAAAGTTCTTATATAGGGGTTCGGTTTCACTTATAAACTTTTTTATTGAAGACCATCTAATATCCAAATATTCATGGGAAATGACATTCCTTAGCGGTGTCCATTCGGAAAGATTATTCATAAGTGCTTCATCAAAACCTGGCACGACAAGAAGGGAACGAACAATATCTTTATATGTATCTGCAAGTGGTGTTTTCCCCTCCGAGGTTAAGATTATCCTGGCAATATCTATGGACGAGTTTAGGATGTTTTCAATCCATCTTTCTACATCCCTTCGTTTGCTTCTTTCCTCGGAATACTCTTTCCATGAAAGGTTTTGGAAGATTTTATAATCCTCCAGCTCCTTTTCCAGAAAAGTTATATGTTTTATGAGCCTAAATTCAACTTCTCTTTTCAACGGAGGTCTTCTCTTTATAATCGTTTATCACAAGGTCCATGAAGTCTTCTGCTACTCTTGTTACGGCCAGCATGAAATCAAGGTATAGCCCCCAATCACTTATCACCAGGGGTATACCCCTTATAGCACTTGCGGTGATTGTTGAAGATACCCTGTTTAAAATTAGTAACTCTACTTCCCTCTTTAGTAGCCGCTCAAGGTCTGTATGTATCTCATCCTCAGAGGGGTAGAAGACATCTTTCTCGTATTCCAGTGGATGTCTCCTTTTCGGATAAAAATATACGGCAATGTCAACGTCTGACAGTTTAGTTGCCACGCCCCTGGCCTGCGAACCGAACAGGAAGGCGAAGGCCACGTCTTGCCTCTTGCTAAAGTATTCTTTAAGCCTTTCTATAGAAACTGTCTCTGCCACTTCAAGTGTACCTGTTATTCAAACCCCTTGTCCTTCAGGAATTCCATCGTAATTCCGCCCTGTTCCTTGCCAGGGGCAGGGCCACCCTTTTCCGCAAGCCCTGAACCGCCCTGGTTCGGGGCAAGCATTGTCCCATAAAGTCTCTTTACCCATTTGCCCAGGATGTCTGCCTCAATATTGGCCCTATCCCCCACCTTTTTGAGGCCCAGCGTAGTATTGGTGAGGGTGAAGGGGATGAGGGCTACCGAGAAACTTGTATCTTTTACCTCAACCACAGTAAGGCTTATCCCGTCCACTGCCACAGAGCCCTTCTCAATCATGTTCTCCGCCAGTTCCTTTGATACGGTGAACCACATGGTGCACTGTCCTGGGTGTTCCTCCTTTTTCTGGATGGTACCGGTACCGTCCACGTGTCCCTGTACAAAGTGTCCCCCCATACGTTCGCCCACCTTGAGGGACCTCTCAAGGTTCACCCCCTGTCCAACCCTTAGCTCTCCGAGGGTGGAACGTTTGAGCGTCTCCTGAGAGACGTCAAAACTGGCCTGCTCCCCTTTTAGCCCCGTTACCGTAAGGCATACCCCCTCCACGGAGATGCTTTCCCCTGGCTTGACCTCTTTAGTCATAGCTCCCAACTCCAGGACGAGCAGACTACCCTCCCCTGCCCGCCTCAGTTCCTTGACCCTACCCATGTGTTCTATTATGCCTGTAAACATCTCTTTAGACTTTGGACTAAGGACTTTAGACTATGGACTTTGGATTTTTAGTCTATGGTCTATTGTATTGTAGGGGCGAACGGCCGTTCGCCCCTACTTTATTTCGCCGTAGCCCCTCCATCCACAGGAAGGGCAACACCAGTAACCCAGCTTGCCTCGTCAGAGGCCAGGTAGAGGACCGCATAGGCAACGTCCTCCGGCCTACCCACCCTGGTGAGTGGATAGTCTTCCAGCATCTTTTTTTCTACCTCCCTGGGGTTCCCATACTTCCCGATCCAACTTTGGTACATTGGGGTGTCCACTGCCCCCGGGCAGATGCAGTTCACCCTTACCTTTTTTGGGGCCAAATCCAGTGCCATGCCCCTAGTCAGGCTGACCACCGCCCCTTTTGAGGCGCCATAAGCTATAGCCCACCTGGAGCCCACAAGCCCCAGGGTAGAGGCTATATTCACAATGTTCCCCCTGGTCTTCACTAACTCTGGCACCGAAAACTTACTCATCAGATATATGCCCTTGGCATTAATATTAAGGGTTACGTCCCATCCTTCCTCCTGGCACTCCGTAGTACCACCGTCCTTATACACCACGCCCGCATTGTTGACCAGGATGTTTAGCCCCCCAAAGGCCTTAACCGTCTCCGCTACCATCCTTTTTGCATCCTTGGCCTTGGAGACGTCTCCCTGGATGGAAATGGCCTTCTTGCCCTTTTGGCCCAATTTAGAGAGTGTCTCCTCCAGTAATCCCTTCCTCCTGCCAGTGATGGCCACCCTGGCACCCTCTTTTGAGAAGACCGTAGCTATGGCCCTGCCTATCCCCGTCCCACCCCCCGTAACGAGGGCTATTTTGTCTGCCAGCCTCATTTTAACCTCCTGTCTTATCTACTACCGTAGGGGTTAAACGTGTTCAACCGCATAGGGGCGAACGGCCGTTCGCCCCTACAGGTTTTAACCCAGTTCAGCCAGGACGGTTAGCCCGGCCTTTACCTTTTGTCCTTCCTTTACCAGTACCTTGCATGGTATTCCTTTGGGGATAAAGACCTCTGCCCGGGAGCCAAATTTTATCATGCCGAAGCGCTGTCCCTGTTCCAGATGGTCTCCGGCAGAGAGTGGGCACACAATCCGTCTGGCAATTATACCCGCCACCTGTTTCACGAGGAAACGCCTGCCGCCGTCCGCTACTAACCCGATAAAATTACACTCGTTCTCCAGGGAGGCCTCCTTCCTGCGTGCATCCAGGAAACGCCCATCCTGGTGCCTGAGGTACTCCACCCTACCGCTACATGGTATACGATTTATATGGACGTCAAAGAGGGACATGAAGATGCTAATCTTTGTGGCCTCTTTATGGAGAAACTCCTTTTCTTCTACTAAGGCTATCTCCGTCACCCGGCCGTCGGCAGGGGCAAGGAGCTTCCTTTCGTCTCTAAGGATTGGCCGCTCCGGGTCGCGGAAGAAGTAAAAGACAAAGGCAATGGCCATGAGGAAGAGGGGGCCTACTATTTTTAAGGAGATAGGGGAAAGGAAAGAAAGGGATAGTAAAAACAGCAGGGATAAGAGGGAGGCGAAGAGGGATACCTCTCTCAGACCGTATCTGGAGATGGGGAGTCTCATCTTACTGCTTCGGCCTTTTCCACTTCTCTTGAATTTACAAAATGGTGCCCACAGGTATGGCGGAGGTATTTGAGGTCTCGGTCGTCAATGGGGAAGGCTATGCACTGTTTGTAGCGGCAGGTATATATGTTACACTGGTTTTCTCCCCCCAGGTGTGGGCATCTGAACATGAGACGGCAACAGCTCCCACACCGCCTGCACTCTCCCCTCCTGAGCGTCAGATGCCTCTGGACGTGGTCCTCTCGGTAGTGGACCAGGTAGAACCGCCTCAGCTTCCCCCAGCCTTCGTCCAGTTTTTTGAGTATATATGCCACACTTTTCAACATAGTTAGATGGGTTGGTTTGGGGTAGGGGCACGTTGCAACGTGCCCCTACCTATTCCCTAGCCCCTGGTTGTGGGGGCCTTTAGTCGTTCGTACAACCTGTATTCCTTCCTTGCCTCTGTCGTGAGACCAATCTTCTGGTAAATCATGGCGAGCTGGCCGTGTGCCATGGCGTGGGTGGGCCTTAGCCTTATCACCTCTCTGAACCCATGCATGGCCTCTTCCAGCAACTCACCCTTTAGATTGATCAAGGCCAGCCTATAGTGGGCCTCGGCATGTTCCGGGTTAAGCCCAATCACCTCTTTATACCTTGCCACGGCCTCCTCCCTGTACCCTTTCTTCTCGTAGGTCTGGGCCAGGTTGTAGCAGGCCCCTATCTCCTGGGGTCTCAGGCGTAGAATCTCTTTGTATTCCTCTATGGCCTCATCTAACAGGTTCTTCTTGGAGTAGGCCAGGGCAAGATTTGAACGTGTAGTGTGGTCCTCAGGGTTAAGGATGAGCACGTCTTTGAACTCCTTAATGGCCTCCTCCAGCATGCCTTTCTTATAGTAGATTAGGGCCAGGGTGTAATGGGCCTTGAGATTGGCGGGGTTTATCCTGATGAGTTCCTTTAACTCTGTTACGGCCTCATTTACCCTGCCGATTTTATTGTAGGCCGTAGCCAGTACAAGGTGTGACTCTTCGTCGTTGGGGTTGATCCTGACTAACTCCCTGTATTCCTGCAGGGCCTCTCCGTACTGTCCCCTCTTCTGATACAGGCCCGCCAGATAACGATGGGCCTCGGTGTAATTAGGGTCAATACTTGTGGCCTCCCGGAGCATTGCCAGGCATTCTTCTATCATACCAGCCTTCTCAAAGGCCATGGCTAACTGGAAACAGGCGCCGTAGTGATTAGGGTCCAGTAGCACGACCCGCCTCAGGGCCTCTACGGCCTCCTTTATCATATACATCTCATTGTAGATAGTCCCAAGGGCATAGAGGGCCTTCGGATTACGTTTGTCCAGTCTTACTACCTCTTTATAGGCCTCCAGGGCCTTTTCTATCATGCCTGTCCGCTGATGGGCCTCACCGAGGAGATAGCGTATCTCGCCGGAATGGGGGTTCACCTCTACGGCCCTTTCCAGTACCTGGAGGGCCTTTTCCCACTGCCCCTTGGTACTGCGGTACACCCCTATGGAAAATAACCCCTCCCAGTCCCTTGATTTGAGCAGGACTTCCTGCAAGGCGTCCGTATCCTCTTCCCTGGGGGTATAGTCGTCTACGAATCCTTCTTCCAGGTACCCCTCGTAAATCTCCAGTGTGCCCTCTTTGCCGGGTGCAATGCCTCTTGCTATAAGGCCCCTGGCAATTAGTCCCTTCAAGGCGCCTCTCCACTGGGAGCGTGAGAACGTCTTGTTAAAGACCCGTCCACAGACCTCCCTTACCAGGGACTCACGACAGATAGATATAAATGCACTGTGTAGGAGGAGCAGGGAGTGGATAATCAGCCTGGCATCCCCGGAGTCTTTGTATCGCTCCTTCATTTCGGCCAGATTCAGGGTGAGAGAGGCGGGGGTTGCGTTGGTCAGGGAGGTTGTTTCGTCACGGCCCAGGGCACTGGCAAGGGATTTTTGTTCGGCAGGGGCAAGGTCCCTCAGGGAGATACGGTTCTTGGGCCTGAAGAGGCTCAGGAACTCAGGTGCTTCTCTTTCCAGGAGTGGAAGCTTATCAGGCGAGCAAGTGGCAAGGAGCACTAACCCCTTTGCCTTCCCTTCCATTTGTCTGAATAACCCGGCTGCGTCTAGTTTCTTGATATACCTGGGGAGGTCGTCCAGAAATAAGACAATCCTTTTCCTGGACAACCCAGGCACCGAGAGTTCCCTCAAGGAAGTCAGTCTGGGCCTGGGGACTAGTATGTAGTAGTCTTCGTTTCCTTTATCGGGCAAGGCCCTGCCATGTCCCTCTACATGCCCGGCAGGGTGTAGGGGCAGGGTTACCCTGCCCCTACCTTCTTTCAGGGCCTCAAAGACCGCACGGGTCTTTCCTGAGCCTGTCTTTCCTACGACAAGGATAGCCGACGCCCCTTCTTCCAAGAGACCTGCCAGGGTATCGTCGCTTTCCCTTCTTATGTAACACCCCTGGCCCAGATAATTTTCAATGCCCAGGTCAGTGGGGGCCAGTCTGGACACAGGTTTAAAGAGGGCCAGTCGCCTTAATCTCTTCACTCGCCCCCTGGCTACTCCTACGGCTATCCCTATGATGATGCCTATGGCCGCAATCAGCAGTAAGGCCACCACGTACTGCGGGTGTGCCTTTACCAGGCCGTACAGGAGTTTCAGACTGTGGGGGATGGAGATATGTGGGAGTGAGTGGGATACCCCACGTCCAAGACCCTCTTCTGGCAGGGTAACTGCGGCAAGGAATGTATGAAGGGTAGTCATCTTATTAGTAGATTTTCAGACCCCGGTTAATTCAAACCTCATCCCATCGCTAGCGGCTATCACCCTGCACCCCGTCTCTTCTGAAAGCCTCTCTGCCAGCTCATGGGGCCTGGCCCGCAGCATTGTCATGCCAAAATGGGTAAGGAGGGTGACACGGGGCCGGAGTTCGTTGACTATATTTTTTATATCCTCCAGGTTTAGATGATAAATCCCTTTTTCTTTATCATTTTCGTCTTTGTATCTGACGGAATGGAGTATCAGCACATCTCCCCTGTAGTGTTTTAGCAGTTCAGGGAAGAAGGCGGTGTCTACCATCCAGGAGATAGTCCCCAGCGAGGTCTTGAAATTTACCCCGTAGGTCTCCGCAGGGTGCTGATGTCTGACGGGAGTGGAAAAAGACACGCCATCCAACTGGTAAGTGCCTCCTTCTTTAAGTACCTCCAGTCTGGACAAGAATTTCCTGACGTACTGAAAGACCACAGGGTCGTCCTCCAGGGCCTGTTGTGGGGCAAAGAGTGCACCCCTCTTCTTTGTGCCGCCCTCAGTCATTGCCTCTATCATGATATTGACGTCACCAGAGTGGTCCAGGTGCCTGTGGGTTAATATTATAGCATCAAGTCTTGCAGGATTCATCTTCGGTCTGCTTGTCGTACAGCGGACGAGACACCCTGGACCTGGGTCACCGAGGATATTCACCCCATCCAGTGAGAACCATATCCCTCCGGAGGCCCTTAGCTGTGTGGACACCACAAAACGGGCCCCTGCCGTACCCAGGAATTTTATAAAGCTCTGCCCTGCACCAGAACGGTGCAGGGTCTGCCCTGAGCCTGCCGAAGGGTTGGTCTCGCCGGTCTGTTTCTTGACCATAAGGGTATATCAGTAGCCGCAACCTTTAGGTTGCGTTCATTTCGCAGGCTAATCCGCCTCAGGCGGACTGCGGCTACACCTGACCCCTGGTTAGGGCGCCACCCCATTGATTAGATTAACCGATAAAATCGCTTTGTCAATTTCTTCTTGGCATAAAATTTTGGTGCTTGATTTTTAATGATTTTGATATATAAATTTACGATAGTATAGCTAATGGATAAAACACTAAATCTTTTGTTGTATAACCCAAGGCTAGAGAGAGGATGAGTCATGAAAATAACCTTAAGCGTGATAAAGGCTGACATTGGCTCTATTGGAGGTCATATAAAACCCAGCGCAAAGGTGCTCCAGGCGGTGCGGGATTTTGTAGAGACAAACGGTAAAAAGAAGGGGCTACTAATTGATTCATTCATTAGTTCTACGGGAGATGACATTGCCATACTTACTACCCATACCAGGGGTACCTTAAATGAAGACGTGCATCGCATGGCCTGGGACGCCTTCCAGGCGGGTACACGGGTGGCCAAGGAACAGGGACTTTATGGCGCCGGGCAGGACCTCCTTAAAGACGCCTTCTCTGGTAACGTAAAAGGTCTGGGGCCCTCTACGGCAGAGATGGAGATTGAGGAGAGACCCAACGAGTCCTTCCTCTTCTTTGCCGCCGATAAGACGGAGCCGGGGGCCTATAACCTCCCCCTCTTTCTATCCTTTGTTGACCCCATGCACTGTGCCGGCCTTATGCTTGCCCCTTCCCTAGCCAAGGGCTTCAAGTTTGTCATTATGGACGTAAACCACACGAAAGGGGACAGGGTCATAGAACTCAACGCCCCGGAGGAGATGTATGACATAGCCGCCCTCTTACGGGATAATTCCCGGTTTGTGGTAGAGTCTATCTGGTCCAGGACCACAGGAGACATAGCGGCCTCAGTCAGTACCACCAGGCTGCACAACATTGCCGGGAAATACGTAGGGAAAGACGACCCTGTGATGCTGGTCAGGTGTCAATCCAACTTCCCCGCCACGGGAGAAGTCCTCTCCCCGTTCAGTATCGGCCACTACTGTGCCGGCACCATGAGGGGCAGTCACAACGGTCCCATGATGCCATGCAAACAGAACACGACCATCTCCTATTTTGATGGCCCTGTGGTGGTGACATGTGCGGCCTTCTGCGTGCACAACGGGAAGCTTACCGAGCCTGCCGACGCCTTTGACCACCCCTACTGGGACTGGGTCAGGAACAACGTGTCCCAGAAGGCCACCGAGATAAGGAGACAGGGCTTCAGCGGCCCCGCCATGCTCCCCTACGATGAGCTAGAGTACGGCGGCATAGTGGACAAGATGAACAAGCTAGACAAGCGGTTCACCGTACGGAAGGTACTGGAGCCGGTGGGGGTGGGGAAGTAGAACTAGGGGCTAGGGATTAGGGAGTAGGGAGTAGAGAAAAAAATTACTAATTCCCAATAAGCCCTTTTTCCTTTAAGACCCTTGCAATCTCCTTCAGTGTCTCTCGCATCTCTGGCAGTTTCTTTAATAGGGCCTGGAGTCGTTTTTCCTCCATTATAGGTTTGGCTGGGGAGCCCCATACGACTGGGATTGTGGAGAAATTGCGAATTTGGAATTTGGAATTGTGAATTTATAAATTCCAAATCCGAAATCCTGCTTAGTCCTTACTGCTTACTGTTTTTTGCTTGGGGAGTTCTTCAAGTATCAAGTTTTCGGTTGAGATGTTTAAAATATCCTTCAGGCTGTATCTTTCAGTAGCACCTACAATCTCAAGACCTATAATTTTTCCCTCCTCATCTATATCAAGGTTTACGCCCTCTGCGACTTCTTTGGTTCGTGAAACCTCTTTTTCTTGTATCCTGATATAAAGTGCATCTACTTCTCTGTCATATTCAATCTTCATTGTTTCTCCTATTTGTTTTTATCAATTACCGTAATTATGATTATTTTATCATTTTCCTTTACGAATGTCACCTTCAGCCATTTTTGTCCGACACGTTTGAATGCATTCTTTCGGCCTTTTATTGAATCTTCTATTTCTTCTGGATGGAGAACGGTGTCTTTAATTTCTTCCTCGGAGATTTTTCTCCACTTCATTTGCCTTCTTGCATGCCTGCTCAGGTATATTTCCATTATTTATTATCGGAGGTTACCAAACCTTTTTAATGTCTCCCACATTTTCGGTAATTTACGGAGCAAGACTTGAAGCCTCTTTTCTTCCATTATGGGCTTTGCGGGGGAGCCCCAGACCACCGAGCCAGGAGGTAGGCTCTTATAGACGTTTGACCCGCCCCCAATCACGCAGTTATCTCCAATAGTGGCGTGGTCTGTAATGCCCACGTCCTCGGCAATCATTACGTTCTTACCAATCACCGCACCCCCGGCAATCTTGGCGTAGGCGATGAGCATGGTATCCTCGCCAATAATGACATTGTGGGCAATATGGGAGTGGTTATCAATCTTTACCCCCCTGGCTATTACCGTCTTATCCAGGGTTGCCCTGGCTATGGTAACGTTACAGCCTATCTCCACGTCGTCTCCAATCTCAATGGTGCCTACCTGTGGTATCTTTACGTGGCGTCCCTCTACCTGTAAATAGCCGAAGCCGTCCCCGCCGATGGTAGTACCGGAATGGATTATCACCCGTTTACCTATGGAGACCTCTTCTCTGATGGAGACCATGGGATAAATGAGCGTATCTTCTCCTACCTTCGTATTGTGTCCTATATAGACCATGGGATAGAGGGTGGCCCTGTCACCAATCACGGCCCCCTCTTCAATAACAGAGTAGGCCCCGATGGAGACCTCCCTGCCGATAGTAGCAGTCTTTGCCACCAGGGTCGGGGGGTGAATACCCCTGTGACGTTTGCCCCTCTCCTGCGAGAAGACCTCCAGTATTTTTACAAATGCAAGGAAGGGGTCCTTTACGACTATCTGTCCGCCCAAGCCTGCCCTTGAGCGTAGCGAAGGGGCGGATTTAAACTCCTTTATCTCCCTGTGGACCACGAGGGCAGAGGCCCTGGTCTTGAGGGCCTTTTCTATGAACTCCTCCCCCTTCACAAAGGTAATATCCCCTTGTCTTGCCCCCTCAAGGCTTGCCACCCCGGTTATCCTGGTGTCGCCGTCCCCCACCAGGGTCCCACCTGTTATAGTGCATATCTCTCTGAGGGTGTAGTTCATTTTGAATTCGCCCCGTCCGAGGCAGATTTTCAACCTGGGGGCTGAGGCCCCAAACCGTGAAGGATATTAACACTACCAGGGGAGATTGTAAACAGGAATTGCGGATTGCGGTGTGGAGTATATGGAGAGGCTGTTGCCCAACCCTAAAAAAAGTCTCATTTAGGCAATTTGAGCGAACGTAAGTGGTTGATTTTCCGTGGTGCAGTTTCCCTGCCTTTGGCGGTTCAGAATGACACGCTGGGCATTTTTCAGAGACCTCTATTAAATATCTTTGCAGTGTAATGCCTTTTAAACATGCCCTTCTTTCTACCACTTTAAGAGACGTACCCTTACCATATTCAACGCATGTTTGGCGGCGAGGAGTTTTATCCACTTCCTTGTCCCACTGAAGCGGAATTCTTTTACGGTGCAGTCCTTTTTAGTGGCAAGGGCGATGTATACCAGCCCAACGGATATATCGGGACTTGGGCTTGTAGGCCCTGCCACGCCCGTTACGGCCAGGCCGATGTCTGCCCCGGTCCTCTCCCTTACAGACGAGGCCAGGAGTTTGGTTATCTCCGGGGTTACAATGCCCATCTCTTCTATACGTCCTTCAGGGAGACCAGTGAGGAGGGACTTGGCCCTCACTGTGTAAACTACCACTCCTTCCAGGAGGTGTTTAGAAATCCCTGGAACGTTAGTAAGGAGGTCGCACACAAGCCCCCCCGTGCAGGACTCGGCCACGGTAATGGTGAGGCCGTGCTTCATAAGGAGAGAGGCTGCGGCGTCTTCTAGGGTCTCATCCTCTACTCCAAAGACGGCCTCCCCCAGTAGCCGTCGTACCTCCACCTCGGCCCCATCCAGCATGTTTTTTGCCCTGGCCTCCTCCCCTGCCTCTGCCTGGAGACGGAGTGTGATTATGCCCTCACGGACCATTGTGCCGGCCCTGGGGTTGGCCTCTGGTGCCATCAGGTAGGCAATCTTTTCTCCCACCAAGGCCTCGGGGAGGCCAAATACGTGTAATTTCCTCAGGAGGGTATGCCTCTTGCCGGGTATTAGCCTCTCCAGGTGGGGGATTACCCATTCCTGGAACATCTTTTTCATCTCCTCTGGTACCCCCGGGAGGCAAATAATCTCTCTACCCTTCTGGAAGAGGGCAAAGCCTGGGGCGGTGCCCATCCCGTTGGGGATTACGGTGGCTCCTTCGGGCAGTAGGGCCTGACGGAGGTTGGATTCGGGCATCTCCTGGTGGCGGCAACGGAAGAGTTCCTGGATGTGTGCCTGGGACTCCTTATTCAGGGCTAATTTTCTGTGGCAGGCCAGGGCCACGGCCTCCCTGGTGACGTCATCCCTGGTAGGCCCAAGACCTCCTGTGATTATAACTAAATCCACCCTCTCCATGGCCCTTTCAATAACCCCGCCTAGAGATACCACCTCGTCTCCCACAGTGGTGTGGTAGAGTACACCGAACCCTTTTCTAGTTAGTTCCCTAGAGATATAGGTGGCATTGGTATTGGTTACCTCCCCCTGTATAAGTTCACTCCCCGTGGTGATAATCTCTACGGTCTTCATCAAAATCTAATTGCAAATTTCTGATTGCAAATTACAAATTAAAATCAAATTCCAAATTTGAAATTTGTAATATGAAATTTGTAATTATTTCTTATCACACATGGAATCGGAAGGTAATTATATCACCGTCCTGGACGATATGCTCCTTGCCCACCACGTGGAGTTTCCCATGGGCCTTGACCTCTTTTATGGAACCCAGGGTTTTAAGGTCTGCTAAGCTCATTACCTCGGCCTTAATGAAGCCCCTGGCTATATCGGAATGGATCTTCCCTGCGGCGGTAAGAGCCGTTTCTCCGCGGGGTATGGACCAGACCCTTATCTCCTCCCCTTCCATGGTATAAAAAGAGACCAGGTTGAGGGTCTTGTAACAGGCCTTTAGGAGCCTTAGGCCTGCAGGCTCGGATATACCCCAGGCCCCCTGGAACTCCGCCCTCTCCTTGTCCTCCAGGCCGAGGAGTTCTGACTCCAACTTGCCGCAGAAGGCCAGTACCTGGGCCTTGGTGGGGAGGTCCTTAAATTCTCTATTAACCTGGTTTTCCCCCACGTTGACTACCACGAGCCTGGGTTTTTCTGTAAAGAAGCAGAATCCCTTTATCTGTTTTTGCTGGGTGGTGGTAAGGGGTAACGTAGAGACGTCTTGTCCCTTGTCCAGGGCCTCTTTACACCTGAGGAGTACCTCCAACTCCTCCTTATCTTTTTGCTGGGTAGGAGTGGGTTTGGTGATGGCCTTTTTGAGTTTGTCTATCCTCTTTTCTGCCGACAGGAGGTCGTTAAGGAGGAGTTCTTGCTCCATATCTCTGAGATCTCTGACGGGGTCAAGGGAGCCTTTGGGGTGTGGCGTTGTCTCATCGGGAAACGTCCGGATTACTTCCACAATGAGGTCCATTTCCCTTAGCAGGGCAAGGGCAGTAGCAGACTCTGCATGGACCTCCCATGGTGAGGGGAATATGCCTACTAGCTCAAGCAGTTCAATGGAGGCAGGGGTACAGCGTTTCTCTGGAAAGAGGCTGTGGAGGAAATCCAACCGCTCATCGGGGACCTTGACCATGGCAATATTTTGCACGGCGGAGTGGGCAGGGGTCTGCCTTTCTTTATGAGTGCCCACCACGGCGTTAAACACCGTAGTCTTTCCACACTTCGGGAGGCCAATGAGGGCTAGTTTCATATAAATAAACAGTATTCAGAATTCAGAAGTCAGTAGTCAGAATAAAAAGAATTCTATATTCTGAATTCTGTATTCTTTGTAGGGGGCGGTTTACGAACCGCCCCTACCATCTGCCCGGCTGACTCCAGCCTGGCTGAAGGTGGCCATCTCAAGGAGGAGCTTGACACTGGCTTCTACCAGGGGCATGGCCAGGACGGCCCCAGTACCCTCCCCAAGACGCATATCCAGGTCTAAAATGGGCTTTAAACCCAATTTTTGAAGCATCAGGGCGTGTCCCCTCTCTGCCGACAGGTGAGAGGCCATAAGATAACCTCTTACCTTTGGCTCTAAGGCACAGGCAAGGAGGGCACCCGCCGTGGAGATAAAGCCGTCCAGCAGGACAGGGAGGCGGTGACGGGATGCTCCTAGACAGAGGCCCGCAATGGCCCCAATCTCGTACCCGCCCGTCTTTGCCAGGACGTCCAGGGGGTCTTGCGGGTCCGGACGGTTGACCTCTATGGCCCTCTTAACTACTTCTGCCTTCCTTGCTAGTCCATCACTCCCTATCCCGGTGCCCCTGCCCACCACCTCTTCTACCCCTACCCCAGTAATGGACACGAGTATGGCGGTACTGGGAGTCGTATTGGCTATACCCATATCACCCGTGGCTACCAGTTCCACGTCGCCCCTTTCCAGTTCCTCCTCCAAGGTCTCTATGCCCACCTCCAGGGCCTTAATGGCCTCTTTCCTGGTCATGGCAGGACCATGGGCAATATTCCCCGTACCGTGGCCTATCTTTTTTATCTTAAGCCCGGCAGTAGCACCATGGACGATGGCGGATTCAACGGGCCCTGCCACACCGCAATCTACCACTACTACCCTTGCCCCAGCGTGGTGGGCCAGGACGTTTATGGCGGCGCCTCCACTAAGGAAGTTCTTGACCATCTGGCAGGTCACCTCCTGGGGGAAACTGCTCACCCCCTCTTCTGCCACCCCGTGGTCTCCTGCCATTACAAACACCACCTTATGTCTTATTTCCCTCCCTGGTATTCCCCTTACGGAGGCGTAAAAGGTGGCCAACTCTTCCAGCCTACCCAGGCTTCCCTGCGGTATTGCAAACTCTTTGAACCTCTTCCCGGCCTCCCTCCCCGAGTCCGTATTAATCGATTGTATATTCAGGAGGGTGTGCTCAAGGAGGTTCATGTCTTTTGCATTACTCATAAACATAAACAACTTCATGTACGGGGGAGTTATCCATTACTCCAGGAGGCGGGGGTTAGGGGAGATTGTAAAATGCAGATTGAAAATTTTAAATTTAAAATTTCCAATTTACAATTTACAACACAATCTTTTCTCTAATTCCTGACCCCTGGTCTACATCTCCGCAAGGAGGTTCATCTTTAACTGGAGAGTTCTTGTGTCCTGGGGAGGGCATTAAGGGAATTTAGACCAAAGTACTCCAGGAATCTCTTGGTGGTTCCGTAAAGGAGGGGGCGCCCCAGGCTCTCGTCTTTACCCACAATCTTTACCAACCCTTTTTCTATAAGACTCCTGAGCATCTGGCTGGATTCTACGCCACGAATGGCTTCAATGGCGGCGCGGAGGATGGGTTGCTTATAGGCTATGATAGCCAGCGTCTCCAATGCGGCCGGGGAGAGCTTGCTCTCGGTATTCTTCTTTTCCAGGAGGCATATCCACTGGTGGTATTCTGGCTTGGATAGGAGTTGGTACCCTCCCGCAATCTCTTCCACATGAAAGGCCCGCTGAGTGGATTCATACTCCTGGCGTAGCAGCTCAACCGCCTGTGAGATGCACCCCTTTTCAGCCCCCAATATCTCCACCAACCTCTTCAGTGGCAATGGCTGGTCAGTGGCAAAGAGTAGGGCCTCTACCAAGACCTTTATCTCCTCAGGACCCTTTCCAGGGACCTGAGGCTCGTCCTGCACCATTGAGGTACGGGGCTTACCGTTGCCACCATCCTCCAGACGCTCGGCAGTGCTACCGTCCGGATACCCTTCCACCTGAGCCAGATTACTACCCTGTCCTTCCATCTCCTGCTGAGATAACGAAGTGGCCTCTTCACTGGAATCACTATGGGTGGTCATAACTCCTTTTCCTCCTCCTTATTTAGCCGTAGCCGCAGCCACCCCGGATTTGAGTCTTATTTTGAAACTTGCTATCTCCTTAAAACCGTCCACTACAGTGCCCTTGAAGGGCATAATCCCTCCGTTCTTAAAATCTATGATATGGAAGGACTCCTCTTTGATTACCCGTCCCCTACTATCATAGGTACCGAATACAAACTTTACTATACTATAATTTATACCTGTGTTATTTATCATCTCCCCGTCAAACTGAGTAACAAAGGTATAGCTTCCCTGGTGCACGGTAACGCCTCTGTGGGCAAAGCCCCCTTCAATACCTACCCACTTCTCCTTTTTCCTCTTTTCCTCTGGAGGCGCCTCTGGGGTGATAACCTCTGGTTTCTTCTTTTCCTCCTTCACCGGTGGTTCTGCAACTGGTGGCTTTGCTGGGGCCTCTACAGCCCCCTTTTCTATTTCTTCTACAGCTTGACGGATGTCTGCCTCCGCGGTATCTTTAAACCCTACAGCATCTTTTCCTGCCTCTACAGCGGGGAGCTCAGGAGGAGATTTTTCAGGCTCTTCTGCCAGGGATACCCCCTGGAAGAAAAGGAGGCAAAGGAGTAAAGACAAGGCTCTCAAGGTTATACCTCCAAATCTGGTTTCGGTTTTCGGCCCTCAGGCATCGGTCTTCGGCTTCCAGAGTACCGTCAGCCAATGACTGGTAGCCGACAACCGAATCTTAAGACGCAACCATAGCATATAATCCCCTCCCTGTCAAATAATTAGGAAACAGGGGACAGGAAACAGGGGACAGGTAAAAATTTCTTTTCCTGTAACCTGTTGCCTGTTACCTGTTTCTTGTTACTTGTTGCCTGTCTTTCCTGCCGTCTTAGCAGGGTGACACTTTACCCTGGGGGCATCGCCCCAGAGGAGTTCCAGGTCATAAAAATGGCGGGCCTCTTTGTTGAAGAGGTGCATAATAACGTCGCCGTAGTCAAGGAGTATCCATCTAGCCTCGTGGTAGCCTTCTATTGCTAGCTTGGATAGACCCCGCTCCCTCGCCTCCTTCCCTATCTCATCAACGATGGCCTGGAGTTGCCGGGGATTTATACCACTGCAGATGACAAAGAACTCCGTAAAGAAAGTAAGCCTGCGCAGGTCAAGGATGACGACGTCCTCGGCCTTTTTATTATCGGCTATCTGGGCGAATAGCTGGGCGATTTCTTTAGGCTCTAACGTACCTCTAACCTCGGAACTCAGAATACAGAATTCAGAATAAAGAATATCCTGAATTCTGACTACTGACTACTGAATTCTCCTATTGCAGATGCAAGAGGGCAGATATCTTTGGCGAATAACTCACTACCACCCCGGCAAAGACTACAGAGACTATAGCCATAAGCTTGACAAGGATGTTCAGGGAGGGGCCGGCGGTATCCTTAAACGGGTCACCCACTGTATCGCCCACCACAGCTGCCTTATGGGCGGGAGATCCCTTCCCACCGTGTGCTCCCCTCTCTATATACTTCTTCGCATTGTCCCAGGCGCCCCCGGAGTTGGCCATGAATATGGCCAGCAGAAAACCAGTAGACAAGGACCCTACCAGAAGTCCCATCACGGCAGGGACTCCAAGGAGTAGGCCCACCGCCACAGGCATAAGTATGGCTAGCGTGGCTGGGAGCATCATCGCCCTCTGGGCGCCACTAGTGCTGATGGCCACGCAGGCGGCATAATCCGGCTTAGCCTTACCTTCCATAATACCTTTTATCTCTCGGAACTGCCTCCTGACCTCTTCCACCATCCTCTGGGCCGCCCTTCCCACAGCACGGATGGCCAGGGCACTAAAGACAAAGGATACCATGGCCCCTAACATGATACCCACCAACACCTTGGGGTTCATCAGGGTTACGTTATAGTATTCCATAAAGTCCATAAAACTGGCCGTATGTACGTCAACGGTGCGTCCATTGAGGGTCAGCTTATCCACGCCGCCCCTCTCTAAGGCCACGTGAATCTCCCCTACGTAGGCGGCCAGCAAGGCCATGGCAGTCAGGGCCGCCGAGCCGATGGCAAAACCCTTCCCGGTGGCCGCAGTGGTATTGCCTAGGGCGTCCAGCATCTCAGTCCTCTCCCTTACTTCTGGTGGGAGACCACTCATCTGGGCATTACCCCCCGCATTATCGGCCACCGGACCGTAGGCATCGGTGGCCAGGGTTATCCCCAGGGTGGAGAGCATCCCCACGGCGGCAATGGCAATGCCATAGAGTCCTAACGTGAGGTTAGCAAATCCCTCTGCAAAGGTGAAGGCCAGCAGAATCCCCAGGGCAATGGTGACGCCTGCCATGGCAGTGGAGAGCATCCCGCTAGATATGCCAGAGAGGATTACTGTAGCGGGGCCCGTTAGTGCGGAGTCAGCTATCTCTCTTGTGGGGGAATAGGCGTCCGAGGTGTAATATTCCGTGATTCTGCCAATGATTACCCCTGCAATAAGCCCCGAGGCGATAGAGCCCCAGAGGCCAAGGTGCTCAGGTACGAGGACGTATATAAGCACGGCTGAGACGATTAGTATCAGGAAAGAACTCAGATTAACCCCTCTACCAAAGGCCTGTAAGAGGGCCTTTTGTGAGACGTGCTCGGGGGTCCTCACCACAAAAAAGCCTATTATGGATAGTATGACGCCCAGGCCTGCTAGAGACATGGGCAGGACTACGGCCTTAATCCCAAGACCAGCAGTCACCCCCAGGGCGTTGGCGGCCAGGATAGAACCATAATAGGACTCATATAGGTCCGCACCCATGCCCGCTACGTCCCCAACGTTATCGCCAACATTATCTGCAATGACGGCAGGGTTTCTGGGGTCATCTTCGGGGATGTTGGCCTCCACCTTGCCTACCAGGTCTGCACCGACGTCAGCGGCCTTGGTGTAGATGCCCCCCCCTACCCTGGCAAAGAGGGCCTGGAAACTGGCGCCCATGCCGAAGCAGAGCATGCTCAGGACGATATGGTCAAGAGAGAGATTAGTATAGTGGCGCAGGACGAAGAACCATAGAGAAAGGTCTAAAAGGGCCAAACCCACTACCACTAGCCCCATAACGGCCCCACTATGGAGGGCCACCTGGAGGCCACGGTTAAGTGAGTGCCTCGCGGCCTCGGCAGTACGGGAACTGGCCTGGGTGGCAATCCGCATACCAAGAAAACCCGCCAACCCAGACAGGGTACCAGCGGACAGGAAACCGAAGGGTACCAGTCTGGATTGTATATCAAGCACGAAGGCTAATATGGATAACACAATGGCCATTAACAGGAAGATGCCTGCCACTACCTTATACTGTTGCCTCAGGTAGGCATAGGCCCCTTCCTTTACGTGGCCTGCTATCTCCACCATGAGCTTGTTCCCCGGGGGAGAGGCCATGACCCCCCGGTAGTATTTGAAGGCGAATACCAATCCCATGAGGGCACCTAATGGGGCAAGATACCACAGCTTCGGCAATTCCTCCGGGGAGGTCCCGGTCCCGTGGGCAACCCCGGCAAAGGCACTCCCTAATCCGCCTAAGGCGGACAGCCCCACCAGGGCTAGTAGCATCATGGCAGACAACTTAAACTTTTGCATCTGTGCAAGTCCTTTCATAGCCCGTGCTTTGATTCCATCCTGACATTATAACCCACTTTAAAAAACTCTTGGTACGAGGAAAATTGTGTTGAAATTCTTAGCCCAGTCTGGTTAACTATTGGGCCAGTGCTTTCCATAAAAGAAGGATAACATTTAACAAAATCATACAAGCAAGTCAATAGCATATAGGGAGGGGTGGGTAGGATGAAACTCTTTAGATTAGTAATACCAAAATTTCCCTATTTCAACGTCTACAGCAGGATAAAAATGCCTCCCAGGGGCGCTGTGGGCGTGGCGACCGCAGTTACCTCCGTGGAGGGATTCAAGGTAGAAATAATAGACGAGAATAACTTTAGTGGCCCACTGGACCATAGGCTTATTCAGAAGGAGCGTCCGGCAGACGCGGTGGGCCTTTACGGGGGACTTACTTCTACCATTCCCAGGCTTTATGAGGTGGCCTCTGTTTATCAAGGCCTGGGGGTTCCTACGATAGCGGGGGGGAACCATATTAATGCCTGTGTGGAGGAGGCCCTATCCTCTGGTGTAGACGTGGTAGTCATGGGGGAGGGGGAACATATCCTCCCTGAGGTAGTAAGGGCTATTTCTTCTGGAAAGGAACTCTCAACCGTCTCAGGAATATCCTTTGAGAGGGGAGGCAAAATTGTGTATACACCGAGGAGGGCACCCATCCAGGACCTTGACCGCCTCCCCTACCCCGACTTTAGCCTGATAAGGGACCCGAAGACCCGCATAACGCTCATCCCTCTAGGGAGGACCAGGGGGTGCAACTTTGTCTGTGAGTTCTGTGCCGTTAGCCAGCACCTGGGCCACACCAGGAGTAGCTCCCCGGGTTACGTCATGGAGGAGATAGTAAGGTCTGCAGAGAATGGCTACAAGAATTTTTTCGTCACGGACGACAACTTCGCCCAGGAGAGGGATAGCACGGCTGAACTCTGCAAGATGATTACAGAATATAAACGGAAGATGGGACAGAGACTGCATTTCTCCGTACAGGTCAGGGCGGACGTGGCCAGGGAAGAGGAACTCCTGGAGCTTATGAGGGAGGCGGGCGTAGAGCTACTTTGCATAGGCTACGAGTCTCCCATTGAGGAAGACCTGAAGAACATGAAGAAGGGGCTCAATCTAAAGAAACTGGATGAATATACCCAGACCCTCAAGAGACACGGTTTTTACATCCACGGCATGTTCATACTGGGTTATCCTACCTTTAAGGATTCCAGGTGTAAGCTAAACATGTCTATATCGGAAAGGGTAGAGAGGTTCTGGCAGTTCATTAAGAGAAACGATATTGACACCGTCCAGATAGTAAAACCCGTTCCGCTACCAGGGACGGGGCTGGAAAAGAAATTAAAGGAGGAGAACAGGCTTTATCCCCTGAGCCTTGTGAATTACAACAAGTACGACGGGAACTGGTTGTGTTTTGAACCAGACTCAGACATAGACCCCGGGGATTTTATGTCCCAGACAGAGAGGCTTGTGAATAGATTTTACAACTTGTGGATGTTCCCTAGACTCCTCTACCAGGTACCCCTTTATCCTCTGGAAGTGGGGATACGGTTTCTAGGCAAATTCTTTGGTGGGTTACTGAGAGGCAGGAGGATGCCCCTGGGCACCCTCCTTAAAAAGAGTCTTGCACATGCCAGGCGCCAGAGTTGGAGGAAATTCAGGAACCTGCGGCTAAGATTGGGGGGGAGGATTATACTAGAGAAGTGGAGACAAGACTTTGCAAGGGAAGACTTCTTAGACACTCTGGAGAAGGCAAGGGTGGAACTAAAGAAGACTGCCGAGTCCCGGGAGGTTACCGAAGTGGTAAAGTGTGCAGACTAAAGGATAAAAACTTCTCTGCCCTTAGCCCCTCCAGAGTGAATTGAAGAAACAAGCGGTTAACTACTTCGCACCGCGACTACGGTACCAGTAGATTCCGCCTACGACAAGCAATAACCCTACGACTATAATAATAACCTTCCCGCTCAAAAAACCCTTCTTGGCAGGCGCCTCAGCAAGAAACCACGCAAGGCTATCTGGACTTAAAAAATCCATTGTATACCCTCCTTTCTTCTCCCAGAAAATTCAACAGATGGGGTAATTATTATCCGGCCTTCTTCCCACGGTACCAATAACCTACTCCCACGCCAATAACAAAAACAATGGGGATTACATAGACATGAGGTATCAACGGCGGCATCTTTTTCCCTTCGGCCGCAGCTAGTACCCAATAGATTACATCAGCGAACTCCATCTTCCTCGCTTACCCTCCTTTCATCCCTTTGTGCCCCCAGTATATTCTCAGGCTACTTATTTACACGATTAATAAAGAAAGTCAAGAGATTTCTCCCTCACCTCTGTCTTATTTCCGCAAGTCTCTTCTTTACAGAGGAGGACCTTTCCCCCTTTAACTCTATGTACCTCTCAAAGCATTCAATGGCCCCCAGTTCGTCTTTTAGATGTAAGTCATAGAGTAGTCCCAAATTATAATAGGCATTGACATACTTAGGGTCAAGTTTTACGGCCTCCAGATAGGTCTTCTCGGCCTCTTTGAACTTCTTCTTCTCGGTGTAGAGCCATCCAAGATTGTTATATAGTGAACAAAGATGCTCTTGCGTCCCCTTTTCCTTCAATTGGGCCACTGCATTTTCTAAAAAGGAAATGGCCTTGTCATATTCTTTGGCCTCTACGCAGCATTTGCCCAGTCTCATGTACACCGTGGGGTCATTGACCCCCAATTCCAGGGCTGAAGAATAGACCTCTCTGGCGGCAGGGTAATTACCCCTGGAGTAGAATTGATTCCCCAGTTCTAATAACTTCTCTACGCCTTTTTCGGCGGCTTCTTTCTTTTCTTTTTCCTTCTCCTTAGCCCTGAGTTTGCCAACCTCTGCAGGGAGTGGTTTACCCTGCTTTTCCAGCCGCTCCCCCAGCTCCATTAACACCCTCTCCAGGTTTTCTGCCCGTTTCTTCTCTTCTGCGAGGGACTGCAGTACCTCTTTATACTTCTCGGAGCTTTCCTCCCGCTTCTTCCTCTCTACCTTAAGCTCTTCCTTCGCCCTGTCCGCCTTATCCTTCTTGCACCCAGACGGGAGGGCAAAGAGGCAAAAAAGGACTAATACACCTTGTAGGAGTCTTCTATTCATATCTATTCTATGAGCCGTTTTCAATATCCTATCTAGCCAGGGGTACAGAACTACTCCGCACTTAAAAAGTCGGAGCTACTGTACGCAACAGCAGGTGATAGTCTTTGTAACCCCCGTTATTGTTCTAACCCTGGAGAGGACGAGATTGCCAAGGCCCTTTAGGTCTGCCGTCTCAACCACTACAACGATGTCATGCGGGCCAGAGACTGCCTCGGCAGTCTTTACCCCAGCAATAGAATTTAACTCGTCCAGGATTTCCTGGGTCTTTACCCCTGTGGTTATGTCAACCAGGATGTAGGCCTTGACAGCCATTGGGCATCGTTTCCCTCTATGCCCCTCGTCTCTCCATATACACGGGGCCAAGCCTGGACAGGTACCCTATCCTCTTGAGCATATTGGGATGGGTACTAAATATCTCTAAAAACCTATCGCCAAGACCCACCTTTACCCTTCCGCTCCTTAAGGCCTCAAGCTCATTGGCATCAATGCTCCCACTCATGTCAGCGTCAAGCTGTCTAAGGTCTTTTATCTCACTCCTGGCCCTGGAGGGGTCGTTAGCAAAGAAGGCCTTGTAGCCCTCACATTCATGTAGTGCCTCCTTGGGCACCTTAGCACTGCCGTATACGAGTTTGTACAGGGCGGTGGCCATATCGTGGGGCGTATTTCCTAATTTCACACTGCCTAAATCCGCATAGTATTCCCTTATCCTGGAACCGTAGAGCACCAGGAGATTCGTGACAAAGTATAGGACAAAGGCAACAATGCCAATTATGACGGCCTGGTTACCCCCCCTATCCCTGCCCCTGGGCATGAACATGAAGTGCCAGGCTATGTACCATAGAACCATAGGCACCAATGAAAGCATGGTTATTACGGCCACGTCCCTGTGCTTAAGGTGAGATATCTCATGCCCCAGGACTGCCCTAAGCTCTTTGGGAGAGAGGAGTTTGATGATAGACTCCGTTACGCAGACCCTTCCGTCTCCTCCCCACCTACCAAAGGCAAAGGCATTGGGTATAGGTATACTGGCAATCCCCACCCTGGGTTTGTGTATACCGGCGGCATCGGCTAGTTCCTCTACCATCCCGTGCAGTTCAGGACGTTCAGACTCAGAGACATACCGTATCCCCATAGACATCTCTACCATCTTCGGGCCGAGGAGGTACTGTACCAGGAGCATTATTACGGCAATAGCCCCATAAGCTATGAAGTTTCCCAGCCCTATGGCATAGGCCGCCGCGATTATGATGCCATAGACCATTCCAAACATCAACGTCATAAGAAGATACAGCCTAAATGTCAGCCACATTTTTTTCTCACCCCATTTGTTGAGAGGCCTCTGCAAAAGTCACCGCACCACTTCGTGTCATTCTGAGCGAAGCGAAGAATCTGAGATTCTTCGGTCGTTTCACTCCCTCAGGCACCGTCAGATTCGCTTCGCTCACTACAAGCCTGAGCGAAGCCGAAGGAATGACATCTCGTAGGGTTTTTCAGAGGTCTCTTGTTGTAATGACAAAGACTCCCTTTTCGTTTCCCCTTACTATAGCAACCATAAAGTTATATGTCAACTCCTAACC
>JACQVQ010000011.1 GCA_016209685.1 Planctomycetota bacterium | reverse complement strand
TCTTCGGGCATGACCCACAGGGAGATAGTCAGCTCCTGCCATCCATTGAAAGTTAATGGGGTCTGGAGGTAGGAATCTACACCGTTCAGATACACGGCCTCTTGAAGATGGCCCTTGCCTATGCTGAGCCCTGAGAAGACGGAGATTTTGTATTCGTCCTTTTCATCGCTTATGGCACCTTTATGTATACCATCCATCCGCCAGACCGCTACTGCATCGGTATGTATATCTTCCTTCCAGATGAGAGAAGGGAGGTGGGTCTGCAGTAGGAGTAGAAGCAGGACTGTAATTAATAGAAATATGTTTAATAATCTTTGGAACATGGCCGGGGATGTATAGCGCTAGTACCTCTGCCCAGATTGGTTTTAACCTGTATTCGTAATTAACGACCTGGCAGCCAGGGGAAAATACGCCCCAGTCTTGGCCCAGGCATGTTTTCCTCGCTTTATTGCGGCGTCTCTACCCCCCCTCTTTAATACCCTTAGAAAATCTTAATGTTAACAATTTTTACTACCTCAGTCAATAGTAGGTCAATCAGAAAATAGGCCATTGAAAGCAGGTAGGAAAACTGCTAGATTGTTTAGTTTAAGCCCTGATGGTCTCACTTGCTTTAGACGTAATTCTGGTAGGGGGCATGACCCACCCCAAACATGGTGGGGCGTGCCTGAGGCTCGAACGTTAAAAAAGCAAGACACGAAAACAGGGCAGTTGGTAGGGGCATCCGCCCGCCCAAAAGATGGCGGATTTTCAACCTGGGGCGGACAACGTGCCCCTACAAAATAAATCATGTCAAGCCACACAGACATCCCGCTAAAAGAATCTAAGAAGGACCGCAAGAAGGGGCCCAAAAAGGGGACGCCAGAAGCCCCCGTAACCGCACCTCAACCTGAATGGTACAGGCTCAGTGCTGAAGAGGTGCTGAGTCGCCTTGACGGCGGACCTGGGGGGCTGAGTGATGCAGAGGCCGCCAGAAGGCTAGAAGAGCACGGTCCAAACGAGATTGTAGAAAAAAAGAAGACCCCCGCCATACTCCAGTTCTTAAAGCAATTCACAGAAGTCCTGATAATAATCCTGCTGGTGGCCACTGCCGTATCGGCCGCCCTGGGTGAGTACCTTGACGCATCGGTCATCTTTGCCATCGTAATACTGAACGCCGTCATGGGCTTCCTGCACGAAAGGAAGGCAGAGAAGGCCGTAGAGGCCCTGAAGAAGATGCTCGTATCAAAGGCCAAGGTCCTTAGAGAAGGCTCCGTGAAGTTAGTTGAATCACGCTCCCTGGTCCCTGGCGACGTCCTTATCCTGGAGGCAGGGGAACGGGTAACTGCGGACTGCCGCCTCCTGGAGGCCCTGCACCTGAAGGTGAATGAGTCCGTCCTCACGGGGGAATCCGTCCCGGTAGAGAAGGCCACTTACGTAATACACGAATCGGCCACCATCCCGGAGAGGAAGAACATGCTCTTTTCTGGTACCACGGTGGTGTACGGGCATTGCAGGGCCGCCGTAACCTCTACGGGCATGGATACCGAGTTCGGCAAGATAGCCGCCATGCTCCAGGCCGAGGAAAAAGAGAGTACACCCCTCCAGAAGCGCCTGGAGAAGCTAGGCAAAATCCTGGGTATCATCATCCTGGTGATATGCGCCGCCGTTTTAGGCACTGGACTGGCCCGCGCAGGTCTAAGCAACCGTGAAGAGTTAATAACCCTGTTCCTGACCGCCGTTGCCCTGGCCGTAGCGGCCATACCAGAGGCCCTCCCCGCAGTGGTTACCATCACCCTGGCCATGGGCCTCACAAAGATGGCCAGGAGAAACGCCATAGTAAGAAAGCTCCCTGCCGTGGAGACCCTCGGCTCCGCCACGGCAATATGCACAGATAAGACAGGTACCCTCACCGTTAACGAGATGACCGTCAGGAAGATATTCGTAGACGGCAAGACCCTGGACGTTACCGGCAAGGGCTACGATAAAAATGGTGCGTTCCTGAACAATAGACAAAAGGTAGAGACAGGCGAGGGTGTAAGACTCCTCCTGGAAACTGGTCTATTGTGCAACAATGCAATCCTGGATAAAGAACCCGTGGGAGACCCCACTGAGATAGCACTCCTCGTATCCGCCGCAAAGGCAGGGCTACCAGACCTGAGGAAATACCATGAGAGGCTGGACGAGATACCGTTTGATTCCGAGAGAAAAAAGATGTCCGTGATATGCACCGCAGACGGAAAGACCCTGATGCACACAAAGGGCGCCGTGGAAAAGGTATTAGACAATTGCACCCACATATATAAAAACGGCGGGGCAGCAAGGCTGACCCAGGAGGATATTAACCAGATACTGGCAGTAAACCACCTCTTTGCCAGCGAGGCCCTGCGTGTCCTGGCCTTTGCCAGAAAGGAATTGGAAGAGGAGGGGCCTCACGAGGAAGGGGGTCTGGTGTTCCTGGGGCTACAGGGGATGATTGACCCCCCCAGGCCAGAGGTAAGGGAGGCCTACCAGAAGTGCAGGGAGGCCGGATTGCGGGTGGTCATGATAACCGGTGACCACAAGGATACGGCGGCCGCCGTGGCCAGAGAGATAGGTATCTTAGATGAAGGCACCCTCCTCACCGGGGCAGACCTTGATGCCCTGAGCGATGAGGAGTACATCAGGGTATTCCCTAAGGTCAGGGTCTACGCCAGGGTCTCTCCCCAGCACAAGGTAAGGATAACTGATATGCACAAGAGGATGGGCCACGTGGTGGCGATGACGGGGGACGGCATCAATGACGCCCCGGCCCTCAAGAGGTCAAACATAGGCGTGGCCATGGGGATAACCGGGACAGACGTTACAAAGGAGGCCAGCGACATGGTACTGGCCGATGACAACTTTGCCACCATAGTTGCCGCCATTGAAGAAGGCCGGGGTATATATGAGAACATAAGGAAATTCGTGTACTACCTCCTCTCCTCCAACTTTGCTGAGGTTATTACCATCTTTGCCGCCATGCTGTTGAACATACCACTGCCCTTACTGCCGGTACAACTCCTCTGGATAAACTTGGTTACAGACGGCCTCCCCGCCCTCGCCCTGGGGGTGGAGCCTTATGAACGGGAGATAATGAAACGCCCCCCAAGGGACCCAAGGGAGGGCATAATCACGAAGGGGGTAATAGCCTACCTGGTGGCCGTTGGGTTTGTAGTGGCCGCCCCCACACTGACCTTGTGCTATTGCGAGCATAACGTAGAGGAGGCCAGGACCATTGCCTTTACCTTCTTTGTAGTAGTAGAGGCGTTCCTATCATATAATTTTAGATCCTTCGGCCCCTTTTATAAGGTGAGCTTTATCTCCAATAGACAACTCCTTATAGCCTGTGCCATCTCTTTTGCACTTCAGGCCGTGGTGGTCTATGTGCCCTTCCTTAATCCGATATTCCATACCGTACCCCTTCACTGGTGGCACTGGTTAGAAATCATTGGTGTATCTGCGGCAGTATTCGGGATAGTGGAGGGCATAAAGACCCTGTTACGCTACTTTGAGAGGAGGGCCTCCCGCCTCCCAAGACCACCCAGGAAGGCCAGATTGAGAATGGTTGAGGTCAGGAGGGAAGAATAATATTTAGACTACAGACTTTAGACTATAGACTAAAACAAAGTCTACTGTCTATAGTCCATAGTCTTCTGTACACTACGGATAAGGAGATTTAGATGAGACTGAAAAGGTTCTGGTTTCTTATTATTTTACTGTACGCAGGCATCACACTGGCAGAGGGTATTACAAACCCCATGGACTACATAAACCAGAGGGATAAGGAACGCCTCTCCCAGATTCTACAGACGGTCTCCAAGAAGTCCAATATGCCCACCAGGGAGATACACGAGGAGTTCTGGGTCATACTGGAGAGACAGCACAAGAACTGGTCAGAGAAGGAGATTGAGACCCTGAGGGACCAACTGGTGGGGCTCTCGCTGATTTATATGAAGTATTACTGGGAGGACGCACTGGAGTCGTTCAAGAAAGGCTCCCCGGAAAAGGGCTCCAGGAGGGCCAGCTACGAGGAGAGGTTGTTAAAGCTCGGGGTCTTGAGCCAGGAGAAGCTTGCGGAGTACGATGAGAACATAAGGAGGATAGCCTTCCGTGAACCATTGAACCCAAAAGACGGGGGGCCGGGGTCCGTGGTCAATGAGCTGGGCATAGGCTACGTCCTCACCAGTCTGGAGGGGGCAAACGAGAGGGTAACAAGGCTGTTTAACAAGGAATACAAAGTCGGCGGTTGACCTACTTTGTTCAAATGTAGGGGCACGGCGCGCCGTACCCCTACGATTATCTGGGAGCGAGCCTACCCATAGTGGCCTCAGCGGCAGGTTTCGTTGCCTCCACCCTGGCTGGCGGCATCCAGGGGAGGAGGCCCTTTAAGAACCTGTAGATAAGCTCCACACCGCCCCAGTCCTTCAGTATCCTGTGATAGGTCTTGTGGCCGGACAGGAAGTCTATGAGTACGTTTACCAGTGTCCTGTCCTTCCCTGCGGCGTGGATGACCAGGGGTAGCAGGCCGTAGCCCTCTCCGAAGAGGACCAGCCTGCGGACGGCGCGTCCGTAGGGCAAGTCCTTGATTATGTCTGAGAAGGCATGGAGATAGTGGTAGAGGAATGCCTCGTGAGATATACCCGCAGTCAACATGACCTCTGCGGCCTTTGCCCCGGTGACGCAGGCAGAATTAATGCCGTTACCCTTATAGGCCCTGACCAGCCCCGCCGCATCTCCTACCGCAACGTACCTGTCGCCATAACTGTTCCTGGCAGGTTCCAATGGGAAGGGTATGGGAGGGGAGACCGGTCCGCCTGAGGTAAACCAGGCCGCAAGGGCATCTGCGGGGATAAGTTTTGCAACCTCCGGGAGGGCGAGGAATCTCCTCAGTGCCTCATGGCTCACTCGTCTACCGGCAATGTTTACGATAAAGTGGGTGAGTTTTGGAGTCACTACTCCGAATTCCACCTCCCCCATGGAGGGTAAAAAGACGTGTATGTAATCCTCACACCCGAGGAGATACTCCGTGGGGGCTGTAATCTTTGTCATTATGGAGTGCAGTACCCTGGGTCTTCGGTAAGGGGTAACTTTCTCTAGTAGACCAGCCGTAAAGGAATCTAACCCAAAGGCCCCCACAAGGACGTCCCCACGTGTCCCTCCCGACTCCCCTTCTACGGACACCTCATGGGGACTTATCTTTATATCCTTTACCCTTCCAGGCAGGACCCTCACTCCCATACGAATGGCCATCCCAAGCAGGTAGGCATCTAAGGCTACGTTATGGGCCACGTATGAGAGGTTCGCTCCCATGTAGAGCCTGATGCTGTATCTGCCTGAGTGGAGATAGTAGCCCACTATCTTTCTGGCCACCAACTGGCAGGGGAAGTTTACTCCGAGGGTATTTTCCAGTGTCTGCACGAGTGGCGGGGCCAGTACGCCTACCCGTTTTATGCTGTCAGGTCCGTACTGCATCCCCTCGTAGAGGACAACGTCTATGTCCCTACCCAGTTTCCTGCCCAGGTTCTTGAGGGCGATGGCACAGCTACTCCCGGCAGGTCCGCCGCCGATTATGATAACCCTCTGACCATCTTCCAGTGGTCCCAGTCTCATAGGTTTTGTCTGCATCTCCCTGGAGTAGTCTAAAGGCCATTCTAGTTCACTACGTTAATCAAGTCAAATAGGGGAAGGGTCTTTAGATGGGTGGATAGCTTGGTGAGGTTTAAAAAAAATTGGGCGAAGAAGGTCTTTTCAAAAACCTTCTTCGCCCAGGGTGGAAGCTTACCTCTTTCCGCCTTTCTTCTTCACTAGTATTCACCTCCTTTCGTCATTTCAGGTTTCCTGGTGTAAGCTTACTTCTTTCCGCCTTTTTTCTTCTTCATTAGAATTCACCTCCTTTTGCTGTTTTAGGTTTCCTAAACTGAATTTTGGCCAGATTGTAACAAAAACGCAAGCTGTGTCAAGCTAATTCTGATAAATTTAGTAATTTTTTTAGAAACTAGCTTTGTTTTGTTGGCCTGAACAGGCTAATATGTGATGACAATGCTGGGGCGTACTACGAGGTTTCTTTCCACCAGGAAGGATTTTACCTGGGAGATGGAGAAGGTCTTGTAGTGAAACACGGAGGCGGCGAGGGCGGCGTCGGCCTTGCCTCTGGTGAGTACCTCATAAAAATGTTCAAGCTCGCCTGCGCCTCCTGAGGCGATTACTGGGAGGTGGATGGACTCGGAGACCCTGCGGGTGAGTTCATAATCGTAACCGTCCTTGGTGCCATCGCAGTCCATACTGGTAAGGAGTATCTCTCCCGCACCCCTGGTCTCTGCCTCTATGGCCCATTCAACGGCGTCTCTCCCTGTGGGGGTGCGTCCCCCGTTTATGTAGACCTCCCAGCCCCCCACTCTCCTTTTGGCATCTATGGCCACCACTATGCACTGACTCCCGAAACGTCTGGAGGCCCGGTTGATTAAGTCAGGGTCTTTTATGACTGCCGTATTTATGGATACCTTATCTGCCCCGGCCTTGAGTAGGCGGCGGATGTCTTCTATTGTCCTAATCCCCCCGCCTACGGTCAGGGGTATAAAGACCTCGGAGGCGGTGTTAGCCACCACGTCTATTATTATGTCCCTCTCTTCGTGGGAGGCGGTGATGTCCAGGAAGACTATCTCGTCTGCCCCTTCCTTATCGTAGAAGGCCGCAATCTCCACAGGGTCGCCGGCGTCCCTGAGGTCAAGGAACCTCGTGCCTTTTACTACACGTCCGGCCTTTACGTCAAGACAGGGGATGATGCGTTTGGCGAGCATTGCTAAATATTGCTTATACAAAAAATCTAACGAAAAGAAAACTACATTAAATCATGGAGTCCATTGACCGTGTCAATGGACTTCCCAGCGACATCCGCCTCAAGCGGACTGGACTCCATAGGCTAAAAATCCTTCTCGGGACTGGAAGCCTTGGCGTAGAGGCGTTTGGGGATTCTCCCTGCAAGGTAGGCAAGCCTGCCTGACTCGCAGGCTAGTCTCATGGCCCGGGCCATCTTCACTGGGTCCTTTGCGTGGGCTATCCCTGTGTTAAGGAGTACCCCCTCACAGCCCAGCTCCATGGCTATGGAGACGTCGGAGGCCGTGCCTACGCCGGCGTCCACTATGATGGGTACCCTGGCGTTTTCAAGGATGATTCTGATGTTGTTCCTGTTCAGTACGCCCTGACCTGAACCTATGGGGGAGCCTGCGGGCATCACGCTGGTGGCCCCGGCCTCTTCAAGTCTCTTTGCAATGATTGGGTCGTCCGAGGTATAGACCAGTACGGTGAAGCCTTCCTTTACCAACTGCCCTGTGGCCTTGAGGGTCTCTAGCAGGTCTGGGAGGAGTGTGCGTTCGTCCGCCAGTACCTCCAGTTTAATCATATCGGAGAAGCCGGCCTCCCTGGCCATGTAGACCGTCCTTACGGCCTCCTCGGCACTGTAACAGCCGGCAGTATTGGGGAGGATGGTGTAGCGTTTGGTATCTATGTGATCCATCAGGGACTCACCCTTAGGGTCTTTGAGGTTGAGCCTCCTTACCGCCACCGTTACCACCTCTGCCCCGCTGGCCTCCAGGGCCTCCTTCATTATCGGCATGGAGGGGTACTTCCCCGTGCCGACAAAGAGTCTGGAGGTGAACTCGTATTTGCCCAGTTTGAGTTTGTCTTCAGTAACCTGTTTTGTTAAAACCTGCTGCACGACTATTCTCCACAAGTGTAATAATCAATAAAGAGATTCTTCGCTCCGCTCAGAATGACAAATTAGAAAGACTAACCCCCCCCTACAAAGGTAACAATCTCAAGGGTGTCGTTTTCTTTTAGTCCTCTGGTGGAGTGCTCTAGCTTGGGTACTATCTTCTTATTGATTTCCACCGCTACCGGACGCTGGGCTATGCCTAGCCTGTTGAGGAGGGCCTGGATTGTTAGACCTTCTGGATAATCGCCTCGTTCTCCGTTTATTACTAGCTGCACTCACACCACCTCTTAACAGGTTACAGGGGACAGGCAACAGGTAAAAATCTCTTTTCCTATACCTTGTGCCCTGTTTCCTTTAATCTTTTCCACGCAGGCTAAAGCCTGCGGCTACCTGCCGGGGTACGGGCGGGCCTCTTTTTCCTTACGTACTCATCAATGGCCTGTGCGGCCTGCTTGCCTGCACCCATCGCCAGTATGACTGTGGCCGCCCCGGTGACGATGTCTCCGCCAGCGAATACCCCTTCCTGAGTAGTCTGTCCATTCTTTTCGTCGGCTATGATGTTGCCCTTGGGGTTGACCTTCACCCCGGGGGTGGTCATGGGGATTAGGGGATGTGCACTGGTACCTATGGCGATTATTACGCAGTCCACGTCCAGCAGGAACTCGGAGTTGGGTACTGGGACCGGGCGGCGGCGGCCTGAGGCGTCTGGCTCTCCCAGTTCCATCTTTGTGCACTCAAGGGCCTTCACCCAGCCCTTTTCGTCTCCGAGTATCCTCACGGGGTTGGTCAGGAGGTGGAACTGTAGGCCCTCCTCCTCCCCGTGTTTTACCTCCTCTATCCTTGCCGGCATCTCTGTCCTGGAGCGGCGGTAGACGATGTAGACCTCTTCCGTGCCCATCCTCAGGGCGGTCCTGGCGGCATCCATGGCCACGTTACCGCCGCCTATCACCGCAATCCGTTTCTTCTTCAGGATGGGGGTTACATGGCCATTATCGTATGCCTTCATCAGGTTTACCCTGGTAAGGTACTCATTGGCAGAATAGACGCCGCAGAGGTTCTCCCCGGGGATACCCATGAATAGGGGGAGTCCTGCACCAGTGGCCACAAAGACGGCGTCAAAGCCGTTTCCCAGCAACTCGTCCACCGTCTCCATCTTCCCTATGACTGAGTTTAGCTCTATCTTTACCCCCAGTTTCTTGAGGTACTCTATCTCTGACTCCACGATTGCCTTGGGGAGTCTGAATTCCGGGATACCATACACCAGCACCCCTCCGGCCTTATGGAGGGCCTCAAATATCACCACCTCGTGCCCCTTTTTTACCAATTCCCCTGCGGCGCTAAGCCCGGCGGGGCCGGAACCCACTACGGCCACCTTATAACCAGAGGGCTCCGGTAGTTCAGGTATGCTTATTGCCCCGTTGGTCCTCTCATAGTCTGCGGCGAAGCGCTCCAGGTTGCCTACGGCCACGGAGGTGAACTTCTTGGCCACTATGCACACCTTTTCGCACTGGTCTTCCTGTGGACAGACCCTGCCGCATACGGCGGGAAGGCTGTTGTATTCTTTCAGCTTCCTGGCGCTCCCTGCGTAGTCTCCCTCTGCGATGAGTTTGATGAAGGCCGGTATGTCTATACCTACGGGACAACCTGCGCGGCAGAGTGGCTTCTTGCACTGGAGACAGCGGCTGGCCTCCAGTCTGGCAAGTTCAGGGGTGTAGCCCTGGGGCACTTCGCTGAAGTTCTTTATCCTTTGATGGTGGTCCTGCTCAGGCATGCGTTGCCTGGGGGCCTTTTGCTTCTTCAGGTTGTGCCCTTCTTTACACATAGTGGGGTCTTTCATCTCTTTACCTCCTGGAACCCCGCCTCATGCGGGGCAAACCGCTGGTTCATCTCCTGCTCCCGCTCCGTATATGTCTTGAGTCTCTTCATTAGTTCGTCGTAGTCCACCTGGTGGCCGTCAAACTCAGGGCCGTCCACACAGCCAAAACGCGTTACTCCCCCCACGGTCACCCTGCAGGCACCGCACATCCCGGTGGCATCCACCATGATGGGGTTCAGGCTCACGATAGTCTTAATACTGTAGGGCTTGGTTACTTTGCTTACAGCGGCCATTAGGGGCACAGGGCCTACACATACCACGAGGTCTATCTTCCGCCCTTCGTCAATGAGTTTCTGTAATAACTGGGTAGGGAAGCCCTTGAATCCTGCGGAGCCGTCATCCGTGGCTATCAGGAGTTCGTGGCTGATTTTCCTCATCTCCTCCTCAAACATCACGAGGGACTTGTTACGGGCGCTGATAATGGCAATTACGTGGTTACCTGCCTTGTAGAGGGCCTCGGTGATGGGTCTGCCCAGGGCCGTGCCCAGCCCGCCTCCAATACTGACGACCGTACCGTAATTTTTGACGGGGGTGGGATGGCCCATGGGGCCTGCGATGTCCAGGATGTGGTCCCCTACCTTCAGGGTGCTCAACTGCTTGGTGGTATAGCCTACCGTCTGGAAGACAATGCTTATAGTCCCGGCCTCCGGGTCTGCGTCAGAGATGGTTAAGGGTATGCGTTCCCCCTGCTCATCTATCTTGACGACTACAAATTGGCCTGCCTTCCGCTTTCTGGCTATCTTGGGGGCCTCTACCACAGTGCGGTAGATAACGTCCGAGAGTTTCTCCTTTGCTACTATCTTGAACATTCCATCTTCTCCAGGGATTACCTAAAAACGATACGACAACAATCCTATAATATCACACAAAAAACCAGTTTCAAGAGGCTTCAGGGAAGCGAAGAGAAAGTCTGTAGGGGCGACCCGGCGGGTCGCCCCTACAGACAAAGGGAATCTTTGTAGCGTTTGGGTTTATCTCGCATGTATGACGTGCCAGACAAACTGGCACGCAACATTAAAACGTACCAGTTGTAGTCTACACACCCCTTTGTTACCTCCCGCCAAAAATATGGCGGATTTTCAACTTTCTAGAGTGGAAGTAAGGGACAGACCTAAAGGTCTGTCCCTATATCTTTTTCCCTAATCCCTAAGCCCTGGCTTCGGGGGTGGTAAGAGGAAGCCTTCCCCCTTACATCCTCTACCTAATTCGTATAAACACCTAAAATTTAACCACCAACACACCGAATTATAAACTAACATAACCGTCCTTTTGACACCGTATACTTTTAATGATAAAATGTTTCAACAAGATGAAGAACACCCTAAAGAGCATAAAAAGACTGATAGATAGGTCTAGTAAGACCCTGCTGACCGCTCATATACGCCTGGACGGGGACGCCCTGGGCTCTGAACTGGCCCTGTATTATGCCTTGAAGGATTTGGGCAAAGACCCTGCTATTATCAACGATTCCCCCATCCCCAGGGTCTACAAGTTCCTGGTCAGAGAGGTCCCCGTACGAGAGGTCAAGACGGCGGAGGCCAGTCCGCTTGAGCCTGCCCTGCACCAGAACGGTGCAGGGCCTGCCCTTGAGCGGAGAGAAGGGACGGACGCTGGAGGTGGGGCCGTCCTATCCTCCTCTGGTGAGGACAAGGGATTTGACCTGGTAATCTCCGTAGATACGCCAGTCAAGGATCGGCTAGGGAAGGTCGTACGGCTCTTTTCTGACGCCACTCCCGTAATATGCATTGACCACCATCCGCCTCAGGCGAACGGGGGCAATTTTGGTACGGTGAACTGGGTAGATACCGGCAAGTGCTCCACCGGGGAGATGGTCTACGACCTCCTCAGGTCGGCAGAGTGGAAGATTACCCCCCGCATAGCCGAGGCCCTGTACGTGGCGATCGTTACTGATACCAACCGTTTTACCAACCCGAACACCACCGCAGAGACCCTGAGGGTAGCCGCCCACCTCATTGACTGTGGGGCTGACCCCGCGGAGATAGGCAACCACCTCTACAAGGCCAACACTTATGGCCAACTCCAGCTTGCCGCAAGGGCCACTGAGACCATGAAGTTTTTTGGAGGCAAGAGGATTGCCACCATATGGCTCACAAGAGAGATGATGAAGGAGGCCCGTACACCCTCCATAGACACCCAGGACTTCCCCGATATACCTGCCTCCGTAGAGGGGGTTTCGGTGGGGGTGCTCCTCAGGGAACTGGGAGAGCCTAACAAGGTGAAGGTGAGCCTGCGCTCCAGAGACGGCGTGGACGTGAACCGTGTAGCCCAGAAGTTCGGCGGAGGGGGACACAAAGGGGCCGCAGGCTGCGAACTGCAGGGTACCATTGAAGAGGTGCAGGGGGTGGTGGTGAAAGAGATAGAGAAGGCCTTGGAAGAAAGTAAAAAGAACATTTAGCCCAGAAACCATTTATGGAACGACAAGACTCCATAGAGCTTATCTACCAGACAGTTAAAGAAAAACTAGATTTGGCATTTCAGGACACTGAACATCTAGAAACTAAAGCTGGTATCTTAATAGGTTTTAACGGCATTATTATGTCTCTTGCGTTGAAGGATATGTATCAACAAGCGTATTCTCCCTTACTTGTTGCTAGTGTCTTCCTTTTCTTCTTCGCCTTAATCTTAAACTTTATGTCATTTCGGGCTAAGAAATATAGAAGGGACCCAAACCCACGAAAACTTATGGAGGAGTACTGGAATGTCCCAAGAGAGAAGATTGTGAGGCAACTTATTACGAATCTAGTTCAGTGTTACGAGTATAATGAGGGTATAATATCCACCAGTGCTTACTGTATGAATCTTTCGATGGTTCTAACAACCTTAGGGCTGGTTTTTTTAGTTGCTAGCGTGTTGAAAAACTGATAAAATTATAGTGAAATTATGAAGCACACAAAGGCTCAAACGGTACAACCTTCAGAATCCATGATTCCCCTTAGTGTACGATCGGAAGAACTTTCAGGGTTACCAGAACCTGATCCGAAGTTGGTAAGCAGGCCAAGAATGGGTAAGTATTCCAATGTAGCCAAGGGGGGAGAGGATATACTAATCAGGATTTTGGATTGGCTTGCGGGGGAAAGAGCTAGTACAAACAATGAGGCCAAGTGAGGCTTTCGTACACAATCACAAATTAACAGGTCCATTATGAGTATGGAAGATAAAAGTAAAAAGGAAGAACCCAAAAAAGACTCTCCTCCTAAACCAGACCCTAAAATTTCAGGTTCTAGGACATTGGGTGATATTCCATCAAAAGACCGAATAACAACAGACCTAAGAACTCTTAATGAGTGAAGCAAGCAAGAACAAGCCAAAAGAGTCAAGTCCCCAAAAGCCTCCTGAACCAGACCATAGACTTGTAGGCTGGGGACAAAGAGCCTTGAGAAAGGAAGACCTGGAAACTAAAATAAAAAGAAAGTAATTCTTTTAAGGCCAGGTGTAGTCTCATCTAATCCATCCTACCTTGAACCCCCAGGAAGAACTACTTAAATTCACAAAAGAAATAAAACAAAGACTCCTTCTTGAAAAGTCCTTCGGGATAGATTTCTTGCCTAAACAGCCACCCAAAGCCACTCCTGAGCATCAGCATCACCAGCCACCCGTAGAAGTAAAAGAGTCTTTAGAGACCTATGCTGTGACTAGGAAGCCAGGTGGTGAGACCACTCCCGAAAAAGTAGACGACAGGGTGGAGAGACTTGCCGAACTGGGGGAGGTGGCCTCTACCTGCACCAAATGCCGTCTCAGTCAGTCCCGCACCAGGGTGGTCTTTGGGGTAGGGAACCCCTTTGCGGACTTGATGTTCGTTGGAGAAGGCCCTGGTTATGACGAAGACCAGCAGGGGGAACCCTTTGTGGGGAGGGCGGGTCAACTACTCACGAAGATTATTGAGGCCATGAAGCTCACCCGTCAGGTGGTGTATATCGCCAACATGGTAAAATGCCGCCCCCCTGAGAACCGCACCCCGAGGCCGGACGAGATGCTTATATGTTCTGAGACTTATCTCAAGTGGCAGATTGCATGGATAAGGCCCAAGGTCATCTGTACCCTGGGGAATTGTGCCACCCAGGGGCTGCTCCAGACTAGGGAACCCATCGGTTCCTTACGTGGACGATTCCTTGACTATCCGCCTGAGACAGATATAAAACTCATGCCCACCTTCCACCCTGCCTATCTCCTCAGAAACCCCAACGATAAGCCCAAGTGCTGGGAGGATATGAAGAAGATAATGAAGGAACTGGGTATCGCTCACAAAGATAAGTAGCACAGCCAGGGATGAGGGGCTAGGGACCTATACTTTTTCTATCTTTCAGGAGAGAAGGATTTGATATTTGATACTGATTGCCATGTCCATACGTACTGGTCTGCCTGTGCAGACCTGGTAACAGTAGAGGATTACCTGCTCTATGCCAGTAAGGCCAGACTGAGGTGCTTCGCCATAACGGACCACAGCAACGACATCTACTTTGAGCAGAACGAGAGAGAGGGACTGAGGCGGCAGACAGGGAAGATAGACCTCCAGCCCCTGCTTAAAGATAGGGCATACCGTCTAGAGAAATATCTCTCAGACCTGGAGCCTTACAGAAAATACGGGGTAAGGGCTGGCATTGAGCTGGAGCAGATGTCTGATGGGGAGTTTATCTTTGACTGGGACTACAGGGGACGTTTTGATGTGGTTATAGGAGCAGTCCACGTCATCCCTTCCCTGAAAAGGAGGGAAAAGGAAGAGGTGGTACAGGAAGAGTTCTTGTCCCTCACCATGAAGGCCCTGGAGCAAGATATAGACATCCTGGCCCACCCCACCAGGGGTCTCAGGAAGGCAGGCATAGCGGTGCCGAGCCGTTACCACGGCGTCATTATTGAGAAGGCCCTCTCCAGGGGGATAGCCCTTGAGGTGAATGCCCACTCCCTTGACCCTAATTCTATTTTTCTTCGCAGATGCCTGGAAAAGGGTGTCAAACTGGCTTTCAACACGGACAGCCATTCAGTAAAAGAGTTTGGAGATTTTTCCTTCCACAAGCTCATGCTCCAGGAGGCTGGTGTCAACGGAAAGGAGCATCTGGAAAATTGCTTCCAACTGGAATGAATGCAGTGCGGGCCACTCTGCATGAAGTAAGCGGTAAGGAGTATGGGGTAAGTACTGCCCACTGCCTACTGCTTACTACCTACTGCCTACTGTTTTTATTCCTTGCAGGTTGTCAACCTGAGCCGAGGGGTCACCTGTCTCTGGGCTCCCAGCTCTTAGATTCAGGAGAGGTGGAAGAGGCTGTCGTAGAACTAAAGAAGGCCCTGGAGGTCTCCCCCAAAAATACTCAGGCCCACATCCTCCTGGGACAGGCCTACGAGAAGCAAGGAAAATCCGAAGAGGCCCTCCAGGAGTACAAGAGAGCAACGGAGGATAACCCCCGTTCTGCCAGTGCTCACGCCTCCCTGGGGCTGGCCTACTCCAGAAAGGGCATGCTGGACGAGGCCGTCACAGAGCTCAAGGTGGTGGTAAACACCTACCCCAGGATGGCAGAACCCCACTATATGATGGGTATGGTATACGGAGAGAAGGGGATGCCAGAGGAGGCAATTAAAGAGTTCAAGAAGGCCGTGGAACTGGAGCCCAACTACGCTGAGGCCCACCTGTATCTGGGCCTAGCTTACGATTCCCTGGATATGTATAGGGAGGCCGTAGGGGAGTACGAAAATGTGCTCGCCCTGAGACCACAGGACGCCGTAGCCAGCATTAACCTGGCCGAGGCCCACAAAAATCTTGGGTTGACCCTGGCCAAGGGAGGGCTGACCCAGGAGGCGATCTTCCACCTCCAGAAGGCCACGGAAGTCCATCCAGAGTTGGTGGATGCCTACCTCCACCTGGCAGAACTCTATGAAGAACACGGACAGCTTGAGGCGGCTATCACCGAGTATCGAAAGGCTATAGGCGTAGACCCAGAACTGGCCAGTGCCCACCAGGCCCTGGCAATGATCCTTCAGAAGGCAGGGCTGACTGAGGAGGCAGAAAAGGAACTGGCCGTTTACAGAAAACTTGGCAAAAAGGCGACTAGAGAGCAAGCAGTAGACAGTAGTCAGTAGACAGCAGTCAGCAGGTCAGCAGTTAGCTTGCTGACAGCTGATTCCTGCTTACTGCCTACTTTACAGTAGCCAGATACTTCTCAAAGGCCTCGTGGATATTCCCCTTGAAGAGGACTATATAGACCTTTTCCAGGGAGCTTCCCTTTTTCAGGTGTTCCAGTATTGTATCTACCATTACTTGGGCACACTGTTCCTTTGGAAAACCAGCTATTCCGGTCCCTATGGCGGGGAAGGCGATGGTCTTTAATTTCTTCTCCTCGGCCCTTTTCAGGGAATTCCTTATAGAATTGAGGAGAGATTCCCTGGTGGTGAGGGGACCTCTAAGGCCCATACTGGCGGCATGGATGACGTACTTGGCCTTAAGGGCTCCTGCCCCCGTAATAGCCGCTTCCCCCAGTGGGATAGGGCCGAGTCTATTGCACTCCTCCTGGATAGAAGGGCCCCCCTTCTTATGGATAGCCCCTGCCACTCCTCCCCCCATTATGAGCTCAAAGTTGGCGGCGTTTACGATGGCATCTACCGCCGCTCCTGTGATGTCCCCCTGTTGGAGTATTAGCTTTTCTTTCATAGCCCCTTCCTCCTTTTGTCCAGGTAAATTTGCAGGATAATCTGGGCCGCTATCGTATCGGCCCTTTTAGTCCGTTCTTTCCTGGAAAGTCCCCCTTCCTTCATAATCTTGTGGGCGCCCGCCGTGGTTAGTCTCTCATCTACCATGTGGACGGGCAGGTTAATCTTGACCTTGAGGTCCTCTACAAAACGAAGCACCTCCTGGGCCTCCTTCCCCAGACTGGCGTCCATCCTCTTGGGGAGGCCCACCACTATCTCTTCAACCCCTTTCTCACATATCAGCCGAGACAGCTCTTCCATATCCTCTTCCAACCCCCGGCACTCCAACGTCTCTAGCCCCTGGGCGGTCAGGCCCAGCGGGTCACTCAGGGCCAACCCCATCCTCTTTTTGCCGTAGTCTATCCCCAGGATTCGCAAAGTATCCCCTTTGTCCACTTATAGGGGCAGGTCCCGCCCAAAACATGGCGGATTTGCAACTTGCACCTGCCCTATTATTTTGGGCAACCGTCCGCCTCAGGCGAATTGCCCCTATAAGGTGATTAACGCATAAGAAACATTAGTACTGCCCCAGACCCAAGGGGTGTGGAGATATTATCGTCCTTTAGCGGTAAAGACTCAAGGATGGAAGCAGTCAGGGCTACAGGCAGGGCAGACATGGGAGAAAGACAGAGGAGGGAACAGAGGTAGGCTACCAGAAAAAAGGCCAGAGAGCCCATCACGCTCTTGGAACGATTATAGGGGAGCGGCCGTCCCTTCCAGGTCTTTCCTACAAGGGTAGCTGCGGTGTCTGCAAAGGCCAGTATCCATATTACCGCCAGGGCCACCTGGGCAGGAAAGAGTAAAAGGGACATTATCACGCCAATGGCCATGGTAATCGGTCCAGTAATAAACCCCCGCCTCTCCTCTTTCCGAATACACGCCGTGGTTACAGGGCCTAATAAAGGTACCAGCCTCCCATTTAGCCGTCCCACCTCAGAAAGGGTATAAAGCACCACCAATAAGACCAAGAAATTTATGGTGGGGAAGAAGGCGATGTTTGCGAGAAAAGGCACGGCCCCGGCCCACACGTGTACCAACTTCCTCCTTACCTCCTGAAACCATTCTTTCCCCTGGTTTACCTCTCCGCAACCATTTATATAATTCAACAACCCTCTCAGGTCGTTTCCGTCCACCAGGTAGTCAGCCTTCTTTCTCACAAGAAAGGAGGCGTTTATGCCTATACTCAGACCTGCCTTCTCCATGATGGAGAGGTTATTGGGGTCATCGGCTATAACTACCACCTCCTTCCACTCAATATCTCGTTGCCTGGTGAGTTCTTTTATGAGGGACTCTTTCCCAGTGAAAGTGCTTAACTCCCCTCCCACCGTTCCGGATAGGGAATCGTCAACGAACCCTATATCTATACCAAAACCCATGTCCGCCCCCAGCTCAAGAGCCAAATCCCTGACCAGAAAATCTGGTACCCCACTACTTATAATGGCAATTGTATGGCCCTTACTCCGCAGGGACTGAATAACCTCCTCTATGCCCCCAATGAGGTGCATCTCCTTGTATGCTTCCCATAGGGTATTCAGGGATATACCCTTAAAGCCTTTATACACCTCCTCCAGTAGCCTCTCAATGGTGAGCCTCCCCAGGTCAAATAGTATGCAGAGATAATAGGTGCGGAGATAACTGAGGAGCCCCCGTTGGCTGGATAATCTTAGCAGATACTGGTCCCTGAAGATTACCCCATCCAGATCAAAGACTACAAATTTACCACGTTGCATATATAACCCTTAAACGAGTAGGCATGAGGCAGTCGGGGCGGTTCGGGAACCGCCCCAACTCCTTACTGCTTACTGCCCGTTGTCTGCTCTTCACTGCCCGTCTCCTCCAGCGCCTTTAGTCTCCTGAGTATTGCGGCCTCACTCTGCATGCCTATGTATTTCTTTAGCAGGTTTGACCACGAGATATAAGTAAAGGCGTTGGGGTTCACGTGGGCAAGGCCCTTCCTGACAAGGAAGGCATCGTTTTCCCACATGTACAGGAAGTCCCTCTCTATCCGGCTGGGATTACCTTCCTTTGCCCAGAACTCACCATAAAAACCCCCAAGCGTGTCTGGCCACTTCTCCTCCACGGGGGGAGGGGCCTTGGGTCTATCTGCGGGCATGGGGAAGAGGGCCTTTTCCTCGTAGAGGGCCTTTATCAGCTCATAAGACTCCTTAACGTAGGCGAAGACCTGGTCAGAGGCCATGTCCATGGAGGTGAGGTATTCTCTGGAAAACCTTGTGGAGTGGCACTGGGAACAGGTCTCTATCCAGGCAATCCTCCTATCCATCAACTCCGGGTTCTCACTAATGTACTTACTGGGTAGGACGTTTTTAAAAATATTATTGTAGAAGAGGACGTCCCCTTCCCCCATGATGGCCTTCCTGACCATATTGTGAGAGAATTTCCCCCTGTAATACATGTGACATGAGGCACAGGTGGGGGCGGGGTACTGGGCCTCCTTTAACGGTTCTTCCCAGTCCCACTTTGAGCCCTCGGTGGTGTAGATGGTCCCATGCTTGGAGTGTAGATAGTCCTCAATGTCGGGATGGTCCGGACCGTTGTGGCAGGTGGCGCAGGCCTCCGGTCTCCTGGCCTCTGCGGCCTTGAAGGCATGGCGGGTGTGACAGCTGTCGCACTTGTGCTGGATGTTATGGCACATGTCACAACCCTGGACTATGTTTTTATCCGTAGCGGCCCAGACGTCTGTCCCCAGGTTAGCGTCGTAAGAACGGGCATGGCTCTCCCTGCCTTCCGGCCAGTCGGGGATGCCGTATTTGGCCTCTGAGGAGAATTCCTCTACCTCCTTTGGGTGGCAGACACCGCACGTCTCAGGCATAGGCATCACTAGCTCGGTCCCGTGGTTTAACTTTTCAGCACCGGGCCTGCCGTGGCAGTCTATACAGCCCACCTGGGGAACCTTCCTTCCCAGTCGTGTTTGTATCTCTTTTAACTCTCTCTTCTGATGGGAATTAAGCTTTTTGGAACTTCCATGGGCACTCTCGCTCCAGGACTTTACCAGCAGGGGGTTCAACTTGGAGTGGCACTCCTCGCAATCCTTCTCGCTGAAGACACCTTGGGGTATGGACGGAGGCTTGTAGAAGTGCTGTGGCGCCCAGTATTTGTGGGTAGGTATGGGGTCCCAGTACTTTCCGTACGGCCCTACGCCCTTACCTGCCTCTCCCGGGTGAGTGGGGGCAACCTCCTTTCCTGCCGCTATTCCCCCGTGGCCGTAGGCCGAGTGAGGCGCATCCACATGGCCTTTTTCCGCCTCCGTTGAGGGCGGCCCTGCTACCTCACCGACGGCGGGCGGTAGCACCGCCAGGCAACAAAGAGAGAGACAAGACAAAGACACGGCTAAGATACTGGCCAGGCCTTTTAGAGACACGGGTGCCCTTCCTCCTTTGTAGGGAGTGGTCCTGCCACTCAAAGAACTAGAAAAGGGAAACTGGGGTGGACGACGGGATTCGAACCCGCGACCCTCAGAGCCACAGTCTGATGCTCTAACCAACTGAGCTACGCCCACCACGACAGAATGCAGAATGCGGAACATTCTAAATGCGGATTGCAGAATGCGGATTGCGGAGTTGTTTTAATTCTGCATTCCGCACTCCCCATTCCGCACTCGGAACGCTCCGCATTCCTCATTGTTTATACCACCCCACGGGGAATTGTCAAGTCATGCCTCCTGAACAGGGATTAGGGGTCAGAATTAAGAATTCAGTAGTAGGTGATGGACTATTGTAAAATGTAAATTGGAAATTTTAAATTTTAAAATTTGCAATTTCCAATTTACAATGCAATTCTCCTCTACCCCCTACCCCCTATCCCCTAATCCCTAACATAGGGCCTGCCCTTGACAAGCTATTATTTTCCTTTAGATTAGAGAAAAGAGACCTCTGAAAAAATCAGGTTAACGGTCCGTGTCATTCTGAGCGAAGCGAAGAATCTCACCACTAGACCCTTCGCTCCGCTCAGGGTGACACTTTGTGTCAGATTCTTCTCCACCTCAGGCGGCTCAGAATGATGTCTTTGGGGTTTTTCAGAGGTCTCAGTAAATATCTCCATGTAGACCTTTTTCTTGACCTTGCTTGCTCAGAGTAGATTTGCCCTTAGTAGATAGGAGTACATAATGATTATCGTGATGAAACCCGGCTCCTCCAGAGAGGAGATAGACCATGTTGTCAAAAAAGTGGAGGGGGTAGGGCTCAAGGCAGTCCTCCTCCATGGTACAGAGAGGAATGTCATTGCCTGCCTGGGGGATAAGCGGGATATAGCCCAGGACTTCTGGAACGCATTGCCAGGGGTGGAAAAGGCAATGCCTATCCTCTCCCCTTACAAGATGGCCAGCCGGGAGGTAAAACCTACCAATACCGAAGTACTCTTGGGAAAATTCCCCTTTGGGGCCAAAAAGATAGGGGTTATAGCAGGCCCATGCGCGGTGGAGAACAAGAACCAGCTCATCTCCATAGCCCAGAGGGTAAAGGAGGCCGGGGCCGTGGCCTTGAGGGGAGGGGCCTTTAAACCCAGGACTAACCCATACGCCTTCCAGGGTCTTATGGAAGAGGGGCTAGAGTATCTGGCAGAGGCGCGGGAGAAGACAGGACTCCCCGTGGTTACGGAGGTTTTGAGCCCAGAACACGTCCAGATGGTGGCCAAGTATGCCGATGTGCTCCAGATAGGTACCAGGAACATGGGTAATTTTGTCCTCCTGAAGGCAGTGGGGGAACAGCCCAAGCCTGTCATACTCAAGCGGGGGATGTCGGCCACCCTGGAGGAGTTCCTCCTGGCCGCTGAGTACATCCTCTCCAGGGGCAATACCAACGTCCTCCTCTGTGAGAGGGGCATAAGGACATTTGAGAACCATACCCGCTTTACCCTCAGCCTGAGTGCCGTACCTCAGTTGAAACAGTTTACCCATCTACCCATCATAGTGGACCCCAGCCATGGTACAGGAAAGAGCAGTCTGGTAAACCCAATGTCAAAGGGGGCGGTAGCGGTGGGGGCAGACGGCCTCTTGATAGAGGTGCACATAGACCCGGAAAAGGCCCTGATAGACGGCGCCCAGACCCTCTCTACGGAGGAGTTTAAACGCCTTATGAAAGAGCTCAAGCCCCTGGCCCAGGCCGTGGGCAGAGACGTATAGGAATGCAGAGTGCGGAGTGCGGAATGCAGAGTTAGAATTCCGCATTCCGAATTCTGCACTCCGAATTCGTAAGGAGAACCTTGAAATGGCGGAAACAAAGGGATTAATCGGGACACAGGAGATAAGGCCCTCTAAGAGGCTTGCCTCTATCTCCCCCTATGCCTTTGCAGAGGTGGATAAACTGGTGGCCAGCCTCAAGGCCCAGGGCATTACCCCCATAGACTTCGGCGTGGGAGACCCCACCACACCCACGCCAGACCTCATCCGCCAGGCCACCCAGAAGGCTATAGATACCAGAAAGGGCGCCGGCTACCCAAGCTATACCGGCTCCAGGGACTTCCGCACCACAATCAGTGAGTGGACAAAAAAGAGATTTAACGTCTCAATAGACCCCGACACAGAGGTCACCTCCACCATAGGCTCTAAGGAAGGGGTGTTTAATTTCCATGAGGGCTTCATTGACCCCGGGGACTATGTCATCATCCCCACCCCAGGTTATCCCCCCTATGCCAGGGGGACGTTGTTTGCCGAGGGGGGGCCCTACTTCGTCCCCCTCCTACCAGAAAATGGGTTCCTGCCCGACCTTAGCAGTATCCCCAAAAAGGTCTGTAAGAAGGCCAAACTCATGTGGATAAATTACCCCAATAACCCGTGCGCAGTAAGCGCCCCCTTGAGTTTCTTTGAAGAGGCAGTGGCCTTTGGACAAGAACACAACATCATAATTGCCTCAGATGAGGCCTACACTGAGATGTACTTTAACCATCCTCCCCACAGCATACTGGAGGTTACAAAGGAGGGCGTGGTAGCCTTTCAATCCCTCTCCAAACGCAGTGCGATGACCTGTTACCGTGTGGGCTGGGTGGCTGGGGACAGGCGCATCATTGACATCTTTAAGAAGGTAAAGACCAACGTTGATTCAGGGACGGCCACCTTCATACAGGATGGCGCCATCGCCGCCTTAAAGGACGAAGAACATGTCAAGCAAATGCGGGAAGAATACCGTCTAAAGAGGGACATCCTGGTAAAGGCCCTCACCTCTATTGGTCTACCCGACTGTGCCCCGGATGCCACATTATACCTCTGGCAGAGGGTACCCGAAGGGGAGACCTCCGTAGACTTTGCCAGGAGACTCCTTGACCCCAGGATAGCCATAGTAGTCACCCCCGGGGACTGGATAAGCGACCGGACCGAGAGGGGAGAGAACCCCGGCGAGGGATACGTCCGCTTTGCCCTCGTCCCCAGCCTGGAGAAGACCAAAGAAGCCGCCGAGAGGTTGAAGGGCCTGTAGGGGCGAACGGCCGTTCGCCCCTACTCCATGCCCGTTGTAGGGGCAGATCGTGCCCGAGGCAGACCCGCCTCTGGCGGGCCTACGTGTCTGCCCAGGTTGTAGGGGCGTATTGTCGTACCTGAGGCCGATCCGCCTCAGGCGGATTGCAAGGATACAAATGAGGGCACTATTCTTCCACAAGAAGCCTAAATACAGCAGAGACTATCCAACGCCTAAAAGGGCAGAGGGGGAGGCGCTGATAAGGGTCTTGCAGGCGGGGATATGTAATACAGATATTGAGATAGTGAAAGGCTATATGCCCTTTCAGGGGGTGCTGGGGCATGAGTTCGTGGGGGTGGTGGAGGAGGGGGACAAGACCTGGATAGGCAAGAGGGTGGTAGGGGAGATAAACTGCCCCTGCAGACGATGTGAATATTGCCGTCAGGGATTGGGAAATCACTGCCCCAATAGGAAGGTGCTGGGCATACTGGGTAAGGATGGGGCCTTTGCCGATTACCTCACACTGCCCATGGCCAACCTCCATGAATTACCCACCAGCGTAAGCAATCTCCAGGCTGTATTCGTAGAACCCATTGCCTCTGCCTTCAGGATACTAGAACAGGTAGATACCGGCCCAAATGATAAGGTTGCCGTCCTGGGGGATGGAAAACTGGGACTCCTGGTAGCACAGGTAATGGCGGGTACTGGTTGCGAGCTGACCGCTATTGGGAGGCATCCTGAAAAGTTAGAAATCCTTGCAAGGAAAAAGATAAAGACCAGACTAGTTCACGAAGGACCACACCAAAAGTTTGATTTATGCATAGATTGCACAGGCTCCCCGAAGGGTTTAGAATTGGCCCTGGACCTTGTAAGACCCATGGGTAAGATTGTATTGAAGAGCACCTTTGCCAGCCCCGTACCTCATTGGTTCGGGGCGGGGGGAGAGAGGTTGAATCTTAGTCAACTGGTGGTTAACGAGGTAGTGCTATTAGGTTCAAGGTGCGGCCCGTTTAAGAGGGCAATAGAGGCATTGCAGGATGGGGCAGTAGAAGTAACCGCTCTGGTTACAAAGGTCTATAACTTAGAAGAGGCAATAAAGGCCTTCGGTCTTGCCTCCAGGAAGGGGGTTCTAAAGGTCGTACTTGATATGACTTAGAATGTACCGTACTCCACTTTGAACTGGGAGCGTTTAATGTTCTTGAGTCTGCGGCTCTCTTCCCTCCTGCGCCTGTCTGAGGGCTTTTCATAGTAGGCACCGCGCCGGGACTCGTTTACAATGCCCTCCTTGTCGCACATCTTTCTGAACCTTCTGAGGGCCTCTTTTAGGTTCTCTTCCCCTGTCAGCAATATCTTAGCCACTACGCCTTTTCACCCCGTTTCTCTTGATGGCCTGGAATGTTTAGACTGGAAATTATATCTCATAAATTATTTAAGTCAAGAAATAAATAAATATGGGAGACCTCTGCGAAAGTTACCGCACTACTTCGTGTCATTCTGAGCGAAGCGAAGAATCTGAGATTCTTCGGTCGTTTCACTCCCTCAGAATGACATCTTGTAGGGTTTTTCAGAGGTCTCAATTTGCAATTTCCAATTTCCAACTTACAATTTGATGCCTAAAACCTCACCCACGCCCCCTCTACCCTGCCTACAATGGGGTTTTCCGCCGTGGGGAGACACAGGATAGAATGGCCTTCCTGTTGGGGTATAAAGACCAGATAAGGCTCGCTGGCCTTTAACCATCTGAAACATATCTTATCGGGAGTTGCCCCACCACCTCCCATCCCCTTCACCCAGATGCCGCAAATCCTCCCCACCAGGAGGGTGGGGTCCCTTAGGCTAATATTTAACGCAACAACCGAGCCATCCTTTAGAAGGGGTTCCATTTCAGACCCCCTGACCTCCGTACAGATGGTCTCGTCTGGCTGGCTCAGCCAGTCCCTGTAGAACAGGCAATATTCTTCAGCTTTTATCTCTTTAATGTAAGTCTTTTTATTGTAAATACTTAGAACTTGTGCCTCGGATAATAAGGGTAGTGCCACCTTATTATCTCCTTTTAATTGCGAAGGCCCTCCTGGGTGAGGCTGATAGGGAGGGGTAGATTCCTTGACAAAGCCCTCCAGGGTCGTCTTGGGAGAGTCGCCTACCCCGGTAATCAACCATTCTGTAGATACGCTAAATACAGAGCGTATCTGCGATAGCAGGGCGAGGGATGGCTTCGTCCTACCCCTAACAATGTCACTTATATACTTATCTGAGAACCCTATCCTTTCCGCAAAGTCTTTTTGGGTAATGCATTGAGACAATATGACTATCTTTAGCCTTTCGCCTATTGCCTGTTTATCCATCGGGAAGATTTTACTTGACATAATCTGTAAAATACGTATAATTTAATATAATCTATTTTGCTTTCGAGCATCCTCAAGGAGATTTGGGATGGAACTCACAGAGCGGGAGCTGGCCCAGATAGAGGCCCTGCGAGAGGTATTGAGGGCAAGGATAGTAGACACAATGGTGCTGAAGAACCAGCTCATCCAGATCCTAGAATGCCTCACAGGGCTAGTGGAGCAGAGAAAGAAGACCTAGGGACTAGGCACTCGTAGTCCCAAGGAGCCCCACCAGGCGTTCAAATTGACCGTTGCCCTGGAAATAGAGGATAATCTTCCCTCTGCCATTAGACTGCCTTATCTGCACCTTAAGCCCTAATGCCCTACGCAGGCGGTCCTCCAGGGAGCGCATATGGTGAGTACCCTTTGGGTCTACTGCCTCTTCGGACGGTGCCGATGCCGCCCCATTATTAGGTTTGGGGTTCTTGGCCCCTGAGGCGATGGCCTCCACCTCCCTCACTGTTAGCCCCTCCGCTATTATCCTCTGGCATAATTTCCTCTGGAGGGTCTCATTCCCGAGGGATATTAGTGCCCGGGCATGGCCAGGGGAGATTGTTCCACGTGAAACAAGCTCTTGTACCTCTATTGGGAGTTCAAGTAGCCTGAGGAAATTGGCTACGGTAGAGCGGTCTATCCCTGTGTACCTCCCTACCTCCTCCTGGGTAAGCCCAAAGACCTCTATAAGCTCCCAAAAGGCCCTTGCCTTCTCTATGGGGTTCAGGTCTTCCCTCTGCAGGTTTTCTACCAGGGCCACACTCAAGGACTGCTTGTTACCCATATCTTTAATGATGACCGGGATGCTGTTAAGGCCTAGTTCCCTGGCTGCCCGCCACCTCCGCTCGCCTGCTACCAGCTGGTAGCCTCCGTCCTTCCCCGGCCTTACAAGTATAGGCTGTAGTAGGCCATGCTCTCTAATGGATTCAGTGAGGGACTTTATTGTCTGCGGGTCAAAATTCTTCCTGGGTTGGTGGGGATTGGGTTGTACAAGGTTGGGGTCTATGTGTAATACTCTACTACCGCTACTACCTGGCATCTCCTCAACTGCGATATTACCTAAGATGGTCTCAAGCCCCCGGGCCAGCTTCCCCCTGTCTAACATGATACCTTACCTCCGTCTTCTTACTACCACCTCTCTGACGCAAGGGTGGGATAGCTCTATACAGCAATCAGGTATCAGCTTTCAGTCTGCTGATTACTGTCCCCTGATAGCTGACCCCTGTCTCCTGATGGCTGTCCCCTGAACCACTCCCGTCAAAGCGGTGCTACTGCCTTCCCCTCAGTGCGGGATTTTAACACTTTGTAGTGCGTTGTCAAAGGAAAATTTCCGCACAAAAACGCTAATACTATATGTGTCAATTATTTAGGTGAAACATACAATATGTTGTATAAATTTTTTTCTTGCAATAAAAATAGTGGTAAGTATAATTTAGCTTTTATGGAGCCAAAAAAGGCGGTATCCGCCTTAGGCGGATCTGGCGACAAGAAAAAAGAAGACCGTCTGGACAGGGCGCAACAGGGAGTCCGTCAGAGACTTGAGAAGTGGCTGAAGAACACCCCCTATCGGTTCAATCCAGATACCTCCACCGTAGATACCATCATAAAGGGTCTTGCCTTAAGAAAGTTGAAGTATGGGGAGGAATACTGCCCTTGTCGTGTGGTAAATAATGAGGATAAGGAAAAGAACAAGGGCATCATCTGCCCCTGCATATATCATGAGGAAGAGATAGCCCAGGGTGGTATATGTTTCTGCGGGCTATTTGTGGGTGCGAACTACAAGCCAGAATAATAACCAGGGGGACGGGCACTAAGAGAAATGCTAAATTTCAAAGCCCAAAGTTCAAATGAAATCCAAATGTCAAAGCTCAAATATCAAATAAAGCCCAAATGCCCAAGCTCAAATGTCAAATTTGAAATTTGGATTTTGACATTGATTTGACATTTGGATTTTGACATTTAGATTTCTGCTTACTGTCTACTATCCTAGGAGCTCTTTTATCTTGGAGGCCACGTCCTTACTCCGCACCAGTGCCTCCCCTACAAGGATTGCCCTCACGCCGGCCTTTTCAAGACGCCGTACGTCCTCTCTATTATGTATACCACTCTCACTTACCACTATCCTATCCACTGGGACGAGTGGCAAGAGCTTCAGGGTAGTGTTAAGGTCCACTTTGAAGGTGTCTAAATCCCTGTTGTTTATGCCAATTAATCTTGCAGGGGTGTCCAGCACCTTTTTAAGTTCCTCTTCGGTATGCACCTCAACGAGGCAGGCAAGGCCCAATTGCCCGGCAAGTTTCAGAAAGGTCTCAAGGGTCTTTTTATCTAATAGCCGTGCGATGAGCAAGACGGCGTCTGCCCCTGCCACCCTGGCCTCGTACAGTTGGTAGCCGTCTATGATAAAATCCTTTCTGAGGAGTGGAAGACTGACGGCCCTCCTCACCTCCTCCAGGTTAGAAAGGCTTCCGTGGAAGAATTTTTTGTCCGTGAGTACGGATATGGCCGTTGCCCCGGCCCTTTGATACTCAAGGGCCAGCGCCACGGGGTCAAGCCCTTCCCTTAGCACCCCCAGGGAGGGGGAGGCGGCCTTTATCTCCGCAATAAGTTTTATACCCCCTCCGGTCTGCAGGGCTGCCCCAAAATCTTTGGTGGGGGACAACCCCGCTAGCGCCCCTTCTAACCTAGAAAGGCTTATCCTCTCTTTACTCTCCTCCACCTCCAGGAGCTTGTGTTTGTATATCTCGTCCAGTATCACGGAAAAAATTCTAACAGGCCGTTCGTCTATAGACAACAAAATAAAAATGTGTCTTGATTCGCATTATGTCCATTCCGCCTGAGGCGGACTTTCAGCTTGTCCTTGAGACAAAAGGAGAAGGTGGAAGTCTGGCGGGGATAATGAAGGGCATAAACCTGTCCTATGCTCAATACTACAAGGGTAGATATGGACATATAGGGCATTTATGGCAGGATAGATATAAGAGCATCATAATATCAAAGGATAATTACCTACTTGCCTGTGGGAGTTATGTGGAATTGAATCCTGTAAGGGCAAAGGTTGTTGGAGACCCGAAAGATTACAATTGGAGCAGTTACAATTCCTATGGTTATGGAAAGAAAGACTTATTGGTAGATGAGCATCCTATCTACATGAGGCTATCAGAATATGAATCAGAATGGAGGAAGAAATACCGGGAATTTGTAAAAGGGATGTTAAGAGAGAGAAGGGCTATGAGAGGTGAGATGGATAGAAGGGTTATATACGGCAGCGAGGGTTTTGTGGAGAAGGTAGAGGAGGGATATAAGGTAGAAGGGGTAATAAGGCCAAGGGGGAGGCCCAAGAAAGACAAGGAGGAGAAAAAATAGAACCGTCCCATTTTTGTCCAAAGTCCGCGAGCCGTTACAGGCGGAGTATCGGCGTTATAAACCTCCGTTCCAGCAGCCATCGTCATAGCTCTATTACCCCAGCAACAAGCTTGTAGCATCGTTCCGGCTTGGAACCGTCTGATGGAGCCCAAGGGCCAGTAAGGCTTATTGTAAGAATGCAGTCTGCCCCAACTTTTGCGTCACTGTTAAGCTTGGCTACAATTATTGAATCAGTTACTTTTAAATATAATAAATGTCCAGAGCTATCGTGGAAAGAAGCCCGCCAGTGGCTAGGTTTGTAGGTGTCCTTGCTAAAATCCACATTTGTCCGGATAAGCTGAAGGGACTTCCATTGTTCGATAGATAAGGGCGTAAAATATTTTGGTTCTACATAATCTGTATGTGAATGAAGTATCATGGTAGAATCTTCACAATATCCGATAATTTTCTTAGGTGATACGCTTCCTACTATCTTCCAATTCCATGAAGCAACAAAACGGTTTTCCCCTTGGTAGCGATCCTTTGGCTTCTCTGATGCTAAAGGAATCTCCACCACATCAAGAAGACCTATTTTCTCAGCCACAGACTTTGGTATAGCGCGACTCCCATCTCTCGGCACAGGTCGAATCCAATCGCCCGTTTGACTATCAATCCCTGCCATGCAATACCCACCGGGTCTGAACGAGTTCGCCAAAATGATGATTTTTGCCATACGCCGTCTTCTCCTCACAGGTGCCGAATCTCCACATTGCCCCATTTATCTCGTAGATATTCAGCTACCAGCCTCCGGTGGCACTTATCAGCTTTTGGTTCGCTACACAGCAGGCATGCGTGGTTGAGTTCGGCTGGCTTCACAATGTTCTCTATCCGACGGTCTATCATGACCCTTGAGAACCACTCCTCATATTCAGACCAGCTCAACTTTTTCTTTTTATAGCCATCCAGAATCTCTTTGGTCGGGGCCATTTCGGGCCGATGCTCATACTCTATTCCGGCGATTGCATGAAGGAAGAACTCCAGGTCATCCTTCTTTGTGAATCCTGCCAGTTGCGAGACATTATTTAAGCGTATATCTACGACCTTTTTAACTCCCGCATTCTGAAGAACTTTGAAGAATTGTCTCGCATTCTTTTTGGAAAAACCGATGGTAAAAAGCCTTATGCTGTTCTGTTGTGTTATATCAATATTGCTCATGATGAACCTCTTTATTCTCTGCTTTGTAAGCGACCTCGCTGGCGCGTTTCTTATAGGCCTGTTCCAGTCTTTCTGAATCGTCTACATCCTTATTGAAAAGGTCTTGTTCACAGTTTGTAAGCTTAAGCAGTCTGGACTCAGTATCATGATATTCTTCAAGGGTCCCGTCAAAAAGAATATGCTTAATAATGACCCCCGGCCGCTTCAGATTATGGCATACAAGGATTGTCCGGTGGCAATCCAGAGGCTCCTTTTCCGCGCACATAAGGGCAATGCGATATTTCTCACCACCCGTAAGAACACGCTCTAATCCGCTCTTAAACTCCTCTCTCTCGGCTACTCGGCCGAAATCCACTTGCCCATTCTCATAGCATGACCGGTCATCAGGCCGGGCACCTAATTCCTTGCCGAGGAAGACGTATTTTATTCCTTCCTTTTCAAGCGAAGCGGCGAGAGTATCTTTATTGAATTGGGGGTGGAATCTGCTATATGGGGCAGACCGCACGTCGGCAATAGCGGTTATACCATGCTGTTTGAGAAGGCTTATGAACCTTTCAATTGTACGGTCTGAGTGCCCTATAGTATAAATGATCTTTTCACCCATCATGTTGTCCTTCTGCTTCATTTGCTTCCTTATTGGCAAGCCATTTGAGTACATCCTCTATTGGTTCCGGTATAGGCAATCCATGCTCCATTGCTATAAGACGCGCCTTAGTGGGCTTGCCTGTATTTGGATATTTCTGGCAAGCTTCCGCGTATTTTTTATCGCCAATAGCCTTTTTTAAATGGTCTTCATATTTCTTATCAAGCGCCCAGACATGGATGTTCTTTTCTGGATTATTCCTATCGTCAAGTTCTTTGTTAAACTTCTTCTCATCATCCTTGTTGCCAAAATCGGAGGAGTCAATGTCATAGACAACCCCTGTTGGGATACTGAAGGATGTAGCTACATCAGCAAATTCAGGAAGGTTCCTCTTGCCGCCGACTTCGACAATGGTTGCCCCTTCTCTGTCCAAGTCGAGATTCAGTCTCTTGGCATATTCAGGTAATGCGAGCTTCTCTGTATCTCCCTCAACAAGTAACAGCCTCGAAGCAAAGAACAGCTCGTTTCTTTCCGGGTCAAGTTCTTTAATCAGTTTCTCTCGTCTTTGTGTGTTACTTGGAAGATTGGATTTAGTCACATAAGAGCCATTACTTCCCTTGCGAACCAGCAAAACCTCGTGGTAGTCAGGAACTGAAACAAAGTGAGGGGAGTGGGTCGTGTATATTATCTGGTTACTTTCGCCGATTTTCCACAGAGTCTTGTTCAATGCCCTCTGCATCTGAGGGTGAAGGAACATTTCAGGCTCTTCTATAAGAAGGATGGCTCCCTTTTTCCTTCTCTCCTCGAATGCCTGTAGTATGGATAGGACAAGTGCGTTTTGTATTCCCTCGCCCAATTCCGTTGCGCTAATATGGAAATCGCCTTCCTTAACCCGAAGGTCAAGGGATTTGTAGAACTCCATTGCATCAAAGGGGGCAAAGTAAAAGTCCAGCTTATCGGTATCAACATCAGGGTCAAACCCGAGTTGCCTCAGGGCATTCTTTTTAATAGAGGTTTCCAGTTCTATAAAGGAATCTGTTCTAAGGTATCCCATTGCTCTCTCCAACAGCCTGTAGAACTTCTCGGATTTGGGGACATCCTTGACTGTATCGTCGGCCTGTTCAACCTGAACCGTTTGGCTTGGAGAGTGGAAATCCTTGTTTATGTCTTCAAACAACTGCCGAAGCAGGGAGTATCTTGCGCCCGGCAGCTGTTCTTTTAAGGAGCGATTGGTGCCTATGTATATTAGCGGTACGCTTTCTTTTACCTCAGATGGTATCCCAACAAGCGGCTGATATTTACGTTGCTCACCCTTTTGGGGAGCTTTGGCCAAGACATTTACTTTCTTGCCTTTATCATCAAAGCATTGCTGCTCAAGCCTTCTCTGGCCTTTGCTCTCGCCAATCTCATAACGCGTATACTCAAAGGAAACGCCATGAATATCCGATGGGTCAGCATGCATGAATTTCTGATATTGGAGAGGGGGATCAAAAGAAAGGGATATTTTAATGTCCCTTTCAGCATCTCTGATGTAGACGTCATTCTCATCAAACGAATTAACCGTTACCCAGTCGCGGCCAAGGACTTTATAGATGGCAAGAAGGATATTGCTTTTGCCCGCATTGTTAGGGCCGACAAGCGCACAAATCTGGGGCAGTTCTATATCAAGCTTCTCGATGGAACGGAAATTTGTTATAGAGAGACGTTTTATTTTCATGCAACGCCCTCCAGAGGGGGTGATGTCCTATAATTCCTGTAAAAACTTGAATTAGTCAAGGGAAGGCGTAAGATACCTCTGATATTTGTTTTGTAAAGATTTTAAGAACTTAAAGAAGGAGGTAACCTACGCCATGAGGACAAAGATACCACCAAGTGAGGTAATAAGGCAAGAGATTTCTAGGTTGATGGAGAACTGTTCAGATACAGAAAAAAAGAAAAAAATGGGACGGTTCTATTTTCTTTAGAAGGCTAGCCGTGTGGATGGAAGTGGTGGTATATCAACTCTGCCTGTCTTGCAGGTAGTGAGGCCACTTCCTTTAGGTCTTTGAGGTTGGCCTGGCGGATGTTTTCTATGCTCCCAAAGCATTTCATGAGCCTGGCCTTCCTGGCCGGGCCTATGCCTGGGATTTCGTCCAGCGGGGAGCGGTAGAACTGCCTCTGGCGGAGTTTCTTGTGGTAGGTGATGGCGAAGCGGTGGGCCTCGTCCCGAATCCTTCCCAGGAGGAGCAACTCCGGGGAATCGGTGGCAAGGAGGATTGGTTTAGATTTTCCAGGTACAAAGACCCTGTCCTGGGTTTCTGTCTCCCTGTCTCCTGTCTCCTGTCTCCTGTCTCCTTGTTTCTTGGCCTTGGCCAGGGCAATGACGTCTACGTCTTTAATCCCTAGCCCTTTCATAACCTTTAGTGCCACCCCTAGCTGTCCCTTGCCTCCATCTACTATGGTCAACTGGGGTAGGGGCAATTCGTGAATTGCCCCTACCTGGGCCTTCTTGTAGCGGCGCATCATGACCTCTTCCATCATGGCAAAGTCGTCTGCTCCGCCTAAGGCGGATACGGTTTTCACCCTGTATCTGCGGTATCTGTTCTTATTGGGCAGTCCCCCCTCAAAGGTTACCATAGAGCCTACTGCAAGCCTGCCGCCTATGTTTGATATGTCAAAACACTCTATCCTCTCGGGAACGTTCTTGAGGCCCAGGGCCTCTTTGAGTCCTTGCAAGACCTTTTTCTGCCTCTGGGGGGTGCTGTGCCTGGCCCTGAAGGCATTTTCGGCATTCCTCATGGCCAGTCCTACCAGTCTTATCTTCTCTCCCTTTTTGGGGGATACTATAGAGACGCCCTGTCCCTTCCTCTCGGTCAGTATCTCCCCAAGCAGGTGGGCGTCTCCTACCTCTGTGGGTATCAGCACCTCCCTGGGGATGAAGCGGGTGTGGCTATAAAACTGGTTAAGGAAGGCGGAGAAGACCTCTTCCGGGGTGTTATAGTGGACTGGGAGGCTGTAAGAGGCTATGTCCTCCAGGTTTCCATTACGGATGAACATGGCCTGTATGGACATCTCTCTTCCCTCTTTATAGTAACCAAAGACGTCCCGGTCTATAAGACTGGGGGAACTGACCTTCTGCCTCTCTATGGTCTGTTGGATGGCCTGGACACGATCCCTTAGCTCGGCCGCCTTCTCAAAGCGCTCTGCCTCTGCCTCCCTCATCATCTCCTCTTTGAGTCTCTCCAGGAGTTCCTCCCTCTTACCCTTTAAGAAGAGCACGACCTCGTTAATCATCTCCCTGTAGGCCTTATCCTCGGCCAGGCCCACGCATGGCCCGGTGCACTTGCCCATCTGATAGTACAGGCATGGCCTCTTTCTCCCCTTAAAGGTCTTTTCTGAACACTTCCTGATGGGGTAAAGCTCATAAAGAAATCTAAGGGTCTCCCTTACGGCGCGGCTGGAGCTGTAGGGGCCGAAATAGAGTGCCCCATCTTTCTTCACCTCTCTGACAACCTGTGGATGGGGGTACTCCCTGGTGAGGTCAATCTTTATACTGACGTAGGTCTTATCGTCCCTGAAGACGGTGTTGTAGCGGGGACTGAACTGTTTAATCAGGTTATTTTCCAGGATGAGGGCCTCTTTCTCCGTATCGGTGAGTACCACGTCCACGGCGGCCACCCTCCTCAGGAGGTGCTGTACCAATAACCTACCATCGCCCCCCTTCTGGAAGTAAGTCTTCACCCGGTTTCTTAGATTCTTGGCCTTGCCCACATAGATGACCTTGCCCCTTGAGTCCTTCATGAGATAGACCCCGGTCCCTATGGGCAGGTTTTCCAGTTTTTTTTCTAGTTGCATGGCGATTCGGTATGGTAGGGGCGTATTGCGATACGCCCCTGCACGTAATCCGTAGTCCTTCAGTTCTTTAATTATTATAGCAGAGGGGAGGTGGTTCATGTAGGGGCGACCCGGCGGGTCGCCCCTACACTGTATTGTAAATCTTTTGACTTGGTATTGGCTTGCTGGTAACATGGGCCACTAATGGGGTTGGCCCTGATTGACTGGGTTATCATTGGTCTTTACCTCGCCCTCTCTCTTGGAATAGGGTTACATTTCTCCCGCCGGGCAAGTAAGGACGTGGGAGAGTATTTCCTTTCCGGCAGGAACCTGCCCTGGTGGCTCCTGGGTACCTCCATGGTAGCCACCACCTTCGGGGCAGATACCCCACTGGCCGTTACCGAGTACGTCCGTACGGATGGTATCTGGCGGAACTGGTTCTGGTGGAATGCGGCCCTGGGGGGGTTGTTGAGCGTATTCCTGTTCTCCCGTCTCTGGGTAAGAGCCAGGGTCCTCACCGATAATGAACTCATAGAGTTGAGATACTCCGGACGCCCTGCGGCCATCCTCAGGGCCTTTAAGGCGGGCTACTTTGCCACCGTCTACAATTTCATCGTCATGGGCTGGGTCACCCAGGCCATGGCTACGGTCTTACACGTAACCCTGGGGATCCCCAGGGAGATGCAGTGGTTGTCCATCTCCATCTGTGGGGTCATTGCACTGGTCTATACCGTCCTCTCGGGTTTATGGGGGGTGGTGGCCACTGACCTCTTCCAGTTCGTGCTTGCCATGGTGGGCTCTATCATACTGGCCCTCTTCTCCCTGGAGCAGGTGGGGGGGATAGCGGAACTCAAGGTAAAGGTCGCCCAGATGGGCGGCTCTACCCTCTTCTTTTTTCCACCGTTGGAGACCCATGCCCTTAACGGGGGTGGCCCTGCCATCCCGTTCTGGGATACCCCCTTTTTTACCTTCATGGTATTCCTATTAATCATGTGGTGGGCCACGCACCATGCGGATGGAGGCGGGTACATAATCCAGAGGATGCTTGCCGCCAAGAGTGAGGGGCACTCCCTCCTGGGTACCCTCTGGTTCAACCTGGCCCATCATGCCATCAGGCCCTGGCCCTGGATTATCGTTGCACTGGTCTCTATGGTAACCCTGCCGGAGTATAAGGACAAAGAGGCCTACCCTGCCGCCATAAATGCCTTCTTACCCCCTGGACTCAGGGGACTCCTAGTGGCCTCCTTCATGGCCGCCTTTATGTCCACCATCACCACCCACATCAACTGGGGTTCCAGTTACTTCATTAATGACATCTACAGGCGGTTTCTGGTAAAATCCTCCTCCGAGAGGCACTATGTATTTGTCTCCAGGGTTGCGGGCGTGGTATTGATGGCCGTTGCCGGCGTGGTGGCCAGCCGGATGGATTCTATCAGCACGGCCTGGGAGTTCCTGGCCCCGATGGCGGCGGGGATAGGGCTTGTACTCATCCTCAGGTGGTTCTGGTGGAGGATAAACGCCTGGTCAGAAATCTCCGCCCTCCTGGCCTCTCTAATCATAAATTTTTTGCTCGTGGCCCTGGGTGTGAAGGTACAGCACAGGTTTGTCTTACTGGTGCCGCTCTCAATAATAGTATGGGTGACCGTAACTCTTCTCACACGACCAGAGCCGAAAGAAAAGCTGGTGGAGTTCTACAAGCGGGTAAGGCCCGGTGGATTCTGGCGCCCCATCCAGAAGGAGTTACCGGGGCTAGAAAAAGGGATGCTAGGTTGGGGATTTTTGGTGGAGTGGTTATCAGGGGTGGCATTAATATACGGGGCCACCTTTGGCATAGGAAAACTTATATTTCAGGAATACGGACAGGGGCTTATCCTCCTGGGTATAGCCACCCTTGGGGCCATGGTTATCTCTTATAAACTGGCCGTGAGGGAGGGGTTGAGGTGACTCACTGTATTGAAAATTGGAAATTGTAAATTTTAAAATTTAGAATTTACAATTTACAATTTCACTCAAAGGAACACTAGCATGAAACTAGGCGCCAATAAACTGGCCGTGAGGGAGGGGTTGAGGTAGATATGGTTACTGCTTAAGCAAAATTAAAGTATCTCTCGCCCACAGAAAAAAAGGCTGTTATGGAACTATGCAAGGGCTTACGAGAAGCACTTGGGGAAAATATCTTATCTATAAGGTTCTATGGTTCAAAGGCAAGGGGAGATTTTACGGAGGAGTCTGATATTGATATGCTAGTGGTGCTAAAAAAAGAAGACATAAAGCTAAGCGACCGAATTTACGAAATAGCCCTTGAAGTAGATCTAAAATATGACGCCCGAATATCTTTGATAATTTATCCCGAAAAGGAATTTAAATGGTACAAGAACTTAGGTTCTATTTTTATTGAGAAGGTAGAAGAGGAGGGGGTAATTTTATGAGAGGAGATCTCTGCAAAAGTCTACACAGCACTGCTTGTCATTCTGAGCGAAGCGAAGAATCTCTAGACCCTTCGCTCCCGCTCAGGGTGACACTTCGTGTCAGATTCTTCGGTCGCTTCGCTCCCTCAGACGCCGTCAGATTCGCTTCGCTCACTACAAGCCTGAGCGAAGCCGAAGAAATGACAGGTGAGTGGAGTTTTTCAGAGGTCTCAATTAGATAAAGCAGGGCAATTTGTAAAGGCCGTAGAGAAGGTCTTAGCAAAGGAAGATTAGCATGAAACTAGGCGCCAGTTACTTCGGCTCACGCCACCTGGAACACGTAAGGAGGGACATGGAGGCGATGGCCGAGGCAGGTTGTAACTCCGTCGTCCATACCCTCAGCGAGGAGGACATGACCTACTACCCCGCGACAATGGCAGAGGTCGTGAGGGTCAGTAAGGAGGTCGGCCTGGAGGTGTTCCTTGACCCGTGGGGGGTAGGGAGGGTATTCGGAGGAGAGACCTTTTCAGAATTTGTCTCTAAAAACCCCCATTGCCGGCAGACCATTACCATCAACGGTAGTAGTGTCAGTCTTGGGAAGGCCTGTCTCAATTCCCATATCTTCAAGGATTTCATGAGGGGCTGGATAAAACTAGCCGCAGGCATAGGGGCCGATGGGATCTTCTGGGATGAACCCCATCTTTACTATGGGGAGTTGATGCCACTCTTCGGGAAGCCCGAGGTAGTGTGGGCCTGTACCTGTCAGACCTGCCAGAGGTTATTCCTGGAGGAGTACCGCCACGAGATGCCCGCCGATTTTTTTAATGAGGAGGTCAAGAAGTTCAGGCAGGATACTATACTGAGGTTTATAGGTTCCTTATGCAAGGCCGCCTCCGGGAAGGGGTTGAAAAATGCACTGTGCATCTTCCCCACCCTTGACCCACGCTACGGCGTCTATGAGTGGGAAGAAGCAGTGAGGCTGGAAGGGCTGGACGTCTTCGGTACAGACCCTTACTGGCTCTGCTTCAACAAAAAGATGGAGGACTTCGTGAGGGATGTATCCAGGACGATGGTCGCCCTGTGCGCCGAGCATGGCCGAGAGCCTCAAATCTGGATACAAGGCTTCAGGGTCCCTGCGGGGAGGGAAGAGGAGGTAGCTCAAGCGATAAAGATAGCTTACGGGGAGGGGGTAAGGAATATAGCCGTATGGTCATTCCAGGGTAGCGACTGCATGAGCTATCTAAGGTCGGAAAGACCAGAGGTGGTATGGCAGAAGGTATCTGCGGCCTATAGGGAATTAAGGGTAAAATCCCGTGAACGCCAGCCTTAAAGAATTAGCAGAGAAGATACTATCCGGTGGGAGGATTAATAGGGAAGAGGCCACCCCCCTACTATCTTTGAAAGGGGAGTCGTTATATGACCTGTTTTATTGGGCCAATATCGTAAGGCACCACTATAAGGGTAACGAAATCACCTGTTGCGCCATAATGAGCGCCAAACGGGGCAAATGCCCTGAGGATTGCAGGTTCTGCGCCCAGTCATTGTGGTATGAGACAGGCGTAGGAGAGACCCCATTAGTAGGGGAGGAGACCGTACGGGATGCCACCCTGGGGGCGGTGTCCTCCAGGGCCAGCGCCCTGGGGCTGGTTACTAGCGGAAAGAGACTCACCCAGGGGGAACTGGTATCCCTCTGCCGTGAGATAAGGGCCAATGGCGAGGTCATGCCCATCCATGCCTCCCTCGGACTCCTGACCCAGGAGGGGGCGAAGCTCTTATATCTAAGCGGCGTCAGACGTTATAACCATAACCTGGAGACCTCCAGACGGTTTTTCCCAAGCCTCTGCACCACCCACACTTATGAGGACCGTCTCACCACTATCAGTGTGGCCAAAGAGGCAGGCATGGAGGTCTGCAGTGGGGGCATCTTCGGGGTGGGCGAATCCCCTGAGGACCGCTTGGAACTTGCCTTCACCCTGAGGGAGCTGGACGTGGACACGGTACCATTAAATTTCCTGCACCCTATCCCTGGTACACCCCTTGAAAATAGTCAACGCCTCTCCCCCATGGAGATACTGGGGGTTATTGCCCTCTTCCGTCTCATCCTCCCGAATAAGGAGATTAAGGTAGCCGGGGGCAGGCAGGAAAACCTGAGAGGCCTGCAGAGTTGGATATTCTACGCCGGGGCCAGCAGTATCATTATAGGAGACTATCTTACCGCAAAGGGGAGTCCCCCCCAGGTAGACCTCCAGATGATTGCTGACCTGGGCCTCCAGGTCAGGAATCCCCATGAAGACCAGCTAAAGGTACGGAGTAAGCAGGATTAAAAAATGCCAAATTTCAAAGCCCAAAGTTCAAATGAAATCCAAATGCCAAAATCCAAATTCCAAATTTGGCATTTGGGCTTTGACATTTCTTTGGCATTTGGGCTTTGACATTTGGATTTCTGCTTACTGTGTACTGCCTATCTTGTCTATGGACAACACGTATCTAGGTAACGGTCCCGTCCCTATCCCCAAAGACCCAGACAGTACCTCCAGGGAGTATAACCGCCGCAAGTATCTCCTCGTAATAATAAGCCTCCTCATGGGCCTCGGCTACCTACTGGCTATGGCCCTCTATCTCTCCGTACCCCTCAGGGAATGGGCCACGAGCATGTCCGTAGGGGCACGTTGTAACGTGCCCCTACAGGTGGCACTTTACTACGCGGCCTTCTTCTGGCTCTACCTTATAATAAGCCTACCCCTGGAGTTTTATTCAGGGTTCATCCTGGAACACAGATACGGGCTCTCCCGCCAGGGGCTGGGGGACTGGGCAAAGGAGGGGCTTAAGGGGACTCTACTGGCCTTTGGGTTAAGCCTGTTTATGGTAGAGGTGCTTTATTTTATACTATACAATTACACTGAGTATTGGTGGCTCATGGCAGGATTAGTCTTTACCCTCTTTGCCCTGGTCATGGCAGGTCTGGCCCCTGTCCTTATCCTGCCCCTCTTTTATAAGAGTACCCCCATTGAGGATGAGTCCCTCAGGGGGATGCTGGTACCCATGGCCAGAGAGGCAGGGCTTGACCTGGGAGGGGTATTTAAGATTGACCTGAGCAAAAACACCAGAAAGGCCAATGCCCTCCTGGCAGGGCTTGGGAAGACCAGGAGGGTAATCTTCAGTGATACCCTGCTGGAGAGTTTTACCCCCCAGGAGATACAGGTAGTCTTCGCCCATGAACTGGGGCACCACGTCCACCGCCACATCCAGAAGCTCCTCCTGATTGGTAGCCTCACCGTATTTGCAGGACTGGCCCTGGCAGATTACCTCCTCAGGCAGATTATACCCCTCTTCCATATTGTAGGGGCATCCGCCTCAGGCGGACACGTGCCCCTACATGACGTGGCCACCCTACCAATCTTCTTACTGGTTATTGGGGCGTTCGCCGTGGTGCTACTGCCCCTGGAGAACGCCTACAGTCGCCACCTGGAGAGACAGTGCGACCTCTATGCACTGGATAAGACCCGCAACCCCCAGGCATTTATCTCTGCCATGGAGAAACTGGCCGATAAAAACCTGGCAGATAGAAACCCCGGTAGCCTCATTGAGTACCTCTTCTACGACCATCCCCCCATTTCCAAGAGGATAGAGATGGCCAAAAGCAGGGGTCGGGGGCCAGGGGTTAGGGAGCAGGGGTAGCCGCAGGCTTTAGCCTGCGTTATACTTTTTCCCTAGTCCCTAGCCCCCGACCCCTGATCCCTGCCCCCTATAAATAATACCCCACAAAAAATTTAAATTTTATTGTTGACTTTTAATCTTTATTGGTTATCATACTGCCTACCTAGGGGGATTGGGAAGCTGTCTATCCAAAGGCAGGAAGGTTTGGGCCCTTACTGAAATGCCTACAGGGGGGCCTATGAGGACCGGGTATTTTCTGTATCCTGTACCTCCCCTCTAAAAAGTTGAAAATCCGCCTCAGGTGGGAGGGGTAGGGGTGTGTACCCTATAATATTTTTTCATACAGAACATTACCCACGGGCCTAATATATACCAAGAAATTTTTAGATTTTTCTCTTGAAATCTTCGCAAGGCTGTATATAATCTTGGGAGTTTTCTAAGAGTAGGGGTGGTTTTGTTAGAGTCCCCCGGTGTAGAAGTAGCTAGGCGGGGGATGGCGTAAACAGAAGCGGACGTGGGCATAGTCTGTGCCCTGCACCGCCCTTGTACCACAAGGGTACAGGGCAAGGGTGTAGGACAAAGCCCTATGGCTGTGAACCCTGCGTGGTTCACAGTCCTGTTACGCCCTGAAGAAGAAGAAGTACCTTACTCAACTCAGGAATAAAGCGGCGACTTTTAACGAAAGGAGGCCGTAAGATGAGTAAAGGTCGGCTAAAGACCTGTATGAAACTGTTAACGGGAGTTTGTGTGGTATTTCTTTATTCCGCTCTAGGCGGAACCTCTTGGGCCGAGGATGAGGGCGTGGCCCAGATGAAGCAGGAGTTGAGGGCACTCAAGGCAGAGCTAGAGGCCCTGAGGGGCGAGATGAAGTCCGACAAGGATTCCATCAAGGCCCATGACGAGGAGCTCTTGGCCTCCAAGCAGGAGTTCAGTCAACTCTCCAGCGAGGTAAGGAACTGGAAGGCTGACCCACAGGCAGTAGAGACCTTGAAGGACCAGATCAAGAAGGAGTTGGGCTTCGTCCCCAACGTCTACAATGAGATGGCCAACAAGATCCGCCTGGGGATGGAGCTGCGGACCAGGGGTGAATTTGAGAACAACTGGCATGCCCTGACAAGCCACCTGCCCAACGCTGTCTCCGGTACTGTTAGTGGACGTGGTGCTGGAACTAGCCAGGACACCTTTGAGGTGCTGAACCGAGTCAGGTTCAACATAGACGCCGACGTCCATGAGCATCTAAGGGCCTTCGTACAGTTCCAGGACTCCAGATTTTGGGGTTTTGAGGGGAAGGCTGGCGACAGTGCACTACAGCCTGTAGGCTTTGGTACTGCCAGCCCAAACAACCGGATTGACATCCATCAGGGCTATGTGGACATCAGGAAGCTCTTTGACCCGAACCTGGTCTTCAGGGTAGGCCGTCAGGAGATTAAATGGGGTACCCCTGGCCCTGGCGACCCAGGCGACAGGATGCTGGGTGACTTCGGATGGTCCAACATAGGTAACAGCTTTGATGCCATAAGGATTATGTGGAACACGGAGAGGTACGGCGCCGAGGCATTTGCCTCTGTCTTAAGGAAGGACGAGGCCCCGACCGCCCTGAGTGGTAGTGCCGCTAACCTGGCGCACAGGAATGATGAAGATAGGAACCTCTTCGGAGCTAGGTTTACCATGAAGAAGCTCGTCCCCCAGGGCACCGTTGAGCTCATGTATATGTTGGACAATGATGACACAGACTTCAGCAGTGTCGAGAACCCCAGCACGGCCACAGGCATTACCACAAAGAAGAACCGAGACTTGGCAGTGCATGACGCAGGTTTCAGGGTGGTGGGTAAGGTGAAGAAGGCCATTGACTACTTCACCGAGACTCATTACCAGTTAGGTGACTTCCGCGGTCGTAGCCATGAGGCACTTGCAACTACGATAGGCGGTGGATATACCTTTGACAAGGTTGCGTGGAAGCCTAGGTTAGGCTACGAGTTTGACTGGTCTCCTGGCGACCCAACACCTGGTGGGCACTTCAATTCAGACGGTACACAAAAGCGTAGTGGCAACAAGCACCGCACCTTCCACAACTTCTACCCGACCAACCATGCCCTTTACGGGTATGCTGACCTGATGTCTTGGAAGAACATGATGGGACACAAGTTCTCGATAAAGGTGTTCCCCACCAAGAAGCTGACGGCATGGGTGGACTTCTGGTCGTTCAAGCTGGACCAGGGTGCGGATGGTTGGTATCACGCAGGCCAGGGCGTCATGCCAGGCCGCGCTCCACAACTTCTCAACGGAAAGCCTACTGGAGCGAACCAGACTAGCACCGAGAACATTGGTAAGGAGTTTGACCTTACCATGACGTATAGCCTGTACAAAAACGTCGGTCTCATGGGAGGCTACTCCAGGCTCTTCTCTGGGGCTGGCGTACCAGCCGGGACCACGACAGGTACCAACAACGTGCAAACCAACCTGTCTGACGCAGACACCGATTGGGGATTCTTACAGCTCACGGTTAGTTTCTAGGTTGTTTTCCTGCCTGTACCCTCCCCCTTCAGGGGGAGGGTAGGGCAGTGAATTACATATAATATAGGTCAAGGCATGGCCTTGACCCTTTGGCCGACCAAAAAGGGATGGGTTAGTATGACCCATCCCTTTTTTATTTTGAATCATGGAGTAGCCGCAGGCTTTAGCCTGCGTGAAATAACGCAACCTAAAGGTTGCGGCTACTAATGGGTGTAGGGGATTTGTGCCCCTCCGTTGTAGCCGCAAGCCATGCCAGAGGTCATGTCACGCCGTAGGCGGACAGATTCCGCCTTTAGCGAACAATACGCCCCTACTTAATAGGAGGGAAAGTTGAAAATCCTGTGAGTCCGCTTCGGTCTACTTACTGCCTACCACTTATTACCACGCAGGCTAAAGCCTGCGGCTACGACCGCCTACTGCCTACTGCTTGAGGACGCCTCTGGTGGGAGGGGGCAGGGACTAGCAATCTTTTTCCCTACTCCCTACTCCCTACTCCCTAGTCTATAACAGGTTTGGACAGACACACAGGTCTGCCCCTACTCCTGATTGACAAGTTGAAAATCCGCCTCAGGCGGGGTTAAAAATAAAGGGTTAGGGGCTAGAGGTTGGGGGAGGCGTCAGGGACAAGACTCAAGGTTTGATAGCAAAGGAGCGGAGTGCCCATATGGCAGTAATAAGCAGGGTAGCAAAGCCAACCAATAGACCAGCTACCCAGTAAATAATCTCTCGTTTATCCTTTTCGGTCTTGGTAAGCATTTCAGACTTATCCTGTGCTATTTTTGAGAGTAACTCGGACTTATCTTGTGCAATTCTTGAGAGTATTTCAGTCTTATCCCTCTCGGTCTTTTCGTAAAGCTGGTCTAGTCGTTGGAATATCTGGTTTGTCATTCCCTCGTCCGCCTGAGGTGGATGTTCCTTTGCCTTCAACTCAGTACCTAGTGTGGCTGTAGCGTGCCAGCTTGTCTGGCACGTTTTAGCGTGCGAGACGAGCTCGCACGCTACAGATTTCCTATTTCCTCTACTCCCAGGGTCTTACGCACCTCTTCGGGTATTCGGTGGGGCCTGAAATGTGTGTCCAGGCAGGCCAGGGTAGAAGATCCCTCAACTAGCAGTTGCCCATCTCCCTCCCTGTGGATCTTGTAGGTAAGCTCCATCTGGACGGCGGTGAGCTTGGTCAGGCAGGTCTCAACTACAAGGACGTCGTCAAAGTGGGCAGGGGCCTTGTATTTACAGTAGGCCTCCAGGACGGCCAGGTATATGCCTTCTTTTTCCAGACTGGCGTAGTTGACCCCGAGGTTGCGCAGGTACTCAATACGTGCCACCTCAAAATAGCTGAAGTATCTGGAGTGGTGTACCACCCCCATCTTATCCGTCTCGGAGTACCTTACTCTGATTTTTATGGTTTGTGGTTCCATGGGCTAGGGGCTAGGGATTGGGGGGTAGAGGGCAGGAACTAAAATAATTGGAAATTGAAGATTGGAAATTGGAAATTTTAAAATTTAAAATTTGCACTTTCCAATTTATAATTCTTTTGGCTCGTGAGGTTGTCATTTGGATTTTCACTAATCCCTACCCCCTACTCCCTACTCCTTTATTGGAAATTGGAAATTAGAAATTGGAAATTTTAAAATTTCTAATTTGCAACTTACAATTTACAATTCTTTTCCCTCCCTACCCCCTAACCCCTAATCCCTGGTTCTTTTGGCCGCCTTGAGGAAGGAGTCGCTGTATATCTGTTTGTTGAGTATCATCTCGGTGCAGATGGCAGTGTTCATGAGGTCCTCGTCCAGGACGTCCATCACTGCGGCGTCCATCCCTGCGGCCAGGGCCATGGATAAGAAGGCCTTATTTATTAATGGCCTCTGCTTTGTACCCTGGGAGAGATTGCTGAGGCCCACTATGATGTGGGGTGGGGGGTCAGATATGTATCTTATCTGGCGGAAGACCTCCAGCATCAGGGTGGGCTGTTTCTGGTCCACGTTTATGGGAAAGAGGATGGGGTCTACGAAGAGTCTTGTAGGCTCAAGGCCGTATTCTGCGGCCTTGGCGACGATATTGGCGGCAATCTCTACCCTTTTATCAATGTCCTGGGGGATGCCCTGTTTGTCTATGGTCAGGCAGACCAGGGAGGCGTTCTTTTCCATGGCCAGGGGGATGTATTTGTCCAGTTCTTCTGCCTGACCTTTACAGGAATTAATGAGGGAGGGCCCCTTGACCACCTCCAGGGCGGCCTTTACCACCTCAAACTTCTGACTGTCTATGGACGGGGGGGTGCTGGTAACCTCCTGGGTGACCTGGATAAGCCACTTCATGACGGACACCGGGTCTGAGGCCGCGGTGCCCACGTTCAGGTCAATGAAGCCTGCCCCGGCCTCTGATTGCCTCCTGGCCAGTTCCTGTACGGGGCGCGGGTCACGGTCTACGATGGCCTTCTTTACGTCCGAGAACATCCCGTTTATGCGTTCAGCTACTGCAATCATGGCTTTCTATTCCCTTCCCGTGTTTTTGATTAATAAATACCATATAGCCCAGGTGTTCCACCACCTGGGCTTAGACTGGGGACAGAGCCCCAGTCCTATATTTACTGGGTGGACAGAGCCCCAGTCCTATATTTACTCTTTCTCCCCCATTGTGAGGGGGAGGGAATTTGTTGTAGGGGCACGTTGCAACGTGCCCCTACCTTCCATCAGTGTATAAGGCATCAATGTGTTTCTTCACGGCGGCCACGGCCTTGGGGTGGTACATCCGTATGATATCCACCCCGGACTGTATCAGGGTAACGGCGGTGATGGTCTCCCACAGGGGACCCCTCTCGGCGGCCAATCCCCAACCAGGGGACTCTTCATCTTTGCTCTTAGCCTCCTTGCTCCTCCAGGACTCGTAGCCCACGTTGCAGAGGACCGGTAGTGCCAGGAATTTATCCCCAGAGAGGGCGGCCAGGCGTTCCCTCTCCTGGATAGAGTAGGCGTACTCCATACCGTAACCCAGTGCCCCGGTGGTCTGGAACATGACTATCCTGTCCAGTGGGAAGCCTATATCCGTTACCAGGATGTTCACCTGTTTCTGTATGTTCACGTCTACCGGGGCCTGAGTTACCAGGTTGTGGCCGTCGGCCATACAGTTGGCCACGATGTTTTTATAGTTGTCCTGGGTGGCGGAGGCCAGGAGGCATCGCTCCCCTTTGGTGGCCTGACTTATCTTGGGCAGTACCTCGTTATCCTTTTGTGTGTCATCGCAACCCCAGATGATGAGGGGTACGCCCACTGCCTGGAGGACGGAGCGGACGGTCTTTACTGCCTCCTCTGCACCCCTGTTGCCTTTGTCCGGGTGGATGCCATCCAGTTTGATGCAGATTAGGTCGGCGCCGTATTTGTCTACGCACTTTTTGGCCCACAGGGCGGGGTCTGAGATTACGTCCTTGAACGGCTCCATGAGGGCGGGGGGCCAGTCCTCCGGTGGGACGTCCAGTACGTCCATGGCAATTACTGGCTTATGGCCAGGACTGCCCTCAAAGTCCATGAAGGGGATACAGCTTGCCCCCCCCACCTTCACCACCTTCTGTCGGGTACCTCCCTCCTCTTTGGTGGCCCCTATAGTGACCTCCGTTACCGTTCCAGACCATTTCTCCGTTACGTTGGGTATTTGCATCAGCTTTCTCTCTCTCCTATCGTATCTTTAACCGTCTCGTCCGCCTGAGGTGGAACGGACGTGCGTTTGCTACTGACTCACACCAGTAAGGGCGACCCGCCGGGTCGCCCCTACAATGCCCTGCACCTGATTGGTACAGAAGGCCCGTAGCCGCAGGCTTTAGCCTGCGAAATTATCCCTTTTGTCCGACCGTTGCCTGAAGGCCCCCTGCTGGTACGTATTCCTTTAAGAATTGGCTAAGGGCCTTATAAGTGGCATTATCCTTAGAAATCTCCAGCAGGGAAATCCCCCCTGACGAGGCAAAGAATATCTCGTCATCATAAAGAAAGCTTGCCTTTGGTTCCAGGCCCTCTTTGTGGAGTACCTCCTGCACCTTCTTATCAAGGGTACTGTGGGGTACCTTATTAAGGATAACGGCCTTTTCTTTTATGCTCAGGGGGAGGGTCTCAGTGAGTTTCAGTATCCTTTTGGCCGTGAGCACGCCCACTACAGTAGGTTCACAGACCACCAACATGAGGTCCACACGGTTGGTGGTGCGGCGGGAGAGGTGCTCCATCCCTGCCTCGTTGTCAAGGACTATGTATGAATAATTTGAACTCATCTTATCCAGGTACTTTCTCAGGAGGTTGTTGACGTAGCAATAACAGCCGGGGCCTTCGGGCCTCCCCATGACCAGGAGGTCAAACTTGGACCTCTCTATGATACATTCCTCAATACAGTACTCTATGTATCTCTCCTTGGACATACCGGCGGGGAAGTCCAGGCGTTTTTCTATTATGCCCTCTCGCATGTCGGAGATGGCCTTTTCGTACTCCACCCCCAGGGCGGCACCAAGGGAGGAGTTGGGGTCGGCGTCCACGCCGAGGGGGGACTCCCCCAGGGTCTCTATTATGTACCTGATGGTCAGGGCGGCCAGGGTAGTCTTACCCGTACCTCCCTTCCCTGCCAGGGCGATGGTGAAAGACATCAAGGACTCCTTCTCCTAATATACAAATCCAGGGTAGGGGCGGGGTTACCCCGCCCCTACCCAGGTCCTTACAATATAACATACAACGAAACCATTGCAAAACTCCTACCTATCCAGTGATTGGGGACAGAGCCCCAATCCTATATCTACTGGACTGAGCGGATTGTAAATTGGAAATTGGAAATTGGAAATTTTAAATTTAAAACTTCCAATTTACAATTTACAATTTTTTTAGCCCCTAATCCCTACCCCCTAATTAAAAGAGGGGTGTCTCCTGGCCAGTTCCTGGTACACTGCCGGGAACTCGTCCGGGTTGGTGTGGGGCAGGAAGTTGGCCGAGATGAATTCGTCCATGTATTTAGGGTTGCTCATCAGGTCAAAGTAGGTCATCTTGGAAGCAATGTCTCTGACTCTGGTCATGGCCTCCTGGGAGAGGAGGCTCAGCCTTGCCCCGGAGAGGGAGCTGTTGCCCACGAAGCGAATCCTGTCAGTGGGTATCTCAGGGAGCATGCCGATAGTGATGGTGTTCCTGACGTCCAGGTAATTTCCGAACCCCCCTGCCAGGTACACCCTCTGGATGTCTGAGGGCTTCAGGTGCATGGCCTCCAGCAGTGTAGCCACGGCGGAGTATATGGCCGCCTTACTGCGGATGAGGTTCTGTATATCGGCCTGGGTAATGACGATGTCGGAACCTGTGGCCGTCTGGGGCGCAGGCACGACAAGAAATTCCAGGCCCTCTTCGGTCTCACGAACCCTGGGGGTATGGCCCTTTACTAATTTTCCTGATTTATTTATGGCCCCGGAGCGGAGCAGGGCGGCGATGGTGTCCAGCAGCCCCGAGCCGCAGATACCCCTGGGCGTCCCGTTTCCTATAATCTTGTAGTTTAATGAAGAATCTTCGGCGATGTCCAACCTCTCTATGGCCCCGGAGGCGGCCCTCATACCGTGACGGACCCCACTCCCCTCAAAGGAGGGCCCGGCTGAGGCGGAACAGCAGACCATCCATTCCTTGTTCCCGAGGACTACCTCCCCGTTGGTACCTATGTCTATGAATAGGCAGAGGAGTTCTTCCTGTTCCAGCCCGATGGCCATGGCCCCCCCAGTGATGTCTCCGCCCACGTAGGCTGAGACGCTGGGGAGGCAGTACAGGGGGGCATGTTTGTAGATGTTTATCCCCAATTCATGGGCCTTCAGGGGGGGGATGAAATTGGCCGTAGCTATGTAGGGTTCTTTACGGATGAGGGTAGGGTCAAGCTCCAGGAGGAAGTGTATCATAGCCGTGTTGCCGGAGCACGTTATGGCGGTGATGTCTTCGGGCCCGAGGTGGTTTCTTGTCAGGAGGATGGCCAGGAGGCCGTTTATGTCCTTTATCACCGACTGCTGCAGGTCTCCCAGGGCATTCCTTTCGGTGGCGTACATAATCCGTTGTATGTAGTCTTCGCCCCATTTCATCTGCGAGTTGTAGGTGGCCTCTATGTCCAGCACCTTTGCAGTAGCCAGGTTTACCAGTTCGGCCACAATGGTAGTGGTACCGACGTCCACGGCCAGTCCCCAATCTACCTGGGTAGTGTCGCCTGGTTCAATACGGATGACTTCATGCATAACGCCTCGCTGGGCGACGGTGGCAGTGATTTGTAGGGGCACGTTGTAACGTGACCCTGCCTGCCTCAGATGAGATGGCAGTTCCTTAAGGATTTCTAGTCCTGCCTCCAGGGACTCCATGGGGATGCCTGTCTTTAACGTTATTGCCCTCTTGAGGCGTTCATAATCGGGGAGTGTGTCGTCAAGGGTAGGAGGTTCAAGCTCCAGGTATATCTTTCTTACGAGAGGTTCATGTCTATATTCCACCCCTGGTAAGGGGCCGTGTACCTTTCCTGCGGTTACCCCCTCGGTCTCCTCTGAGGAGAGGAGGATTTTACCCCCCTCTATCCTGGTCTCGGGAGGGATGGAGATAAGGAGGTCACCAGTCACCCTGGCCTGGCAGGCGAGGATGTAATTATTGGCCAGTTCTTCGGAGGAGAGGAGGGTGGTAGGGGGGCATTCTACGTGGCCCTCTTCCACCACCACCTTGCACTTCCCGCAGGTGGCCACTCCGCCGCAGATACTGGAGACGTAGACGTTGGCGTCATGGGCTGCCTCCAGGACAGTGGTATCTTCCTGTACCGTTATCTCTCGGTCGTGGGGGAGGAAGTGTACTTTGTAGGAATGGTTTACCTTTGGCATAATACATAGGGGGAGGGGTTAACCCTTTTTGCCGTGTCTGTCCCAGGTAGTCTTAAGATACGAAGGTAACCCGGAGGCCTCTTTGGGGCCCACAAGGATGTCCCACCCCGTCTCGTCTTTGAGTTTGGCTGACATTACCGCTACCAACCCAGGGATGATAAGTTTTTTGTGTTTTAGCCGCTCTCCTACGGAGGTATTGTTCATGGCCTTTGCCACTACCTTCTCATTGAGCTTGTCCCCGGAGTAGGCCGTCAGTACGGAGGTGCCCTCCGTATCCACCGCCAGGATATAGGTTGGGATGCGGCTGGCCTCCACCTCCCCCTCCACGGAATAATAAGTAAGGGAGAAGTTGGTGGTGAAGAGGACGGGGGAATCCGGGGTAACCTGGCCTACTTCGTATAGTTTGGGTTGTACCTGCACTGGTTTCTGTGGGTCTGTGTATATGTTCTGTCTTACCGTCAGCAGTGGTAAGACCTGCCAGGGCTCGTAGCTATGGAGAACGAGGATGCCGGCATACTTGGCCAGATAGGTGGAGGCCTGGGCTATCTCTCCGTAGGGGTCCTGGTCGTTCAGGAAGGTAATGGTAGGAAAACCCAGTGACCTGAAGTTCTTTCTCAGGGCGGCCCTCCTTAGCCTGGTGAGTCCCTGGAGGACGTCCCTGACCCCATTACCCTGGTAATTCAGCACCATCTCGCTGACCCCCAGTGTTTTAATCTTCTCCGTAAGGTCTGCCAGTTCCTCCAGACTAGTGGAGTGGACCCCCAGGGGACAGTTCTTTTCCTTGGCCAGTTTGGCCATGGACTCAAAGTTCTGGTTGTTGGCCCCGTAGAGGAGGGGTCTTTTGGCAGCCAGCCCATCTGCTGAAAGGGCCTGGGCCATGGCCTCCGGGGACTGGCTGGCCAGTATAAGTAAAAGGTTGATGTTGGAGGACACCTTCTGGGACACCCTGGCAAAGGCGTCTTTGTCTCCGCTGTCATTTTGGATGGCCACAAGGTTTATGCCTATCTCTGTCCCTACCCTGTGGAAGCGCAGGGCCGATACCTCTTTTAGTTTTTTGTCTAGTTCTGCTTCAGAGAGACGGTCACTTACGGCAACGGCTACCCCGGCGGGGTGGTAGAATTTCTCCTCGTGTCTGAAGAGGACGTTCTCCTCTCCGACCCTGAGGGCGTTGTCTCCCGCGCCGATGGTTACCAGCTTTATTGGAGGTGCAGAGGCGGCCCCAAGGGTCTGTTTGGCCTGCTCACTCACGTCGGGGCACTCGTCAATGTTGGCCTTCTTCTGGGCCAGTTGCATGGCAAAGGCCAGACAGGTGGGCCTTCCGCACTTCTTGCAATTGGTCTTGGGTAAGAGTTTATAGATATCTAGCCCCGTTAAGGCCATTTCTATTCCATTTCCTCTCTACGGTTTACTATCTTACTTATCAGCCCATACCTCAGGGCTTCCTCTCCGGTCATCCAGAAATTCCTGCGGGTATCGTTTTCTACCTTTTCAATGGATTGGCCTGTCTCCTGGGCAATGAGGCGGTTGATTTTGTCCCGGAACTTGATTATCTCTCCTGCCTCTATCTGGATGTCGGCCGCAGTGCCCATGACCCCCGTACTTGGCTGATGGATGAGGATGCGGGCATTGGGCATGCTATAGCGGTCTTCTTTAGAGGCCCCTAGCAGGATGATTACGGCGGCACTGGCCGTGATTCCGGTACATATGGCCTTTACCTTGGGCCTTATGAACCGCATCATGTCGTAGATGGCGAACCCTGCGTCCGCATCACCGCCGGGGGAGTTTATGAACATCTTTATGTCTTTCTTGGGGTCTTCTTGTTCCAGGAGGAGGAGCTGGCCGATTACCTGCTGTGCCATCTTCTTATTGATGACGTCAGCCACTACGACGGTACGGGTCTTGAGGAGCTTGGCATTAAAGTCCATCGCCCCCTTGGGCCGTCCTTCCTTTTCTTCCTCTTCTTCCTCTTCCTGTAGATAAGGTATTGGTGTCTCTGTCATGTCTTATATGAGGGGGGCCATGGACAGGGCAGGGTGATTGACCTGCTGCATGTAGGCCAGTACCTCTTCCTCCGTGGTGGCTAAGGTCTCATCAGCAATCTTATTAAGGAAGTCTTCCATGCCCAGCTCCTTGGCCCTCTTTTCAATGAAGTGGCCTACCTCTTCCTTTAGTTCCTTGGGCATCCACACGAGCCTTTGCATCCCACCGTCAGCGGCCATGAACTTCCGACTGCCGATGAAAAACTTGCTATGACCGGAAAAACCCGGACACTGTAGTCCTCCCCCAACTGAACCAGCCAGGGTAGAGAACTTCATCCCGCAGGGGGTCATCTCCGTGAAGTCCCTGTGCACGGTCATGATGCCATTACACATGGGTAAGAGAACAGAGATACATTCAAAGCATCCACAACTGGTCATGGGGTCTGCAATCATGCTGTACATGCTTACCCTTTCCAGCTTGCGTCTAGAGTTCTCCAGGAGAAACATGTTAACCCCTTCCCACTGCCCTATATTCTCGTCTATGGCCTTGCCTTTTTCTATGGGTTGGTTGGGGCCTCTGGGGTTAATCTCAAAAGAGGCCTTCCCGTCTAGCCAGCTCACCGAACCGCAGAGGCCGGACCTCTCCGGAGAGATGACGCAGACATGGGTGGGGGCGAAACTCTGGCAGAGGGTACAACTGTAGAAGAGGTTGACCGACTCGTCGCTCATCCCCAGGATGCGCTCGTCCCTCTCGGCAAAGGCCCTGTGGACCTCGCCCAGGCGTTTCTCTACCTCTGCCTTATTGGTATAAATGGTTACCTGTACCTTGTCTACGATGGCGCCGTATTCCTCGTGGAACTTGGCGTGGACAATGGTGCCGACGTGTCGCAGTCTGAGGCCGGTCTTGAAGCCCTCTTTGCTTATACGGTGACGTATCTGGTCCCTCTGGCCCATATGGAAGATGCCCTGGGCCTCCCCAATGAAGCGGTGTATCTGCCTCTCCAGGATAGGCTCAAAGTCCTTTTGCATCTTACGACCGGCTACCTCTATGTATATGCCGGCCGGTATGGCAGTGCCCTCCTTGAATTCTTCAAGGTCAGGCCCCACCATGGTTATCTTCCCATCCGTTATCTCGGAGGTGTCTTTCGTGACTACAAATTCAAAACCAGGGGCCCCCGGGCCCCCGAGTTCCACGTACATGTCTTCCTTACGGATCCTTTCCCCCTCAAAGGCTGGCCCATAGGGTACTGGGATGTCTATCTTGTGTATGGATATCTTGAGTCCCCTTACCTCTATGGCCTTGTCTACTATCCTGTCATGGGGGATTTGTGAGACCACGTGTTCGTAGGTGCATACACCAGTGGGTAATATCTCCGGGATGTCAGTATCGGCGATGGTGGGGAAGCCGTAGTTTATAGCCCCTGCGGCATTGGCGTATTTCTCATCGTCTACCTCTCCCAGGGCCATTACAAAGGCAAAGATGCGGTTCTTGTTGTAGAGGAGGTTCCTGCGGAAGTCCCCTGGTTTGACGGCCCCGAAGGCCAGGGCAGCACGGTTGGCAAAGCCCAGGGAGTAGACGGTGGCGGTTATGTCCTTTCCGAAGGGTACCAGCCGGGTCTTCCAGCCTAGCTGTACCCCTTTACTGGTTAGTTGCTCGGCGAAGGAGACGCCGTGGGTATTGGCAGACATGAAGACGTACAGGTTCTTTTGCTGGAGTTCCCTGGCTATCTTTACGGCCGTGTCGGCATCGGGGGCGGCCCCCACTATTGCGGCAAAGCCAGGGGCCGTACCGTCCACAAACTCTATCCCCCTCTCCCTCATGATGACGTCATCTGCCGCCCCTAACCATATCCCCTCCACAGGGTGGGGGCCGATGAGATACCTACAGCCCTCTATGACCTCCTCGGCAAAGAGGGTGGCCATCCCAGCGTCCAGGGCCTGGCCCAGATACGGCAGCCAGTGTCTTTCCTCTGGAACGGGAGGGAGCATCCCCCTGGCCATCTCCAGGATTTTGAAACAATCTCCCAGGGTCTTTACTGGGATTCCCGTCATGGAATATATGATGGGCAGGTAATAGCCGGTGTTGGGGAATTCTACCGGGCAATCTCTGCCCTTTTGGGCAACGGTCTCTGCTAACTTCTTCTCTGCATTCTGGACTATCTTATGAGCGCCCCTTATAGCGGCGGCGGCAATTATCTTGGACATAACTCTTCTCCCTAAACATTATCTTCCACGGCAAATTTGACAGTACCCGTACAGCCCGTAATGGCGTATTGGGATGCGTCCCCTATACTTCTAGCTTTCGCCTGTCTTCCATGTCGTAGAGTTTCCTCTCCCTGGCTACGTTTATTCCAAGGGCGTCCCGCTTCTTTTCAATGTGGTCCATGATGAGTTGGGGTATCTTCTTCATGTCCCGCTCAAAGGCCCACGTTGCCCCTACTTGTTCTTCCAGCCCTTCCGTCAGGAGCTTGAGTACGTCGGGGGCGCCTGTGACGGGGGAGTTCATGCCGAAGACCGTGAAGACTCCTGAGGCGACGAAGTATTGCCCTATGGCAATTGCCTTCTCGCTCATCCACTCCAGACAGACCCCGGCAACGGGTAAATCACTGATGTCGTTCCCCAGACCGCCCTCTTTTACCATCTCTGAGCAGGCGATGAGGATACGGCTGTTATCCACACAGGCGCCGGCATGGAGCACGGGGGGTATGCCTACGGTCTCGCACACCTCTTTTAGCCCCTTGCCACAGGCGTCCTTGAATTCGGGTATCATCACCCCGCTCCCCGCACATTGACCTGCGGCACAACCCGTACCTACTACCAGGAAGTCTTTGGATATGAGTTCCTTTACTAGATCAACGTAATTTTCTGCACCAGCTGGCGTCTTGGGGCCTGTACAGCCTGCTATGCCCACCACCCCCCGTATACGCCCGTTCATTATGTTGTCGTTGAGGGGTCTGTAGCTGGCCCTGAACCTCCCGCCCAGCATGTATTTGATGGTCTCGTGGCTGAACCCTGCCACCACCTCCGCCCCGTTGTCTTCCGGTATGAACACCTTGGATGGGTTGCGGTTGGGGTAGTTGTCTATGGCCATCCACACTATCTTTTTAGCTGCCTCCACGGCATGTTCCTCATCCACCTCTACGTGTTCTGCCCCGCAAATCTTCGCCTTGGAGAGGGTGGTTACCAGCTTGGTGTGGAAGTGCTGGACGGTGTCGGCCAATGCCTGGATAATACACTGTACGTCTACCACCATGAGTTCCACGGCGCCGGTGGCGACGGCCAGCTCTTGCATAGTCATGTGGCCTGCCATGGGTATACCGTGCCTTACCAGGAGTTCGTTGGCAGTACAGCATATACCGGCGATTGCGATACCTTTGGCCCCTACGGCCTGGGCCGCCTTGGTGAGGGAGGGGTCACTGGTGGCCATGACTATGGCCTCGGCAATGATAGGCTCGTGGCCGTGGATTATAATGTTTACGTAGTCTTTTTTGAGCACGCCCAGATTGGATTTCCCCAGGACTGGTTTGGGTGTACCGAAGAGGATGTCCTGGAGTTCGGTAGCAAGCATGGAGCCGCCCCAGCCGTTGGCAAGTGAGAGCCGCGACGCCTGTTTGATGAGGTTTCTATAGTCCTGGTCTGTACCCATACTGGTACGGTGCATACTCTCGGCAACCTCCCTGTCAATGGCCCTGGGGGTTATCCCCAGTTTTTCCCAGAGTTTTTGTCGGGTCTCTGGTGCCCTTTTGACGAAGAGTTGTGTGCCGTGGGGTTTACCGAACTCTGCAAGGGACATCTCCCCTACCTCTTCGGCAATCTCGTTTATTTTCCTCCCCTCGGTCTTTACACCGAAACACTCGGCCACCATCAGGAGCTTTTCTTCGTCTTTTATCTTGTACCCTGGCGCCTCACCCCTAGCGGCCGCTACCAGTAAGTATGCCACGGCCCTGGCATGGTCGGCGTGGGAGGCGGTCCCGGCGGCCACCATGCGGAGGAAATGCCTTGCGGCAAAGGTATTGGCATCTGCCCCACAGACGCCCTTCTTTGGTCCTTTGCCGAAGGGGTCTATGTTGCAGGGCCCCCAGTTGCAATGACGACAGCACAGGGCCAGTTGCCCGTAACCGCACTGGGGTTGCTGGGCCTGATAGCGGTCATATATGGTCTCTATCCCCTCTGACTTCATCCTTTCCAGGAGCTTCAGAGAGATTGAATCGGTGGCAGGATTGCCGGGTGTTTTGCTGGTTGGGGTTTTGTTCTCCATGGAACAACTCCTTCTAATAATTAATAACGATTAAGGAGAGTAAGGCCTCACAAATAAGAATATAACATAAAGAGCGGATAGACCTCAAGCCCTCTTAGATAGTAGGAAGGGGCCTGAAGAAGGTTCGTTATTATATAGTTAACGGGAGTGCTTTTCAAGTGTAAAGTTAGGGGGTTTTGTGGATGATATAGAGAGACTGTTGCCCAATCCTAAAAAAGCCTCATTTGGACAATTTGAGCGAACGTAGGTGATTGATTTTCAGTGATGCAGTTTCCCTCTTATTTTATTAGCCCTCAAAGACCAGTCGGCAACAGCCTCTCTATAGCAAATTACAGAACCTCAGCTTTGCATCTTGACAAATTTTATTCAGATGGTATACTTTCTATTTTGGCCTTTTGGTCAGGCATCCTACTGGTGGAAAACTACTACAAGTTGGTTGAAAAGTTAGCTAATCAGGCGGGAGGACACTACCGCCTCAGCACTGCCCTGATAAAGCGGATTAGGCAGTTAGTAAAGGGGCTTTCTTCTTTCAGGTCCGAGCCTGTAAATCCGGTAAATGCCGCCTTTGAGGAGTATCTTAGCGGCAGGCTACAGATTATAGAGAAGCCAGAAGAGTTGACGGAAGGTAAGAAAAAGTAGGCAGTAGAGGGGGATAACGCTTTCCCTGTCTACTGACACGAAAGGGATAGGAGTATGATTCAAGTAGATCACCTCAGCAAGCGATTCGGGGATAAGACGGCAGTAGACGATATATCCTTCCGGGTGCATGAAGGGGAGATATTGGGGTTCCTTGGCCCTAATGGGGCCGGGAAGTCCACTACCATGCGCATCCTCACGGGTTTTTTACCAGCCACCTCCGGCACCGCTCGGGTAGCGGGGTACGACGTGTTCAGCGATTCCTTGAACGTGAGGAAACAGATAGGCTACCTTCCGGAAAACGTCCCCCTTTATCTTGACATGCGGGTAAATGAGTACCTGACGTTCAGGGCCCAGCTCAAGGGCGTGCCCAAAAAGGATAGGAGGGCCAGGATTCAGGAGGCCCTGGAGAAATGTGGTGTGGTAGAAGTACAGAACCAGATAGTGGGGACGCTCTCCAAGGGCTACCGACAGAGGGTGGGACTGGCCGATACCATGGTCCACGACCCAAAGATCCTTATCCTGGACGAGCCTACCATAGGGCTTGACCCCAACCAGATACGGCAGGTCAGGGCGTTGATAAAAGAATTAGGAAAGAAGCACACCATCCTGCTCTCCACCCATATCCTGCCCGAGGTAGAGATGATATGCGGCAGGGTAATTATCATTGATAGGGGAAAACTGGTGGCCATAGACACCCCGGGCAATCTTACCTCAAAACTAAGGGGTGGGGCTACTATCCACCTGGAGGCCAAGGGCCCCTTGGGACGGATTAAGGCAGGCCTGGAAGGGATACCGGGGGTCCTCAAAGTTAAAGGGGAAGACGAGTCGGTAGCGCTGAGCGGTGCGAGGACAAAGACCCATCATTTCGTGCTGGAGACGGATAAGGGCAGGGACGTCAGGGAGGAGGTCTTTAACGCCTTTGTAGAGAATAAATGGGTGCTCCTGGGGATGAAGAAAGAGGCAGTCACCCTGGAAGAGGTCTTCCACCAGATTACCACCAGGGAGGCGGAGGAGACGGCAGAACCGCTCCCGCCGGGGGAGGGGCCTGCTCCCAAAGGGGGTATTAAGGAGACGGTGTCTGGCCTCATCAAAAAAATAAAGGCTTAAAGGCTCAAGGGTTCAAAGGTTTAAGGGTTCAATATGACCAATTCAATCACTATCTTTAAAAGGGAGATGATTTCTTATTTCTACTCCCCCATTGCCTACATAGTAATAGCCGTATTCCTTTTGTCTTCCGGGTACTTTTTTGCACGTATACTGGCCCTCAGCCAGCAGGCCACCTTGATGTACAGCCTGGCCAATACCCAGGTAATACTCTCCATCCTTGCCCCGGTGATAACCATGAGGCTACTATCTGAGGAGGTTAAGTCGGGGACCATAGAGATGCTCATGACCGCCCCCGTAACAGACTTTGAGGTGGTATTTGGCAAATTTCTGGCCGCCCTCTGCCTCTATCTGGTAATGCTGGCGCCTACCCTGCTTTACGTGGTATTCCTTGGATGGGTGGGGGACCCAGACATGGGACCTATCATATCCAGTTATATAGGACTGGCCCTTATGGGCGCCATGTTCGTCTCCATAGGGCTACTCATGTCGGCCCTTACCAGAAACCAGATTGTGGCCGGTGTGCTGGGTATTGTCACCCTGGTAATCCTCTTCTATCTGGGCTTCGCCGTCTCGGGTACGGAGGGTTGGTATGTACCTGTCCTCCAGTACGTTGGCACCTACGACCACTGGGAGCCATTCACCAAGGGGCTGGTGGATACGAAGGACGTAATTTATTACGTGAGCATTACCGTCCTCTGTCTCTTTATCACCATAAGGACATTAGAAAGCAGCAAGTGGAGGTAGTGAGCCTTGGGAGTTAAAAAGGGATTTGACCTCAATCAACTATTCAGGAGAAAGGCGTTAATAGGGGCCAACGTGCTCCTTATGACCCTAATCGCCATAGGCATCTTCGGTATAGTAAGTTATCTTAACAGCCGGCATTACATGCGCATTGATTTCACCTCCACCGGAAGATTTTCCCTCTCCACCAAGACCACGAGCATCCTCAAGGGGCTGGATAAACCAGTAACGGTAACCGTCCTCTTTAACCCAACGGAGATGTTCTACGACAGGGTATTAGACATACTCAAGGAATACTCCTACGCCTCCAAGAACGTAAATCTGGTACATATAGACCCCATCCGGAACCCCAGTCGTCTGCGGGAGCTTACCCAGCGCGTAAAGGCCGAGGAGATACAGATTAACTCCGTGATATTTGAGTGCGGGGACAAGGTAAAACACGTAGGACAGGCCGACGTTGTTGAGAGGAGATTCCCTTTCAAGTTTAAGGGGGAGGAGGCCTTCACCGCCGCCATCCTAAGCGTTACGCAAGCCGAACAGGAGGCCATCTTCTTCATCACCGGACACGGGGAGAGGGGACTGGAGGACTATGAGCCCGCAGGTTTCTCAGATATCGCCACCGCCCTCAAGCGAGACAACTACCGTATAATACCCCTGGACCTCCTGACCAGGAAGGAGATACCCCAGGGCTGTAACGTACTGGTCATCGCAGGTCCCACCAGGGCCTTCACTTCCGAAGAGCTGGCCCTTATAAGAAATTATCTGGATGAAAAGAAGGGCAACCTCCTGGTCCTGATGGAACCTGCCTTCGGCACTTACAGCCGTACGGGTCTGGAGGACCTACTCAAGGAATACAACGTAGAGGTAAAGACCAATACCGTAGTCTACAACAAGGTACAACTCCCCTTCTACGGCCTGCAAACCGTGGCGGAGATATACGTCAACGAGGAGAGGTACCCCGACCACAAGATAACCGCTAACATGAAGACCCTTAACAGCGTCTTTTTCGGGGCGTGTGCAATAGAAGGCAAGCCACCCACCAAGGAGAGACCGTTCCAGACTAGAAACCTGGCCATGGGACCCGACAATAGCTGGGGAGAGACCAGCGTAGGAGGGAGGGAAAAGCCCGAATTCAATCAGGATAAGGACATCCCCGGGCCCATCACCATTGCCGTTACGATCGCCCCGGTGGACACCCAGGCCCAGGCCTCCATGGCCCATGGTACCATCCCGGAGGAAAAACCCTCCCCTAGCCCGCGGATTGCAGTCTTTGGCGACGTGGATTTTGCGGCCAACGAGTACTCCAGCCACCCTGGTAATAGAGATATCTTCCTCAACACCCTTAACTGGTTGGCCCAGAAGGAGACCCAACTGGGTATCTCTGCCAAAGCCCCAGACGTCAGGAAGGCCGTCCTGGACCCCAAACAGATGAAACTCATCTACTTTATATCGGTATTAGGTCTTCCCGGTCTTGGTCTGGCCATGGGGGGTTACGTATGGTGGAGGCGGCGGAGGTAGTCAGCGATGCGTCCCAAAAATACTTTGATACTGCTGGGCGTAGCCGTTGTCCTCATCCTCTTCATCCAGCTCTACGAGAAGAAAAAGCCCTCCACCGACGAGTGGCAGCTCCAGCAAGTCAAGGTCTTTCCAGACTTCAAGCCAGACAGGGTTAGTCAGGTAGAGATAAAGAGGGAAGACGGGCCTTTCCTCGTCAAGAAGGTAGAGGAAGGCAAATGGTTACTGGAAAAGCCCAGGCAGGTCAGGGCCGACGCCGCAGAGGTTAAGGGCCTTTTGGATGAGCTGGAATTCCTGGGCAAGGTAGGGACCATCTCCCCGGAGGGGGGGAAACCAGTTGACATGGCCAGCTACGGACTTGATAAACCCCGCATAGAGACCTCCTACTGGACTGGCCCTGCTCAGGCAGACAAGCACACCTTCTACATAGGTGCCAGCAGGGCGGGTGGGAGCGAGGTCTATATGAGGCACGAAGAGGGCAAGGAAGTCTATATGGTCAAAGGTTCCCTCCTGGACAGGCTTACCAAGTCCCTCAATGACCTCAGGAATAAGGACGTCTTTGAGATAGACCCCAACGCCGCCCAGAGGGTGGAACTCCGCTATGGTTCGGGGGAGGCAATAAAGTGTTTCAAGGAAGGGGAGAATTGGAGGCTGGAAAGCCCCGTGGCCGACAAGGGGGACAATGAAAAGATTATGCAGGTCCTCTATAACCTCAGGGGGCTGACCGTGGCCAAAGATGATTTTATTACCGATGAAGAGGTAGACCTGAACAAATGGGGTTTAGGAAATCCACAACTGGTGGCCACCGTCCAGGAGAAAGGTCAGACCCAGACCCTCCTCCTGGGGAATACCAGGGACAACAAGGTCTATGCCAAACGCCAGGAGGAATCCGCCGTATTCTTCCTCAAGGATAACAACGTAAACCCCCTGAAGAAAAATCCCAACGAACTCAGGGATAAGAAACTAGCCAGGTTTGACCCCCTATACGTCTCTAAAGTGGAACTAAAGACTAGAGACCAAAATATCGTCATAGAAAAGACTAAAGAGTACGACTATCTCATAACCCAGCCCGTGAACGTCCTTGCTGACAGAGACGCCTTCAAGGGCTTCCTGGACGTCATCAAGGAACTGGAGATACAGAACTTTGTGGCTAACAAGCCCGATAACCTGGCCACTTACGGGCTAGACCAACCAGGGGCAGACATTACCATCACCTTGAAGGACGAGCCCAAGCCCATAAGACTCCAACTAGGGGGGAAGGACGAGAGGGGCACCCTCTGCTATATCAAGAGGACCGGCGAGGAACCCGTATTTGCCGTGAAGGCGGAGAAACTCCATGAACCAGCCACCCGCGGCTACCTGGCCTTCAGGGATAGGTTGGTGATGGAGTTCAACAGGGACAAGGCCGAAAGATTGGTGGTAGATAGGGGGGATAAACGCTTCCTGCTGGAGAAGAAACCAGGGCAGGAAGAGAAGTGGTTCCTCAAGGAGCCCCTGGAAGTAGAGGCCGATGAAGAGCTTGTTAACAATATTGTATGGTCCATGTCCTTCCTCAAAGTCGAAAGACACGTAGAAGAAGGGCCAAAGGACCTTAAACCCTATGGACTGGATGCCCCCAGGATCAGGGCCACCGTCACCTACGCCAAAGGACTCCCCATGACAGACAAGCCCGAAGGTGAAATCTTTGTGGCGGATAAAGAACCTGACATGGAGAGCCAGACCCTCCTGATAGGTAAGAGGGCGAAGGAGGGGGAAAACGTCAACTCCTATGCCATGCTCCAGGGCGGCAACCTGGTCTTTGAACTGAGCTGGACGGAGGTCAGGCACCTGGAGTCAGAACCAGCCTCCAAGGTGGTAATCAGTCTTGACTACCCCGCCGTAACCGGGGTCTCCATTACTTACCCTGAAAAGGAGATTGTCTATCAGAAGAAGGGAGATGCCTGGGAGATGGTGGGACCGGAGCAAAAACCGGTTGCCACCCGGGAGATAGAGTCCCTCCTTTACAACCTGAAGAACCTCAAGGCAGATGACATATATCGGTACTCCGCCAAAGAACCGGCCTCCTACGGACTGGATAAGCCCCTGTTTAAACTTACCTTGAATACAGGGCATGGGGAAAAGTCCATTATGATGGGCAACCATGCCGAGAAAGGGTTGCATTACGTCAAGGCCAGCGGCTCAGACTTTGTCTTCCTGATAAGTCACGAGAAGCTGGAGAAACTCATGAAAGAAAAGCCATTAAGGGAGGCATCCACGGCCCCGTAGGCAGATGAAACAAGGAATACAGAATTTAGAATATTTTGAGACCTCTGCAAAAGTCACTGCACTACTTCGTGTCATTCTGAGCGAAGCGAAGAATCTGAGATTCTTCGGTCGCTTCGCTCCCTCAGAATGACAAGCGAGTGGAGTTTTTCAGAGGTCTCATATTCTGAGTCCTGTATTCTAAAATCTCCCTGTTTTCGCACAATGTTGTCGGAGGAATACTTGCCCCCCCTAAATTTTGCACACCCCAACCCCGTTCCACTGAAACAAGGGATACAGAATTTAAAATTCGGAATCCGGAATCCGGAATTCGGAATCCGGAATATTTTGATACCTGTATTCTATATTCTGAATTCTATATTCTTTATTCTGATTCTGCTATCCCTCCCCAGCCTCTCAGAGGGTTCCGACAGGAGGACCCCGGTAGTAGAGGCCGTGGAGAAGGCGGGCCCTGCGGTGGCCAACATCAGTACGGAACGCCTGGTGGCCCGGCGCGATACTGACCCCTTCTTTTCCGGAAGGAGTGAACTCTTCAGGGAATACTATGAGGATTACTTCGGCACCTACGAAAAAGAGAAGATAGCGGTGCCCCTTGGCTCCGGGGTAATAATTGACCCGGAGGGCTACATCGTTACAAATGAACACGTAACCAGTGTGGCCTCCAAACTCATGGTAAGCCTCTCAGACGGCTCCCAGTACGAGGCACAGGTAATCAGCTCAGACCCGGAAATGGACCTGGCAGTCATGAAGGTAGAAGCGGGGAAGCCCCTCCCTTACGTCCATTTGGGGACCTCCAGAGACCTGATGATTGGGGAGACGGTAGTCGCCCTGGGCAACCCCCTCGGATTTGAAAACTCCGTCACCACCGGGGTACTGAGCGCCGTCAACCGTACCATTACGGTGCCAGGCAAGTACGGTGAGATTAAGTATGAAGGGCTCCTCCAGACCGATGCCCTGATAAACCCGGGGAACAGCGGTGGGCCCCTGGTCAATATAGAGGGCAGACTTATTGGCATAAATACTGCCATCGTAGCCACTGCCCAGGGCATTGGCTTCGCCATCCCCGTAGACAAGGTGAGAGAGGCCCTGGTAAAGCTCTTTAATTTCCAGGAGATAAATAAGGTATGGTTGGGACTCCAGGTAAAGGAACCACCAGGGGGCGGGGTGGTGGTGGAGGCGGTAGAGGAGAAGAGTCCTGCCCGGAAGGCCGGATTACAGGCAGAGGACGTGGTAATGGCCCTGGACGATAGGAGGACGGCCGACGTGCTGGAGTTTGAGAAGTATCTCCTCAAAAAGAACGCAGGGGACGGTCTCACCGTACTGGTGAACAGGAAGGGGAAGGAGAAGACCTTCAGGGTGACCCTGGAGAAGGTACCCATGCCCCCGGTGGAAAAACTGGCCATGGAGAAACTGGGGTTAGAAGTCCAGGCCTTTACGTCTGAGATTGCCCAGAAGTTGGGGTTTGACTGGCTGAGCGGAGGCGTCCTTGTCTCAGGCGTGGAGACCAAGAGCCCTGCAGGGGAGGCCGGTGTAGAGCCTGGGATGGTAATTATAAGTCTGGGAGACTACAAGGTCTCCAGTCTGGAGGAGATGGCAAGACTCCTGGACAGGGCGAAGGGGGGAGACAGGGTGGACATGGGTCTGGCCTGGATGGATAGGTGGGGGGCACACAGGGGGTATGCACGGCTGAAGGCGAGATAAAAATCATTGTAAATTGGAAATTGTAAATTTGAAATTTTAAAATGGAAGAAAAAGCAAATCAGCTTTCAGAGAGACTGTTAGATTACGGCGTTGACATCGTAAAACTTACTGCAAAGCTCGGGAGGACGGTAACTGGAAAATATATAGCCAATCAATTATTACGTGCGGGTACTTCCGTCGGAGCTAATTATGAGGAGGCCTGTGGTGCTCAAAGCAGGGCTGACTTTATACACAAACTTCAGATTGTCTTGAAAGAAATTCGTGAGGCATTGTTCTGGTTAAAACTAGTTCAAAGATCAGAAATTTTGAATGGTCAAAATTTAGGAGATATTATTAGCGAAACAAAACAATTGAGCAATATCATCGCTAAATCAATCATAACGGCAAAGAAGGGCAAATAATTCAAAATCTTCAATATTCAATTCCCTATTTGTGTATTATTTCAGAGATTTCTAATAAATTTAAAATTTTAAATTTACAATCTTCAATCTCCAATTAATGTGTATTATTTTAAAAGGCTCCACGCCCATTCCACCTAGGCGGATGCCCCTACCTCCCCAGCGGGAGGCTCTCCCGATAGACGGGCACTCTTATCTTAAAGGTCGTGCCCCTGCCTACCTCTGAATCCACCTCAATGCTACCCCTGTGGGACTGGATTGTCAATTGGGCGATGGATAGCCCTAAT
>JACQVQ010000009.1 GCA_016209685.1 Planctomycetota bacterium | reverse complement strand
GTGGCGACCATCCAGACAGGGCCGGAGTGGGAGCCCCTGGGAAGGGGAGAGCCCCTGACGGTACCAGAGGTGCATTACAGGGTAAAGCACAGCCCGTACAAGATGGAGTTGGTGAGGTACGGGCAGTTCATATTCAACGATGCCAGCTGGGGGTTGCAGGGGGAGTATGCCTGCGCCAGTTGCCATTACGAGAGGGGTCAGACGACAGGGTTGATATGGGACCTTGGGGACGAGGGCTGGGGCTCATGGAAGAACGTAAAGTACATCCGTGGAGCCAGATATTTACCACCCTTCCGTCACGAGGGGTTCACGGGGCATCCTGATGAGATAGTGGGAGCCACGAGCAGTATAGACAGGGTGTGTGGAAGAGACCCCGGGTTTGTGTTCAGGAGTGAGAACTTCAGCCCTGAGAGGTTAGAGGCGCTGATAGCGTACATAAGGAGTCTGGAGTTCACAGGGAGTCCCTTCAGGACGGCCGATGGAGGTCTAAGTGAGGCCCAGAAGAGGGGACAGAAGCTATTCAACGACTCCAAGGTAGGGTGCGCAAACTGCCACCCTGGAGACCCGGCGGATGCGAGGGCCCTGTTTAGTGACGGGCAGACGCATGACGTAGGGACGGGGAGGGTAGGGAGGTATGGCTTCCGTAGCACCCCTGGGGCAATCTTCAACCAGAAGATATATGCCAAGGGCTACGACCCCTATGGTGAGGAGTATGATGTGCCGATAGTGGGGCTGGACCTGGTGAAGGAGTTTGACACCCCCACGCTGAGGGACATCTACGCCAGTGCTACGTATTTCCATGACGGCAGTGCAATGAACCTCATGGAGACGATAGACAACACCACGGCTGATAAGGACAAGCACGGGGTAACGAGCCACCTCTCCAAGCAGGACTTGGACGACCTGGTGGAATTCATGAAGGCCCTCTAAAAAGAAATCAAGGAGAGAGGGGTAAGCTTTTTACCCCTCTCCTCCCCCTAATAAATTTTAGGAGGGTTACATAAGGGAAGCTGCAACACTCAATCCGCCCTGGGCGGATAATGTGTGAGGGTGTAACTGAAAGGAGGAGCAAGCTAGCAATGAAGCACAGGTTATTTAATTTAGCCATAGCCACATTTTTCGGAGTAGGGCTGGTGGCGCTCTTGGGTCTGGGCCAAGGCTGGGCTGACAACGTAATGGTTGGCGGTTCCAAGCCGGGGAAGGCCCTGTGGACGGATTACTGGGGGACTTCCAAAGAACTGCAGGGCAACGTGTCCCAGATAATCTTTACCCAGTCCCCCAAGACGGCCGCTGGCGACCCCTACCACAAGTATCCCAACAACGTTTCTGAAGGAAGCCGCATTGCCTCCCTGGACCTCAGCAGTAAGCAGGTAAAGGTACTGACAGAGGGCTTTTCTACGGCCTCTGACCCCTGCATTTATTGGGAGCCAAGCAAGTTCGTCTTCGCAGGGATAAAGAAGGGTGCTTCTGGCGGGCAGCAGTTATGGGAAATGGGTATAGATGGGAGCAACCCACGCCAGCTCACCGACCTGCCTGGTAATTGCCGTAGCCCCATATATTATTCTGCAGGTTCAGTAGTGCCCGGGGAAGGCAACATAGTATGGCGTGACAGATACTTTGAAGGAGACTGGAAAATACGAGGCAAGGTAGAGAAGTTAGGCCTTGTAATATTCGCCTATTCCCCCGCAGGGGCAATGGATGAGTACCACAACAACTTCAGCTATCAGTTGTGGAGGCTAGACCCTGTCGGCGGAAAGGTGATTGAAAGGATTACCGGAGCAAAGCTGAGCGGTATTGATATGCCCACACTGAATACCGTTGCTGACCAGCTCACTTACAACATCAGTTCTGACTTTGACCCATGGCTCACCAGGGATGGCAGGGTTGGCTATTCCAGCACCCAGGCCAATGGCACCAGGAGGGACGGAAAGGGGAGTATAGCCCTATTCACCAACTACTGGGACGGCCAGTACAACCAGCCCTTCTACGGCAACTGCGAGGAGGAGGGCGAGGCAAGCCATGCCAGGGTTCAGGCCAGGGAACATCCCGACAACATGGTAGTCTTCGTTGAGTCCCCATACCAGAACTACGGTATTGGCCAACTCTCAGCGGTAAAATACACGGCTCCTTTCCAGAACACCTATCGCCAGCTTTCTAACGGTACTGGCTGGTACAGGAGTCCTCACTGCTTACCAGATGGAAGGATAGCAGTGTCTTATGCAGAGAGGGGAGATTTTGGGTTGTATTGGTTTGATTGCAACAAGGGCGCAGCAGGTGAAGCCATCTACGACGACCCCAACTGGAACGACCATCAGCCCACCCCAGTGTATCCCAGGTACAGGACCCGCTGGAAAAACACCTTCAACGCCGGCAAGAACTTCGGCGTAACAGTGGTGACCTATCAGCCGTTTGACCAGGTCAAGGTGGAAGGCTATCCTTCTTCCTGGGGTACGTGGTGCTGTTTTGACACCACCTACACCCCCCCAAGGGGTTCTACCAGCGTCGGCGGTATAGAGGTAGGTCCCTATCCCTGGCAGCTCGGAAAGGCCCTGAAGAAAGGGGACGTAAAGGCTATAAGGATTATAGAGGGTCTCAAATGCAGCGAGCCAGATCCCAAGAGGTTTGCGGCTGGCGCCGGTAAGCATCTCCTTGGCGGTGCACGTTCCTCCAGCAACTCTGGAACCATGTTCCAGCAGAGGAGGCTTATTGGTTATCAGTATGTAGAGGATGATGGCTCCATAGTCACCTCCAACCCCTCGGACGTATCCTGGTATCTACAGACCCTGGATGATAGGGGTATGGCTATCTGCACCCAGCTCACCTGGGAATGGCAGAGACCCTACGGTGGTGTAATCTGCGGTGGTTGTCACGATGGCTCCTACAGGGGCAGGGCGTGGAAGAATGAGCACTTCAAGGCCCTGTACAACTGGTGGTATGATGACAGAAGCCACTATGACTCCCCATTCCCCTTTGGCTTCCTGAAGCTGGACAGAGAAGGAAGGTATGCAGGGGTAAAGCATGGTGAGGACGTGGTGGTACCTGCCGACGTGTACTATGGTGGGCCATCCGGTACTACCTCTCAGCCAGTGGAAGGTCTGAACGCTGATAAGAGGAGGACGGTGGACTTCAGGCGTGATTTACAGCCCATTATAGACGCCAAGTGCGCCGGTTGCCATAATGGTACTATATCCCTTAACCTGAGTGGTGGGACCAAGCCGGTAGAGGCTGGTGGCGTAGCCGCCTACAGCCAGGCCTATAATGCCTTGCTTGCGCCTCTGGCTGGAAAGGACCCAATCCTGGGTGGGAAGTACGTCAACCCATCTAGCGCCAGGAACAGTCTCCTTATCTGGAGGCTCTACGAAGAACCGTTAAGCGATTTTGGTCCTGGCCATGGGGTCTTCGCCGCCGAGGGCAGGGTCAACCACAACAAATTCCTCAGCAACGAGGAAAGGTATCTCTTTGTGGAGTGGGTAGACCTTGGTGGCCAGTGGGATAACATCCCAGGTCCCGATTTCTATCCAGGTTATAGGGCTCAGTAAAGGGCTTTAGCAGTAGTCTGTCAGAAAAGGCTGGCTGGGTTTGGTAAAACCAGCCAGCCTTTTTCTTTGGGATGGAGGGAGAAGGTTTAGCAAAAAAATCTTGACACTGCCCCTATCATTGGTATAATCTTGTTCTTCTTTTTAACGGTCAGAGCAATCGGGAAAAACTGGGAAAAAGGGGAAAGGGGGATTGATACAATTAACACTTCTAGTAAAAGAGATAAGGACAATGGGACAATCATTTGTCTTGAGGGTAAGTTAATTTAGAAAGGAGAAGAAGGCTGCATGAACAGGTTTAAGGGTTCATTGTTTACCGTTCTGCTGGCCATGGCGGGATTCGTACTGCTAGAAAGCCATGTTGCCTTCGCAGACCCTGGTCCGGCTACTTTCCAAGAAGTGGCCTCCCAGGTCTTTGGGCAGGGAGTAGGGAAGTGCGATACGGGGGACCTTTACATCTTTGGGCTTACCTCTAACTACGTGCCGCCAGAGTATGTGGACGGCAGAGGGCCCTACAAGTCCTTCCTGAAGTTCATACCCGTTGTAAGATGGTACGACCCGGAGAACTACTGGGTGAACAAAAATAGTGTGGAAGGGGTGTACAAAACTGAGGAATGTGTCCTCTGTCATTCGGTTCAGACCCCCACCATAGTGAAGGACTGGAAGGCCAGCGCCCATGGCAATACAAGGCCAAACGAAGAGCAGGCCAGACATAACCGTCTAGGGGACCATACCGCCATTGCCCAGAAGGCAGCCGAGGTAGAGAAACGGGTGGGCAAAGAGCTTCCTGTAGTAGGCTGTGATGCATGTCATGGTAATGACCACCAGAAGCTCGCTATGCCTACCTGGAAGACCTGTCAGCCTTGTCATCCTGAGCAGACGGCAGGACACAGGAGTGGCGGATTAGGTTCTCACACCCACGCCTTCACCGTAAACGTGCTGGAATTCTCCTGGCACGTTGGCAAACCACCGGAGGAGGTGAATGGATGTCAGGCCTGTCACGCCATTGCAGAGCACAGATGCGATGGTTGCCACACCAGACACAGATTCAATGCCGCAGAGTCCAGGAAGGGTGATGCCTGCAGGTACTGCCACCTGGGTGTGGACCACAGGGAATGGGAGATGTACAGCACCTCTATGCACGGGATACTCTATACGGGAGAGGGCTACTCTGAAGACTGGACAAAGCCTGTAAAGAAGGGTAACCACAGGATACCGGCCTGTGCCTACTGCCACATGCAGGATGGAGACCACAACGTCCAGAGGTTCGGTACCCAGTATAGCGACATGGGTATGTTTGAGATGGACCGTGGTGCCCCCAAGCACGCCGCAAAGAGAGAGGCATGGGTAAAGAAGTGTATGGATTGCCACTCTCCCAACTTTGCCAGAGACCAGCTTAGGGCCATGGACTATGGTATAAGGTTGAGCTTTACCAAGTGGCGTGAGGCGGCCGCTATCATAGTGGGATGCTTCCTTGAGGGAATATGTGACCCCATGCCCACTGACCTTGCTCCGGACTGGTACGGCCACTATACCTTTAGTTTACTGCCCACAGGAGACCCGAGATTCTACAATGTCTCTGAACTGGAGAGGCTGGGCCTGGAGTTCATCTGCTACCAGACGGGCAACGTGTATAAAGCCCTTGCCCATATGGCTATCTACAACGCCACCTATGGGACAGGCGGTGCCTTTGAACAGGACCGCATGCTGATACAGGTGAAGGCCGAGGCCAGCCGTCTGAAGAGGTTCAAGGCCCTTGAACAGAAGGTCGGGATTGACTTCAAGGCGCAAGAATTCTGGAAGCACGGAGAGTACACCGACCTCCTTGCTGGCTGGAAGAGAAAAGAAGGGGACGTGGATCTGGCCTGGTTCAAGAGGACAGATATACCCCACAGGCATAACGCTGATGCTGGCCTGGAGGCCCATATCCCAGAGGTACATGGAAGCGAGACGCATCATTAAAGGAAGTTGTTGACAGTTGATGGTCAAACCAGGGGGGGGTAGCTTTTCCAGCTACCCTCCTTCGGTTTTAAGGTTCGTAGGAGGAAACTAATGAAAGTTACTGCTAAACCCTCTACCAGTCAAATATTGCCCGATGAACGGGGACGTTTTGGCAAGTTTGGCGGCAGGTATGTCCCTGAGACCCTGATGCCTGCCCTGGACCAGTTAGAGCATGAGTATCTGAAGGCCAAAGAGGACAAGGATTTTAAAAAGGAACTCAATTATTATCTTAGGGAATACGTCGGGAGACCTTCACCTCTCTATTTTGCCGAGAGGCTGACCAGGGAGCTGGGTGGGGCCAAAATATATCTTAAGAGAGAAGATTTAAATCATACCGGTGCCCACAAGATAAATAATACGATGGGCCAGGTCTTGTTGGCGAGACGCATGGGCAAAAAGAGGATAATTGCAGAGACCGGGGCCGGACAACATGGGGTAGCCACCGCCACCGCAGCGGCAATGTTCGGGCTGGAGTGCGAGGTCTATATGGGCGAGGAGGACATGCACCGTCAGTCACTCAACGTCTTCCGCATGAAGCTCCTTGGCACCAAGGTCATACCCGTAAAGACCGGTTCCCGTACACTGAAGGATGCCACCAATGAGGCCCTCAGGGACTGGATGGCATCCGTTAAATATACCCACTACATCATAGGCTCCGTAGTCGGACCACATCCTTATCCAATGATGGTACGGGATTTCCAGTGCATTATTGGCGAGGAGACCAGGGAACAGATACTGGAGAAAGAGGGCCGACTCCCTGATTACCTGCTGGCATGTGTGGGTGGAGGGAGTAACTCTATCGGCCTCTTCCATCCCTTTATAGACGATACCACGGTCAAAATGATTGGGGTGGAGGCAGGGGGAATAGGTCTTGGTGTGGGGGAACATGCCGCGACCCTTTCCTACGGCAAGGTCGGCATCCTCCACGGGAGCCTGAGCTACGTCCTGCAGGATGAGGATGGCCAGACCTCACCTGTCCATTCTATGTCTGCCGGTCTGGATTACCCGGGTGTGGGACCAGAACACAGCTACCTGAAGGAGACTGGGAGGGCACAATACGTCTCCGTTACGGATCAGGAGGCCCTTGAGGCCTTCCAGAGGTGTGCCCGTTCCGAGGGCATCATCCCGGCCCTGGAAGCTGCACACGCCCTCTATTACACCACGAAGTTTGCGCCCACCCTCGGCAAGGAGAAGCTCGTAGTGGTCTGCCTCTCTGGAACTGGGGACAAGGACGCCTTCCAGGTAGCGGACAAGTTAGGCGTCAAGATATGAGTATATCCACCCTGGGTGGATGTGCTTAAGACTTACCAGAGACGAATCCCGCCACAGCGAGTCCGTCAAGACCTCGCCAAAGGGAGTCTGTGGACGGCCACAGGGTAACTGCCTAAGGCACGATATAAGATGAACCGCATTGACCAGAAATTCCAGGAACTGAGACGCAGAAAAGAACCCGCCTTCATCCCCTTCATAACTGCAGGAGACCCAGATTTAGAGACCACCAGGGGTCTTGTCCTTGAGTTGGAGAGGCGTGGGGCAGATATTATAGAACTAGGTATCCCCTTCTCAGACCCCATTGCCGATGGGCCAATAATTCAAGCCTCCTACTACAGGGCCCTCTCTAAGGGACTGAAGGTCTCTCAGGTATTTGAATGTGTCAGGGGCTTGCGAAAAGAGACGGATATCCCCATCGTTGCAATGGTCTCCTATAGCCTCGTCTTTAAAGGGACGCCTGAAAATTTTGTGGCCAGGGCCAAGGAGGCAGGTCTTGATGGAGCTACTATCCCAGACCTGCCCATAGAGGAGAGCGATGCGGTACACCTGGCGGCTAAGGAGAAGGACTTCAAGATAGTCTGTTTTGTTGCCCCTACTACGACGCCAGAGAGGATGTCCAGGATAGCCAAAGGCACCCAGGGTTTTCTTTACTATATTGCTGTGGTGGGTATTACAGGGGTGAGGGAGGCCCTCCCACCAGATATGAGAGAGAATATACAGAAACTAAAAGGCATGACGGATAAGCCGATTGCCCTGGGCTTTGGTGTCTCTACACCTGAACAGGCCAGGGCCGTAGGACAGGTGGCGGACGGCGTAATCGTGGGGAGTGCCATCGTCAAGGAGCTGGAACGGTACGTAGACCGTCCAGCTACTGAGAGGATAGCGGCCGTGGGAGAGCTTGCTTCCAGGCTGGTGGCCGGGGCGAAGGGGAGGTTATGAAGTCTAGCTTATTTGTATGGAGGGCTATTATGTTGCGTACAATGGGTTTAGTGTTTGTGTCACTTCTCTTCCTGGCGAGCATGGCATCCGCCCAGCCATTAGAGGAGTTAAAGAGACAGCTGGATGAGACCAGGGAGATAATCAAGAAACAGCAGGAGGTGATAGAAGGCCAGAAGGCAAAGATAGAGGCACTGGAGAAGGCCGTTGCGGAGAGGATACCACCTGCGGTTGCAGAACGAGAGTCCATGCTAAGGGAGTCCATAGAGAGGGGTAAAAAGATATATGCCGGTAAAGGCTGTATTGAATGTCATGGGGAGGAAGGACAGGGGGGTAAGGGCCCAGTCTTGAAGGGGGTGACGCTGAAATACGGAGAGGAGTTTCTTGCATTGAGTGTGTCTAACTCCGCCATCTCTCATGGCCCCAAGCCATTGATGCCAGCCTTTACAGAACTGCAGGCCGATGAGGTAAGAGATGTCGTTAATTTTCTTGCAACCTTCGTTCCCGGCCGTGAGAATCAGGAGAGGCTAGAGAGAGGCAAAAGGCTCTGGAATAAATTAGGGTGTTTGCAGTGCCACGGCTTAAAGGGAGAAGGGGGCGTTACTGGCCCTGCACTGATAGGTGTTACCCATAAATACAAGTACGACTGGATTCGTATTTGTATTACCAACCCTGTAGTTCATCACGGCAAAAAGACCGAGATGCCTGCCTTTTCCGAAGTGCCCTTCATGGACGTGGAGGCAGTGATAGACTTCATGAACACCTTCTAACTAACATGCTAGAAAGGGCCGTAGAGATAGTCCCTGGGGTGTACTGGGTAGGGGCCGTAGACAGGGAGAGGACTGTCTTTGATAGTTTTATGAGCCTCCCTTACGGCACCACCTACAACTCTTACCTCATTAAAGGAAAGGGTGGGACCGCCCTGGTGGACACGGTTAGTCCTGACTTTGCCGATACCCTCCTGAAAAAGGTCTTAGAGGTGGTACCCCCTGAGACCCTGGATTACGTAGTAATGAACCATGCCGAGCCTGACCATGCCGGCACCCTCCCCAAACTATTGTCCATGGCAAAGAAGGCCCAGCTCGTTACCACGAAAAAGGGGCTTGGCATGGCGAAGGTTTTTTATGACATCCCGGAGGAGAGGGTAAAGGTGGTGGCAGGCGGCGATATCCTTTCCCTTGGAGATAAAACCCTCAGGTTCATAGATGCCCCCTGGCTCCACTGGCCGGAGACGATGTTCACCTATTGCGTGGAGGATAGGGTACTATTTAGTTGCGACTTTTTTGGGGCCCATGTGGCGTCAGAAAGGCTCTATGAGGATGAGGTCGGGGATGTCGTCCTGGCAGAGGCCAAGAGGTACTATGCAGAGATAATGATGATCTTTCTAAACCCGGTAAGGAAGGCCCTGGAGAGACTGGAGGGTCTGGATATAAGGATAATAGCCCCAAGCCATGGACCGGTATGGCGGAACCCCGATAAAATCCTCCAGGCGCACAGAGGGTGGGCTATTGGGCCGCTAAGGCCAAGGGTAGTTGTAATCTATGTCTCCATGTACGGTAGTACTACCGAGCTTGAGAAGGCTATTGTGGCGGCGATACAGGAGGAGGGGGTGGAGGCAGTGGCCTACAATATGCTCAGTGCCGATGTCTCCCATATAGTACAGGAGTTGGTGGATTCCAGCGCCATAGTCTTTGGCTCACCTGCCTTCTACGGCGGTGTCCACCCCAGGCTTGCCTCTTCTATTGAACTAATAAGGACAATGAAACCCAGGGGGAAGATGGTGGCCGTCTTTGGTTCTTACGGTTGGGCTGGAGGTGCGGTTAAAGAGATTAAGGCAAGACTCCAACCTGCCGGCTTTGATATAGTAGACTCCCTTGAGGTGCAAGGCCCTCCCAGAGAGGAAGACCTGAAGAAGGCATCAACCCTGGGCAGGAATATCGCAAAGAAGGTCAAGTCCGCCTCAGGTGGACTGGCCAGGGAGTTCTAGACCTCACAGACCTCTGCCACGCCTGGTTCCACCAGGGTAAACTCTGAGAGGCAGTAGGGGCACATAAAGGCAGTAACCTTCTTCCCGCAGAGGGCACAACCGTGGGTCTTTTCCTCAGGGATATCCTCTATCTCTAACTCTTCAAGGCATACCGGGCATTTAATGGTAATCATTTCAATTACCTCCTAATTCAATATACAATGCAACGTTTGCCCTGTCAAAGGTGCCAGAAAAACAAAAGGGACATAGGCAGGTCAGTCTCGCGGGCTGGGGATAGATGGAGACTTAGCCGCTTTCTGTCCCTTTTGTAGACAGTAAGTCGCAGGCTAAAGCCTGCGGCTACAACTAGATAGTAGAGAAAGACTGTCTTATCTGGCGTCCTCTTCTTTTAGTGCCTCCACGAGCAGGGCCGCGGCCCGGGTATAGAAGTCATTCTGGATACGCTCTGCCACGCCGTCGGCGAAAAGGGGCATCCATGTGGACATGTGGTCCCTAACAAACTTCCCCCTTGCGGAGAGGCATGTCTTTCTTGCCTCTTTATCTTCCTGGAAGAGTGCCTTTGCCTCCTTGGCGAACATGAAGGAGAGGAATTCTAGCTCTGTGGCTATGTGGTCAGGAGGGTCTTGTTTCTTTGAGGCGAGGGGGAAAGAAAAGGCCTGGTAGAAGCCTGCCACATCAGCAAGTGCCCCTCCGGTAGGGAGGCCGTTTAAGAAGGCGGTCTCGCAGTCGTGGCAGGCCCCTGCAGTGCCAAAAGACCTCATATAGTCATCGGTGGATGGTGGCCCCTTTTCCAGGAGGCCCTGCACGTGGCTTTTCCATTCCTTTGGTACCTCTTTGGAGAGGTTTACTATCGTCTTCCACCCCCCGTTTTCAAGCGGGTGGAAACAGCGGGCAAGGAGACCGTACAGGGCACTCCTGCCAAGTAGATATTTCAGAGAGGCATGGTTCATTAGTCAGTTTCTCCTATTACGAGACCTCTGAAAAACCCTACAAGATGTCATTCCTTCAGCTTCGCTCAGGACGGCGTCTGAGGGAGTGAAACGACCGAAGAATCTCGGCCAAAGTGTCACCCTGAGCGGAGCGAAGGGTCTAGATTCTTCCCCTTCACTTCGTTCAGGGTCAGAATGACACGAAGTAGTGCAGTAACTTTCGCAGAGGTCTCTATTTACCAATCTCCAGGGAAAGCCAGCCCTCGGTAACCATCTTGCGTGGCCCCTGGTTTGCCTTGGCGCCATCCCAGCAGGCAAAGGCCACGTAGCTTGAACCCCCGTCAAGGGGTGCATCCTGGGGGTCGGGGGTGATTACGGGGCGGGCAATTACCACGTACCAGCGCCCATCCTTCCACGTCCCCTTTCCTTTGGCGTCCTGGTCCTCCTGTATCGTCACTTTGTTCCACGTTTCAGCGTTGATTTCTTCCACCACGGGTGCAGTGCCGGGCACTATTGGATTCCCTAGAGCCACTGCCGGCAGGAGGCCTTTTATCTCTGCCGCATGGGCAGGAGAGACAGAATGCCCTGGCAGTTCGTAGGGACTGTAATCGGACCATCTGTTGGGATAGTTGAGGGCGAGGAAGGAGGTACCTTCCTTGGCCTTTTGCTGATAGGCCTTCCAGAGGAGTAGGTGGATAGGCTCTTTTTCACTCCCCATCCGGTGGTCTGGGGGCTGTTTGGGGTTCAGGGGGAATTCCACCGATACTCCATCGGAGTATCGGTCTGCCCGAAGGTTAAAATCCTCGGTGGCGTCTTCCCACTCTATGTGGAAGGCGATCCAGGAGCCGTTATTTATGGACCTTACTTTTATGGAACCAATGGAAGGAGCGGCCAGCTTAGGTTCCTGGACGTCCTGGGGTATGAGCTTAACTGTACTGGCAGGCAGGTTTAGCCAGACCCCACTGGTAGGGTCGGTTAAAGGGAGTGCCCCCGCCTGGAACTTACTGACAACCTTTTCTGGTAATATCTTCACCTCCTTCTTCTGGGCCGAGGCCTCTGGTGTACAATACCAGAGGAGGAGAAATACTGTCAAAATTGGGAAAATTATTTTCCTTTGCATCCTGGTGCCTCCTAAGTAACATTGTGCCTGAAAACGTCTAGAGCTACGTCTTTGTAGGGACGGACGTGTAGCGGCTCCTTCAGGGGCACACGCACTATCTCTGCCCCCTTGGCGGTATACCCGATGGCCGTCCCGTCCTTCACCCTGAAGCGTTCAATGACCCTGTCCGAAGAGCCCTGAAGGAGTAAGAGACCCAGCAATTCAGGGTCGTTCTTGGCGTTCTTGTAGGTTGCAATGGCCTTATCTACCCCGGGGCCGAACATCTGGCGGAGGAAGACGGGGTCCGCCTGTTTAGGAGGGATGTAGTAGACATTGGGCTCCGTCCCAAACTGGGGATACAGGGGCAAGGCCACCTTCCTAATATGCACCAGGAAGTCCACCGGGTTATCCTCCCTCGCCTTTTCTGGGGTACTTATCCATCCCTGGAGGCGTATCTTCCCGATGCAGGTCTCAAAACACCTGTTGCATTTTCCACTTTCAAGGCTCGGATAACAGGCGATGCACTTCTCAGAGGTGCCGGTGACTACATTAAAGAATACCCTCTTGTAAGGACATGCCTTCATGCACTCCCTGTGACCATGGCAATTTTTCTGGTCAATCAGGACTACACCATCCTCCGGCCTTTTGTAGATAGCCCCTCTCGGGCAGGCCGCGAGACAGGCGGGGTAGGTGCAGTGGTTACATATCCGCTGGAGGTAGAAGAACCAGACGGCATGGGGAAGTTTGAGGTGGGTACCTTTTTCTATTATCCCGGAGCACTCATCCTCCCCAAGGTTTACGTTACACCAGTCCCCGTCTTCGGGCTGGTATTGGAGTACCCTCTCCCCCTTAGGGGCGGCCTCAAAGACGGTTGCCCCCTCGTACTCATCCGCCCCCCACTTCTGCGGACCCAGGCGGCTGAGGATATTGACATCCCAGGCCGTTGGGTAACCGCCCCAGGGCTTGGTCTCCACGTTGTTCCAGAACATGAGTTCCTGTCCCTTGCCAGAGGTCCAGGTGGTCTTGCAGGCGAGAGAACAGGTCTGGCAGGCAATGCACTTGTTGATGTCAAAGACCCCTGCAAACTGGCGCCCCGGGCGGTGCTCAGGGTACCAGTAGGTCATCTTTCGGTTGATTTGCCAGTTGAAGACTTCATGAGACATTAGTTTTCCTCCTAGCTTAGCTTAGGTAGGGGCACGTTGTCCGCCTCAGGCGGATGCCCCTACCGTGAGCCGTTAGTTTGCCTCCTAGCTTACATAAGCCCCTTTAAGGTAGTTCTTCATCTCTGCGGACTCATAAGTGGGTCTGAGTCCCTTGGCCGCAGGCTCCCATAGTCCCTTGCCGCCTATTCCGCCCGGTTCAGCCTTGGTAATCTTTACAAAGGACTCTCTGGGGGCGCCGATGGCGCAGTGGACGTCTGATTCAAAGCCCTTTCCAATGGCCTGGCCCATCAGGCCCTTACGCACCAGGGAGTCCGTCTCCCATGTGGGCTTGAGCCAGGCCCTGGAGACGCTCTGGTGGCTCCCGTAGCGGAATATGGCCTGGTATCCCGTGAGGGGATTCTTTGCCAGACCATCCGGTCGTTCCTCGTGTCCTTTGACACTACCGAAGGTGGCTGTATAGACGTTATGCCACATACGGGTGACGCCCCTTGGGGTACCAGGGTAGTATCTGGCCCTGCACAGCATGCGCCCCACCTTGTAGTTCTCACTGCCTTCCTTCCAACCCCTGTAGGGCCTGTCCTGTGGGTCGCCATCCACATAGATGTAATCACCATCGTTTATGCCTAATTCCTTGGCATCCAGGGGGTTCATGTCCAGGAAGTGTTCCGTTACGAAGGGTTTACGCTTATCCCTGCGGACGGGGTCGCCAAAAGGCCCAAGCCATACCGCAACAAAGTCAGTATCTGTAGGTGTGGTATGGGCGGCATGGCGGTACTTAGGGGTGTGCAGGATAAATCTATACCCCTTTTTCATTAAGGGATGCTGGGTAGCACCCACCTCCAGCCATGGTTTTACCACATGACGGACCTGGCGGTTTTCAACGTCTTCAGTAGAGTCTGGTATCCCGTAGTCAGCGGGCCCCTTGGGTTTCATGGACGGCTGCCGAGAGCCCACTATGACGTTTGGCTCATAGAAGGTGGAATCTATGGGTTCACGATGGACAGGGATGTTTTCTCCTGAGTCCATGAATTCTTGCTCTTCTCTATAGAATTCGCTTCTTCCGGTCTTGGTGTACCAGGGTCTATCCTCCTCTGCCTGCTCCCAGCCGACGACCCTGGGATAAGTTCTGGTCATCATCAGGGCAGGGGTGCCCTCCGCTGCATCGGCCTTCAGTTTCTCAATGTTGTAACCCTTCGTGGTCTGTGAGAGGTTGAGTATCCTCTGGAGATATGCCTCTACCTTGCCCTCCTGGACGAACTTGAAGTAATCGGCAAACCTATTGTCCCCGGTTACTTTAGCCAGGGCGGAGGCTATCCCGGCCGCTACCTCCATATCATGGCGGGTGTCCAGTATTCTGGGGAGGGGCGTGGCGGGGTAGACCTGGCAGAAGGGGTTGGTAACGGCGGCATAAAGGTCCGGGAACTTCATCTCTGCCCAGGAATCCACTCCAAAGACCACGTCTGAGTACTCACAGGTGCCGCTCCACCACCAGTCGCTGTTCACTATCATCTCTATCTTTGGTATGGTGTTGTTCACCACGTCAAAGTGCCACTTGGCATTGCCCAAGATGGAGTTACTGTTAGACAACAGGCAGGCCTTGGTGGGGTCGGGCATGTGGGACTTGCCGGTGATAACGTTGTTTCCGGCCCGCAGGATACGGTCCCCGTAATCATAGTGGTGGGCAGATTCACCCTTCCAGTAGAGCTTGGGTCTTGCAGGCTTCTTGGGGTCAAGCTCTATGTCAAAGGGGTTTTCTGCAACCCACTGGGGCAAACCGTTATATAGGGCCGCCCTGTAATTGCCGGCATAGCTTCCTACGTTACCACCAGCATATCCAATGTTGGCTGTAAGTGCCGCCACTAGGAAGATGGCACGGTCTTTCAGGTCGCTGTTGAAGAACTGATTTGGGCCCATCCCCGTGCAGAGCAGCACACTCCGTGGGTTGGCCGCAATCTCCCTGGCCAGGGAGAGGATGGCCTCTTTGGGGGCCCAGGTAATCTCTGAGACGGTGTTAACGTCAAGGCTGTCGTTGATGTACTTCTGGATGAGGGCGAAGATGGGGGTGACCTTGATGGTCTTGCCGTCCACCAGTGTTACGTCAAACTCACCCTCCAGCGCAGGCTTGCCTACGCCTGCCTTGCCAAATCCCTTTCCAACCTGGTCTCTGGTTATTACAACTGGTTTGCCTTTTATAACGTCCCACATCACAAAGTCTCCCCACTCCTCACGTAGCTGATTGGGGACATACATGACCTCTGTCTTGGGGGGTGGTGGGAAGTCTTTGGGGTCGCCTACCTTGATGAAGTTCTGTAGGTCAGCCAGTTTGTAGTCCTTGATGATGTCACTGGCCCTGAGGAGTTTCCAGGTATCCGTCCTGACCAGTAAGGGCAGGTCTGTCTTACTATAGACGTGTTCCTCATTGTAGAGCTTTTCCTTCATGATTATGCCTGCCATGCCCAATGCCAGGGCTGGCGAGGTTCCAGGCCTGACCACTATCACTTCATCCCCTTTACTGGCAGTGGAGGAGTACTCGGCGGCCACCACCACCACCTTTGTCCCTCTCAGTCTTGCCTCTGTCAGCCAGTGGCCGTCAGGCATCTTGGTTGAAATCCAATTCATGCCCCAAACGACGACCATCTTGGAGTTCTCTACCGTGAAGAGGTCCCAGTCTATGGTCTGTTGCCCTGTTACCTGTGGGTGTCCTGGAGGTAAATCAGTGTGCCAGGTATAGTTATCCCAGCCACGCCCGCCCAGGGCCTTATCTGGGTCTATCCCTCTTATATAGGTATCTAAAAGGGCCATGCTGTTGGCAAGGCGGTACTTGGCAAATATGCGGGTAACGCCCAGGAGCGGCATGCCACCACGGAATTTAAGGGTTCTGGTACCTGCCCCATTCATGTCGGCTATCATGGCCTCGTCGTATCCCTGGGCCTTCAGGCGGGTTGCTCCTTCCGGGCCGCTATAGGCGCGGGCTATATTTTCCAGCCCCTTGGCTACCATCGTAAATGCCTCGTCCCAGCTTACAGAGACAAAGGGTTCTTTGCCCCTATTCTGGAAGAATTCTACCGGGGGCTTGCTGGTACTTGGGTCTCTGGGGAAGCCCTTGTCTACCCATTCCTTGAATCCCTTGCGTACCATTGGGCCACGGACACGGCGGTCTCCGTAGAAGCGTCTCACCATCCCTAGCCCCTTCTGACAGCACCTGGGGTCCCAGCGGGCGGAGGCCCGGTTCCCATATATGTCCTCGCTCTTCCCGTAGCCGTAGGTAGGGCTGATTCTGGCGATGACGCCATTCTTTATGTGTGCCTTTAGTAGACAGCCATGGGTGTCATTTGGTCCACACAGGAATGTGAAGTCGCTGTCGTATCTGAACAGGTTACGATAGGTCTCTTCCCAGTCCCTATCAGGGTATGTTTCTAGTGGGCTTGGGACCCCTTGACCGAAGGCAGGCGTTAGCCAGCTTGCCAGTGGGCCTACGGCCAGGCCGCTGAAGCCCAGGGTACTGGCCAGCTTCAGGAAGTCCCGGCGGGAGACATTAAGGCTGTCTGCCCCGTTTTCCATTTTGAGGTCTTTTTCTTCTGGATGCATGAATTTGCTCCTCCTTATGGTTTGAATCATGTTCACGCAGGCTAAAGCCTGCGGCTACAAGTTTATGGCTGAATTTCAACCGAGGCCCCTTTGCCACTCTCAACCGTGGCGAAGAAGTCCTTACGCAATTGTGTGGGTTTTAGCCGTTCTCCCCATACCTTTAATTTGTGTTGTCCTGGTGGGACGTTTTCTATCTTGAAGTTGCCCTCGGGGTCTGTCACTGTGAAGTATGGGGTCTTTACTACTACGATATAGCCTACCATCTCTGGATGTAGCCTGCACAGTTGGGCATAGACGCCAGGGTTCTTGAAGGTATAAGAGATTACCTGTCCCTTTCCAGCGTTACCCAGGTCGTAACCTTCATTGTCGGGGGAGAGGACGTTGTGCTCTATATCGTCCTGGTTGGTGAATTCCACCGTACTGCCTACCAATACGGGCAATACCCTGGGGATGAACTCCTTGTTCTTTTGGTCCATTACAGGGTGGTTCTTGGGTGTAAATGTAGTACCTGGTATTTCATCTATGTAGACTATGACGGGGAACTTCGCCACCCAGGGATTTTTTACTGTTCCGGTAATGGTTTCCGCCTCTGAGGGCAACGGGTATAGAAGGTAAACCAAGGAGAGAAAGAGGATAAAACGGGTAACAACTTTTGCAGTGTTCAATTTACCAGCGCCTCCCTACCGTTAAGGATTTTTAGTAAGGGGTGGCGGTCCTGACAGACTTCCCTTTCAAGGCTCCACCACTTCTCTGCCACTGCAACAGGCACCAACAGGCATTCCCCCTACCCCCTTCTTCGGTCAAAGACTTGCAACTCAGGTGCCAGGTATGGATAAGTATTGGCGTAAAGTTGTAATCTGTTGCAGATAAAGGGGTTGATGTGAGAGCGACCGGGGGGATTGGTTGTGGGACTTTCACAGTATTGGGAAGGGTTGGAGGGTGGATAATTAGATTTTGTGTGGAGAAAAGGGGGTGGGGGGCCTTTTCACATTTTTATGACAAGAGTCACGGCATTGTGAAAGGTCATGCCTTGAAGGCGTCCGTGCGGAGGTGGTACTTGTTCATGAGGCGGTAGAAGGTACCTCGTGGTACCATGGCCTCAGCGGCGGCCCTTGCCACATCTCCCTTGAAGTGTGTCAAAAGTTCTCTAAGGTATTCCTGTTCAAAAGAGGCCAATTTCTGGGCACGGAGGCTGAAGAATCCGTGTGCAGTAGAGTTGTGACCCTGCAACTCCACCCCTCTTGTTACCACCTCTTCGGGCAGGTCATCAAGGGTAAGGACTTCATGTTTTGTGAGGGTTATGGCCCTTTTTAATACGTTCTGGAGTTCCCTGACGTTTCCAGGCCAGGGGTAATGGGTGAGGACTTCCATGACCTCCGGGTCAAGTCCACTAACGGCTCGGCCCATCTCCGCAGAGTAAAGGCCGAGGAAATGGGAGACAAGGAGGGGTATGTCTCCATCCCTGTTCCTCAGGGGTGGGACCTGGATTTTAACCACATTAATCCTGTAATAGAGGTCTTCCCTGAAGCGTTTTTCTTTTACCTCTGTCTCTATGTCTTTATTGGTAGCGGCAATTACCCTTACGTCTACTCGTATCTCCCCTTTGCCTCCTACCCTTCGGAAGGACCTCTCCTGGAGGGCGCGTAAGAGTTTGGACTGGAGGGCCGAGGGGAGTTCGCATATCTCGTCCAGGAAGAGGGTACCCTCGTGTGCAAGTTCCATAAGGCCCAGGCTGGTGGTGTAGGCCCCGGTGAATGCCCCCCTTTCGTAGCCGAAGAGCTCGCTTTCCAGGAGGTTATAGGGTATGGCCCCGCAGTCAATGGGGACAAATCTTCCTTCCTTGCGCCGGCTTCGGGCGTGGGTACTCCTGGCTATCAATTCCTTTCCAGTGCCGCTCTCCCCCACCAGCAGTACGTCAGACTCTGTGTAGGCTGCCTGCTGGATGATTTCAAAGATTTTGAGCATGGCAGGGCTCCGGCTTATGATGTTGTCAAACTTGTAGTCTCTTTCCAGGTGGCGGGTTAGGGAGCGGTTCTCGTCTTGCAGATGTTTCTGTTCCAGTGCCCTGCTTGCCGTGGTAAGGAGCCTGTCGGGCGAGAAGGGTTTTACGATGTAGTCAAAGGCGCCCAGTTTGACGCTTTCTACTGCCGTTTCTATGGTAGGGAATCCAGTGATAAGGAGGACAAGGGTCTCGGGGCTGGACTCTCTGACCTTTCTCAGGAGTCCGATGCCATCAGGGGCAGGCATCTTCAGGTCTGTAATTAATAAGTCAAAGGATTCTTCCTTGAGTAAATTCTCCGCCTTTTTACTGCTCTTTTCCGTGGATACCTGTACGTCTCTCAGCTGGGCCAGGGTCTCCGCATAGACCTCCAGCATGTCTTCTTCATCATCTACCGCCAGGATACGTCTTATACTCAAAGACCAGGCTCCTTTGTTTTGAGGGGGAGTTTGATAGTAAAAGTAGTCCCACGGCCGGGGGTGCTTTCTACGTCAATATGCCCTTTATGGTCCTGCACGATTCCATGACTGATGGAGAGGCCAAGGCCAGTCCCCTTTCCTTCGGGCTTGGTAGTAAAGAAGGGGTCAAAGATATGGGCGATGTTTTCATGGGGTATTCCTACGCCATTATCTGCAAGGGAGATTGTAGCGAAGTTATCTCGTTCCAGGGTGGTAACCTCAAGTTGCCCCCCATCTGGCATGGCATCAATTGCATTGTTCATGATGTTCAAGATGACCTGCTGGAGTTCGTTGAAGTTACCGTAAACCCCTAAAGGTCTCTCTGCAAGCCTTGTCCTAATGGAAAGGCCATTGAAGGTGGACTTATCTAGAAGGCCCAGGGTGGCTTTTACCACATGGTTGGCATCAATGGCTGTTTTTTTCTCTATGGAAGGACGGCAGAAGGTAAGGAGTCCTTTGGTGATGGAGGCAATCCTTTCTGCATGGGTATCAATCTTCTGTAAGTCAAGGAGTACCTTTTCTGTGGCACAGCCCTGCGTCAGCTTGCCCTTTAGTAGCTTGGCCTTTGCGCTTATGATGGCTACAGGGTTGTTAATTTCATGTGCGATTTGACCTACTATCTCTCCGAGGGCTGCCAGCTTTCCGGCCTGGCAGAGCTGAACCTCGCTCTTTCTGAGTAGTTCAGTTATGAGGGCAGTGAAATAGGCGGCCAAAAATAGGACGGCTGTAAAGGAGAGGATATGGGCACCTATAGCCAGCGGGGTTGAGTTGAGGGGGCAATGGCTGACGACCGAATAGTGGGCAAGCATTCCAGTGTATTCCCCTACGGCCATAGAAGAAAAGAGTGCCACCGCTACTGCAGTAATGAGATAGCAGGCCCTGGGTGTCATCAGGATGCCTGCGATAATAACGTGAAGGGTGTAAAGGACAAAGAGCGGGTTTTCTAATCCTCCTGAGAAGTGCAGGAAGAGGGTCAAAAAGAAGAGGTCAAGGATGGTCTGGATAAGGATTAACTGGTATGGATGATAAGAAGTCCTTGATAGATACCAGAAGGCGAGGTTGCACACTGCCAGCAGGAGGATGCAGAGGAGGAGGGGGAGGCGGGCCTCTTTAGATAAGATGCCCAGGACGGGTCCAGTTATAAGCACCAGGGTCAGGGCGATGGATACGGCCAGCCATCTCAGATGCACAAACCAGAGGCTTTGGTTACATAGCTGTTCCCTCTGCAGGTGTTCCTTTTGTAGGGGATGGAGGGAGACGAAATCAAGGCTGGGTCTGCCTAAAAGGGACGATAAAATGTTGGACTTAAGGTCAAAGGAGGACGTCCCCCCTACCAAAAATATAATAGCAAATATCCAAAGGTGGCTTTCCTGGTATATCTGCTCTGACGTAAGATAGGTATAGAGTATCCCCCCTACCCAAAGGCCGATGGGCAAAGCCCACCAGCATGCCTCTTTAAGCATACTCCCTTCTTCCCCGGCCCGCTTAACGCTAATTATAGCAAAGAAAAACTCTTTTTCAATAGGCTAGGACTTCTGAAAAATTCCACTTCCGCCTTAGGCGGATCAGGATGACATCCTAGATATTTTTTAGAGGTCTCGTATAATGTAATCGTGACCTCTGAAAAGCCCCGCTCACTTGTCATTCCTTCGGCTTCGCTCAGGACGGCGTCTGAGGGAGCGAAGTCTGTAGGGGCACGGCATGCCGTGCCCCTACCTAAAAGACTAGATTTTTGCCATAGGCGAATCCGCCTCAGGCGTGACTTCGCTTCGCTCAGAATGACACATGATGTTGGGATGACTCTTGTGGAGGGCTCTAATCTATTTTTTGAACGGCACATAATCCCATGGCTGATATCCAAGTCCTGCCTGGCCTGTACCAGAACGGTACAGGACCTGGCTGGAAAGAACTAGTTGACGGCATAAATGGGCTAAAGGGTGTGGTAGTAATCCTTGGGGCGCCAGATACAGGTAAGACCACACTGGCCCTTTATCTATCCAGGGAACTCCAGTTAAGGGGTTGCAATGTGGCCATGGTCTCTGCCGATATGGGGCAATGTGCCTTTGGCCCTCCTGCAACGCTTGGTATGTCTGTCCTGAAAGGGCCGACATCCCTCAAAGACCTAAAGGTCCATTCTATGTATTTTATTGGCTCCACCTCTCCCGTTGGACACCTGCTCCAGACTACTGTGGGCCTGAAAAGGCTGGTAGAGAAGGCACAGGGAGGGGGCGCAGAGGTTGTGATAATAGATACTTCAGGCTTTGTGGAGGGAGGGGCCGCCTGGGAATTAAAATTCCAGAAGATAGAGCTTGTCAATGCCAGGCACATAGTGGCCCTGCAAAGGGGACAAGAACTGGAGGGTATCCTCAGCCCCCACGAGGACAGGAAATGCCGTACCCTTCACCGTCTAAAGATATATGAGGGGTTAAGGCTAAAATCTTATGAACAGCGGAGAGACTACCGCAAACAGAAATTCTCAGAATACTTCCAGAAGGCAATGACTAAAGGCATCCCCCTGGGGGCAGTCAGGCTAATCAACCCGCTAAATATCCTTACGGGAGAGGGCTGCGAGGGCCTGTACAAGAGACTGCTGGTAGGGCTGAATGATGACGAGAACTTTACCCTGGGACTGGGCGTTATTGAAGATATGGGCCTTAAAGAGTTGCGCCTACTAACGCCAATAGAAGGGATTGAAAGGGTAAAGCTGGTGAGGCTGGGCGCTATCAGATTGGATGAGAATTGGTATGACAGCCGGGTAAAGCAAGGCTAGGGGACAGGGACCAGGGGACAGGGATTGTAAAATACTTAATAGTCCCTACCCCTCCCCCCTGACCCCTGATCCCTGACCTCTGTCCCCTGACCCTTAGTCCCTGCTCCCTTGTTCCAATAGTCTGGCTGTGGGGAGCTGAGACTTAAAGCCCATCTCTTCTACCAGGCGTTCTGCCAGGACTCCGGCCAGTTTATCCAGTTCTTCCTTAAGAAGCCTGGCATCCTCTTCAGAGTACTTCCCGTAATTGAAACCAAAGGCCTTCTCCTGCTGGGGCAAGGTCTGTACCATCTTTGTCTGCCATAGTAGGGTACCGTCCCTCACCCTCCTCATAGAGGCCCTTACTTTTAGCACCAGGTGGGGTTTGGAAAACACCCCTGGGTCTTTTACCCCGTAGGAGAGGATAAAGAGTTCTACAACCGTATCCGCCCCAAGGTATCTGCCGATCTGCTCGTAATCCCCGGGGGTCTTTGCCTCCGGACCCTGGAGTTTATGGGTGACCCTACAGGCCTCCACGTCCTCAGGAGAAATAATAGAGAACGAGGCCGAGCGCTGTAGCTTCCTGTAGAGGTACTCCCTGATGACGTGCCCTATGTGCATATCAAAGGTAAGGCTGTTAAAGCGACGGCTGTCATTCCTGGTCGTGCTGACGTAAGACATGGCAAGGAAGAGTTGGGGTATCACGGCGGGGGACAAGAACATCAAGGGAAAATGTTCGTCTCCAGCTACGCTCATAAAGAGGTCTGGCCTTTCGTTAGGGCACATGATTGCTACCTTCTTTATGTTCTTCACCTCTTCCTTTGGAAAGGGTATCTCTGCCACCTTCTGCTCGCTTGCACATCCCTGGAAGACGAGGACTACGAGCACCAGTAGTTTTATCAATATAAATGGCGAATCCGTCACGCTTTTTGGTGGACTTTTCTTCATGGGGAAGCCTTAACAGGCAGAGACCCTATCGTTGTCTTTTCTGCCGAGACCGGCCCTTGCTCTTCAGGGGGCAGTAGGCTTATCAACTCCTTCTCCACCTCCTGGAGATGGGTGAGGATAAGCTCTAGCTCCTTTTCCGCTACGTGTTTTCTGCTGCACTTTTCGTACAGATTGGCGGCCTTGCCATAGTTTTCTACTGCTAGAGGGGTCCGGCCATTTTCAAGATACAGCCTGGCCATGTCCATGTGGGTATCTGCTATAAGAATCGCCACTCCTACCTCAGTGGGGTTGTAGTGCAGGGCGTAAAAGAGGTATCTTATGGCCTCTTCGTCCCTGGCTAGTCTTGTCTCAAAGGACCCCCCCACTTTATTTTCTCCCAGTTTGGCCTTGCCCTTCTCCATGTAATACTGAAAAAGGGAGAGACCCCCGATGCTACTCTGAGGGGGAGGTGGTACCTTTTCCCTCCACTCTTTAAAGATAATCTCACTGTAGGTAATCACCCGGAGGTTTTGTAATTTGCCCTTCCTTATGAGTATGAGACTTGCCTCTATATCCTTATCTCTCCTGGCCTTAGACGTCTTAACAAATTCATCCAGGGTCTTTATCTTCTGGCCATCTATCTCTATGATTAGGTCCCCTGCTATTATCCCTGCCCTCTCTGCAGGGCATCCAGGGTAGATTTCCACCACCTTCACTCCGCCCGAGGCGGAGTCGCCCTGAGATACTACGAGTCCAGAAAAGAGACCCGAGGCATAGACGTCCGAGCTTACAATAAGACAGTAGGCAGTAAGCAGTAGTAGTAGGGGCGGGGTCACCCCGCCCCTACGGGTTTTTGATTTATGCAACTCCTATCCTCCTTATGGCTATATCTATGAGAAAGAGGCCCATGGCAAGGGGTATGAGGAACTTTGAGAGGTCCTCCTTCTTTTCTATTTCCCCGGTATCTTGTCCCAGTTCTTCCATGCCCGGGTTGATTTTACCATGGGTAATTCGGGTAACGGCCTCCATAAATTCCCTGTTATTACCCTGGGAAAGGCTCTCAAAGGGAAGTGGGCGTGCCTGCGGTGGTACTAATAGTCCTTTGGTTGCGTGGTCCATTAACTTGTCCCCTTTAAACGCGGAGACGTCCAGCGTGTAATAGCCAGGCTGATAAGTCTCCAGGCTAGCTATATATCGCCTCGGCGCCACCTGCCTGAGGTTCACTTCATGGGCCTCAAGGTTAGAGGAAAGGAGGCGTAACTGGAGACGGTCAAAATCCCCAACGCTGGATTCTATTACCAGGTGGGGCTTACCTTCTCTCTCCTCTATCTGCAGGGCGTATTCTCCCCTTGGCCTATCCCGCATGGCCCAGTGGATAGTTTGGGACCAGAATTTATTGTACATGGCCCAATTTACCCACTGATTAGACCACCTAGCCTCGGCATCGGAGGTGTAAGCTACTACCTTACCTAACCCATACCTCCAGTCTGCCAGTATGGGGTCGTCCACGCCTCTAACATCAGCCATCAGGGGTACTTCAGCCGTAGGCTTAGGTTTAGTAAGGGAGTAACCCCTGAGGGGGGGTATCTGTTCCTGGGATATACCTTTCAGTATCTCACTGCTGGGGTCTAGCTTGGGGACGAACTGTTCTTCGTGGAAGTCTGCCTTGGTAAGGGCCTTATCGGTATCGGTTACCACCAATTTGGGGAGGTCCTTCACGTTCTTCAAGACATAAAATTCACCCCTCGTCCGCATGGCAATGTCCTTCATAAGTCGGGTATTAACTAACCAACCTCCTATAGCTATGGTGGAGACGGAGATGTTTGCCTGTTTAAACATCTCCATAAGGCTCTCGTAGCTGTAATAGACAGAACGGGTGTTCCCATCTGACATAAGGATGACGTGGCTGACTTGGGACCCTGAGTTGACCAGTTTTTTGTAGGCCTCTTTCATGGCAGGGAAGATGTCCGTCCCTCCACCTGCATTAAGCCGGGCAAGTTTATTGACTATGGAGGACTGTAACTCCCTTACCGGCATTAGCTCTATAATATCATAGGGTACCACGTCAAAGGCAATAAGCCCCATCATATCGTCGGATTTTAACTGTGCCATCAACTCAACGGCGGCCTTCTTCGTGGCAAAGAGCTTGCTCCCGGTCATACTCCCCGATTTATCTACCAGGAGGATAACTGCTACCTTCCTGGGTTTTTCTTCTATGAAGGTACTTCCAGTCGTTACTTTTACGGGGAGTATCTCCTCCACGGCGGTGTCAGCGTACCCTCCCTGGGCAAAGCTGCGCTCCCCCCCCAGCATGACAAGACCACCGCCAAAATCCCCAACGTAATTCTTCAGGGCCTCCATCTGCCCCTGACCAAGGGCAGTTGCGGGTACGTTAGAAAGGATGATGCACTCGTACCCTAAGAGTTCCTGCAGGGTACGGGGCATATCCCTTGGTCCTCGTATCTCTACTTCCACGTCCTTTCCTTCCAGGGCCCCAACCAGAAAGGGCCTGTTGTGCGGGCTGACTTCCCCCTGGAGATAAAGGAGCCGCGGCTTACCCCTGACGTTAACAAATGCCTCATGGAGATTATTGTTGGGGTCAGTGTCAGATTCTGCCTCTACCGCCGCACGAAACTCAAGAAACCCCCTCTGAGGGCTCTCATACAGAAAGTCAAAGGTGTTTAGCCCCGGGGAAAAGCTCGTCTCCCACTCTTTGAGGAGTCTCAGGCCCTCGTAAAGGCTGAGCCTTCCCTTGCTGGGAAGGCTTCCTTTGTTCTCAACGGTGACCCTTGCCTCAAAGGCCTCTCCCTGGGCGATTTCTTCGGGCACCATGAGCTTCTTGACGTAGACCTCTTTGACCTCAGGAGGTGGGGGTAGCTCCAGGGCATGTACCTCTATCCCTTGTTTCTCCAGGATTGAGGCGGCCTGGAGACCACTGCCCAGGTTCTCGTTACCATCCGTAAAAAGTAATATCCTCTTTTTACTGTCTTTGGGAAAGATACTAAGGCAAGCCAGGAGTCCACTGGCAGCGTTTGAGCGAGAGGTGTCTACCTCCCAGCGGAGATTTTCTGGCTTCAACCTCTCCTCCACCGGGGCCATCACCTGGGCGTCCTTACCAAAGACTACAAGCCCACGCTTCACTTTCTTTCCCAGCCCATTTTCAATATTCATAATGGAATTCATTACCCAGGCCTTATTTTCTGGACTTATGCTGTCAGAGACGTCTGCACAAAAGATTACCACGGATTCCCCAGGCAGTTTTTCTATCCTGCTCAGGCCGGCAAGGCAGAGTAAGAGCAGTGCCAGTACCAGCCCCCTGAGAAAGTTGGAAGTAATGAGTCTCCATAGTGGCAATCTCCCCAATGCCAGGGCTGATAAACCCCAGAATATGGGTATGATGGCCAGTAGTTTCAATAAGGATGGGTGTTCAAAGTCTATATTCATGCTAAAGAGTCCTGGCCCTCGCCTTCAGATGATAAAGAACCCACTCAGCCAATAACAGCAGGAGTACCAGGATAAGGAGGTATTTACCCAGTTCTTGCTTCTCCGTTAAAGAAAAAGGGGTAACACTGGCCTCTTCAAAAGGTATTCCTTTCTTAGGGAAGGAGGAAGGTCTTATATCCGATTCTTCCCTATCAAAGAGATTGGCCACAAATCGCCTTTCTATCCCTTTCCCTTTGAGGTGGTACTCCCCCACATGGTTAATATCCTTTATAACCACGGTATCTCCCGAGACATCAATTTTTACGGTCTTACCCTTTGGGTTGGTAAGGCTTAACTCCTTACTATCCCCCTTGAGGTTAAAGGTAAGGTTTTTGCCAGTCTTTACCTGAGTGGCGGCAGTGCCCTCGGGGTCTAGCCACTGAAGGATGTTGAGGAACATTATTAAAACGGGTATATCTTTGGCCCTGGTGAAACTAAATTCTGCCAGGTCAAATCCAAGGACTGCAACCCTCTTCCCTTCCACGAGTCCGGCGATGACCACAGGGAAGGGGCTGTCGCCAGCGCTGGCCCTCACCACAGGCACAAACCCCTCCATATTCTTAAAGGCCAGGGCCTTGGTCAACCAGATATCCTCTATATAGTCCAGATGCCCCATTATGGGATGGGAATGCTCCCAGTCAATAATTTCTGAATTCCTGAACCACCCCTCTACGGGAAAGAATTTGTTGTCTTGAGGCGGGAATATGAAAAGGGAGTTGATGTCTGGTAAGGCCTCCGGGACATATTTATGGAAGAGGCAGATAGCGAAGTCTTTAAGCGGTAGTTGACCGTAGCCCTTGGGTGATGCAAAGAGGAATTCTGCCTCCTTGACGACCTTATCCACCTTTCCCAGTTCTTTCTCAAGGGGTCCCCCTGGAGTAACCACCAGGACCTTTATTGTCTTCTTTGGTCTTATTATGGCAAAGGCCTGATTGTCCAGTGGCATGGCGTCCTCGGGGTGTAGTTCCACTCTCAGTAGCCCGGGTCCGGATATGCCTTCTATACGCACAGTGCGGTCTTCCTGGGGGGTAAGTTCCACAGTCTCCTCCATTAGCGGTCTATGGTCCAGGAAACCTTTAAGGAGCACGGTCTTGGTCTCAGTACCCATGTTTCTTACCGTTACGTAGCCCTCCCTTTCGGAGTATTCTTTAAACATGTCTTGATAGACGTCTAGCCCTACGATGGCCACGTTGTCAGGTGCCTTTCCGCACGTAAAAAATTTTATTTTACTTGCCTGGGGTGTGTTGATTTCAGGAGGTACTCTATCGGTAAAGACGTGTACCTCCCCCAAACTATTCCGCCTCAGCAAAGAAAGGGCCAGGCTAAGTCCTTCTTCCAGATTTGTGGTGGTATCAGTTACTTCCAGGTTTTGTATAAGGTGGTTCAACTTCCACTTATCCCCAATTGGTTCTGAGACTATGAGGGGTGAGGAATGCATGGAAATTAGCTGTGCCTTATCCGTCATGCCCATCCTTTCTACGACTTTCAAGGCCTCGGCCTTTGCGAGCTCAAAGCGGGTTGACTCTCCCTCTCTTGTTTGCATGCTGGCAGAGGTGTCTACCAGAAGGATTAGGTCTTTACCGGTAATTCCCTTTATAGTAGAGGTGATGTAAGGCCTGGCTAGAGAGAGGGCCAGGAGGCTGAGGATAATAATTTGCAGGAAGAACAGGGCATCTGCAAGAAAAAACCTGGTACGCACTGTGCCCTCTTTGAGGTCTCTCCAGGGGATAAAGCTAGATACGGGAATGGTCTTTCTCTTCTTCCTGAAGAGATAAATTACCACCAGCAGGGCAATGGTAGCCAGGTAGGCCAGAGCCAGGAGATTCAAGACGCCCATAAGATTCACTACCTCACAAAGCCTAGCTTGGGCAGTTCTTTGAGGATAAGAGACTCAAAGTCCATGTCCGTCCTGGCTAGGGTGTAGAGGGCCCTGATGGAGTGACAGTAGCGTTTCAGTTCCTGGTTGTGGTTTTCCAGGAGTTGGTGATACTTCTTCTTTAAGGCAGGGGTAACGTTTACAACCTTTCTCTCGCTGGTCTCCACGTCCACAATCTCCCCGCCTTTCAGGTCTCTAAAAGGGTCTATCTCCCTTGGCCCAAGTACCTGAATGACCTTTATGTCGTAGTGTTTGAACCTTAATATATCCAGGGCCCTTTTGTAGGAATGGGGAGGAATCATAAAGTCAGAGATTAATACGATAGTCCCTCCCTTACCTTTGTTATCAAAGGTATAACGGGAGAGGAAATTCACCAGGTCTGCCTCTCCGGTAGGGGTAAGCGACTGGACAAAATTTTTTATGTGGACTATACCGCTTGGTTTCTGAAAGAAGGGGGTTTGATGGAGTCCTGAACGGGTTTCTGGATGGGCAGGGGTAAGGGCCACTACCCTGGTGCTATTCTGATTAGACAGGCCAATGTAGCCCAGGGCCAGGGCTGTCTTTCTGGCGAAGTCAAACTTCCCGTCTCCCTCCGGGAAGGACATAGAACGGCTTGTGTCCAGGAGGATATGGACTGATAGTTCTATCTCGTCCTTAAAGGTCTTTATCAGGAGTTTGTCCAGCCGGCTATAGAGGTTCCAGTCAATGTAACGGAAGTCATCGCCAGGATTGTAGGCCTGGTAGTCAGCAAACTCAATGCTGTTACCCTTTTTATTTATAAATACGTATCCCCCTTTTCTTGACACCATGGCCGCCTTTTTACAGACGATGGTTAGTGCCTCCAGTCTGCGCAGGAATGTGGGGTTAAAGAGGTCTCTGAACATGCTCGGTCTCGGGTCTAAGTTCTTCTACAATCCTGTGCAATATATGGTGGGTGGTTACCTTATCAGCATCGGCCTCAAAGTTTAGCACAAGCCTGTGATTCAAGGCAGATACCGCCACCTGCTCCACGTCCTCAAAACTCACATTGACCCTACCATCCAAGAGTGCCATTGCCTTGGCGGCCAGCACCATTGCCTGTCCTCCCCTGGGGCTGGAGCCATAGCTTATGTATTTTCTCGTGTATTCATGCAAGGAGTGTAAGGGGTTGGGAGTATCCTCCAAATGGGCCTTGCTGTCTGGCTGAGTGGCCATGATTATCTTCACGATGTAATCCTGGACTTTAGAGGAGACCAAAACCTCCCGGATTAACTTCCGCATCTCTAACACCCTGGCCAGTGCCTTTTCTTCTGGAAAGACCATCTTTATCTCATAGTCCCCCGTGGAGGTCGTCTGATTTAAAATCGTCTTTAACTCCTCGTGGCTGGGGTAAGGGACAAGGAGTTTGAAAAAGAACCTGTCCATCTGGGCCTCTGGTAAGGGGTAAGTCCCCTCCATTTCTATGGGGTTCTGGGTGGCCATGACGAAGAACGGTTCTTTTAAGACGTTGGTCTTCCCTGCCACGGTAACCTGTCTCTCCCCCATGGCCTCCAGAAGGGCAGATTGAGTCTTCGGGGTGGCACGGTTAATCTCATCGGCCAGGACGATATTGGCGAAGATGGGGCCCCTGGAAAACCTGAACTCCTTTCCTCCACCTTCCCTCTCCACTACCATTTGCGTCCCTACAATGTCTGCCGGCATGAGGTCCGGAGTAAACTGTATCCTCTTAAATTCAAACCCCAGTGCCTTACTCAAGGACTTGACCAGTAGCGTCTTGCCCAGTCCGGGGAGGCCCTCTATCAGGACGTGTCCCCCACAGAAGAAGGCGATGAGTATCTCCTTTATGAGTTGCGTGTTACCTACGACTACACGACTAATCTCTTCCAGGATGGAGAGTAAATCCTTTCTGAAGACCTCTACTTCCTCAGCCAGGCCTTCCATCTTTTCCTTCTCTTCTACACCGAGTGGATACATTTAGTAGTTCCCCTTGTATATTTCCTTTACGATTCCCTCGTATTCCTGTGGTATGCGGGCCTTTTTTATTGCATCTTCTCCTGCCTGCTCCTTACCAAGCCTGGCATAAGGGTCAACTTCCACGGTAGGGCTGTGTTGTTTAAAGGGCACCGCACCTTCAACTACCTCCTGACCGGTGGAGAGGACCTCCCGCTTCTCTTGCGTGGATGCCTTGTCTGCCTTTAGTCTTAATTCCTGACCCCTTTCCCCGGGAGGGCCCATTTCCTCTTCTCTTTCAGAGAAGAGTTTATCCCCGGGTTTGTCTCCAGCACCCATACCCCCAACTTGTGTACCTTCCATGGGAGAATAACCTGCCTCCTTCCCGGCCTCAGTCCCGGCGTTAGGTGTACTTGTTCCTTGTTGGGCAACTCCCATTTCCTCTCCCTGCGGCCCCCCGGATTCCGCACCCATTGCAGTCTGTTCCCCCAGGGCCTTATCCTGACCGGGTTGCGTCCCCCCGCCCTGAGATGCCTTTTGCCCCTGTTTACCAGGGGCAGGCTGGCCACCTGGGGTGGGTTGAGATGAGGGCTTTCCCTCTTGCGTAGTAGTCTTTAAACGCTTAAGGTCGTAATCAATATCCTTTAGGGTCTTCTGGATGTCCTGTCTCAATTGGTGAACGTCTTTTGTCCCCTGGCCTCCGCCTCCCTGCTCTCCCCCTGTATCTCTCTTGGTCATTTTTACATCGGTAGGGCCCTTACCCTCCTGGATTGTTTTATCCCCCTGGCCTTTTTGATTGGCCTTACTATCCCCCACACCCTTCTCTTTCCCCGGGGCCTTACCAGAAGCTACCTGTCCTTTTGCAGTGGAGTTAGGGTCAGCAGATGGACCTTTCACCCCGACGGAGAGGCCCTGGCCACCTGAAGCAACCTGTTCACCGGAGGTTCCCATCTGTCCCCCCTCTTCGCCCCCCTCAGCGGTAGTAGGACCACTTTTCTGCTGTCCGGCTGTACTACCACCTCCGACGGCGGATGCCCCACCGGCCATCCCCTTTTCACCCGATTTCCCTGCCCCAGAACTGCCTTCTTGTCCAGTTGAACCCTGCTGTTTTCCTGCCTTTGCCTTAGGCTGACCTCCCCCTCCCTGAGAGGAGTCCTGGCCAGCCCCTTTCTCTGCAAGGCTGCCTCCAGCAGGGGTTGCATTTGGTTGAGCCCCTCCTCCGCCTCCTTTTGCGCCAGGGGTAGGGACCCCTGGTTGTTGACCTTGCCCGCTTGAGGCAGATTGCTTCAATGCCTCCTGGGATTTACCACCCTGACCTCCAGCCTTGTCGGGTTGTTTGCCAGCTTCCCCACCCTCTCCTTGTCCGCCTGAGGTAGATTGATCCTGTTTGGCAAGACCACCCTGCCCTGCCCCTTGTGAGCCTTGACTTCCACCCTCGGTACCTACCTGTGCACCCTGACTGCCGCTAGCACTTCCTGAAGAAGTACCTTGCTGGGCGCCCTGTCCCCCCTGGGCAGTCTGTGATGAGCCAGATGTCTGAGATTGCGAAGCACCAGCACCTGACTGTCCGCCTGAGGCGGACTGGTCTTGTTTAGCAAGGTCACTCTGCCCCGTCCCCTGAGAACCCTGTCCTCCGCCCTGGGTACCTGCCTGTGCACCCTGACTGCCGCTGGCTCCTCCTGAAGAGGCTCCTTGCTGGTCCGCCTGAGGCGGATGCCCCTGAGCGGTCTGTGATGAACCAGCCGGTTGAGATTGTGTGCCTCCAGCGCCTGACTGTTCACCTGAGGCAGGTTGACCTCCTTCACCCTGAGATGTGTCTTGTTCTTCTCCTTGTCCTTTGTTGGTATCCGCCTGGGCTAACTTTTCCTTCTGGGATGGCTCTCTCTGGCCACCACTCCCTTTGGCTACCCCTTCCTTTTCTGTCCCCCCGGACTGGGGGGCACCCTTCTCGCCCCCTGTACCAGCAGGGTCTTGTGCGAGTTTGTCTTGTTGCCCAGGACCTGTCTGTGCCCCCCCCTGAGTACTACTGCCAGCACCTCCTGAGGTGGTTTCTTTCTTAGAACCCTGCCCTTGCCCAGCTTTTGAAGGGCCAGTGGTCTGGGATTGAGAAGCCCCAGCACCAGATTGTCCGCCTGGTGTAGACTGGTCCTGTTTGGCAAGGCCGCTCTGTCCCGCCCCTTGTGAACCCTGTCCTCCACCCTGGGTACCTGCCTGTGCACCCTGACTGCCGCTGGCACCTCCCGAAGAGGCCCCTTGCTGGTCCGCCTGAGGCGGATGTCCCTGGGCGGTCTGTGATGAACCACCCGGTTGAGATTGTGTACTTCCAGCACCTGACTGTTCACCTGAAGTAGGCTGGTCTTGTTTGGCAAGGCCACTCTGGCCTGTCCCCTGTGAATCCTGTCCTCCGCTTTGTGCACCTCCGGTAGAAGTGCCTTGGCCCGTCTGCCCCTTTTGGTCTGCCCCTCCAGAACCAGCCTGTGCAGGCTGTTTGGCGTCTGTCTGAGGTGGACTGGTCTGTCCCCCGGTTCCCGCTCCGCCAGAAGAGGGTTGACCGCCACTTGCACCTCCCGTGCCGGAGGCCGCTTGTGGGGCGGGACTGCCGCCCCCTTGCCCGGAGGGCTGTGGGGACGTCTGGCCTTTTTGGTCTCCTCCACCTGAACCGGTTTGTGGGGGCTGTTTGTTGCTTGCCTGAGGTGAACCAGACTGCCCCCCGGATGCCGTTGCGCTCTGAGAGGATTGCCCACCGCTTGCACCTCCGGTACTTGAGGCCGTTTGTGGGGAAGAACTGCCTCCCCCTTGTCCAGACGGTTGTGGGGAGGTATCGCCTTGAGAGGGGGACGCCCCACCACCTGTACTTCCCGATTTCTTAGAGGCGCCTCCCTGGTTTGATGCCGCGCTGGGAGTAGAACTTTCCGCTCCGCCTGAGGCAGACTTAGAGGAATCTTTTCCGCTCCCCGAGGAAGAAGCACTTTCGCTGCTATCGCCTTTCCCTGAGTTGTTGGCACTACCACCCCCGCCTCCCCCTCCGCTTTGTCCACCACCACCACCGCCGCCCGACTGCGGAGGTTGCAACATCGGAGGCATTGGCATAGGTGGCATTGGTGGCTTCATAAGCTTGGACAGGAGGGACTGGATGGAGGTCATCTCTTTGTCTATCTTCTTCTGGGTTTGTTCTTGCTTTTGTTGCTTCTGCTGTCGCTCCTGTTCCTTCTCTGCTACACGCCTGAGAGGCTCAGGGGTAGATTCGTTTTCTTTAGCAGTCTTTTGCTGTGGCTCTTTGTCTTGGGTGGCCCCACCGCCTGTGTCAGGCTTGGGCTGACCGACCTCCTCTTTCTTCTGTTCGTCTTGTTTATTTTCAGGCTGTTTATTTTCAGAGGCCGCAGGCTCTTGCGGGCTTGGGGTGGGAGCCGTCTCTCCGCCTGGGGCGGATTGTTCCTTTGCCGACGTGTCCTGGCTAAACCCTGGGGTAGAGAACATCAGTTGAGGGGGAGATTCCTTAAAGGCCCAAAAGGGTTCTTTCTGGTGGAGGTTAGGCATCAAGAAGAGTAGCAGTGGCAGGATTATGGCCAGAGGTATTGCCGCCGCCAGCGATTTAGGCACCCTACCTGGGAGTATCCTCTGCAGGCTTTTGTCGTCCAGTTTATTAAGGACGTCTGCTACCAGTGCGGAGGAAAACTTTGAGGGGTTAGGTTCCCTTACGCACTCAATGGCTGTGATGAGGCGGGCCTTAAGGTTTAAACGACGGTCTAAGAAGGTAGTAGTCTGAGAAAGGCTTATCCACCTGTTGTGTAGCCTTACGGTTGCTATAGATGCGTAGATAATAAGGGGGAGGATGAAGAAGAGATAAAGGAGGCCGTGACCTCCAACTATCTTTCTGGTCAGGGTTGCGGCGATAGCCAGGGCGAGGCCCACCACAGAGATATTTATCAGCGTCCTTATCAGGGCGGAGTGGTTAAACCCGCGTCTGACCTTGGCTATCTGTAAAAATAATCTTTCGCTATTATAAGACATAAGAGGAGTTAATTACTCGTAATGGTCTGGGACCCAGACCTTTTCCTCAGATTCTTCCCAGTAACCAGAGGGGGTCAGGCGTTCTTCGTAATGACCCTCAATCGTCTTGCCTTCTTCCTGGCGTTCTTCCGCCCAGACGCGTTCCCTTTGGGAGGTATCCACCCATCGTTTCTTTTTTACATGTTCATAGTGCCCTTCTATGAAGCTTTTTTGGGGCATTGGTGTCGGTGGGTTGGCCGCTTCTAGCTGTTGCTCTAGTTCCTTTTTTTCTTTCTTGGCCCGTTCTTTATCCTGGTGGTCTTGAACTAGGGCACCACCAGCGGTGCCAAGCCCTAGGCCTACGATGGCGCCCAGTATAGGATTGCCAAGGGCCATCCCAATACCTGCCCCTGCGGCGGTACCTCCAGCCATGCCCACGGCGGTACTTTGGTTAGATACACATCCAGACCCCAGGAACAGGGCCAATAAGCACAAGGCCCATAGTCTCAATGATTTATCCTCTGTCGGGAGCGGCCAATCCAGCTGAGTTAACAGCCAGTGACCCGCCACCCTCTCCAGCAGTTTAAGAGAGAAGGCTATGCGTAAAATTGTATCACAGCGTTCTTTATGGTGTCAATCTTTTTCGGGACAGCGGTTAGAGAATAGGGATAGGGGATTAGGGGAGAGATTGTTTATCCCTCAGATGTAGCCCTATCTCCCCCTCAATTCCGGATTTGAACGAAAGAACCTCTTGATGTTTTCCACCACGTACCCCCTCTGCTCCTCGGTAATTTCCGGGTAGAGGGGTATGGCCAGGGCTTCCTTTGATGCCCCTTCAGCCTCGGGCATACTGCCCTCCCTGTAATTCAGGTATCTAAGGCACTCCTGCATGTGCATGGGTAAGGGGTAGTATATGGCAGTACCTATTCCGGCCTCTGTCAGGTAGTCCTTTAGGGCGTCTCTACCCTTTGTACGAATGACATAGTAGGTGTAAACAGAGTCATTTTGCTTACAGACATAGGGACAGGTTACAGGGGTGTCTTGTAGGTCCTTGTCGTAGAGGTGGGCGATTTCCCGCCGCCTCTGTCTCCACTGGTCTATGTATTTCAGTTTGACGAGTAGGATAGCCGCCTGGAGGGTGTCCAGTCGGCTATTGATGCCCACCATAGTATGGTAGTATCTGGTCTTACTCCCATGGACTCTCAAAATAGATACCTTCTCTGCGAGTTCCTCGTTATTGGTGAGCACCATTCCGGCATCCCCATAGGCCCCAAGGTTTTTGGAGGGGTAAAAGGAAAGGACGCCTAAATCCCCAATGGAGCCAGCGGCTCGGCCTTTGTAGGCGGCACCGAGGGCCTGGGCCGCATCTTCTACGATGGCGATGTTGTATCTCCTGGCAAGCCCCAGGATGGCGTCCATATCTGCCACCTGGCCGAAGAGGTGTACTGGTATAATGGCCCTGGTCCTGGGGGTTATTTTCTCCTCTATCTTTGCAGGGTCTATGTTGAAGGTTTTAGGGTCTATGTCCACAAAGACGGGGGTAGCGCCCAGCCTGACGATAGACCCTACTGTGGCAAAGAAGGTGTAAGGTGTGGTGATGACCTCGTCTCCCTTGCCAATATCCAGGGCCATCAGGGAGAGTAGCAGGGCGTCTGTACCTGAGGCTACCCCGATGGCCACCTTCACCCCGCAAAAATGGGCTATTCTGGCCTCAAGTTCTTCCACCTGTCCACCGAGGATAAAGTTTTGTGAGGCAAGCACCGCATCTATAGCCCGCTGGACCTCATTTTTTATAGTGGAATACTGGGCTTGCAGGTCTAGGAGGGGTACTTTCATGGGTTATTCCCTATTAGAAATTGTAGGGGCAGGTTTGAAACCTGCCCCTACGGGCTACTTAGCGCTTACTGTCTTCCGTGGATGCCTCTTCAAGCCCCGCTCCCTCCTCAAAGAGGTGGAGTTGTTCTACGGCTGGGGCTTGAACCAGGTTGGATAGGCTGACACCAACCAGCCTCACGGCCCTTTCCTTGAGTTCTACCTTCTCCCTGAGGAGGATGTCGGCATGGTGCCAGACGGTGGATAAGAGGTCAGCAGGGGTTCCAATGGTGATACTCCGGGTAATGGTCTGGAAATTACTATATCTGACCTTTATGGTAATGGTCTTAGCCCTGAGGTCCATCTCCTTTAATTGTCTCACTACGTCTTCAGTGAGGTCGTAGAGCTGGCGTCTTATGACCCTGAGGTCTTTTATATCCCTTTCAAAGGTAGAGGAACGGCCTACACTCTTAGGCTCCCACTCCGTTACGACGGGGGTATCATCTATCCCCCTGGATAGATAGTATAAGGAACTGCCAAATTTTCCAAACCTCTCTACTAACTCTGCCAGAGAGACGGGCCACAGTTGCCCAATAGTGTGTATGCCCATCTCCTGAAGGGCCTTTTCCATGACCCTCCCTACGCCGAGGATTTCTGAGACCGGAAGGTCCTTGAGGACCCTTTCCTTCTCCTCCTCCGTTATTACCATGAAACCATCGGGTTTTTTCATCCCGGAGGCCACTTTGGCTAGAAACTTATTAGTAGCCACACCCACAGAGGCCGTAAGGTCCATCTCCTCTTTTATCCGCCTCTTTATCTGCCTGCCAACCTCCTCTGCCCCGGCGAAGTCCTTAGGCGGGAGTCCGCCTGAGGTTGGAAATCCGCCATCTTTTGGGCGGGCGGATGCCACCTCGGTAACGTCCAGGAAGGCCTCGTCCACAGAGACGGGCTCTACCAGTGGCGTGAAATCTTTCAGGATGCGCATTAGCTGGAGGGAGACTTCTATGTAACGCTCCATCCGTCCCTCCAGGAAGATACCATGAGGACAGAGCTTTCTGGCCCTGAAGACAGGCATGGCGCTCTTGGCCCCGAACTTCCTGGCCTCGTAGGCGGCGGAAGAGACAACCCCCCTCCCCGTTAGCCCACCGCACACAATTACTGCCTTGCCCCGGATTGCCGGGTTATCCAGTTCTTCCACAGAGGCAAAAAAGGCATCCATATCTACGTGGATTATCTTGCGCACGTCACCCCTCATTGGCTAGACGCAGAGAATTTTATTCCTTCAGGGCCATAGGCTGGTCACAGCAGACCAGTGTGCCTGCCCCGCCCTTCGTAACCTTTACCTCGGCGCCGCATATCTCGCAGTAGTAGACTTCTCCGTCTTCCGTCATGACCTTTTGCCTCCTTTATTTGGATGTAGGCCGCCTCAGCTTTAAAAGGTACTGGGCCAGGGTAGTGAGGTGCTGTTTTTCCTCTTTAATCAAGGACTTAAACATCCTCTTGCCCCTGGGGTTGGTACAGAGTCTGGAGGCCTCTGTGAAGAACAGGATGGAGTCCTTCTCGGTCTGTATGCCTATTCTAAGGGCCTCTTCTTCACTGAGCGCCTTCTTCAACGACCTTTCTCTCTTGGTGGGGCTAGTGAAAACTCCGGTATCTACTAGCATACGGATGTAGCGGTTTACCATCTCATCCTCATCGCCCCAGGGCTCTCCCCCTTTCTTGGGCAATTCTGAGCGGATGTCTTCAAAGAGTGCCAGGTGTTTCCTTTCTGCGGCCGCAAGGTCATGGAACATACGGCAGGTCCTGGGGTTGGAGGCCCTTTCTGCAGCACTAACGTAAAAGTTGAACCCCTCTTTTTCCAGGTTGGCGGCCACCCTCAGGGCCTCATCGTCGTTCATAAACTTGAGTATCATCTTTATCTCCTGGTATGCGTAGCGTAGTTAGAACCAGTATAGTAGCCGCAACCTTTAGGTTGCGTTGTTTTTCGCAGGCTAAAGCCTGCGGCTACTAGCTTCTAAATCTCGTCTATGAGATGGCCCAACTTCTTCTTTTTAGTCTCCAGATAGCGGGCGTTTTCCTTTCCCGGTGTAACGGAAATTGGCACCCTTTCCACAATCTCCAGTCCATAACCCTCCAGGGCCTTAAATTTCTTGGGGTTATTAGTCAGGAGCCGCATCTTGGTTATCCCCAGGTCCTTAAGAATCTGGGCACCTATACCGTAGTCCCTCTTGTCAGGGAGAAAACCGAGTCGCTCGTTAGCCTCTACCGTGTCCAGTCCTTCCTTCTCCTGGAGGGCGTAGGCATGGAGCTTATTTTCAAGTCCGATGCCTCTACCTTCCTGCCGCATGTATAGCACTACCCCCTTGCCCTCCTTTTGAATCATCTTGAGGGAGTTATGGAGCTGTTCCCCGCAGTCACAGCGGAGAGAGCCGAAGATGTCTCCTGTCAGACATTCGTCGTGCACCCTGACCAGTACGGCTTCCTGGTGCTGGGGGGGGGGCAGACCGTCCATACTCCCAATGTCTCCATGACAGAGGGCTATGTGGAGGTAATCATCCACGTAAGAGCGATAAAGGTGCAACTTGAAATTACCGTATAGTGTTGGAAGGTTGGTTACGACCCTCTTTTCTATGAGCCGCTCTTTTTCACGGCGGTATCTTATAATATCGGCAATGGTACATATTTTAAGATTGTGTTTTTCGGCGAACTTTTTGAGTTCAGGGAGTTTGGCCATGTGGCCATTTTCTGTCATTATCTCGCAGACGGCAGCCGCAGGTCTTAATCCAGCAAGTCTGGCGAGGTCCACCGCCCCCTCTGTGTGGCCCGTCCTGACCAGTACCCCCCCAGCCCTGGCCTTCAAGGGAAAGACGTGGCCTGGGCGGGCCAGGTCCTCAGGCCTGGCATCTTTTCTTATGGTGGTCAGGATGGTGTTGGCCCTGTCCTCTGCAGAAACCCCTGTGGTTATTCCATTCTTTGCATCTATAGATACGGTGAAAGGGGTCTCAAATTTGGCATTGTTGTTATGTACCATGGGGTGGAGGTCAAGGGCCTCGGCAATCTCTGGGGCGATGGCCAGGCAGAGGATGCCCCTGGCCTGGGAGAGCATAAAGTTAATGGCCTGGGGAGTAACCACCTCCGCCGCCAGGGTCAGGTCCCCCTCGTTTTCCCTGCTGGCGTCGTCTACCACGATGACCATCTTCCCTGCCCTGACGTCTTCCAAAATCGCTGATATACTGCTAAAGTGCATCTTTACTACTCCTCTCGGGTTACTTCCTGGGCACTCCGGTCTATGCCCGTTTTACAGCCTTGACGTTCACTAAGGAACGGACACCAAGCCACATATAGGCTAACGCGGAAATAAGAGAAAAAAAGCCCGTACCCCACCAGAAAAACGTTAACACAAAATCGGGCATGGAGTTTCCAAAAATAACGACGCCATACATAATTTGCTGTGCGTTGTTATTTATCCTGCCCAGTAGACACGGCCATGGGCTTACATGTACGTTGGTTAAGGACAATGACAGGAATCCAACAATGATAAATAACTCTCTGCACAATATAAGGGCAGCTAACCAATACGGCAGATGCGGCCCAGGCCAAAAACGAGACGATAAGACTATACAAAGGCTTATCACAACAAACTTGTCTGCAACAGGGTCAAGGAATTGGCCCAGCTTTGTAACCTCATTTCTCTTTTTAGCTACATATCCATCTACGGCGTCGCCTACTCCCACAAAAAAGAGGAGACTTCCCGCAAGACACCTGAACAATTCGCCATTTGCGGCCTCCAGGGTGCATAAGATGAGAAACGGGGTGAGAAGAATCCGCAGCAGAGTTATTTTGTTGGCTAGTGTCATGTAAGATTCCAGGACTTGTTAATGGCCTCTCTTGAAACAGGACATAGGATTAATTAAACATTAACGGAATACCTTCTGTCAAGTACGAATACCCCCGAAGTGTGGAGTATATGGGCATGGGTAATCCGCCCCTTCGCTCCGCTCAAGGGCAGGCTTAGGCGGATAAGGGGGCTTCCGCCCCCTTATATTTATGTAGGGGCACGGCATGCCGTGCCCCTACTAAAAAGTATAACCTATGTCTGTATACTCTGCAACTGGAGCAAGAAAGAAATTGACATTTTGCATACGTCTTGTTATCATTTTAAGTCTTTTATACCTAAGTTATGGCGCAAGGATAACATATATGGATATGATGGACATTGTTAAACCGACACTGCCCTCTATGCTGGAGGTAGAGGAACGACTCACAACTGATCTTTCCTCCAAGCATGAGAAGATAGCAGAGATTATCCTCCACGTCAGCCGATACAAAGGCAAGAGGTTCAGACCTGCCTTACTGCTACTGTCTGCCCAGAGTTGCGGCAGGCTAGTCCCTCAACACCTGGACCTTGCCGTGGTGGTGGAATTAGTCCACATAGCCACCCTGATTCACGATGACATAATAGATGAGGCCACTGTGAGGCGGCATGTCTCCAGTGTTAACTCCATCTGGGGCAGGGAGATATCCATACTCCTGGGGGACTACATCTGGTCCAGGGGCTTTACCATCCTGGCCGCTATGGACTCCCAGTTGTCTACCTACATAATGTCTCAGACGGTAAACGTCATGTGCGAGGGAGAGCTAATACAACTCCAGCGCCGCTACGACCTGGGTCTTACTGAAGAGGAGTACATGGACATCATAGAGCGGAAGACGGCCAGCCTCTGTGCCACCAGTTGTCGCCTGGGGGCCATGTTTGCTGGTGCTAACCGCAAGCTCCAGGAGGCCCTCACCCGCTACGGACTCAAGGTGGGGCTTGCCTTCCAGATTGTGGATGATTGCCTGGATATTGTGGGTACAGAGGATGAGATGGGCAAGTCCCTATCCACAGACATGCAGAAGGGAAAGCTTACCCTGCCCTTGATAAAGCTGGTAGAGAATCTGCCAGAGGCCAGCCGCAAGAGTACCTGCACGTGGATATTCCAGAACTTTACCACCCAGAACCGTGCTGGCGTACTGGAACTCTTTTCAAAGCATGAGGCCGTAGAATACTCCCTGAACAAGGCCCGCCACTACGTGGAGGAGGCCAAGGAAGAAATCTCCATCCTGCCCGAGTCGGAGTATAAGACCTCCCTCCTTCATCTCGCCGATCACGTAGTGAGCCGGAACAGATGATGATGGCACGCTCAGGCTTCGCTTCTTAATACTGTTCTACCTTAGGTATGCCAAACACCACCCAGAGCAGGCCGCAGATGGTCTTGCCGTCCACTATCTCCCCCTTCCTTATCATGTCTACTGCCTGGCTAAGGCGGAGGGTTACCACTTGTTCAATACTCTCTTCGCGTGTTGGAGTGCCAGTTTCTGGTACTTGCCTGACAAGCTGGCTGGCCTTATACAGGTGCATGAACTCGTTTAGTACCCCTGGAGAGGGGTAAAACTGGCCCAGCTTCTCTAGTTTACGGGGCAGATAGCCTGTCTCCTCCACCATCTCCCTCATGGCACATTGCTCAGGTGTCTCTCCCTTCTCCAGGGTACCGGCTGGTATCTCATAAATAAGACCCTTTATGGCGTAGCGATATTGTTTTATCAGCAATACCTCTCCTTCCTTGACAATTGGGACCACGGCTACGGAGCCGGGGTGACTCACTACTTCTCTATAGGTCTTCTTACCACTGGGCAGTTCAACTTCATCGCGATAAAGCTTGATCCGCCTCCCACCGTAGATTAGTTCACTCTGGAGGGTCTTTTCCAAGTTTTTTCCTCCCCGCAATGCAAATTATTTACTAATCCCTAGCCCCTAACCCCTAATCCCTAATATTGAACCCGCAACAACTCTCAATAAAGGACACCTCCCTGCCTCTACTAGTGGCGTAGGAGACTATCCCTTCGGCCGGAAAGGCAATCCCGTCCAGACCAGCCTCTACGGCCAATCTATCTACCTCCTGCTTGTACTGCCCCATTGGCCTGGCACAGCCCAGGATGACGGGTGTATGCGGGAGCCTCCTTTTGGCTTCGGCAAAGAAATCCTGGACGTCTCTTAAACTGGGCGGCTTCACCCCTTCCATAGGCGTCCCGAGGAGGGGAGTAAGGATGACCAGTACTAGGGCCTTTAATTTATAGTGGGAGACCATTTCCAGGGCCTTCCCCTCTCCCTCCAGCCTCCCATATTGAAGGCCCAGGACAACGTGGGGCATTATTGGGACGTTAAACCGTGAGAGGTTGTGCAGGGAGGCCTCGTAGTCCAGGGTGGTGGCCTCCAGGTGGTAAATCTCTCTAATAGTCTGGTCACTGCCGATAACGTCCAGGAGTACGGCATCCACCTGGGCCTCGTGTAGCCCCCTGGCCTGAGACTTATTCACCAGGCCGGAGTGGACGAAGACCTTCAGGCCCAACTCTCTCTTCAGATAGCCCATAGCGTCAAAGAACCCCTCCAGCGGCACCCGTCCATGCCTGTTACAGCCCCCGGAGATGAGCACCCCCCCGAGACCTTCTATTAAATCTTCCTTGCATCTCCTGATTAACTCCTCAGGGGTTAAGGTGGGCCTCATAAACCTCAGGAGTTCACCTTTACAGTGGTCGCATCCCAGGGCACACTCAGTCCCCGTGACACTGAATGGCAAGAAATGAGAAGGGGTCTTCTGTGCCAATTCCTCCGTCTCGTAACGTTTAATCCCTGGGGCGTAGAATGTTATCTTTTTTGCGGCGGCGGTGTCCATTAGCTCATCAGCATAACATATACTTGAAAAAAGAAAAATATATTTGCTATAAAGATGGATAACATCCGCCCGAGGCGAATTGAAAATCCGCCATCCCTTCGCTCCGCTCAGGGCAGGCTCTTCGGCTTCGCTCAGGACGGCATCTGAGGGAGCGAAGTCTGCCTGAGGCGGAAAGAATCTCCTGAACTACTAGATTCTTCGCTTCGCTCAGAATGACACATTGCGTTGCTGTGACTTTTTCAGAGGTCTCATAATTGTCTCATGGCCATCTCAGTTCCACCTCCCCAAGGCCCCTCACCTGTCCCAGCACCTCTGCGGCCTTACCCACCAGGACTATCACCATATTATCGGGATTGAAGAACCTCCTTGCCAGCTGATTTACCTCCTCCAGGGTCACCGCCTCAAGGTGCTCCAGATATGTCTCAAGGTAATCGTCTGGCAAACCATAAAACTCCTGCTCCAGGAGTTGGGAGGCAATCTGGGAGGGGGTCTCAAGGCCCAGTGGAAAACTCCCTTTATAGTAGGCCCTGGCGGCCTCCAGTTCCTCCTGGCCTATCCCCCCCTGCCGTACCCTCTCCAGTTCATTTAGCAATAACTGCAAGGTCTCCAGGGTCGTCTCGTTTCTCGTGTGGGTCTTGATAAAAAAAGGCCCCCTCTCTCTCCTGGCATAAAACTTGCCGTTTACTCCGTAGGTCAGCCCCCTCTTGGCCCTGAGTTCTGTATACAGCCTGGAAGCTGGGCCAGAGGCCAGGACATGGTTTAATAGGAGCAGGGGAAAGAAGTCCTGACTCTTCCTTTCAATCCCAAGCAGACCAATGTGCATCTCGGTCTGGGTGAGGTCGGGTTTATCCAGTAGACGTATCTTCCGTCCAGTCCTTGAAGGGGAAAGCGGAAGGGGGAAAGCATGGGCCTCTACGGCCTTCCACTCCCCAAGATGGTCCTCCAACCCTTTCCATACCTCAGCAGGGTCAAAGTCCCCAACTACCGCAAGGATGGAGTTATTGGGAAGGTAGTATCTCTTATGAAATTCTACCACGTCAAATCTCGTAACCGCTTTCAGCCCTTCCAGTGTGCCTATGGGGGGGTGGCCATAGGGGTGGTTATCAAAAAGGAGTTCATACATGTGGCGTTCTGCAATGATTCGGCGGTCGTCCTTCTCCCTAAGGATGGAGGCCTTGGACTTCTCCTTATGCCTCTCTAATTCTTCTTCAGGAAAGGACGGGGACAGGATAACCTGGGATAAGAGGCCAAGTATAGCAGGAAGGTCTCTCTTCAACGAAGTGGCCGAGAGGGTGGCGAAATCGTACTCGCAACGCTCCCGCAGGGTGCCCCCAATAAACTCTATCTCTTCACTAAGCTCCTGGCCAGTCTTTTTTGTGGTACCCTCCAGGAGGAGGGAGGAAGTGAGATAAGCCAGGCCATGCCTATCAGCCGGGTCAAGGGCAGAGCCGGCCTCCACCATCAGTTCCACAGCTACTACGGGGAGTTCGTGATGCTCTACAAGGATAACCCTCAGGCCATTGGGCAGGGTCTTTTTCTCGTAATTTAGGGTAATGCCTTCCCCGGCAACAGCCGTAGAGGCCCATAACACGAGGCAAAATATTATCCGCATTTTTTCCCTACTCCCTACTCCCTACTCCCTATCTATGGTCCCTTGTCCCACGTCTCCGGGAGTAGCCTTACTACCACACGGTTCTTGCGATTGAAGTACTCCCTGGCTACCCTCAGGAGTTCCTCGGCAGTGGCCTGGCGATACTTCTCTAGTACCTTAAGGAAAAACAACGGGTCCCCACTCTCGGTCAGGCTAGAGCCTATGCGTATCCCACGGATGAAGTTGCCCTGGAGACCAAAGATTAGCCTGGCCTCCTTTTGGTTCTTTGCCTTCTGGAGTTCCCTATCAGAGACCCTTTCCTCCCGCAGTTTCTCCAGTTCTGCGTATATGGCAGACTCTACGTCCTCAGGGGTATATCCCTTCTGAACACCTTCTGCCGTAATGGTGAACAACCCCGGGTCTTTCATCTTGTCCACATCCGTAGAGAAGGAGAGGGCCATCTGTCCCCGGATGAGCTTTTGATACAGTCTGGCACTCCGCCCTTCTCCCAGGAGGCTTGAGAGGAGTTCCAGGGCGGGGACGTCTGGATGGGTAGTCGCAGGGATATGGTAGGCCACCACCACCCAGGGGAATTGGGTGGAGACGTAACAGTTGGACTGCCTCTCCCCCTTTTGCGGGGTCTCCGGGGTGATTCCTCCGCTGGGTCGTTCATTCTTGTGGGAAGGGATAGGGCCGAAGTGTCTTTCTATAATACGGATGGTCTCATTGGGGTCTATGTCCCCAAGCACCAGTACGGTGGCATTATTTGGGGCATAGTAACGTAGAAAGAATTCCTGGCAGTCCTCAAGGCTTATGGCATCAAGGTCAGACATCCACCCACTGACGGGCCACTGATAGGGGTGGAGTGAGAAGGCCGTGGCATATAGTTCCTCTGCCAGGAGGCCAAAGAGGGAGTTATCTACCCTCAGACGCCTTTCTTCCTTGACTACCTCTCTCTCGGAGGCAAGGGTCTCAGGGGTAAGCCTCAGGCTGGCCATCCTGTCGGCCTCCAGTTCTGCGGCCAGTTCCAGTTTAGAGTTCGGCAGGTTTTCAAAGTAGGCAGTACAGTCCTGTGTAGTGAAGGCATTATCGTTACCGCCATTAAGGGTTACAAGGCGGCTGTGTTCCTCCGGGCCAAAACGGGCCGAGCCCTTGAACATCATGTGTTCAAAGAGGTGGGAGATGCCCGTAATGCCAGGCCGCTCATTCCTGGAACCCACGTTGTACCAGACCTGGAGGCTGATTATGGGGGCAGAGTGGTCTTCGTGCATTAGCAGGGTGAGGCCGTTCTTCAGACGGTATTCTTTGAGGTCTAGCCCAAACGTTGTTGTCTCAGCCCAATTTGGGTTTAACCATAAGAGTTGGGAAATGAGGAGTAACAATATTACGGAAGGCCTTACCACGTTATAACCCTGTCTGATTCAAAGACCAGCCCCAGCATCCCCTTGTAGTCCAGTAGGGGCATCCGCCTCAGGCGGACAACGTCCCCTACACCCCTGGCCTCTACGTCATCTTTCAAGGCAAAGGTCTCCAGACCTTTCAGTGTCTCAGCCCTGGTGAGTACGGCATCGTGGATGAGCAGGAGGGTCACTTTTTGTGACGCCTCTGTGGATTGGGCCAGGGCAGTAGAGATGGCCAGTTCATGGCCTTTTTCTCTTATGATGTGCAGTATCTTCATGTCAGGTGCCGGCCTATTGCCAGGGGATTACCCTATTAGCCTCGGAAAGGATTTTAACTACCTCCGCACGACTCAGGACGTCTGCCTTGACGGAGGGTTCTTCTATCCCCCTCTCTTCCATAGACTCCCTCTCTACCACCAGGCGGTGGCCCAGGAGACTAAGGGCCTCCAGGTGCTTTTTAATAGTCCCTGACTGTATCTTTTCAGGTGCAACGTTGCCTATTAAGTAGACTCCATCCCTAACAAATATTACGGTAACCTTGTTATCCTCCTCCAGGGTCAGTCCCACGGCCATCCTCAGACCCTCGGAGTTACGCAGGGTGTTAAAGGGGGATTTGTGGATTATTACGGCAACCTGGTTCATAGTTTCTGTTTTGTAGGGGCGTATTACATACGCCCTAGTTAAAGGAAAGAAACCTATATGACTCTTTTATTAGCACGGCCAGGTCGTACTGGCTCCCCCAGAGGACAAAGGGCTTCCTCTCCACCTTTCGCTCCAGGCAGTTATGGGCACAGACGACCACCTTTGCACCTTTTTGGGTAAGCCCTTCAAGACGTGCATCGTTGAGGTGATACACCCCATCGCACATGAGGAATATCTCTACCTGTTTCCCATCGGCCAGGGCCGTCTCGGCCAGACGGATAACGGTATGGGTATTCTCGTTTTCGGGGCTGGTGGCAAGCAGTATGCCTAGCTTTTCGCTCATTTTTTCATCCTTCCTAATAAGGAGGGCGAGGATCCACCTCAGGCGGACCCCACCCCAGGGTAGGCACAGTTTTGAAACATTGTATTACTAATTTTCTTCTAGGTTCTCCCTATCTAAGACTTCTTCAATTTGAGGGAGGATTTCCGGTAGTTCTTCTTTAACTATCGCCCAGACAACATCGTAGTTGACCCCAAAGTAGTAATGTATAAGTCTATCCCTTGTGCCTGCTAACTTCTTCCATGGAATTTGTGGGTATTTCCTTTTTAATTCATTGGACACATTCTTAGTGGCCTCGCCTATTATTTCAAGATTACGGACTACGGCATCTTGTGTCTTTATGTCTTTCAAGAATTCTTCATTGCTTTTCGTACCAATATAAAGTCCTATCCTCCCGACAGCTTCTTTAATATCACTGAGAAATGCTATATCTCCCCTTTTAGACATAAAGCACGCTTTTTTCAATATCCTTTGCAACCTGTTTTAATCTTATTCCCTGTAAGCCCCCTGAGGTTACAATATCTACCTTTCTGCCCAAGCACTTTTCTATGTACTCTGCAAGCTCTATAAAGTTAAGACCTATTGGTTTTTCAAACTCTATTAAAACGTCCACATCGCTATCTTCCTTCTGTATCCCTTTTGCGAAAGAGCCAAATATGCCTATTCTCTTTACACTGAAAGCACTCTTTAAGTAAGGAAGTTCCCTTCTTAGGACTTCAAAGATTTTTTCTTTCGTTAGCATCTTTGCGCCATCTCCTACTACAAGATTAATTCCCTTTGTGTTGGCACTATTTTATATAATTTCCACCACAGGGGCTAGTATTTCTTCCAGCCTTAACACTTTTTTGATTCTCCTGATATCCTGTTCCGTGGGTAGGAAGGGGAAGTCTCTGAAGGGTTCTCCTGGACGGTAGCTCCCGAATGGACGGTTACAGGCGATGTCTCCCTCGCTACCGGGACAGCCTCCGGTGAGGAAGGGACGGCCACCGTTTATTGCCTCCGTAACGGACAGACTACGTATTTGTTTGAGGTTTCCTTTGTCGCCAAACTCCAGGGCCTTGGGGGTGATTATATCCTTTTCCACAAGGTAAGAGAGGAACTGAATCCTCCTGAACCTTTTTAAGGACGGTCTCCGACTCCTGGCCATCAGGGAGTGAGGCTCCGGATAAAAGGAGAAGAGGTGTATCATAGCCTTGAGGGATTTTATGTGAAAGAATATATTGGAGAGTTCCCTGTCCGTCTCCCCTATGCCTACGATTATATGACAGCTTACCTTTCCTGGACCAAAGATTTCGGAGGCCTCGTTAAGGGCCGCCAGGTAGACCTCCCAGGACAATGGACCGTCTACACCCCCTGCCCTTGTCCGATGGAAGACCCTCTTTGAGGCGGCGTCTAGTCCTATACCCAGGGTGTCCACCCCCAGTGCCCTCAATCTCTCCATCTCCCCCCTTCCGAATATCCCGGGGGTAATGAGGACGGAGAGGGGGGCATTTGCCGAGTTAATTATCTCCCTGGCGATGCTCACGGTATCCTCCACCGCACTCGGGTGGAACACCGTTGAGATACACACACGGCGGATGTTATCCCTGTAACGGGCTATCCGTTGTATCGTCTCCCTGGTCTCCAGTACGGGCCAGTCCACCCTTATGAAGGAGTCCTCCCCCGTGGGCCTCGTACGGGCCAGTCCACAATAGGCACAGCTTGCCTTGCAGTCCTCTGGATAACTGAGGAGCAGGTTTATGCAGTAAGGTCTTGCGTCGCGGAAGAACCTCCCCGACACGAACCTCAGGGCTATGGCCGAGGCCAGACTGGTCTTAATGTGGGCAGGGCTCTGCATGGGCATCCTCTTGACCGAATATCCAGACAGGGTTTTTATATTTGGCCTCTTCCAGAGACTCTATCTCTCCTCTCTCCTCCTGGCTTAATGGTTTATTGACCAGCTCAATACCAAATGCCTCCTTGTAACCCTCCTTGACTACCTGCCTGACCTCCTGGGCGGTCGCTATTCTGCCCAGTTCCCTTGAGATGGTAGTAATGGAGACCTTTTTAGAGGAAGGAATACGAAGCGCCTTTTGCATAATCCCTTCATCTAAATCACATAACAGACTGGCATGGAAGAGGCCGTCATTACCTATGACGGCAAAGGCCATGCCTGCTATCTTTTTGCCTTGCACCAGCAGGTCGTTCCGTGGCTTAAACTCGCCTCGTAGGCCCAGCCTTTTCAGTCCAAGGAGGAGGCCCTGTGCGTACCTCTCAAAAACCACTGAGAGCCTAAGCAGGGAGAAATCCTCCGACAGGGGTGCGGCAATGGCCACACCGAGCTGACCCTCTCCCATAACGACGGCCCCTCCACCGGTGGGCCTCCTGTTAATTGTCATACCCTGGGCCTTGCAATATTCTACGTTAATCTCAGAAGAGACTTCCTGATATTTACCCACCAGGGCACACGGCTCCCCATACGTGTATAGTCTCAGGGTGTGGGAACACTGGGAGGCTGGCAGACTCCTGGCAATGTATTCATCCGTAGCCAATCCGAGACTGGCGGTGCAGTAATCGTCTTCCAGGTATCGCCAGAGATGCTTCGCTTTACTCAGCATGGCAGGAGATGTCAGGAGGGAAATTCACAGTATTTAAGTCCAAAGACCTCGGCCACTGCCTTGTTGGTGACCTTTCCCCTCACTATGTTAAGCCCGTTTCTTATTGCTGGACTCTCCCTGGCCGCCCCCTCGTAACCCTTATCGGCCACTTCCAGGACGTAAGGGAGACTGGCATTGGTCAGGGCATAGGTGGAGGTCCTGCCTACTGCCCCTGGCATATTGGTAACGCAGTAGTGGATTACCTCGTCTACCTTATAAATCGGGTTGCTGTGGGTAGTGGGTCGGCTGGTCTCCACACAGCCACCCTGGTCAATGGACACGTCTACTACCACTGCCCCGGGCTTCATGGTACTTATAATCTTCCGCGTGATTAGTACCGGGGTCTTTGCCCCTTCTATCAGCACGGCCCCTATGAGGAGGTCCGCCTCTCTAACCTTTTCTCTTATATTCTGGATGTTAGACATGAGGGTGATGACGTTTTCTGGCATGATGTCGTCCAGGTAACGGAGCCTATCCAGGTTGATGTCCATGATAGTGACCCTGGCCCCCAGTCCAGCGGCCACCTTGGCGGCATTGGTGCCCACCACCCCTCCCCCAATGACCACCACCTCTGCCGGGGTTACCCCTGGGACGCCGCCCAACAGGATGCCCCTCCCCTCCATGGGTTTCTCAAGATACTTTGCCCCTTCCTGGATGGACATCCTGCCTGCCACCTCACTCATGGGGGTTAAGAGGGGGTGTCCGCCCTTTTCGTCCCTTATGGTCTCATAGGCTAAGGCCACGGCCCGGGAGGAGATTAGGGCCTCCGTAAGGGTCTTTGAGGCGGCGAAGTGGAAAAAGGTGAAGATTATCTGGTTCTCCCTCAGGTGGGGGTACTCTTCGGGGAGGGGCTCTTTTACCTTCACGACCATATCGGCCCTCTTGTAGATGGCCTCCATACCCTCTACCAGTTCTGCCCCTGCCCTTACGTATTCCTCGTCGGCTATGCCACTCCCGGAACCGGCCCCTTTTTCCACCAATACCCTGTGCCCGTGTTTAACCAGTTCCTCCGCCCCCACAGGCACCAGGGCCACGCGGTACTCGTCCACCTTTATTTCCTTAGGGATGCCTACTATCATCTTATGTCGTCTTTCTGCCTCTAATAATTACAAAAGCTCTTTATAAAAACTCTTTCCACAGACCAGGGGGGCTAACCCCAAGGCCTCTACTATTGTAGCCCCCAGGTCTGCGAAACTTCCCCTTGTACCCAGGGACCTTGGCTTACCCAATCCTGAACCACAGACCAGGAGCGGGACGTATTCCCTGGAGTGGTCTGTGCTGGGGGTAGTAGGGTCACAACCATGGTCAGCCGTTATCGCCAGGAGGTCTCCTCCCCTAAGACCCCCCAGTATCTCAGGCAGACGGCGGTCAAACCCTTCCAGACACCGGGCATAACCCTCAGGGTCGTTCCTGTGCCCGTATTTCATATCAAAGTCTATGAGGTTAGTAAATATTATACCCTGGACGTCCTTTTCCATCCAGGAGAGGGTCTTTTCTATCCCCTCTTCATTGTTAGCGGTAGGGGTTTCCACAGTGGTCCCCCTATGGGCAAAAACGTCCCCTATCTTTCCTATGGCGATTACGGTAAGGCCCGCCTCTTTGGCAACGTCCAGGAGGGTGGGCCTGGGAGGGGGTAGGGAGAAGTCTTTACGCCCCTCTGTCCTTACGTATTTATCCCCATCTACGACAAAAGGTCTTGCAATCACCCTGGCCACATTATGCCTCCCGCCCAGGAGGTCTCTTGCGATGCGGCATATACGGTAGAGTTCTTCTACGGGGATTACTGACTCACAGGCCGCAATCTGGAAGACACTATCTGCTGAGGTATAGACGATGGGATAACCTGTCCTGATATGCTCCCCTCCAAGTTCTTTGATAATCTCAGTCCCTGAGGCAGGCTTGTTACCCAGGACGGGTTTGCCAATGGCCTCGGCGAATCTCTTAATCACCCCTTCAGGGAAGCCTTTGGGGTAGGTGGGGAAGGGCTTAGGGGTTACTACGCCCGCAATTTCCCAGTGCCCAGTGGTGGTATCCTTTCCCGCAGAGACCTCGGCCATTTTTCCATAAAAGGCACTAGATGGGAGGTCGCCCCTCAACCCCTCAATGGGAGAAATCTTCCCCAGACCCAGGGCCTCCAGGTGGGGCAGTCTCAGTCCTCCGAGGACCCTGGCCATATTAGCCAGGGTATTACTCCCCTGGTCCTGGGATTTACTGGCATCGGGCAGTTCTCCTATGCCAAGGCTATCCAGTACTATGATAATTCCCCGCTTTATCTTGGGCATTTTTAAAATAGGGGGTAGCAATCTTTTTTTCTGTTCCCTACTCCCTACTCCCTAGCCCCTGACCCCTGCCCTACAGCTATCAACGATGGCAGGGCCGGTGCTGGTGCCTATCCTGTTGGCCCCTGCCTCAATCATGGCCATAGCCGTCTGGCAGTCCCTTATCCCTCCTGCGGCCTTTACCCCTACCCAGTGGGGAAGGTGGCGTCTGAGCAAACGTACGTCTTCTACGGTAGCACCCCCTCCAGCCAATCCAGTGGAGGTCTTGGCAAAATGGGCCCCGGCCTCCACCAGTATCTCACATGCCTTTAGCTTTTCTGCCTCTATCAGGTAACAGGTCTCAAGGATGACCTTCACCGTGGCACCATCGGCCGTACGTACCACCCCTTCTATATCCCTCTTAACCAGGGAGAAGTCTCCTGACTTCATGGCGGCAATGTTCATTACCATGTCTATATCCCTCGCCCCTTCCCTGATAGCCAGGGCGGTCTCCATCATCTTTATCTCAGGGTTCTGGTATCCCAGTGGGAAGCCTACCACTGCACCTACTCTTACCCCTGTGTCCTTGAGATGCTGGACGGCTAAGGGCACATAGATAGGGGGGACGCAGGCGGCACAGAAATGGTAGGCCCCGGCCTCCTGGCATAGTTTGACTACCTCCACCTGGGTGGCAGTAGGTCTTATCAGGGTGTGGTCAATCATCCCTGCCAGCTCTTGGGGTGTGGGTCTCGTTGTAGTATCCTCTGCAGGGGAGTAGTCTGCCCCCGAACGGGTCAGAAAATAATGATACGTTTGAGGAACTCCAGGCCGAAGAAAACAACTATAGGGGAGGCGTCTATGTTACCTACAGGAGGGACGACCTTCCTTACCGGCTCCAGCACAGGGTCTGTAACCTTGTGGAGGAATTCAACTACCGGGTGGTCACTCTCGTGGGGTATCCAGCTAAGGAAAATCCTCACAAAAAGGATGAGTTCATAAAGGCTTATAAGCCCCTGGATTGGCCCTCCTGTCATGGTGCTCCTTTTAGTAGAAGGTGTGGTCTTGCAGGGTGCATCCTGTCGCCCCTATTAACTACTCATAAATAACATGAAAGTGCCAACCTCCCTGATGGACGTCTGTGAGTACCTGGAAACTGTGCAACTCACGGGAATTAACAAATTTTAAGACCTCTTCGGGGGTAGTCATCTCAGGCGAGAGTTTCCATTCTACATGAGGACTGGCCTCCAGGGATGACAGGGCCACTCCCCTCATAGGGAGGATAGGGACGTCCCTGTTGGCTGGCTGGCCGGAGATGATGGCATAACCCAGGAAGTACAGACCGACCACAAAGGCTACTATGACTACCTTCCAGAATCTATCTGCTAAAATGTATCCCATTAGGGCCTCCTCCTTTTCCCATTGATATCCTTCTGAAGAAAATACCCCAGCCCTTGCCAAAAATCAAGGGGTTTTCTTAACTAGGGAATAGGGGTTAGGGAGTAGGGGTTAGGGACAGATAGAGAGGATTGTAATTTGTCTTCAGCTAATGCACAATGGTATAAAAATCAGTTGAAATGGTGGTGGTCTTCTGATAAATTAAGAGATTACTTCCACTGTACTCACTCAGTACCTTAAAGTACGGGGGTAAGGGAAGTTCGCCAAAGGCGAATCCGTCCGCCTGGGGCGGAGTGGAGGTAGGCATCTTTGATTATAACTATAGATGGCCCTGCAGGTTCTGGTAAGAGCACCGTTGCCCAGACCCTGGCAAAGAGACTGGGCTACAGGTACATTGATACAGGGGCCTTTTACAGGGCCTTTACCCTGAAGGCCATGAGGGTGGGCGTAAACATGAAGGATGAGGCCCTCCTCAAGCAACTCTTGCAGGAAACTAAGATAGAACTCAGAAATTCCGAGGGCGGTACCAGGGTCTTTTTAGACGGCAAAGACGTGAGCGAGGCAATACGCACCCCTGAGGTGACGGGGAACATCCACTATATAGCCAGCCGCCCTGCGTTGAGGGAGAGGCTGGTAGAGCAACAGAGGATGGCGTCAGAAGGTGTAAGTGCTGTGGCCGAAGGGAGAGACACTGGCACGGTAGTTTTTCCCAGTGCCGAGAGAAAGTTTTATCTGGACGCCGGGGTAGAAGAGAGGGCACGGAGGAGATACCTTGAACTCCTTGAGACCACGAAGGGGATAACTTATCAGGATGTCCTGGAAGAGCTTAAGAAAAGGGACGAGAGAGACACCTCCAGAGAGGCCTCACCCCTGAAGATGGGTGATGATTTCATATACTTTGATACTACTGACCTTGCACCGGAAGAGGTAGTGGAAGTGTTATTGAAGAAGATTTGACCATAAAAAATGGAAATTTGTAGAGGGGTAGTATCCAGTCTTGCAAAGAGGGGGGTAGGTAAGGTAAAATATGCTCCTAAAAGAGGTGCTGAGGGCCCTCTGGTACGGGTTACTACGTATCCTGGCCCAGCCTCTATTTTGCGCCCTTTTAAGATATAGGGCCTATGGTAGGGAAAATATACCTTGCCAGGGTGGGGTCCTTATCGTAAGTAATCATCAGAGTTACATGGACCCCCTTCTCATAGGAGTAGGACTCCCCCGCCAGATACACAGCATGGCGAGACAGTCCCTCTTTTATAAAAGCGCCCTGTTCCGGTGGCTCATAGAGTCTCTGAACGCCTTCCCATTGAAAGAGGGAGGCAAGGACAGTGGTGGCCTTAGGGAGGCCATAAATAGGTTGACTGCGGGGAAGGTTGTACTGATCTTCCCCGAGGGTACCCGTACCAGGGACGGCTCCATTGGAGAGCTGTACCCAGGGATAGAGTTGATAGCCCACAGGTCGGGTTCCCCGGTAATACCGGCCGTGATACATGGGGCCTACGAGGCCTGGCCTAGGACGAGGAAACTGTTCAGGTTTAAGCCTATAAAGGTGGCCTTCGGTCCACCCCTTTACTGGGATGGGTCCGAGAGCCGGCTTTCCCAGAGGATAAGGCAAGGGATGTTAGATTTACAGACCCCTATGAGGGAGAATCGGTCTCCATCTTCAAGGGTTTAAAGGTTCAAAGGGATTTGGGATTAAGGAAGGAGCTAAATGCCAAAGTTAGACTTATTCAGAAGATTTGAAATAGACCAGGAAGCGATTAGCAGAGAAGTAGAGGATGCCTTGGGGACCAGGGTGCCTGAGGAGATGGAGAAGCTCTATACCGAATCCATTAAATCCTTTGAAGTGGGTTCTATCCTTAAAGGAAGGGTGCTGGCAATAACCCCCACAGAAATAATTGTGGATGGGGGTTACAAGTCCGAAGGGGCAGTCCCCGCGGAGGAGTTTGAAGACCTGTCTGAGGTAAAGGTAGGGGACGAAATTGAGGTGCTCCTGGAGGCAGTGGAGGCCGATTCCGGGCTGATAAGACTCTCCAAACGTAAAGCAGACCGTATCAGGGGCTGGGAGAGGATAGTAACCCAGTATAAGGAAGGGGATGTAGTTAAGGGGCGTGTCATGCGAAAGATAAAAGGGGGCCTCCTCGTAGACCTGGGCATACCTGTCTTCCTCCCCGCCTCCCAGATAGACATCAAACTCCCAGGAGACATAGGAGAGTACATAGGCAAAGAGGTGACCTGTAAAATCCTCAAGATAGACGAGACCAGGCAAAACATCGTGGTCTCCCGCAGAAAACTCCTGGAAGAGGGCAGGGAGAAGCAGAAACAACAACTACTGTCTGAAATCCAGGTGGGAGAGTTGAGAAAGGGTATTGTAAAGAACCTTGCCGATTTTGGGGCCTTTGTGGACCTGGGAGGTCTGGACGGCCTTCTTCACATTACCGATATGAGTTGGGGACGGATAAACCACCCCTCTGAACTGCTCTCAATAGGACAAGAAGTAGAGGTAAAGATATTAGACGTAGATAAGGAAAAAGAGAAGATAGCCCTGGGGCTGAAGCAGAAGTTGGAGAGCCCCTGGACAAAGGTAGAAGAAAAGTATCCTTCCGGGACCAAGACCAGGGGTCAGGTGGTGAACATAATGCCTTACGGTGCCTTCGTCAAACTAGAGGACGGCATTGAAGGACTGGTGCATATATCGGAGATGTCCTGGACGAGGCGGGTGAACCAACCCACAGAAATGGTCTCCATCGGGGATACGGTAGAAGTGGTGGTCCTCAAGGTCAACAAAGAAAAGCAGGAAATATCCCTTAGCATGAAACAAGTGGAGGCCAACCCATGGGACGTAATTGAAGAGAAGTATGCCCCGGGTACCAAGGTCAAGGGAAAGGTGAGAAACCTCACCAGCTATGGGGTATTCGTTGAGATTGAGGAGGGCATAGACGGCTTGCTACACATCTCAGACGTATCCTGGTCTAAGAAGGTAACCCACCCCTCTGAGGTCTTCAAGAAGGGGGAGACGATAGAGGCCGTGGTACTATCGGTAGATAAAGAGAAGAAACGGGTAGCCCTGGGTACAAAACAACTGGTAGAAGACCCCTGGGAGAAGAAGGTATCTGAGAAATACAGCGTAGGGGACGTAGTAAAGGGCAGGGTGACCAAGCTCACCAACTTTGGTGCCTTCGTAGAACTGGAGTCAGGGGTAGAGGGGCTCCTCCACATCTCAGAACTTGCCGAAAAGAAGGTCTCCGACCCCAAAGACATAGTCTCAGAAGGGCAGGAGGTAGAGGTAAAGATCATAAAGCTGGACGTAGGACAGAGGAAGCTGGGCCTGAGTCTGAGGCAGGCTACCAACCGCGGGGACCTACAAGAGGCGGAAAAGGCCTAAACCTGTGTAGGGGCACGTTGCAACGTGCTCCTACTTCGAGCGGGTCTAGGGCGAAACCTCAAACGGAGCGAAGTAATGGCCAAGATAGAATCAGACCTCCAGACCTATCTAAAGGAAATGAGTAAGGTCAGGCGCAAACTTACTCCAGAAGAGGAGCGGGCTTTAGCCCACCAGATAACGGAAGGAGACCAGGAGGCCAGAAAGACCCTCATAGAGTCCAACCTGCCCCTGGTAGTTAGCATAGCCAAGCATTACCGCTATCGCGGCCTCTCCGACGTAGACCTTATTGAAGAAGGCAATATAGGTCTTATAAAGGCCGTAGACGGCTACGACTGTAGCGAGGGTTACCGCTTCAGCACTTACGCTACCTGGTGGATAAAACAGGCCGTAAGACGGGCCTTGACCAACACGGGTAGATTCATACGCAGACCTGCCTACGTGGCAGAGAGGCGGCATCATGCCCCGGAGGAGAAAGAAAAGGTATCCCTTGATGCCGTGGAACCCACCCCAACTGAGCCAGGCCCCGACGAGCCCAACCTTGATAGCATATGGACGCTCATTGACGGTATTGCTGACTTGCGGACTAGCACCCCTGACGAAGAACTTCTGGAGGTCTTTGAAAAGGAGCGTGTGCACAAGCTAGTGGAAGCCCTGGACAGCAGGGAGGCATTCATAATCAAGAAGCGCTTCGGTCTGGACAACAACGAGCCCACTACGTTGAGAGAGATAGGCAAGGAACTCCACCTAAGCAGGGAGAGGGTCCGCCAGATAGAGAGAGAGGCCCTGCGCAAACTTTATGCGATAGTCGCCCAGGAGGGGCCATAACGACCTTGGGAAACAACCAACTAAAGAGCTTTATACGAGACGTCCCAGATTTTCCTAAGAAAGGCATAGTCTTTAAAGATATTACTCCATTACTAAAGGACCCCAGGGCCTTCAGGGAGGCAGTAGATGCCTTTACCGAGCATTACAGGCGCCAGGCAGTCTCCCTCGTAGTGGCGGCGGAGGCCAGGGGTTTCATACTAGGCCCCACGGTGGCCTACAACCTGGGAGCAGGCTTTGTCCCTGTGCGAAAGCCAGGCAAGTTACCCTACCTACGCAAGAAGGCAACCTACCAGACTGAATACAGTACTGATAGCCTGGAGATACACGAAGACGCAGTCAGACCGGGAGACAGGGTGCTCTTGCTGGACGACGTCCTGGCCACAGGGGGCACCATGGCGGCCTGCTGTAAGCTTATAGAGTCTATGGGCGGCCAGGTGGTGGGCTGTGCCTTCTTGGTGGAACTGACCTTTCTGGGTGGTAGAAAACCGCTTGGAGGTCACGACGTATTCTCCCTTGTCCAGTATTGATAGGTAGGCCAGGGACGCATCTGCCTATCTTTACTGGTATACCTTTTGGGTGGACATACCCCACACGATGCAAACAGGCCTATGACAATCAAATACCATCCCCTTCCCAAAGACATCCTCCAACTCCTTCCTGGGGCAAAGGACTACCTCCAGACCCACCCCAGGGTGGTCTTTGCCTATCTCTTTGGTAGTCTGGTTGGAGGAGAGGTCAGGCCACTGAGTGATGTTGACATTGCGGTCTATCTAGCAGAGGATTCAGATATCTTGCAGGAAAGGTTTGAAATATTGGGCAGGTTGACGGAACTCTTGAAGACTGAAGAGATAGACCTGGTTGTACTCAATACGGCCCCCCTACCTCTAAAGGCAAGGATAATCAGGCACAAGGAGATACTGGTTGACAAGTTGCCTGCCTTAAGACACTCCTTTGAATCCCTGACCTTGAGGGAGTATTTTGATTTTTCAGTAAAAGAACAGGACATACTCTTCAGGAGATTTGGCCTTGGTAGATAGGCCACTGGTGCTGAGAAAGTTTGCGGAACTAGAGAGGCATTTGGCCCAGATTCAAGAGATCACTCCAATTACAGTGGAGGCGTACAGTAAAGACTGGAAGGTCCAGCGGGTGGCCGAGAGGACGCTTCAAATAATGATAGAACTTTGCGCGGATATTGCAAACCACGTTATTTCAGATAAAGGGTATCGTGTCCCTGTAAGTTATGCCGACACCTTCAAGGTACTAAAAGAAGAAGGACTCCTCCATGGCGAACTTCAAGAGGCCATGGAGAAAATGGCAAAGTTTAGAAATATCCTAGTGCACCACTACGACAGGATAGAACCTTCTATAATGGTGGACATCCTTAACCATCGTCTGAAGGATTTTTTGAGATACAGAGAGGCCATCCTGTCCTGCCTGTGATAAATCCAGCCCACCTCACACAGAAACACCGTTATGCTAGATAGCCTCAACGAGTTCCTGTGGACGGTCTCCACTTACCTATGGGGTCTCCCACTTAGTGCCCTCCTGACGGGGACGGGACTCTATCTCACCGTAAAACTTCGGTTTATCCAGGTAAAGGGGTTCGGGACGGCCTTCAGGTTTATCCTGCCTACCCACCATCTCTCAGCCGGGGGAGGAAAAAGGGGGCAACTAGGTGAACTAAGCTACTACCAGGCATTGAGCACCGTCCTGTCTTCTACCATAGGAACGGGGAATATAGTGGGGGTAGCCACGGCCATATCGGTAGGTGGACCTGGGGCACTGCTGTGGATGTGGGTGGTAGCCCTCCTCGGGATGGCCACCAAGTATTCGGAGTGCGTCCTGGCCCTTACCTACAGGGAGAAGTCCGTATATGGACACACCAGAGGAGGGCCGATGTACTATATTGAGAAAGGTCTCGGCCGGCGTTACAGACCCCTTGCCCTCACGTTCTCTGCCTGCGGTGTCATGGCCGCCCTTGGTGCAGGTAACATGGTACAATCCAATTCCATAAGCAACGCCCTGGCAGAACCCCTGTCACGCCTCACCCCATTGAGCCTGTCCTACCTGAGGGGAATAATCGGCGTTGTCCTATTTTTTGCCACTGTTTTAGTGATAGTAGGGGGACTGAGGCGTATTGCCAGGGTGGCTAGTTACCTGGTACCGTTTATGGTGATGGGCTATCTCCTGGCAGGGTTAGCCTCCCTGGCCCTGAACAGCCACAGGATAATCCCGGCCCTGTGGGAGATAATCTCCTGCACCCCCTCACCAGGGGCGGTGGTGGGGGGCTTTGCTGGGGGCGGTGTATGGCTGGCCATGAGAATGGGTGTGGCCAGGGGTGTATTCTCTAACGAGGCAGGTCTGGGGAGTGCCCCCATTGCCTATGCCGCCATAATGACTGACCACCCGGTAAAGGGAGGACTGGTGGCCCTCCTGGAACCTTTCCTGGATACTATAGTAGTATGTACCGTGACTGCCTTGGTGGTGATAACGAGCGACCTGTGGAGAGAGGGTTTGAATGGGGCCGTACTGACCTCCAGGGCCTTCCAGGCCCAACTCCCAGGGATTGGGGGGTTCGTAGTACCCGTGAGCCTCACCCTCTTTGCCTATACCTCCATCCTCGGCTGGTACTACTATGGAGAGCGCTGCGTGGAACACCTGCTTGGCATGGCCTACATACCGTTTTATAAGACCATCTTCCTCCTGGCCCTATTAGTGGGGGCGGTGATGAAACTGGAGATAGTCTGGAATTTTGCAGATTTGGCCAACGGTCTAATGGCCCTGCCCAACCTAATTGCCCTGCTATTCCTCTCCAATGTGGTGAGGGATAAGACAAAGGATTACTTCCAGAAGGAATCGCCTGAACCCCTGAATTCGCCTTAGTCTGAGATGGGTTCCAGGCTGGCCCAGGCCCCCTGCCAGTACTACACCCTTCATGGGTTATCTATCCTTTTTAAGCCAGTTATAGGGGATATCGTTGTTAAAGGGGTCAACCCTGCATTCGTCAGGAGTAGTCCTGTTATAAGGTTCGGTGGGACAGTTTATCACAATGGCCTCCTCGCTACTTATGCACTTATAGCCGTGATAGACCATTGGGGGAATCTGGATGAGGAGGGGGTTATGGACGCCTATAAAATACTCCTCTACCTTTTTGTAGGTCGGGGAGTTTTCTCTGGCATCGTAGAGGGCCACCTTAGCCATGCCAGCTACCGCCGCAAGATTATCTGTTTGTATCTTATGATAATGCCATGCCTTTATCACCCCAGGGTAAGCAGTAGTTATGTAAATTTGTCCGAATTTTGTGAAGATTTCGTCATCACGTCTTAGTATCTCCACTAGCCGTCCCCGTTCATCTGGGATGACCCTCAGGGTCTTAATTCTTACTCCTTCTATCATAGGGATTTCTGTTACTCCTTATCTATCTAAAGAGAAGGTCTTGCCAGCAAAACGGAGATTATACATTGTTAATAGACCGAGGCAATATAAAAAACCTTGACAAAAATTGGGTAACGGATAGAATTTATATAAAGGCAAAACTCAGGCATACGGCAGAGAGTGATTATATGTTTTAAGGTCAATAGATTCCAAGGCTTGTAAAAGGGATAAGGAGGGTCAAAAAGAGTGGGAATTCCCACTCTTTTCTTTTATCCCGTAGGAGGGTCACCAGTGGATAGAGAAGAACTTCTCAGACTGGTAGGAGCTCTGCATAAAGATAAGGCCATAGATAGGGAGATAATCTTACAGGGCATAGAGGCTGCCCTCCTGGCGGTGGCCAAGAAGCACTTTGTCTCTAAAGAGAACATCTCTATAAAGATAGATAGGCAGACCGGCGAAATTACGGCCATGGAGGGGGATAAGAAGATAGACCCGGCAGAACTGGGGAGGATAAGCGCCCACACTGCCAAGCAGATTATGACACAGAAGATACGAGAGGCTGAACGGGACGTGATTTGCGAAGAATTTCTCCCTAAAAAGGGCACCCTGGTCACAGGGATTGTCCAGCGTATGGAGGGCCCTAACGTAATGGCAATGCTAGGAAAGGCTGAGGCACTCCTACCCAAGTCGGAACAGATCCCCGGCGAGGTCTACCGTCCGGGAGAGAGGCTCCGTGCCATCCTTTTAGACGTAAGCAAAGTAGGCCAGAGGGTCAGGATCATCCTCTCCAGAAACCATCCGGACTTCATCAGGAAGCTCTTTGAACTGGAGGTGCCGGAGATTGCCGAGGGAATCATAAAGATAAAGACCATAGCCCGTGAGGCCGGCTACAGGACAAAGATAGCCGTAATATCGGAAGCCCCCCAGGTAGATTGTGTAGGGGCGTGCGTAGGGGTCAGGGGTACTAGGATAAAAAACATCGTAGATGAACTGGGCGGGGAGAAGATAGACATAATCCGTTGGGACGAGGCCCCAGAGGCACTCATACCCAATACCCTAAAGCCTGCCGAAATCACCGGCATAGTGCTATCCCCCGAGACTAAACAGGCTACCGTGGTGGTGCCTGAGGACCAACTCTCCCTGGCCATAGGCAAGAGGGGGCAGAACGTCCGCCTGGCCTCCAGATTAACAGGCTGGGACATTGACATACTGACCGAACAAGAGTATTCTCAGAGGGGAACTCCCACTGCCCAAGAGACGAAGGAAGTCCCTGTAGAGACCACGGGGCAGGGAGAATTAACCACTATCTCTGAGGAGAAAGAATCAGAGAATAAAGAAGGTGCAGTCCATGACAAAAATTAGGGTTAGCGCACTGGCTAAGGAGCTAGGGATAAAGAGTGGCCTGATTATAGAAAAATGCAAGGAGCTAGGCCTCTCTTATGTCACCCACCACGCTAACACCATAGAGGAGAAGGACGTAGAGAACGTACGGAACCTCTTCAGACCCAAAGAGACCCCTCCAACCCCTGTGCCTCCCACGGAGAAACAAGAGAAAGAGGTCCTAGAGGCCAGGATACCAACGCCCCCCCTACGGCCCACCGCCGCACCGCCTACTGCCCCACTACCACCTAAAGAAAGACCCAAAATTGAACCTGGCGAAGTCATACCTGGCGAGATTTCACTAAAACCTGTCCCATCAGGAAAGTTTATCAAAGTCTCTCGCCACCCTACTTTGAGGAGGCCGGCAGGACCAGCCTTTGTACCCCACTGGAGGAGGGCCAGAAGGGTGCCCAAAGAGGTTGCCCCCGCCGCCCTCAAGGTGGTCCCAAGGGGACAGAAAGTTACCCTGGAGACCCCTATAACAGTCAAAGACCTCTCAAGTAAACTGGGGATAAAGGCCAGTAATATCATTACCAAGCTCCTGATGGAACACAATATTGGGGCTACCATGAACCAGTCACTAGACGAAGAGACCGTGGCACTCCTTGCCCTGGACTTCGGAATAGAGGTAGAGTGCAAGAAGGCAAAACGCCCCGAAGAGGAGCTGAAAGTAGAGCTTGCGGTACCTTCCAGGACAGCTGACCTAGTAGCAAGACCACCTATAGTTACTTTTATGGGGCACGTAGACCACGGCAAGACCAGCCTGCTGGACGCCATAAGGAAGACTAACGTGGCGGGCGGGGAGGTTGGGGGTATCACCCAGCACATAGGTGCCTACCGGGTAGAGACCAATGGCCGTTCCGTAGTGTTCCTTGATACCCCTGGCCACGAGGCCTTTACTGCCATGAGGGCCAGGGGCTCCCAGGCCACCGATGTGGCGGTACTGGTAGTGGCCGCTGATGATGGCGTTATGCCCCAAACGGAAGAGGCCCTAAACCACGCCAAGGCCGCAGGGGTACCCGTAGTGGTAGCAATCAACAAGATAGACAAGCCAGAGGCCAACCCTATGAGGGTGAAACAGCAACTGTCCAAACTGGGCCTCGTACCCGAGGAGTGGGGTGGGAAGACGGGTTTTGTAGAGACCTCCGCCACCACTAAAAAGGGATTGGACGAACTCCTGGAGAGGCTACTCCTGGAGGCGGAGATACTGGAATTAAAGGCTAACCCCAAAGGTACGGCCAGGGGGGTGGTCCTGGAGGCCAGGCTCCACGAGGGCAGGGGCGTGGTGGCTACTGTCATTGTCCAGGATGGCACACTGCACCTTGGAGACCCACTCCTGTGCGGACAAGCCTCGGGCAGGGTAAGGGCCATGTACAACGACAGGGGCCAGGCGGTTACAGAGGCAGGCCCATCCTATCCAGTGTCTGTCTCCGACCTCTCTACCATCCCGGAGGCAGGGGAAAAATTTTATGTCCTAAAGGATATGCAGAGGGCCAAGGGCATCGCCCTGGACAGGCAGAAACAACTGAGAGAGGCCGGCCTCAAAGAACGCGGCCACGTAAGCCTGGAGAACCTCTATACCAAGATTGAGGCAGGCAAGGTCAAGGAACTCAAGCTAATCCTGAAGGCCGATGTCAAGGGCTCTCTGGAAGTGTTAGAAAATATGCTGGAGGAGCTTTCTACAGGGGAGGTAAAGGTCAGAATCCTCCACAGCGGAATAGGGAGCATTACTGAGTCAGACGTCATCCTCGCCGATGCATCGGATGCCATTATTATAGGCTTTTACGTCGCCCTGGAAGAAGGCGTTGCCGGTCTGGCCGAAGGCAGGGGGGTGGAGATTAGACACTACCAGGTCATCTATGACATTACCAGAGACGTAAAGGCCGCTATGGAAGGGCTGCTGGAACCTGAGAAGAAAGAGGTAGTAACCGGCCAGGTGGAGATTAAACAGGTATTTAAGATCTCAAGATTTGGCAATGTGGCAGGCTGTGTAGTAAAGAGTGGGAAGATAAATAGAAATTCCATAATCAGGGTAACAAGGGACGGTGCAGTCCTTTTTGAGGGTAAGCTGGCCTCTTTGAAGATTGTAAAAGAGGACGTTAAGGAGGTCCGTCAAGGGCTTGAGTGTGGTATAAAGATAGCTGGTTTTGACGACATAAAGGTGGGAGACACCGTTGAGGCCTATGAAATCCAGCAGATTGCCCGCACCCTTAGCTAATGCCGTACGGCGTTTGGGGTAAATTAGGCAGGAAGGGTTGGAACGGCACTAATACCTGGTCTTGACGAGCAGATTCTTCTATATTTTATGACTATTGGGATATTAAGTATCAAGCTGGTCCTCAGGAATTCCCACTCCCTGAAGGATAAGCGGAGGGTACTAAATAGTCTTAAAGACAGGGTAAGGCAGAACTTCAATGTCTCCTTCTCTGAGATGGAGGCCCTTGACCACCGTCAATACAGCACACTGGCGGCGGCCATGGTGAGCAACGATAAGAGGTATGTCAATGGTAGTCTATCCACCCTGGTGAACTTCGTCAGGACCTTCCCACAGGTGGAGCTAATAGACTACGAACTGGAGCTCCTGTAAAGGCAAATTACAAATTACAGATTACAAATCGCATGTTTTAATTTGAAATTTGGAATTTGTAATTTTCACTATGAACACCCGCAAATTTAAGAAAGTGGCAGAGGCCCTGCGGCGTGAGACAGGCAAGGCCCTCCTCTACGAGGTAAAAGACCCAAGGATCCGTCTCGTCACGGTAACCAGGGCCGAACCCTCCATAGACTTTCGTACCGCCAGGATATACGTCTCCATCATGGGAGATGAGGATATAAAGAAAAAGACCCTTGCGATACTGGGGAAGGCCAGGGGACACATCCAGTCCCTGGTGGGAGAGCACCTGAGCCTCCGTTACGTACCCATATTGAGCTTCTGTCTGGACGACTCCATGGACAGAGGACTACGTGTAGCAAAACTTATTGACGAGATAACCAGGGAGGAAGAAAATACCTGAATGGCAAGTCTTATATTAGGCATACCCAAGGGGAGCCTTCAAGAGGCAACCGTAGAGATGATGAAACGGGCGGGGTACAAGGTAAGGGTACCCCAGAGGTCTTACTACCCATCAATAGATGACGAGGAACTTGAAGGGCGGCTCATCCGCCCCCAGGATATGTCCCGTTACGTGGAAAAGGGGATAATAGACGCAGGACTCACGGGGGCGGATTGGGTCAAAGAAAACGGCTCGGACGTAAAGGTGGTAGCCAGCCTGGTCTATGCCAAACAACAGCTTACCAAGGTCCGCTGGGTGATGGCGGTACCGGAAGACTCCTCTATCCGTAAGGTCTCAGACCTACAGGGAAAGAGGATAGCCACGGAACTGGTAAACGTAACGAGGGATTATCTCTCAGAAAGGGGGGTTACTGCAGAAATAGAATTCTCCCATGGGGCCACGGAGGCCAAGGCCCCACACTTGGTGGACGCCATAGTGGAACTTACCGAGACCGGCTCCAGCCTCAGGGCAAATAACCTCAGGATTTTGGATACCGTCATGGAGTCCACTACACTCTTTATCGCTAATCACAACTCCTGGAAAGACCCGTGGAAGAAGGAGAAGATAGAAAACCTGGCCATGCTCTTCACTGGGGCCATCATCGCAGGGGAAAAGGTAGGTCTGAAGATGAACGTTCCTAATAGCAGTTTGGAACAAGTGCTCAAGAAACTCCCCGCCTTGAGAAGGCCCACAGTCTCCCCCCTGGCAGAGGGGGCAGGCTATGCCATAGAGACGGTTATAGATGAATCGGTGGCCAGGCGCATCATCCCGGAATTAAAAAGGGCAGGGGCTGAAGGGATCATTGAGTACTCACTTAACAAAGTCGTACTTTAAAAGAAAAGGAGGGAAGGTCATGTTTAGAAGAGCATGCCTATTAACCCTGGTGGCCTTTCTGGCATTAGGGTGGAGCTCCCTGGCAATTGCCCAGGAGGGCAGGAATATGTATGACCCCGTATGCGGGATGAAGGCAGGCAAGGACACACCTCACGTTACGGAGTACAGTGGGAAGAAGTACAGCTTCTGCTCGGATAAATGCAAGGCTGAATTCCTCAAGGAGCCAGTTAAGTATGCCTGCTTCTGTCCGGATGCGGCCGCGTGTCCGTACTGCAGGGGTGAGTCTGCCACCTGCCCGTGCGAAAAGAAGGCCCACGACGCGGCGCATTGCCGTGGCAAACATAAGGGTGGCGATTAGCAGAAACGGACGATAGGGATATAAGTGAAAAGTGTAATGTTTGTTCTACTCTTTTGTTTGTACGTTTTAGTTTGTTCTGGGTGTCTCTCCTCAGAGAGACTGGAAGAGGCTCAAGCCCCTCAGTCCCCTGCCCCTCTTACCCAGACTGCCCAGTCTCCCTTATCCGCCCCAGGCGGATCAATCGCTCCACGTCCGCCCAGCCCCGCACCAATAGGGGACGGGGCTAAGGCGGACACTGCCTTGTCGCCCGGCACGACTGCCCGGCCTGCGACAGGGGGGGCCGGCCCCTCCCTGGAGGTACTGAGTAATTTTTGTGCGGGTTACCATACCCTGCTAGACGGCGATTGGGACAAGGCCGGCCAATACTTTGAAAAGGCCCTGGAGGGTGACCCGCAGTCCGATAGGTTCCTAAAATACGTGATAGGTTGTTACATGCAGGTGGGAAAGAAAGAGCAGGCCCTGAAATATATAGAGAAACTTGCCAAAATCTCACCAGATGACTTCAGGATTCACTACACCCTGGGGGACATCTACCAGAAAGAAGAAAGGCCAGAGGAGGCCATCAAGGCATTTGAAAGGGCTACCAGGAGTGACGTTACTAACATAGACCCCACCCTTGTGGCCGATGCCCTGTATCGTCTGGCCAACCTGTACCTGCAAAAAGGGGAGCCACTCAAGGCCATCCCCTGTCTTAAGGATATCTTCCGATTAAACGTCTCCGTGAACGAAGGTCTCCTCTGCTGCCAGCTTGGCATCGCCTATGCCGAGGCTAAGGACTTCCTCAATGCCAGAGAGAGACTCGAAATGGCCAAGGCCCTTAACCCCTCCCTGGGACAGGCTAGGTTATACCTTGCCATGGTCTATGAAGAACTGGGGGAACTGCAAGAGGCCGTAAAGGAAGCCGAGGCCTTTCTGGACGCCTCTCCGGACACATGGGTAGCTTATGCCTATCTGGCTGGACTCTACAAGAAGACCTCCCGTCTTGAAGACGCAGAATTCGTCCAGGGAAAGGCTATTAACCTGCTATTCAGAAAGATAGCCAGTGGCAGTCAGGACCAGAGGGAATACCTTGCACTTGCCCAACTCCTCATCGCCCAGCAGAGGGAACCAGAGGCCAGGGAGGTATTGGAAGAGGCCGTTAAGGCAGTAGAAGAGGAAAAGAGCAAGGACCTTCGCCTCCTCCTGGCTAACCTCTACTACACGGCCAATTATGGAGAGGCCGCAGAGAAGGCACTCAAGGACGTCCTTAGGATAGACCCCAATTCTCATGAGGCCAGCAACTTCCTGGGCTACTTCTACGCCGAAAGGGGAAAAGAGCTCGGGGAGGCCTTGAAACTGGTAGAGAAGGCCCTCCAGGCACAACCCAACAACGGGGCCTATATTGATAGTCTGGGCTGGGTATACTACAAACAGGCCACGGAGGGGCAAGAGGATCCCCGCCTGGAGCAGGCCCTCCAGAAACTCCTGGAAGCCGCCAGAGAATCTCCCGACCCGGAGATTTTCAAACACCTCGGAGAGGTCTACTACAGCCTGGGACAATGGGAGTCCGCCGACAAGGAGTGGCAGAAGGCCTTTCAGAACCCACTAAAGGGTTCAAAGGATGAACAGATACACCTGTGGATACAGGAAAGACTCAAAAGACTGGATTCCTTAAAAAGACTTGAAGAAGAAGTTCAGGAAGAATATCCCAGCCCGTAATTAAAGGAAATATAGCGAGGAACAAAAATGTCTGGACATTCTCATTGGGCAACCATTAAGAGGAAAAAAGGGGCAGTAGATGCCAAAAAGGGGAAGATATTCTCCAAACTGGCCAGGAACATTACTATCGCGGCCAGAGAGGGGGGCGGGAATCCAGACCTTAACATAAAGTTGCAATATGCCATAGAAAAGGCCAGAGACGCCAACATGCCCAAGGACAACATTGAGAGGGCCATCCAGAAAGGTGCAGGGGTTGCCGCAGGCGGAGAGGAGCTGTACGAATACCTTTACGAGGGATATGGCCCCAACGGGGTGGCCGTCATGGCAGAGGCAGTTACCGATAACCGAAACCGTACTACCTCAGAAATCAGGAAGACATTTGAACGCTTCGGAGGAAGCCTTGGGGCTGGCGGCTGTGTCTCCTGGCTCTTTGAAAAGAGGGGCATGTTCATTGTGGATAGTAAAAAAGTGGAAGAAGATAAACTTATGATGCTTGCACTGGAGGCAGGGGCAGAGGATGTCCTTTCAGTAGAACAGGTCTACCAGGTCGTCTGCCTCCCCAGTGATTTTGATAGGATAAAAAAGATACTCAAGGAACGGGACATTCCCTTTGAGTCTGCAGAACTTACCTGGACACCAAAGACGTCTATTGACGTGGACGAGGCCACGGGAAAGAGGGTGATAGAGTTGATGGAGGTCCTGGAGGACCATGACGACGTCCAGGGGGTCTATGCCAACTTCAACCTCCCCAAGGATTTACTGCTGGAGATGCAGACCAAACGCTGAGCCTATTGATGAAACCGCCCTTAAGGTGCTATAATTCTATAAAAGTGCCGCCCGCCTGAGGCGGGCGAAAATTGACCACTTTTTTAAGGAGTTAAGTGGTAGAAGAGAAGAGAAAAGAACTCTCCGTAAGGGCAGAGAGGGCCATCCTCCTCGGGACCTTGCCTTCCAAAGGTTCGGCTAATGGTGATTCACTGGAAGAGTTGGGCCGCCTGGCCGAGACGGCAGGGGCAAAAGTCGTAGAGAACGTCTTGCAAAGAAGGGACAGGATTGACCCCACCTATTACATCGGGAGGGGCAAGGCAGAAGAACTAGCCGCCCTCTGCAGGGACAGGGATATAGACGTAGTCATCTGCGATGACGACCTCACCCCAGCCCAGGTAAGGAACCTGGAGCATCTCCTCAATGCCAAGGTAGTGGATAGAAGCGAGCTCATCCTCTACATCTTTGCCACCCGTGCCAGTACCTCACAGGCACAGACACAGGTGGAACTGGCCCAGTTAGAATACACACTCCCCAGGCTAAAGAGGATGTGGGTCCACCTGGACAGGATAGAAGGGGGCATAGGGACCAGAGGCCCCGGGGAAAAACAGCTAGAGGTAGACCGCCGTCTGGTCTCCAAAAAGATATTTGAACTCAGAAAGAGACTCAAGGGGATTGAAGACCGTAGACACCACCAGGTGGCCGCCCGCAGTAACTGCCTCAAGGTCTCCCTGGTAGGTTATACTAACGCCGGAAAGTCCACCCTCATGAACTCCCTCACCCAGGCAGGGGTCATCGTAGAGGATAAACTCTTTTCCACCCTGGACACCAAGACCCGTACCCTCCACCTGGAAAACGGCAGGCGGGTACTCTTGAGCGATACGGTAGGTTTTATCAAAAAGCTTCCCCATCACCTGATTAGCTCTTTCCATGCCACGCTTGAAGAGGTCAAACAGGCCGACCTCTTACTCCATGTCGTAGACGTCAGTTCCCCTGCGGCCCTGGAACAGATTAAGGCCGTTGACGAGGTACTGAAGGAGTTGCACTGCGAACTAAAACCCACGCTCCTGGCATTGAACAAGATAGATGCCCTCACTGAAGAGGCCACACTGACACTCTTTAAATCCATGTATACAGAGGCCGTGGCCATCTCCTCCCTCACGGGAGAGGGCCTCTCCGAACTCAAGAAGAGGATGCAGGAGTTTTTTGACAGGAGATGCGTGGAACTAAGACTTACGTGCGGGATAGAAGACGGGAGGCTGACCGCTTACCTTTACCAAAAGGGGTACGTCCTGAGTAAGAGACTCCACGGCCACAAAATTTCCTTCCACCTCCTCATGGAGGAGCGTTACATACCCAAAATCTCCCAACTAGCCAGGGACGTGGAGATGTCCTACGTCCAAGAGCAAGAGACTAGAAACCAGGGGGAGGATTACTACCACCTGACCAGACACCCCTAACCTCCTCCTCCCGTTAACAAACAGGTACAAGGCCAGAAGGAAGGTGGGGAGGCCTATTACCTGAGACACGGTAAGGCCGGCAAGCACGGCCTCGCTGTCGTCCCTCAGAACCTCAAAGAAGAAACGCATGGGGGCATAGAGGATGCAGAAAAGGAGTACCACTTCTCCATCCCTTTTTTTATACTTGTAGAATGCGTCCAGTGCCAGAAACATTATTAAGGCCCACATAGACTCATAGAGTTGTGTGGGGTGTACCGGGAGGGAGTGCGGGTCGGCAAAGCCCACCCAGCCCTCCTCCAGGTGGTGGATGAAGGCAGGGCTACCGTCTATGTTCCGTTGGGCGTCTACGGTCTTAGGAAAGGTCACCGCCCAGGCCAGGTCAGGGGCAAGGTCTCCGTAACAGCACCCGTTAAGGAAGCAACCTATCCTGCCAAAGACCAGTCCCAGGGCCAGCCCCACCGCCATCATATCCAATAACCGCAATGGCGGGAGGTTCCAACGCCGGCAGGCCAGGGCGCCGGTGGCTATGGCAGCGAAAAACCCGCCGTAAAAGGAAAGTCCCCCTTTAAAGAGCTTAAAGGCCTCCAGGGGCTGTGAGGCATAATCGCTGTAGTGGTGCAGAATAAAGAGGAGCCTTGCGCCAAAGATACTTGAAATAAGGACAGAGAGGCAGAGGTCACTAATCCTATCCATGTTCATACCCTCTGCGTATGCCTTCCTGCGCACCACCCAGAGGCCCATCATAAACCCTACCATCAGCATAAAACCGTAGGAATATATGGGCAGGTGCCAATCCGTGAAAGGGATAGGTATCTCAAGGAGTGTGCGTCTCATGGCAACCCTTTTGTCTGCAATGGCTTTTCCGTAATTTGTGGCCCCCTCTTTTTAAACTCTTAACCCCTTAAACTTTTGAACTCTTTATTGCCTTCAGGGGTTTATTGGAATCATCCACCAGGACTATCTTAGGTTTCCAACCCCTAACCTTACCTTCCTCTACCATACAGTACGTGATGATTATTACCTTATCCCCCTGGTAGGCATGACGGGCGGCGGCCCCATTCAGGCAGATAACCCCGGAGCCACCCTCCCCCTCTATTGCGTAGGTCTCTATCCTCTGCCCGTTGTTCAGGTTTAATACCTGTACCTTCTCGTACTCTACTATATCTGCCGCCTCCAGCAGGTCACTATCAATAGTAATACTGCCCTGATAGTAGAGGTTGGTCTCCGTAACGGTAGCTGGCTGTATCTTTGACTTGCACAATTCTCTGAACATTGAACCCTTGAACCCCTTGAACTCTTAAACCTTTGAACCCTTAAACCCTATAAGTTTATGGGGAACCTCTGCCAGCCCCGCACCAATATGGTACGGGACCAGGGTCATATTATCAATAAGCCTCACCTTCCCCACCCATGCGGCCAAGGCCACTACTGCCCCAGGCCTGGCCTCTTCCAACCCCTCCAGGCCCTCGGGGTCCACTACGGCAATATAATCTATACGAAAGATGCCGGCCCTGTGCAGGACGTCGTGCATCTCCTGGACTATCTTCTTTGAATCACATATCCCCAGGGCAAAGAGCTCCCCGGCCTTGAGAAGGGAGCGGTAGAGTGCGGCGGCTACCTGTCGTTCCCGTGGGCCCAGGAGTTGGTTCCTGGAGCTGAGGGCCAAACCATCGGCCTCCCTCACCGTGGGTACAACTACCACCTCCACGTCAAGGTTAAGGTCACCAACCAGCCTCTTTATCACTGCAGTCTGTTGAAAGTCCTTTTGTCCAAAGTAGGCCTTGTCTGGCCGTATGATATTGAGGAGCTTGGCAACTGCCGTGGCCACCCCGCTAAAATGTCCAGGTCTACTGGTCCCGCAAAGCCCATCGGTAAGGCCCTTTACCTCTACATGCGTGGAAAAGCCCTCAGGGTACATCTCCTCCACGGTAGGGGCGAAGAGGAGGTCAACCCCCTCACGAGAGGCCAACATCTTGTCCCTACCCAAGTCTCTGGGGTAGTCCTTGAGGTCGTCCTTCCTATCAAATTGTAAAGGGTTCACAAAGATACTCAGTACGACTACCTCGTTCTCGGCCTTGGCCCTCCTGATAAGGTGCAGATGCCCCTCGTGGAGCGCCCCCATGGTGGGTACCAGGCCAACCCTTTGGCCTCGCTCAGGACAAGCCATTTGCCCCTGTCCCTTTAGAACGGCCATCTTTTCCTTTAATCCCTTTATGCCAATTATGGTTTCCACCGGTAAAGGCCCATGTTATCACCTTGTAGAGGCTTTGTCAAATAGGATGGGTCCAGGCAGGCGGTAGCCATAATGTAGAATGCGGAGTGTGGAATTTTAAATCCGCAGAGAAACCCTTATACTCCACAAATTTCTTCTCGGCAGTACTTGACAAAAATCACTATATCTGGTACTTTTTATTGTACGTTCCGAGTGGGGGAGGCGTACCTGACTATCCAGATTCGGGACAAACAATTAAACCTTTAAATCTTACGCCGCCAAGCAAAAGGGGATCCTTCCTACCAAACGGGATTCTCTGTTGTGGAACTGCCCCCGTTCCATGGCTCTTGGCGGCTTTTTTTATGCTCCTTGTGTACTCGTAAAAAGGGGGGATTATTTCCCTTGCTGAACTAAGTAGTTTCGTGTAAATTTGCGTCTGTAGTCGTCTTTGAGGGCTCAATCCTTGCGGAGGTTCGTCATATGTCCAAGGTCTGTGATTTATGCGGTAAAGGGATAATTACGGGATACAGTATAGAGCGGCGAGGCCTTGCCAAGAAGAAGGGCGGAGCGGGACGGAAGATTACGGGAAGGACCAAGAGGAGGTTCCTGCCTAATCTGCAGATAGTAAGGGCGAGGCTGGCCACCGGGGCGGTAAAGAGGCTAAAGGTCTGCACCCGCTGTCTCAAGGCAGGAAAGGTGGTGAAGGCAGCTTAGGGTGGTAGACAGGAGTGGCCCTGCCACCCTCCTGGCGTCAAAGATGAGCCCCTGCGGTCGGGTACCCACTTATTCCCTCGGATATGCCTGCCCTGGCCTGACCAGGACAGGGCAGTTGTTTATACATGCCTCCCTCCACCGACTAGAAACCCTGGGTTTTAAATACGGACTGCATTTTAACGAGTTTGACGTCCTCGTCTTTCCTGGCACCTGCGGCCTCGCAGGTATCCCCAGACCTTTTTACAACCTTGCCCTCCTGCCCGAAAGCGCCTTACAGGTAGGAGAAGAACTCCTTGACTGTCTCCTCTTACACGAATATCTTCACTGCCTAATCTCCTGGCAGACCTTCCACCACCCACCGTCAGAGAGTCCGGACTTCTACGCCAGGGTAAGGGAGTTCCTGGAAGACTGGAAGACGTGGGACCGTTCTGCGGAATTTTCCTTATCACACAGAGAGGACATCAAGCACTGCATAGGCTCCATCATGAAAGATAAACCCTGGGTTACCTGGGGGCTGAGAGGCATAGAGACCAGAGGTATTGCATCTCATTACGTTAACAGGTATTTTCGCATGGCCAGGGAGAAGCTCCAGGAGGCCGAACTCTCCTACTTCCAGTTCCTGGGTAAATCCGTGCTCCATCAGAGGATAGACTTCTCTAGTAGGGAACAGGTGGCCCTCTTCCTGGCCTTCCTGGGTTTCGAGTACGGCGAATTTCTGGTAGAGGGATTAAGGGCCTCTCCGCCTAAAGCGGATTACAACCCCTACGACCTGGAGGAAGGACTCTGTACCTTCCTGGCCACCTCCCTCGTGGGTATACCCATAAAAGACTTCTACCGTCATTTCCTCCATACCGAGCCCCAGGAATCCACAGCCTACCACCTCCAGGACAGATATGGCTCAACCACGGGTGGATTTGAGGACCTATTAGAAAGGGTTAAAGGGGGCATATTTGTGTAGCCGCAGGCTTTAGCCTGCGCAAGTTAAATTTGACAAGGAAGGTATGAAGGGAAATGGCCATTATAGACAAAAAGACCATTGAACACGTAGCCCTGCTGGCCAGGCTGGAACTGAGCGAAGAAGAGAAGGAACTCTTCGCCTCTCAACTTGGGAACATACTCACTTACATTGAGAAACTCAAGGAACTGGACACCTCCCAGGTAGAACCCATGGCCTATGCCACGGCCACCAAGAACGTCTTCAGGGAAGACACCCCCAGACCTTCCTTGAAGTTAGAAGAAGCCCTGAATAACGCCCCGGACAAACTCCAGGATTTCTTTAAGGTGCCGAAGGTGATTGATTGATGAAAGACACAAACCTCTCCTCGCTTACTGGCTACCAGCTGAAGGAAAAGCTCCTCTCCGGCGAACTCACTGCCCGGGAGGCGGTGGAAGGGGTCTTTGCCCATGTAGAGGAAGTAGAACCCATCGTCAGGGCCTATCTCCTGCTGGACAGGGAGGGTGCCATGCGGAAGGCCCAGGAACTGGACTCAAGGCCAAAAAGGAAAGAGGGGTTGGGCCTACTGGCAGGTATCCCCATCGCCATCAAAGACAATATGTGCACGAGCGGCCTTAAGACCACCTGCGCCTCCAGGGTCCTTGAAAACTTTATTCCCCCCTACGATGCCCACGTCGTTGAGAGACTCAAAGAGGCCGATGCCATAATAATAGGCAAGACCAACCTGGACGAGTTTGCCATGGGTTCCTCCACGGAGAACTCTGCCTTCAAACTCACCAGGAACCCATGGGACCCAAAACGCATCCCGGGGGGTTCCAGCGGTGGCTCGGCGGCGGCCGTCTCAGCGGGGACGGCCCTCATGGCCCTGGGCTCCGACACCGGTGGCTCTGTAAGACAGCCTGCCGCCCTCTGTGGGGTCACAGGACTCAAACCCACTTACGGCAGGGTCTCCCGCTACGGCCTGGTGGCCTTCGGCTCCTCACTGGACCAGATAGGGCCTATAACCAGGGACGTCAGGGACGCCGCACTCCTCCTCCAGGTTATTGCAGGCCGTGACCCCAGGGACTCTACCAGTGCAGACGTACCCGTGCCAGACTACCTGAAGGAGATGGAGAAACCCGTTAAGGGCCTCCGCCTGGGACTGCCCAGGGAGTACTTTATGGAAGGATTAAATGAGGAGGTACGCAGGGCCATAGAGGAGGCAGTAAAGGTTTATAAGGGCCTGGGGGCAGATATCCAGGAAATATCCCTCCCGCACACCCCCTACGCCGTGGCCGTCTATTACATCATTGCCACTGCCGAGGCCAGCAGTAACCTGGCCCGTTACGACGGTGTACGCTATGGCTACAGGGCCGCTAATACCCAGAATATTATAGAGATGTACAGCCGCTCCAGGGTAGAAGGTTTTGGGAGGGAGGTAAAGAGGAGGATAATGCTGGGCACCTATGCCCTCAGCTCTGGCTACTATGAGGCCTACTACCTCAAGGCCTCTAAGGTGAGGAACCTTATAAGACAGGACTTCTCCAGCGCCTTTGAGGCGGTGGACCTTATCCTCTGCCCCACCTCGCCCACCCCGGCCTTTAAATTAGGGGAGCGACTGGCCAATCCCCTGGAGATGTACCTCTCAGACGTATATACCATACCCGCCAACCTTGCAGGCATCCCAGCCATATCCATCCCCTGCGGTTTCACCAGGGAGAACCTGCCCATCGGCCTACAGCTCATGGCCCGCCCCTTTGAGGAGGCAGGGCTACTCCAGGTGGCAAGGGCATACGAGAGGGAAACTGAGTGGCACCTGAGGAGACCGGAGCTTTAGGGTAGTATTATTTTTCATTCTGAGTGAGCCGAAGCCCTGAGTCCGCCTGAGTAAGGTGGCCCAAAAACTTAAGATATTTAAAATATGACTTTTTGGGTACATTTGCCTAAATAATCCTTAAGTTGTACTATTGAATTTAGTCGCTTTTCTTGTAGTTTTTTCCTTATTAATTTTGCAATTGCTTGCTCTGGAACTTCATCCAATTTCGTAAGCAAGATATCCTTATCTATATTTTCTATAGCTTTTATTACCTCCTCTCGACTGGAATTACGGGTTATTCTAAAGGTATTTGTAAAAGTATCTGTAAGGCCCATATATTCAACATCACCGAAGATTTTATTGATTTCTTTTTTATATCTGCTGTCACTGCTTTTTTTTAGCTTCTCTGCAAATCTTTTTTTCGTTTTTTCAATATCAGTACGATTAATGGCTTGCCGAATAATTAGTTTTGCAGTTCCAGCAATTAGACTATCAGAAATAGAAATTTCAGCACTTGTATCAATGCTCTTAACTTTCTCTGGCCGAGGAGCATACAAAAACAATAAAAGACCAGCAATAAAAATGATACCTAAGCCCCAAAAAATCCTCTCCGATGTCATATTTTACCTCCTGAAGTAATTACGGCACACAACCTTGTAACGTCGTCTCCCTATCTTAAACGGTGATGTCCTAGAATTCCTGTAAAAATGGAAATGGTGTAAGATACCTCAGAAGTTTTGGTAATTTAAGAGAGTTAACAATAAAAGAAAGGAGGTCTTACATCATGAGGGTAAAGATACCACCGCGTGAGGTAATAAAGCAAGGGCTTTTTAGGTTATCCACTCTACTGGAGAAGACCGCACCCAAAGTGACCGCTAGTCTCCCTTCTTTTCTAGCAGAGGTACCAGCTTCGGAGGTAGAACGCTTGAGAAGTCAATCTCCTGGTGGCCGAAGAGGAGGTGCCCCTGGATCTGGCTCTGGGTCTTGAGGGGGAGGCCCTGTAGTTTAATGAAACCCTCGGCGGCCTTGTGCTCAAAGGCATCGCCTTTCTCATAGGTGGCGAGGTCGTACTTATAAAGCGATAAGGGCGATTTCCGTCCCACCACTGTAGCCGTCCCCCTGGAGAGTTTAATCCTCACAACTCCGGTGACCACCCTCTGTGTACTGAGGACGTAGGCCATGAGGTCAAGGTGGAAGGCCGAGAACCACTGTCCATTGTAAACAATATCCGCATACTGACTGGCCACCATGTCTTTAAAGCGCATGGCCTCTTTGGCCAGTACCATTCCCTCCAGCGCCCTGTGGGCCTTGTGTAAGAGTATTGCCGCAGGGGCCTCATAAATCTCCCTGGACTTTATCCCCACTACCCGGTTCTCCACATGGTCTATGCGACCCACCCCGTGAAGCCCCCCAAGGCGATTCAATTCCTCAATGAGTTCTATCCCTTTTAGATACTTATTGTCCAGACGGAAGGGTATACCCTTCTCAATGCCTATCTCTATTATTAGCGGTTCCCTGGGCGTCTCCTCCGGGGGCTTGATCCATTGGAAGACCTCTTCGGGTGGTTCCTGCCAGGGGTCTTCCAGCACGCCGCACTCTATACTCCGTCCCCAGAGGTTTTCGTCCGTGCTGTAGGGACTCTTCTTTGTGGCCTCCACTGGGATGCCGTGGGCGTGGGCATACTCTATCTCCTCCTCCCTGGACATCCCCCACTCCCTTACCGGGGCGATGACCTTAAGGTGGGGCGCCAGGGCCTGCAGGGAGAGCTCAAAACGGACCTGGTCATTACCCTTCCCCGTACAGCCGTGAGCCACGGCCTCGGCCCCCTCCTCCTCTGCCACCTCGGCCAGTAACTTGGCAATGAGCGGCCGACCCAGGGCTGTGGCCAGTGGATACACCCCCTCGTACATCGCACCTGCCTGGAGGGCAGGGAAGATAAAATACCTCACAAAGGGTTCCCGTGCATCTATTACGTGGGCACTCCTGACACCTAGCCTCAGGGCCTTTTCCTTCACCTTTGAGAGTTCCTTAGTGGCCCCGAGGTCAATCGTCAGGGTGACTACCTCCATGCTGTACTTCTCCTGTAGCCACTTGATGGCCACCGAGGTATCCAGCCCGCCAGAATATGCCAATACTACCTTTTTACCCATCCCTGTCCGTCCTTCCTCCTCCTAAATGATTTTTATTATAACACAAAAGACAAAATGGCAAAGTCCAAATGACAAAGGTAGGTTGGAAAACTCCTCCGCTTACAGGTAAAATATGGGTATGGGTCTTGACGCCAGAAAGGTCTTCTATATATCGCTAGTTGCCGTCCTCCTGTTTATCACCGAGACAGGGAGTACGGCCGACAAAAGACTGCCTGAAGAGGCGGATACGGCTGCTATAAAAGCCCTCATGAAGAAACTGGAGCGGGACACGCAGATGTTTGAAGATGCCCTGGAGATTGGAGACCTGCAGGAACTGAACCGGCTTGCACAGGAACTGGGTCATACCTGCTGTCAGGTATGCACGGTGGTAACGGACGGCCTATCGGAACCGGAGGCCAGGGAGTTCAAGAAAAGGGCCGAGGCCTTTTATGCAAGCATCCAGGGGTTAATGGTCTTTACCCAGCAATCCACCCTGCGGATGGTAACCTCCCATTACCAGGAGGTCAAAGAATCCTGCAAGGCCTGCCATGACCTCTTTAAGAAGTGAATAACGCCTTACCAAAAGATTACAAAGAAGACCCCCATGGCGTAGACAATGACAAGCCACACCGTGCAGATAATAGCGGCGCCTATTGGCTCTGTGGATTTTGTCCTCTTGACCTTAGTGGCATAATAGATTGCCGTAGCTACCAGGGCCAGGATAAGCGCCCTCAATGTAATAAGGTCGTCGTCAACGCCCTCCTTCATAACAAGAAACGCTATCGCATCATGCGCTATCTCAAGGGCAATGAGCAAGTAAAGTAACAAGATACCCCTGTTAAGCGTGGGTAACTTCGGGGTACTGCTAGCCTTTATTAGAAACCCCAGGACTGTACAAGCCGTCACAAACAAAAGGACATGGAGTATGATATCCACTATTTGCACGTGTTCTTTCTCCCGTATATCCTCACAAGAAGTTTTTAATGTGTTGTTTATTACTATTTTGCTACAAACTAGTCAAGGGAAAAGATAGGCCTCTGTATCACCCACACAAAAGACACAAAATTTCCTTGACAGGGGGGAAGGGCGGTGGATAGAATCTGCGGTGGTTTTTGCCGATACGTTTACAGGTGTCCGCTACCGGGCGGACTGAAAGGGAAGATGGTGAAAAACCATCGCGGACCCGCCGCTGTAATCGGCGACGAAAGTTGCAAGCCCCGTACCTTTATTGGTGCTGGGCTGTAGGGGCGTTTAATTAAACGCCCCTATGATGATGAAAGCCACTTCCGGTAAGCCGTCTGTCTGAGGCGAACAATAAAAATACCGGGGGGAAGGCGCAACGAGTAGGATGACCCGATAGTCAGAAGACCTGCCTGTAAATGTCTCACCAGGCCTCCCCGTGGTAAGGGAAGGCGGGTTGGGGTGGTGCCCCCTCAGGCGGAACAGTCCGCCTCAAGCAGACAGGAGGTGGCAGCATCACCTTGCCCAGTACCAACATTATTTATTTTTATTCTAGGGTACAGGGCTACTAAACGATTATAAGCCCGCATCTTCTCTGAAGGAGGAGGTGTGGGCTTTTTTGTTTTATTTTTTACAGGAGGTGAAGGCCGAAACGAGAGACTGAACCAAAATCTTTGACCGCGTGCAGGATGTAAGGGAAGGCAGTTAGAATCTGCCGCTGCCCCGCAACTGTAACGGGGACGAAATCTGCAAGCCCGCATACCTTAATTGGTACGGGACAAGAGGCCACTCTCCACTGGTGGTGGAGGGGAAGGCCGCAGAGAGTAGGACGATCCGTTAGCCAGGAGACCTATCCTGTCACGCAAAACTATCCCATTTCCGTGGGGGAAGGGAGGATACTTTTGAAGTTTCTACTTGCCTTTGCAGTTCTCACCCATTGCCTTTTTATCTGCCTTGATGCACCTTCTATTCTGGGTGCTGAAGGTAAGGATAAAAAGGGTACCTCTTTAAAAAAAGAAAGACTGCCTGAAGTTGTAGTTACTGCCTCTAGAGTAGAGACCCCTACCTCTGAAGTACCAGCCAGCGTAACAGTAATAAAGTCTGAAGACCTGAAAGCGCTTGGTGCAAGGCCTGTCTCCGAGGCCCTTAAGAAGAAAGTAGAGGGGGTGGATGTAGTTGAAACAGCCGGGTTTTTAAACCCCACCCAGTGGGTAAGCCTGCGCGGTATGAGCTGGTCCCAGAACAGGACCGCAATCCTATTAGACGGTGTCCCCTTAAATAATCCTAACAGTGGTGTTGTTAAATGGAACAGCATCTCAGCGACCTCCCTTGACCGCATGGAAGTGGTAAGGGGTCCCTTTTCCAGTCTCTACGGGTCTAGTGCAATGGGAGGGGTAATAAATCTTATTACCCGTAAGCCTACCAAGCCCTTTGGAGTAGAATTTTCCAGTGCCGCTGGCGAGTGGGAGACCTTTTCTGAGTCTTTTTCATTGGAGACTAAGAAGGGCAGATTGGGATTCTTGACAGACGTCTCTTACCTTAACAGCGCCGGCTACAACGCCGCGCCCAGGCACCTGCGGACGCCCTTTGATAAAGACAGGGACACAGAACAGCAGAGATACATGGGCAAGCTCTTTTTTGACGTTACTGGAAACAGCAGTGTAAGCCTTGGCTTGAGATACTCTCACTGGGATTACGGACTTGGGAGGAAGTTCTTCTTCATGAGCGGAGAAAACTTGACCCCTACCCTTAACTTTGAGAGGAAGGGTGAAAGGATAGGTATTCTTGCCACCCTCTATGCAGCGAATGAGAAAGAAAAAATCACCTTGGATACAAGCCCTTTCAATTTTAAGAACAGTGTGACCAATATAGACAACGAATGGTATGGAGGCAATCTTACGCTCTCGGCAAGTCTTACCTCATGGAACAGGATTGTAGGGGGCGTAGAGACTAAGCTGGGATGGGCGAAGTCCGTAGATGACTTCAAAAGGAAGGTGAGGAGACGCCAGGGGGAAGGCTCGCAGAACCTTTACGGTATATACCTGGAAGACCAGCTCAGGTTAGCGGAAGGAAGGCTAGTCTTCAGTTTGGGAGGTAGGTACGAGTGGGTAACGAATTTTGATGGATTAAGCCTTGATACAGACATATCAGCCTCTCCCACCAATCACAAATCAAAAAGCTGGAGTAATTTCTCTCCTAGAGGTGGGGTGGTCTTCCAGGCCACAGACAACACCCTCCTCAGGGCCTCTATCGGCCAGGGCTTCAGGGTGCCTACTCTCTTTGAACTCTACAAGACTACACGGGTCTCCAGGACTCGTATTTCCGAGGCCAACCCACAATTAGGCCCTGAGACCTCTACTACCTATGAGATTGGGGCGGAGCACTGGTTCCTCCCGTCCCTCATGGGAAAAGTTAGTTTTTACTACACCGAGATGGAGGACTTCATCTTTTCTGTGACCAAGGGAAAGGTGGGTAGTGACACTATCTCCCAGGGGCAAAATGCCGGGAAGGTCATCATAAAAGGGGCAGAGCCAGCCTTGAAGTACGACATAAACAACAACTGGGCCCTCTTCGGGAGCTTTACCTATAATGAGTCAAGGTTTAAGGATGTCCCCCTTAACCGCGTCCTGGAAGGAAATTTCCTACCCTACTCCCCCTGGCAGAAGTGGAACCTTGGGGCCTCTTACAAGAATCCGGCCGTGATAGACGCTGATGTAACAGGACATTTCATTGGCAGACAATATGGTAATGACCTTAACACGCAACCCGTACACAATTACTTTGTGGCCGACCTCAAACTTTCAAGGCAGGTCAATGAACACGCCGGGTTATTCCTGAATGTAGAAAACCTCCTGGATAAGCATTATCAAGCAGTAAAGGACTTTAATGCCCCAGGTTTCTTTGTCATGGGTGGGATAGATCTGAAGTTTTAGTCAGGAGAGTTAGAAAGGGAGCTAGAGATGGAACTTTTACAAACACTTCAACGTATCTTCTATTTCTTATCTTCTTTGCTTCTTTACCCGGTACTCTTACTTTTGCTTGCCTTACTGGCTTATTCCATATACCGGGCCGGTAAGTTGACGGGCGAGTTTGTAAGTAGGAGGCAGGAGGGGTATCTGGAGAGAAGACATGTAGAGGCGCTAATTGGGTGGAGAGGTCATACCGGAGAGACCGCTCCACCCCCTTGCATTCCTCAGGGTGCATGGAAGTCAACCACAAGGCTGTGGGATATTCAAAACAATTCCTCAGTGCCACTGGAGACTGCCCTAGGAGTCTGGCTACAGGAAACCGAGCAGGCCTTGACGAGGCCCCTGGAGAGGTTGAGGCTTGCCGCCAAGCTCGGGCCGAGCCTGGGTCTAATGGGCACCCTCATCCCTATGTGCAATGCCCTGGCAGAACTATCGCATGGTAATCTGTCCAGGGTGGCAGACCAGCTCATCATAGCCTTTAGTACCACCGTGGTAGGTGTAGCTGTGGCCTGCCTGTGTTATCCCATTCTCGTCCTGAAACAGAAGTGGGTAGTGCAGGAACTAAGAAACCTGGAATACCTGGTGGAGGTTACCGTAAGGGAGAACAATAGCAAACAAGGAGAAAGCCATGAAGTATCTAAAAAAGAGACCTCTTGCCAGACTTTTTGAGGAGGATGCACATCCCTTGAGTGACCTTACTAATATTTTTGACATAACGGTGGTCTTCTGTGTAGGACTGCTCTTCATACTTTGGAGCACCCTGGGGTTAAAAGACATCTTACAGGTGGAAAAGGGAAGCGCAGTAAAGCTAGGACAACTAGAGACCCTCCTGAAAAAGGCCAAGACCACCAAGATGATGAGGTCCACTGATAAGGAAATGCAGGGGGAGGGCCTACGACTAGGTACCGCCTATATGCTCCAGGATGGTACTGTGGTTTACGTACCAGAATCCGAACAATAAGGAAACTGCCGATGCGCTACAAGCTACTCTTACTGTCTTTGTGTCTCTTACCATTAGCAAGTTTGTGCTGTGAAAGAGTAGAAAATAAGGATGAGTCGTACAAGGTTACACTCGTCCTGCGAGACAGTTGGTCACCCCCTACCCAAGCGGCGATAAGCGAGATTTACGAAGAATACCCTTCCCTAAAAGGGGGGGTCAATTTTTCCATGCTCCCCACTTTAGACCTAAGCTCCTCCTTAAAAGACGACCCAGAGCTACTCAGGGATACAGACCTGGTCATTGTGGACTGCATGTCTAAAGATACCGTAAAAGAGCTAAAAGATGGCCTGCCTCCCAGTTCCGCAAGTTTACTTATGGTAAGTGTCCCAGAACAATACAAGGATAAATATGAAGAAGAGGGGTTACTTTATAATAAAAGTCTTAATCTGTATTTTTTGACGGGGGGTAAGAAGAATATAAAGAACGCCTTCCTTTTCACCCTACAAGAGTATGGCCATTTTAAGGGACTGCAGTTTGGTCCTCCTGAGGAACTCCCAAAATTTGGCTTATACCACCCAGCTTACCCGTCCGAGTGTTTCAAAGAAACTCTTGAATATCTGGAATGGTACAAAAATAGCGGCCGTTTGAAAGAGGGCCGTCCATTTATAGGAATTCCCTTTTACTCCTCTTACTATCAAAATATGCAGACGGAAGAATTAGACACGCTGATAAAAAATCTGGAGGCAGAAGGATTCAATGTCTTACCAGCCTTTGGGTTCCCAAGTGAAGCAGTAGTAAGGAAATTTTATCTGGATGAAGGGGGGGACCCAAGGGTATCCGTGCTGGTCTCTTTTCTCTTCAAGTTCCTTAGCCCAAATAGTGCCCAGGTGCTAGGCCAACTGGGCGTACCAGTAATAAACCTAATGCCACTGCAAAAGACAGAGGAAGAATGGAAATCCTCTACTCAAGGGTTATCTATTCCGGAGGTGGCCTTCCAGCTAAATGCGCCCGAACTTAGCGGACTTATTCAACCTACTGTAACAAGCACAAGGCACAAAGTGCTACACCCGGAAACAGGGCTTCCTGTCATTTCCCGGAAGCCACATCCCGAGCGTATTAAAATAATAGTGGATAGGGTCAAGGCATGGACAACATTACAGGAGAAACCCAATCAACAGAAAAAGGTGGCCTTTGTGTACTACAATTTCCCGCCTGGGAAACATCGCGTGGGGGCAAGTTATCTCAACATCTTCCGGAGCCTTGAAATTATTTTGGCAAGGATGAGACAGGAAGATTATAAGGTTGAAAGGACCCTCGATGCGGAGGAAATACTTAGTGAGGTACTGGGATATGCAAGAAATGTTGGGAGTTGGGCCCCTGGCGAACTGGAAAAGATAGTGGCCACAGGGCGTTGTGTACTACTACCTATAGAAGAGTACAAGGGGTGGTTTGGCAAGTTACCCCAGGATTTCCAATCCTTCGTGGTTACCCATTGGGGCGAAGTGGAAAATACCAACCTAATGACCTACACAGCTACCAGGGGAGAGAAATTTATCGTCCTCCCTATTATCCAGTGTGGCAATATTTGCTTGCTCCCCCAGCCTGTCAGGGGATGGTCAGAGGGTGAAGACCTTGACAAATTGTATCATAGCCAGACCTTGCCGCCTCACCACCAATACATTGCTACCTACCTCTGGTTGCAGAAGGGATTCCAGGCGGATGCCGTGATACATGTGGGAAAGCACGGGACCCTGGAATGGTTATCAGGTAAGGAAACAGCCCTATCCATGAGCGATGCCCCGGAGGTACTTATGGGAAGCATGCCCAACCCGTATATTTATATTGTAGATGACGTGGGAGAGGCCCTCCAGGCAAAAAGACGTGGCAACGCCGTGATAATCAGTCATATGGTCCCGCCGCTTAAAAAGGGTGGGCTTTATGGACGACTTGCAGAGCTGGGGGAACTTGCCTCATTGCATGCGGATGCCTGCCAGAAGAACCCAGAACTCGCCGAGGTTTACAGCCACCAAATGGCAACTATAGCCAGGGAACTAGGTCTGGACCATGACCTTGCTATAAAAGAACTTGACCACTCCGCCGTCCATAAGCTGATGGGTTATGTTGAGGAGTTAAAAAAGGCAAACATACCTTATGGTTTGCATACCTTTGGATGGGCACCAGATAAGCCATTACGTCAATCCACAGTGGAGGCAATCTTAGAGGTAGATAAAGACCTCTCCGCAGAAGAAAAGGGAAAACAGGCTACTGCACTAGAGGAACTTATCCTTAGAAGTAAGGATTCGGAAATCAATGCACTTATGGAAGGACTTTCCGGAAAATTCGTCACACCTGGCCCAGGCAACGATCCCGTGAGAAACCCCTCCAGCCTACCCACGGGAAGAAACCTGTACAGTTTTGACATTAAGAAGATTCCGCCCAAGGCGGCCTGGGAGCTCGGCTCAAAGCTGGCTGAGCAGATGGTGGATTCCTATCGTTATAGACACAAAAAATATCCGGAAAAGATTGCCTTTATCCTCTGGAGCACCGAAACCATCAGGAGTGAAGGAGTGGTAGAGTCCCAAATCCTACGCCTTTTGGGAGTCAAACCAGTGTGGGATGCCCGCGGCGAGGTTATTGATGTAGAGCTTATCCCTCAAGAAGAACTGGGCAGACCACGTGTAGATGCGGTATTGACCATATCAGGTGCGTATCGGGATCACTTTGGGAACCTGGTGGTGATGATAGATAGGGCAGTTAAGCTGGCCTGCTCTGCAAAAGAGGGCGAAAATTATATACGGGAGCATTTTCTAGAGGTACAGAAAAAACTCCTGGAGCAAGGGTCCTCAGAAGAGGAAGCTAGGCAAATGGCACTGGCTCGTATCTTCAGTGAGCCCTCAGGGGAGTACGGGACAAAAGTAGAGTATGTGGTGGAAGATAGTGGCCACTGGGAAAATGAGAAAGAGGTGGCCAGGGTATATACAGATAGGATGGCCTATAGCTACGGCGCGGACTCCTGGGGAAAGGAATGCAAAGAGGTCTTTAAGCTGGCCATATCAGGGACCAATATGGTCTTCCACAGCCGAAGCTCTAACGTTTATGGAATCCTTGACAACGACGATGTCTTTCAATACGAGGGGGCACTGGCACTGGCAATAAGGACTTTAGATGGCAAATCGCCAGAGGTTTTTATAACAAACATGAGCGACCCCATCCAGGCCAAGTTACAGGATATTAAGGAATACATGGGCGTAGAGATTAACTCCAGGTACTTTAACCCGGCCTGGATAAGGGGGATGATGGCCGAGGGATACTCGGGAGGGAAGAGCATGACCGAGTTTGTGGAGTACCTGTGGGGTTGGCAGGTTACCGTACCAGAGTCAGTGGATGCTACAAAATGGCAACTGGTTTATGAAATTTATTTAAAGGACAAGTATGGACTGAACGTGAAAGAATTTTTCAATAAACACAATCCCTACGCACAACAGGTGATAGCCGCCAGGATGCTGGAGGCGGTAAGGAAAGGTTATTGGTCCCCTAGTGAAGAAACCCTGGCCTCAATCCTGGAAACCCTTGCACGCAACATAGTTTCACATAACGTCTCCTGCACCATATACGTCTGTAATAATCCTCTCCTTAACGACTTTGTTACAGCCAGGCTTCAATCCATGGGAAAGGCACCGGGGGATTTGGCCAGGCAATACAGTAACGTGCTCAAAGAAGCCACCCAGGGTAGGCAAAAACATAGCCAGGGGAATAAGGATACGCCTTCTACAAAAAAGGTAATGGACTCCTCTGGCCCGAACAGTAGGCCTCTAGGGAAACTAACGAAAGTAAAAGGACATGTGCTTAAGGAGCTTGAGAAGGAAGCAAATACTCAAAACCAATATGTAAAGACCGAAGCCCCCAGGGTTCAGGAATACCTGTTATTAGTTTCTGTTGGCGTCACGTTCTTCACTGGTTACTTGAGGGCCAGATACCAGGAGGGCCCAAAGGTGTGGAAACAGTGAGATTAGATGGCAGTTCCTTATGGTTTGTTGTCGTACCTTCTTCCATAGCGTTCCATGCACTCATTATATTTACCCTCACCTTCACATTGTGTGAAAGTCACGACATGGCAGACCGTGAGGCTCAATTACTCCCCATCCAGTTTGTCCTGCTGTCGGGAGAGGCTACTCTAACTGCCTCGGTAGCAGGATCTCTCATGCCGGTTCTTGTCGAGGCTGAGGCAAAGGCTGTTGATATGGAAAAGGTTCCCGAAGAGACGGAGAAAGGGCCGAATCCTGAAGAAACCTATAAACAGGGAGGTACAGAAGAAGAAACTGCGATAGAAAATGAGTACAGACAGGTGGATACCGTGGCAGACGCTGTGATTACGGAGGGGGGGGCTCTTGAGACTAATGACACGAATAACACTTTATCGGATACTTTAGAGGTACGAGAAGAAGTTCCCCCCGAAGGCTTGGTACAAAAAGATACCCACAGCTCCCCTCAGTCCCACAGTGAAAAGCATGGTATCTCTGCCACCTCAGAGCAAGGTGTTAGTGAAACACATCCTGCTATCCCAAGAGCAGGCGCTCAAGGAAATTATGAGGCCGTAACTGAGGATTATGCCATGTTCGGTCAAAACAGACCGCCTCCCTATCCTATTACAGCCAGAAGAAATGGATGGGAGGGAGAAGTTGTATTGGAAATAGTGGTATTACCCAGCGGAGACTCTAAAAACGTAGAGGTCGTCACCTCCTCTAGTTACGAGGTACTGGATAAGGCGGCAGTCAAGGGAGTGCAACAATGGAAATTTCTTCCTGCCAGGAAGAATGACAAACCAGTGGAAAGTACTGTAATTTTCTCTGTAGTGTTTCGTCTAAATCACTAGCAAGAGGAGGTTAGAACCTATGCAGATTCTTCTCTTTATAACTGGACTTTTTGTCTTTAATTTTTATAATATTACCGTTTTTGCGGAAGGCGCATCACTGGAGGACCTCATGAGGCAACTGGGGACCTTAAAGTTAGAACAGGACAACCTGAAGGCCCATATGAGTAAAAATGAAGAAAAGATGAGTGCAATGGAGGTGGAGCTTCAGAGGCTTGGTGGTGTTGCCCCCACACAGGAGACAGCAAGGGCAGAAGAAGGGGTGCAGGCCACACTTCCTACTACAAAAAAGGAACGTATTGAAAAACGGGTGGAGAGCCTTGAAGAGATGACAGGGAAGATGTTCCTGCTGGAACCAGTGGAAGAGATAAAGAAGGTCTCCGAGTGGGTATGTCCAGAAGGTCATATCTATGACCATCCCAGCCTGGACGGCCGCTGCCACCTCTGCGGTAAGCCTCAGGAGGAACGAGTGGCCTACAGGAAGTTCAAGTATGCACGCAAGGAGAGTATCTCCGACCGCATAGCGGCCATGATGGAGGAGGGGTTCAAAAAGAAGGTGGCCGTAGGCTTGAGTGCCACCGGAGTCTTTCAGCAGTTAGTAAATAGCCGCAAGAAGGACACCTCGTTCGCCGAGGGCTCTCTTGACCTCTTATTCTTCCACCGCCCCATGATTAACTCCACGCTATTCGTAGACCTTGAGGCCATAGGGGGAAGGGGACCCGACTTCATAGTGGGTAGCGCCTCCGGACTCAATGATGATGCCTCCCGTGGTTCTACACATGACACCGATGGTGTGGACAGGCTCAGCGTTAGAGAGGCATGGCTACAATCCATCTTTATGAAGGATAGACTGAGGCTGGTGGGTGGAAAGATAGACCTTACTAACTACTTTGACATGAACGCAGTAGCCAACGATGAGACTACCCAGTTCCTGACCAGTGCCTTTGTAAATAACCCCGTCCTGAGCCCTCCAGTGAATGGTCCTGGGCTGGCAGGTTACTTTGATACAAAGAAGGGATACGGCTTTGGACTGGGTATACAGAACCCCCGGAACTCTGGCACTGCCGTATTTGACAGGCCCTACACAATAGGGGAGGTAGATTACCACACCCCGAAGTTCCTCTTTGGACAGGCGGGGAATTACCGCCTCTGGGGGAGATACAATGGGGATACCAAGAGTCGGGCCGTGGGCCTCAGCTTGGACCAGCAGTTTACCCAGAGGCTTACGGGCTTCGCCAGGTACGGTATAACTGGCAACACCGCAGTGGATGAGCCAAAGTGGGCATGGAGCCTGGGACTAGGGTTAAGTTCACCTTTTTCTTCCAGGAGATACGACCGTATAGCCACGGCCTTCAGTCAGATTAAGACCTTCAACAGGACCAAAGAGGACCTAGTAGAGGCATACTACAATTTATTCCTGACAGACCACATGAACCTCTCCCTCAACTCCCAGGTACTCTTTCCTGCCAGGCCGGAATTAAGGATGTCCGAAGACGGCATCCCTCTACCCAGAGAACGGGAGAACGATTTCCTTACCACCTTTGGCCTGAGACTTCAGATGGACTTCTAGTGAGATTGAACGTTTGAACCTTTAAACTTCTGAACCCTTATCTTGAAGGAGGCATTTATGACAAGACTAATTCTCATCCTGGCCCTCTTGTTAGGGCTGTCGGCACCTGTCATGGCTGAGACGTCACTGGCAGGGCATGACATCGGCTCTCTGGTCTTCATCACCAACAAAGACAGTAACGACGTTACCGTAATAGACTCTAAGGACAACAACCTGATTGCCCGCTTTGAGATTGGCCCGTGGTGCGCACCCCACATGTCTATGGTCAGCTGTGATGGCCGTCTGCTCCTGGCACCCCGTACCAAGAAGAATGATTTTGTGGCCATTGACCTCAAGACAGGAGAAAAATTCGGCCCCATCCCTGTGGGCTTCAGTCCTGAGCATTTTGATTGCTCCCCCGACTCCAAGCTCTGCTATATAGCAAATTTTGAGGAGGGTACCGTATCTGCCATAGACCTTACTCAGATGGTTGAAGTGGCCAGGATACCCGGCTTTGCAGAACCCCATGGGGTTACCTTCACCCCTAACGGCTCAAAGGCCTATATTGCCAACTTTGGCGCCCATGAGGTTGGTGTGGTAGATACTAAAACCCATCAACTCATCAAGCGTATTGCCGTGGGCAGTGCCTACAAGGTGGCAGCCCTCAACCCGGATAGATACCTGGCTGAGATTAAGGGTATTGCCAATGTCACCCCCACCCCGGACGGCCGTTACGTCTATGCCGCCGATGGCGATTCGGGAGAGGTGGCAGTAATTGATACCGCTACAGACAGTGTGATAGCCAGCGTCCGTGTAGGGGCTGAGCCCTGGCGGGCCTACTCCTCCCCGGACGGCAGTCTGATGTTGGTACCTAATAACGGGGATACGACGGTATCCGTCATAAGCACCAGGGATAACAAGGTAGTTGCCACTCTCAAGGGTGGGGAGGGCATGACGGGCATCAATTTTACCAGTAATGGTCGCAAGGCCTACGCCATCAGTAGCGGGGAAGGTGCCGTGTACGTCTACGACATGGAAAAGATGCGGCAGGTAAAGAGGCTGAAGCTGGGGACGAACGTAGTCCTTGAGACGGCCTCCACCACGGCCGATGGTAACAGACTCTACCTGGCCTGCTCCACCACCAATTCTGTGTATGTTATAGATGGTGAGAGTGACCAGGTCTCCGTAGTCCCCAACGTGGGTCATAGCCCCTGGGCAGTTGCCATCCTGGGTGGCTACAACTACTGTCATTAGTTAGGAGGAAATTGGGGCCGAGGCATTGGGTATACTCCCGGTGACCTCGGCCCAATCCTTACCCTGATGGTCATATTGCCCCTTATTATCCTGCTGACCTTTCTATCCCCACCTCTCCTGGCGCATCAGGGAGGGGAGACCAGGGCCTTAACAGATGAGGCAGAGTCTTATCTTCCTCAAGCCTACAGGGTAGTTGACGTGCTGGCCTCTGGTAGCCTCTCTGGCGTAGTTAAGGTGCTTGGGGGAAGGCCGTTAAAGGAAGCCCTGGTGTACGTGAAGAACGTCTCCCAGGGGAAGGATTTCTCAGTACCAGGGCCTCTGGTGCTGGACCAAAAGGACAAGCTCTTTGTACCGCACGTACTGGTAGTCCCTGTGGGTAGTACTGTAGAACTCCGCAACTCCGACCCTGAGATGCACAACCTCCATGCCTCCTCCGCAAAGAACCCAGCCTTTAACGAGGGGATGCCCGAGGGTAGTACTTCCCTCCTGAAGAGGTTTGAGCAGGTAGAGGTAGTAAGAATGGGGTGCGACCTCCACCAGGAGATGCGAGCCTGGATAGTAGTCAGGGACAACCCTTACTATGCCTTGACTGGCAAGGATGGACGTTTTAATATAACCGATATCCCGCCAGGGACGTACATGTTGTCGCTATGGCATGAAGACCTGGATAAAGAGAAACGCAATAGCCTTACTACGGAGGTAACCGTAGAGACTGACGCAACCCTTGAGGTGGATTTCTATCTCACCCCTAAAGAGCAGACAGCAAACAGCAGACAGTAGACAGGGAATATCCCTGTTCCTGTATGCTATCTACTGTCTACTGTCTACTGCCTGCATTCTCTCCTCTTCCCCAACCCCCTCACTGGGCCTTACTGAAAGGGATGAGCAGTATCTTAAGGAACTAGACCAGGCCCTAACCCACATCAAAGAATCCTACTACGGCACCATTGACATGGAATCACTCGTAGATTTAACCCTGCAATCGGTGCTGGACTCCTTAGATAAGGACAGCAAGGTGGTGAAGGGAGGACCACCCTCGCTGGATTTTGTCCGTGGGCTTGAGGAAGAGACCTCCATAACGGAGGCCAGCCTCGCTACAGCGGAGATAGCCTACGTAAAGATAGGCTTCTTTGGGAGGAGGACGGGTGCCCATTTTCAAAAGGCCCTGGAAAGTCTGGGATGTGGCAGTGCCACTCCCACCGATGTACCCAGGGTTAAGGGGATACTGCTTGATTTAAGGGATAACCCCGGAGGACACCTCCAGAGTGCCCTGGAGGTGCTAAGGCATTTTGTGCCACCAGGGAAGACCCTCCTCATTGAAAAGACAAGGGGTGGTGAAAAGACCTACCTCTCTGAGGGTGTAGGGGCACGCTGCAGCGTGCCCCTACCTATTGTAATTCTCATTAACGGCTCCACAGCCAGCAGTGCCGAGATAGTGGCCGCCGCCCTGAGGTATCATTGTGGGGCAAGGGTGGTGGGAGAAAAGAGTAAGGGCAAGGGGACTATACAGGAGGTCATCCCCCTGGGCACAAGGACCCTCATCCTCACCGTAGGGGAATATCTATTGCCCGATGGCTCCAGCCTGAGGGACAAAGGCGTACTCCCCGACCTGGAGGTAAAGGTACACGAGGAACAACTCCAGTCCGCCCTATCCCTCATTTTTGGAGTCCATTGACTGCCACGCACCACGTGGGGTGCATGGCCTGCCATGAACCCCTGCCCTGTACCAATTAGGTACAGGGCTTTGTCCTATACCCTTGCCCTGTACCCTTGTGGTACAAGGGCGGTGAACCCTACGTGGTTCACCGTGTCAATGGACCAGCCCTGCGCCAGAATGGCACAGGGCCAGCGACATAGTCGCCGGACTCTACATGCTACCCGCTGTTTTTCCTTGACTTTCCTGGGGGTAGATTTTAGATTACTAAAATGATACTCATCAGCGGTTGTCTGGTAGGGTTAGACTGCCGATACGATGGGACCTCGGAGAAAGAGGAACAGGTGCTGGAGTCTTTGAAGAGTGTGCCACTGGTACCCGTGTGTCCGGAACAACTCGGTGGACTCCCCACCCCCAGGGCCAGGGCAGAGATTGTCGGGGGAGACGGCCACGACGTCCTTGCCAATAGGGCAAGGGTATTGGATGAGACCGGAAAGGACGTAACAATCTCCTTCATAAAAGGGGCCGCAGAGACCCTGAAACTGGCCCAACTCCTGGGGATAAAAGAGGCCTATCTAAAGGGAAAGAGCCCCTCCTGCGGTTCCGGGACTATATGGAAGAGAGGACAACTGGTACAGGGAGACGGCGTCTGTACTGCCTTGCTAAGTAAAAACGGCATAAGGATTACCTGTGTATAGAGAATGTAGCCGCAGGCTTTAGCCTGCGTATAAGCTAAGCAAGAACGGCACAAGGACTATCTATGTATAAAGAAAAAGACCCCCTTTCTGACAGTAGGGCATCCGCCTCAGGCGGACAACGTGCCCCTACCATATTCCGGAGGCTAATGGACTGGACCCTCGGGTGGGCCAATACCCCTTATGCCATGCTGGCCTTGTTCTTGATAGCCGTGGCAGAGGCATCCTTCTTCCCTATACCCCCAGACATCCTCCTTATAGCCCTGGGTGTATCTATCCCCAGCCGGGCCTTCCGCTACGCCCTGGTATGTAGCGTCGGCTCTGTACTGGGCGGTTGCCTGGGCTACCTGATAGGCTACGAACTCTTTGAGGTCGTAGGTAAACCCATTATCAACTTTTATGGCCTGTGGGAGGAGTTTAATTATGTGAGCGCCCGCTATAACGAAAACGCCTTTCTTGCCGTTGTTATAGCTGGCTTTACCCCCATCCCCTACAAACTGTTTACTATCGCGGCCGGTGTATGCAAGATAAATTTCCTTACGCTGGTGCTGGCCTCGGCCCTGAGTCGTAGTGCCAGGTTCTTTGCCGAAGGGGCGCTCATCTATTTCTTTGGGGAGCGGGTAAAGGCACTCATTGAAAGATATTTTAATATACTGTCGGTGGTCTTCGTAGTGTTGCTAGTCCTGGGATATGTAGCACTAAAGTTTCTTGCCGGGTAGACACCAATGTCCAAAATCAGTAGACAGCAAACAGTAGACAGTAGACAGGGGAGAGCACTGTCCCTGTACGCTGTCTACTGTCTACTGCCTACTGTTTACTTGATAATAGTCCTCCTGCTCCTGAGCGGAGGACTATGGTGTAGTGGCAGAGTTTGTTCGGCACAGGAAAGCAAACCAGGCCCTGCTATTACGGGGGCGGAGAGTACAGACGTTCAGGAACCCGCAGTATCTGGGTTCTTTTATCCACGAGACCCGGACAAACTCAAGGAGATGCTCGACCGTCTCCTCGCCAATGTCCCTCAAAGAGAGCTAGCGGGCAGGCCCGTGGCCCTTATTTCCCCCCATGCGGGCTATGATTATTCTGGTAGCGTAGCGGCCTACGGCTATAAGACCGTCCAGGGCAAGGAATACAAGAGGGTGATTGTCCTTGCCCCAAGCCACTACGGTAAGAGATACCGTGGGGCGGCCATCCTCAAGGCCCGCTACTACAAGACCCCCCTTGGGCAGGTAGAGATAGACCAGGAGGTCTGCAACCAGCTTGTGGAACACCCCCCCTACTTTGGACACGATGCCCTCTTCGGCTATTACTCAGGGGCATACAAAAACGAGCACTCTATAGAGACACAACTCCCGTTCTTACAGACCGTACTGGGGGAGTTCAAGCTAGTACCTGTCCTCCTGGGCGCCCTTATGGAAGATGACTTCCAGAAGATAGCCGACGCCCTGAGGCCATACATGGATGAAAATACCCTTGTGGTCGTGAGCTCTGACTTCACCCACTACGGGGACAGATTCAGCTACACCCCATTCAGGAGCAATATTGAGGAGAATCTAAAGAAACTGGACCACGGGGCCACAGAGAGGATACTTGCCCTGGATTTTGACGGCCTTATGAGGTACAGGGAAGAGACAGGTATTACCGTCTGCGGATTCTATCCCATTGCCGTACTCCTGAAGCTCCTGCCCAGAGAGACCCAGGGTACCGTGCTGGTCTACGACACCTCAGGCAGGATGGTCAATGACTTTAGCCAGTCGGTAAGCTATACCTCCATCGTATTCACAGCCCCAGGGAAGAAGACTGGGAAGGCCATCCCCGGAATGCGGAATGCAGAGTACGGAGTGCGGAGTGTGGATTATGGAATTCCGCATTCCGAATTCCGCACTCCGCGCTCCCAATTTTATAGTAGTCCTATCCTCCTTGTAGGAGGGAACCCCCCTCCTCCTGGTGAACTCACTGCCGAGGAGGGACAGGCCCTCCTCTCCCTGGCCCGCACCACCCTGGATAGCTATACCAGAGACCGTAAACTGCCAGAGGTCAAGGAAGGCACGCTCAGCCCCAGGCTCAGAGAGAAGTGCGGCGTATTTGTAACCCTCCACAAGAATGGAGAGCTACGGGGCTGTATAGGTCACATACTGCCCAGGGCCCCCCTGTGGCAGGCAGTGGTGGAAAATGCCATGTGTTCTGGTTTCAGGGACTTCCGCTTCCCTCCCCTGAAAGAAGAAGAGCTAAGAGAGATAAACCTGGAGGTCTCCGTCCTCAGCCCCCTGAGGAGGATAAATGGGCCAGAGGAGTTCCAGGTAGGCCAGGAGGGGATCCTTATACAACTAGGGAATGCCTCTGCCGTCTTTCTCCCCCAGGTGGCTACTGAGCAGGGGTGGAACAGGGAAGAGACCCTCCACCACTTATGCCAGAAGGCAGGACTGCCCTGGCACGCCTGGTGGAATAAAGATATGGAGTTTTATGTCTTCACCTCCACCGTCTTTCAGGAACGCTCGCCGGTCGGTAGTCATGCAGGACTTGGAAGGTAATGAGACCCACGTACACCGTAAGCTCCTGGAGATAGCCAGACAGAGCTTAGAGGCAACCCTGCAGGGCAACCCCATCCCCGACTTCCAGATAAATGACCCGGAACTCCTCCACCATCACGGGGTCTTCGTCACCCTCAAGAGGCACGAACGCCTGAGGGGTTGTATGGGGCGGTTTGTCTCAGAAATGCCCCTGTATCAGCTAGTGATAGAAATGGCGGTGGCCGCCGCCCTTGAAGACCCACGCTTCCGGACCGAACACGTAAGACCACAAGAACTAAGGGAGGTGGATATTGAGGTCTCCGTGACGTCTCCTTTAAAAAGGATTACGGATCCGCTCAATTTTGAACTGGGCAGACATGGCGTCTACGTAAAGAATGGGTCTTGTTACGGCTGCTTTCTGCCCCAGGTGGCCCAGGAGACCGGCTGGGGCAAGGAAGAGTTCCTCTCTCAGTGTTGTGCTGGGAAGGCAGGGCTATCCCCCGAGGCCTGGAAGGAACCCGACACTGAGGTCTATACTTTTGAAGTGGACGTTATAAGACAATAGAAGGAATATCATATTGCGCATTGGAAACTGGTCCGCCTAAGGCGGATTAAATTTGAAATTTCTAATTTACATTTTACAATTCTTCTAGCTAGGCATGTGCACCCATAACCTCCATCACCCTCCCTGCCAGATAGAAGGAGCCTGTCACGCAGATGCAATCCCCGGGCCTGGCCAGCCTTTGGGCCTCCTCCATGACCCTCTCAACCTCCCCAACTACGAGGGCCCTTCGGCCAAAGAGTCCCATCACCTTCTCCCTTAGAAGCCCTGGCTCTGCGGCCCTGGGATAACCAGAGGACGTCAAGATTAATTCATCGGCAAGCGGTACTATCTCCCTCAGTATCCCATCTATGTCTTTATCCCGGGCTAACCCAAGTACTAGGATTAACCTCTTGAAGGGGACGTCCCTCTTGAGGGTCTCTGCAAGGGCCCACATGGAGGGGACGTTATGGGCCGAGTCCAGTATTGTAAGGGGTTCCCTTGAGACCACCTCTATCCTGGCTGGACAGCGCAGGTGGTTCAAGGCCCTCTGGATCATCTCTTCTGGCTCTTCTGACCACTTAATACTGCCCTCTTCTGCCAACACCTCCATTACCCCCAGCGCACAGGCACAGTTCCTGGCCTGGTGGTTCCCAAGTAGTGGTATCCTCAAACCCCTGTATTCCCTGACCCACGTCCTGACGTTGCATTCAACTCCTTCCAGGGGGATACCCTTTACGGACGTTACCTCTATATCCCGCCCGACCAGATAATGCGGGGACCCTTTCTCCCGGCACCTCTCCTCTACCACTGCCAGGGCCTCTTCAGACCCAGGAGAAGAGACTACAGGGACACCCTCCTTGATTATCCCTGCCTTCTCCATCGCTATCTGCCTCAGGGTAACACCCAGAAACTCCGTATGGTCCATGCCAATCTCGGTAATGACGGATACCCTCGGGGTAACCACGTTGGTGGCATCCAACCTCCCCCCCATGCCTACCTCCAGGACTGCCCAGTCTACCCCATCTGAGTTCGGAATGCGGAATGCGGAATTAGGAATTCCAGTCCGCCCGGAAAAATACATCAATCCCAGGACTGTAAGTATCTCAAAGAAGGTGGGCGAATCATTGATATCCTTCTTCCTCTCCCCCTCTACGTAATCCTTCAATCTCCCGAGGAGACGACACACCTCCTCTTTGGGTATCGTGTCCCCATTTATCTTTATCCTCTCCTCCAGGTGTATCAGATGGGGAGAGGTAAACAGCCCCACCCTGCACCCTGCCTCTTCTAAGAACCGGGCAATCATGGCCGCCGTGGAGCCCTTGCCCTTTGTCCCTGCCACGTGTACTACCTTTAGCCCCTCCTGTGGACTGCCGACACGGGCAAGGAGTCTCTCCACCCTCTCCAGGTTAAAACGAGGCAGGTGGTACCTATTATCAGGAGTCAGTCTCTCCAGGTCAGGCCCCTGGGAGAGGAAGTCCACGGCCTCCCGATAACTCCTAAAACCAGAATCCCTTGACATAAGTTCTAAAAAGACCTATCCTTTGGGCATCCAACATGAAGACCATAAGAGTCAGACTGGGGACCAGAAGTTACGACATCCTCATCGCCAGCGGATTACTAAAAGAACTGGGCAGGCTACTCAGCAATTACGGCAACTTCACAAAGATATTAATAGTTACAGATAAGGACGTAGAAAAGCTCTACGGGCCAATTGTAGCCGAAACCCTTGCCCCTTACAAGCCAAAGGTGATTGCCCTGGAATCCGCCTCAGGCGGAGAAGGGCAGAAAAATCTAGCCACGGTGGAATCCCTCTACCACCACCTCCTGGGACATGGGATGGACCGCAGGGGCCTTATAGTGGCACTGGGAGGGGGAGTAGTGGGAGACGTTGCAGGTTACGCGGCCGCCACCTTTATGCGTGGTGTACCCTACGTACAAGTACCCACCACCCTGGTGGCCCAGGTGGACTCCAGCATCGGTGGCAAGACGGCCGTCAATCTCCCCGAGGGGAAGAACCTGGTGGGGTGCTTCTACCAGCCCAGGGCAGTCTTCATTGACCCTGACACACTCAGGACGCTACCCGCCGGGGAGGTAACGGAAGGGATGGCGGAGGTAATAAAATACGGGGTCATAAGAGACCCTTCCCTCTTCCGCTTCCTGGAGGAGCACCTTACAGGGGTGCTCAGGCTGGAGCCGTGGCACACGGAAAGGGTGATTACCTCCTGCTGTAAGATAAAGGCCTGGGTGGTTAGCAAGGACGAGAGGGAGGAGACCGGGCTGAGGTCTATCCTCAACTATGGTCACACCTTCGGTCATGCCCTGGAGGCCCTGGGCGGATACAAGGGATACAGGCACGGGCAGGCGGTAGCCATGGGGATGCTCCTGGCCACCAGGATAGCCATAAAAATGGGGTTGGCAGGGGACGACCTCCTGGGACGGCAGAGGGACCTCCTGCTCAGGGTGGGTGCCCCTGTGGATTGCAAGGCCGAGGAAGTCAAGCAGGCCTTTGAACTCCTTTATCGGGATAAGAAGGTCGTGGGGGGGAGGCTCCGCTTCGTATTACCCTTGAGGATAGGAAAGGTCGTCCTCAAAGAGGTCTCCTCAGAGTTACTGACACAGGAGGTCTTGTGAGGTGGATGCGGAACTCCGTGCCCTCCTTAGATTAAACCTCGCCAGGGGTATCGGACCCACTACGTGCAGGCGTCTCTTAGAGCGATTTGGTTCGGCACAGTCAGCCCTCATGGCCACGGAAAAGGGACTACTGGAGGCTGGACTGGACACCCAACAGGTCAAATCCCTCCGGAGTACCGAGGCAGACGTTGACGGGGAACTCCGTCTGGCGGAGGAACACGGGGTGAGACTGTTAGCCCGGAACGATAAAGATTATCCCCACAACCTGAAGTTCATTTATGACCCGCCCCCCGTACTATACGTCAAGGGGGAGCTAAGACCCCAGGACGTCCTATCAATGGCCATAGTAGGCTCAAGGCTCTGTACCTATTACGGACAGATTCAGGCAGAGCGATTTGCCGGTGTGCTGGGACATGCCGGCTTTACCATAGTAAGCGGGCTTGCCAGGGGCATAGATACCTCGGCCCACTCTGGTGCCCTCAAGGCCGGGGCCAGGACCATTGCGGTAATGGGCTGTGGCCTGGCCAGGATTTACCCCAGGGAGAACGTAGAACTGGCAGAGAGGATAAGCAAGGAGGGGGCCATAGTCTCAGAACTCCCGATGCTCACCCCTCCCGACAGGACCAACTTCCCCCCACGCAACAGACTCATCAGCGGACTATCCCTTGGGGTGGTGGTGATAGAGGCAGGGCAGAGGAGCGGTTCACTAATAACCGCCCACTGGGCACTGGAACAGGGCAAGGAGGTCTTCGCCCTGCCAGGACAGATAGACAGCCCTTCCAGCCGTGGTACCCACAAGCTCATCAAAGAGGGGGCAAAACTGGTAGAAGACGTCTCAGACATCCTGGAGGAATTAGGCCCGCTGGGCGAGGGGTTAGTAGTAAAGGAGTCTACCCCGGAGGGACTGGGCTCTACAGTCAATGCGGAATGCGGAGTGCGTAATTCCGAAATTCAAACTCCACCAAGACACCAGCTCAACCTCAACCCCAACGAAGAAAAAATACTCTCCCTCCTGAGCAGTCATCCCAAGACTATTGACGAGATTACTGAGGCAAGCGGTCTCCCTACCCATGTAGTGTCCAGCAACCTGACCGTGCTTGAGCTAAAGAAGCTGGTGAAGCAATTAGCAGGGAAGAGGTTTGTGAGGTAGGAATATACAGAATTGGAAATTGTAAATTTTAAATTTTCAATTTGTAAAAAGAGTATAATATTACCACCTGAGGATTGGGAGCAGGGGACAGAGGCCAGGGTTCAGGGGTCAGGGATTAGAAAAATTTTATTTCCCTAGTCCCTGTTCCCCGGTCTCTGGTCCCTGGTCCCTAACCAATGCCCACGTAGCTCAACCGGCAGAGCACGTCATTCGTAATGACGGGGTTGGGGGTTCAACTCCCCCCGTGGGCTTTTTTCTTGTAAGGACTTATGACAACCCATTCTTACTAACCCCTTGAAACTGTGTCAGTTTTTGTGCAGCACATCAATGTTTTTATCCTCCGCTCCGCTCAAGGGCAGGCTTAGGCGGATAAGACATTGTTGTCTGAACGTATCCCACCTGCCCTAGGGAGGCAAAGGCCCTCCAGCCGTCTCCCTGGGCCTTCCTCTTTATACAGCTATCATCAACTCAATGGCATCGTAGTCCACTGAGGGAGATACCTCTTTCCTGCCTGTCTTTTCCTTCCTGATACTCACCAGGCCAAGATTTTCCAGTAGCCTTAAATCCTGGCTTATGTTCTTGGTGTCCCTGCCGGCAAGTCTGGAGAGGGTGTGCAGGGTCTTAGGCTGGTGCTTCCTTATCAGGCGTAGGAGTTCAAGCCTCTTGGGTGTTAGGGCCTTTCCGAAAGTCTCTGCATTCTCAAAATAGACGCCTACTTCCTTCTTGACCTTTTCTCCCCTCTCTACTGCCTTGCCCGTCTTAACAAAATCCTGGAGCATTTCCTTCAAGCTCTTTATCCCCATCTTTATCCTCTTAACCCTCACAGTTTTCCCTCCTTGTATCTCTGAACGTCTGAGTAAAAGTCCTCTGCTAGCTTCTCCAGGCCCTCAAACCTGTAAGGCTCTATTCTGTCTCCGTAGTGCCTATGGTCTCCCTTGCCCTCTGCATTGTCGTAACCAACTACACGCCTACCCTGGACAATGTACACAAGGGAGTATTTGTAACCGTGTGGCTTGTCAGGGGTAACTCCTACTTTCCACATCTTGACCTTTACGGTGTTACCTTCTGCATCATAACCCTTGTCATGCCTTATAAGTCTGGCCTTCACTATGGGTATGATACACCTGGTATGTTAAGGAGTCAACCTGGAAGTTTATAGCCTCATAGAAGGCCCTGGTATCCCTGGCCAAGACCTGGCATTAAATCGTAAGCAATTTCAGGGGGTATTCTAATCTTAATTATACCGCTTGTTTCTGCCGTACCGGTCTAAACCCGATTGCCAGTTCAGTATTCGTTGCCTTTGCAATCCTCTCCAGGGTCTTGATGGTGTAGCCTGTGTATGCACCGCTTTCCAGCCTGGATATAACCTGCTGGGTGGTGCCCACACGCCTGGCCATTTCCTTCTGGGAGAGTTTCAGCCTGTGTCTGAGCTTTGCGATTTCGTAGGCTATCGCAAGGGCCTTCCTCTCCCGCTCGTAGTGCTTACGGAACTCAGGGTCTCTCATGTCTTCCTTAAGTCTGTCCTCAAAATACCTGACTTTTGTTTTCATGGTGTAATCTCTCCTGATTCAGACTGTTTGATAAAGTCCTGCATGTAATACTCTGCCCGTTCAATCTCCCTTCTTGGGATTTCCTGGGTCTTCTTAGCAAACCCACACAGTAACACGATAGAGTCCTTTTGGAAGAAGTACAGGACTCTGTACTGGTTTGTCCTGTGCGGGATTCGTAGCCCCCGTATCTTCCCCCGTAGGGTGTCCGTGTACGGCCTTTGTAGCCTATGGCCTTCCCTGGCAAGGAATTCAATAAAGGTATCAACCTTAGCCCTGGCCTTTGCGTCCAGGCCGTCCAGGAACTCATCAACGGGAGAGTTTCCACGCCGTGTTGTGTAAAGGACTATCTTGTGCAAGGGGTCTTGTCCTATAGGAGGATACATCCTGTTTGATGTAAAGTCAAGTTAGAAGTTTATGGCCTCGTAGAAGGCCCTTGTGGCCCTCGTCCCAGGATGCAAAATCCCAAATTCCGACTACTCTCTCTACGGTCCCAGGGCATACAGCCCGTCGCTGGACCCTATGTAAAGCACTCCTTCTCTACAAACGGCTGGGGAGGAATGGATGGGCCCAGGGGTGGAAAAACTCCACCTGAGTTCGCCCCACCTATCTAAGGCATAAAGCTTCCCATCCCACGAGCCAACATATACATTACCCTCAGGGTCCACCACCGGGGAGGAGGTAATGGTACTCCCCGTTTGATATTTCCAGAGGAGGGACCCTTCCTTACTTATGGCGTAGAGATTACCGTCATTACAGCCAAAGTAAATGGTGCCATCCGCCCCTATGGCAGGGGAAGAGTCTATCCATCCGCTTAAGGCGGACACCCTTACCCTCCACTCCTCTTCACCAAGGGGACTAAGGGCGTAGAAGGTCCCGTTACTGGAGCCGACGTACACGGTGCCTCCATCGCCTATAGCCGGGGAAGAGGTGATTGCGCCACCTGTGTTGAATTTCCATCTTAGCGTTCCCCCGGGACTGAGGGCGTAGAGATAGGCATCATTGGAACCAAAATATATAGTGCCGTCAGGTGCAACGGCCGGAGGGGCTTCTATATACTTCCTGGTGGTAAAGACCCACGTTACTCCCCCCGCATTATCCAGGGCGTAGAGGTTGTAGTTGTCGGAGCCAACGTATAACCCACCTCCGGGATTCAGGGCTGGAGAGGAGGAAATCCTCCCTGGTATCTGGGTGAGCCATTTTTGGGCGGGAGTGGCCCTGCCACTCTGATTACTCTGTGCGTCCAGGGCAAAGACCTTGCCTCCCCAGGAACAGCAGTATATGTCACCTCCGGGGGTAAGGGCAGGCGTGGAATATATCTTATCCCCTATAAGGAAACTCCACAGGAGCTTCCCCTGGGGGCTGACTGCGTAGAGTTTGCCATCCAGACAACCAAAATAGACCGTACCGTCCCGTCCTATCACAGGGGAGGAGTCTATGGGTTTGGACGTCTTAAAATGCCATCTCAATACCCCTTTGGAAGGGCCTGGAAAAGGGCTAAGGCCCGTACGTCTCTGGTCGTGATGGAAAAGGGGCCAGTATCCACCTGTGGGGAGCTCCTGCCCCAGGCCCTGCCCAAAGCAAGATACGGGGTGTGGCAGTACCACTCCCAACAAGAGTGTTAATACTAATGCCACTATCTTGACCATGTTACCGAAGCCCTGTAATATTAAAGCTCATGAAACGAGGCGCATCTATCATCCTGTATATAGCTATGACGGCCCTGATTTGCATAGGATACTATGGGGGAGAAGGTTTATGCAATACTGAAGGTGGCAGGGCCACTCCTGGAAAAATCCCCCGTCTAACCGTTCCCGAAAGTATTCATTCCTTTGGGCAGATATATCGTGGAGAGAAGGTCCAACATCGTTTTCTACTAAAAAACGCGGGGGAGGCAGAGTTGGAGATTAGAAAGGTCAGGCCCTCCTGCGGGTGTACTGCGGCCGAACCCTCTCAGAAGGCAATCCCCCCTGGAGGAGAGGCCTATGTGGAGGTAACCTTTGATTCTAAAAATTTCGTGGGAAAAGTAACCAAGACCGTGATGGTAGACACCAATGACCCATCGGAACCTACCCACACTTTAACCCTGGAGGCCGATATCATAGAGGAGTTGGTGGCCAAACCTCCTAGACTGGCACTGGGGCAGATAAAACAGAAAGAGGGACTGAACTCTAAAGTAGAGATAAAATCCCCAACGGGGCTGAACTTTGAGGTCTACGGGGCCCAATCCTCCTCCAGGGCCTTAGGGGTAACCTCTGTAGAAAAACAGGCAGATGGTACGTATGCAATAAGCCTGGAAGTAAAAAAAGATTCTCCTACGGGCAGGTTTGGTGGAGACCTGGTAGTGCGTACCAGCAGTCAGCGGCAACCTGTAATCTCCATCCCTTTCATCGGAGAGGTAGTTAGCGACGTCTCGGCCTATCCCGCCCAACTCTCTTTTGGGTTTATCAAGAAAGGGGCAGAGGCTGTAACACACGTCCTAGTCACCTTCCACGACCGGGAAGTCAGGTTAGGAAAGGTAGAGGTAGAACCTGAGGTCTTCAGCCTCCGAGTAGACCCACCAATGGGAGGCCAATCTCAGACGAGTTACAATATGGTTGTGGTCCTTAGCAGAGAGGCCCAGGCAGGTAGGCATGAAGGAAGTCTGAAGATACATACTACGAGTAACTCCAATCCTCTAATTATTATCCCTATCTCTGCTACGGTAAAAGAATGATACCCTGTGCACTCCTGCTCCTCGCCCTCCTCTCTGCCTCGTTACAGGCAGAGGAGGTCTGCCTCCTATTCAGCGGTGAGGAAAGGGGTTATCTAGAACCCTGTGGCTGTGCGAAGCCCCTGATGGGTGGTATAGCCAAGAGGCACACCTTTCTGAAATCTCTCTCTGAGCCGTGGTTGTCAGTAAGCCTTGGCGACCTGGCAGGTCATGGTGGCAGTACTTTTAGCATCCAGAGGCAGGACGAATTAAAGGCAGAGACCCTGGTCCAGGCCCTAAAAATTATGAATTATTCCGTACATAATCTGGGGGAGATGGACCTGGATATGGGGCTGGAGGTACTGGCCTATCTCTTCCCCCCAGATTCTGTACCCTTACTCTCCTCCAATATACGGGTTGCCAACCCCTTTATTGAGGTGGTTCCTTATAAAATCCATAGAGTGAAGACCTTAAGGATTGGTTTCCTGGGGATCCTCTCCCCCGCCCTCCTTGGTACACCACCTGCTGGCGTGGAAATAATTTCCCCTACAGAGGCCCTCCAGCCCCTGATAAAAGAATTGAAGGATAAAGTAGACGTCCTGGTACTCCTCTCCCATGCCAGTATGGAAGAGTCCCTTAAGCTAGCCAGGGACTTCCCGGAATTTCAGTTGATAGCATCGGGACACAGGGCAGACCATCCTGTGGTAGTAAAAGAGGGCAAGACCTGGGTCTTTACCCCTGGTATCAAGGGCAAACACCTGGTGTTGTACCGCTATAATCCGGATAATCCACTTGAGGTGGAAGGGGCAATAGAGACTGTAACACTGAATGAACGCTTTAAGGACTCGGCCCCTATGCTTCAAGTGCTCGATAGTTACCAGGAGAGACTCAGGGAGGAGAATCTCTTATTACGGGTAGAGAAGTTTCCCCTCCCTGGACAGACCAGCTACGTCGGGAGTAGCGCATGTAGCCCCTGTCACCCTGCCGTATCCCAGCACTGGGGGAGTACCCTCCATGCCACTGCCTATGAGACACTACTAAAGGCAGGACGGGCCTCTGACCCCGAGTGCGTGGCCTGCCATGTGGTGGGCCTCAATTACGTGAGCGGTTTCCAGTCTCAGGACATAAGCCCTGACCTCACAGGCGTAGGCTGTGAGGCATGTCATGGGCCTGGGAGCCTACACATTGCCGAATGTGGAATGCAGGGTGTGGAGCGGGGAATTCCGAATTCCGAATTCCGAATTCCGCACTCAGGGAGATACGGCAAGGTCTCCCCAGAGGGTTGCAAGGGGTGCCATGACCCCGAACACAGCCCCACGTTTCAGTTTGAATCTTACTTGGAGAAGATAAAACACCCCATGGAAGTCCCCAAGAACTAAGGGTTAGGGGGTAGGGGAAAGACTGTATTGCAAATTGTAAATTGGAAATTTCAAATTTAAAATTTACAACTTCCAATTTACAATCCTTTTAGCAAGGGGGGTAAAAAAGATTGCTATTTCCTACTCCCTGGTCCTTGGACAAAGGGCCTATACTGGAATTTGAATTCTGTCTAAAATTTGTTATGATGATGTTGTTAATGATAAAAGACACCCTCCCCAAAGAGAGTAAAGTAAGCCCTGATGCACTTGAGGCCCTTTATAGGGCCTTAGGGAAGGAAAACGTTATCACCCATATAGAGGACAGGGTCTGTTACTCTTACGACGCTACCGCTACCCGACAAAAGGCCATCCCGGACGTAATAATAAAGGCTACCAGTACAGAGGAGGTCTCTGCCGTTATAAAGGTGGCAGATATGTACGAAATCCCTGTGTATCCCTGCGGGGCACGCAGCGGGCTTTCCGGGGGCTCTGTCCCCTTGCACGGAGGCATAGTCCTGGATACTACCAGGATGAACCGCATCCTGGAGATAAATCCCAATGACCTTATGGCTACTGTGGAGCCTGGGGTGGTTACAAAACGGTTTCAGGACGAGGCGGCCAAGTACAAACTCTTTTATCCCCCGGACCCTGGTAGTGCCGAGTTCTCCACATTAGGGGGAAACGTGGCCGAGTGCTCGGGTGGGATGGCCGGGCTTAAGTATGGGGTCACCAGGGACTACGTCCTCTCCCTGGAGGTGGTCTTGCCGGACGGCAGTGTAATAAATACCGGACGAAGGACCTTGAGGAGTGTGGCGGGTTACGACCTTACCAGGCTCTTCGTAGGCTCTGAGGGGACGCTGGGCGTATTCACCAAGATTACGGTAAAACTCCTCCCACTACCTGAGAGGGTGGAGACCCTATTAGCCTACTTCAATGACCCCGAGGCGGCGGCGGATGCGGCCGATGGCATAATACTGGGCCAGGGGATAATACCAAAGACCCTTGAGTTCGTGGACAGTATCTGCATCAACTCCATCAGGGGGTATGGAGGGGTAGAGATACCTGAAAAAGCCAATGCCTTCCTCCTGATAGACGTAGACGGTGAGGCGTCTCTAGTAGAAAAGGACGTGGCGGGCGTAGAAAAGGCATGTTGGGAGCATGGGGCCTTTCAGGTCATCGTAGCTAAGACGGCGAAAGAGAGAGAGGTCTTGTGGGCCGTCAGGAAGTCCATCTCGCCTGCCCTCTTCAAGGTGGCTGGGAGGAAGCTCAATGAAGACATCTGTGTCCCCAGGAGCAAGGTAAAAGAGGTATTGAGAGAACTCTACTCCCTCGGGGAGAGATACTCCATCCATAGCGCCTGCTTTGGTCACATAGGCGATGGTAACGTCCACGTGAATTTCCTCTACGGGTACGGAGAAGAAGACGAAAAGAAGGTGGCGGAAATGGTGGAACAGATGCTAAGAAAGGTGGTCTCTGTGGGGGGGACAATAACGGGGGAGCATGGTATCGGCATTGCCAAGGCAGAGTTCTTACCTATGGAAGTCCCTTCTCAAGAGCTCCAGTTGATGAAGTCCCTCAAGAAGTTCTTTGACCCTAAGGGCATAATGAACCCTGGGAAGATATTTATCTCTTGATGTAGGGTTCTGCCTACTGCCTACTCCTTACTGCCTACTGTATAGATGGGGGTAATTCTATCCTGAGTATATCTGCGATGGGGATGGGGTAAAGGGTAGTGACCTCTTCGCCGAGGCCAGGACGGTCCTGGTCTCCCCTGATGGACTCCTCCAGGTATCTTTCCACCGCAGACCTGGTTAATTTCTTCCACCAGGAGGCCTTCGGCCAATGATTCTTGCATAGGCGGCTCTTCCCTCTCAAGGCCCTTCCAAGCTCCTTTTTGTCCTCCAGTAAAGGTGAGAGGTTCTGGAACTTTGAGAGGTCAGTACATACGTATACTACTATCCCCGGCGGGCTGAGGTGGAGGTCACACGTCCCCCGGCAGGAATAACGCACCCGGTTTATGGCTAACTCTGCCAGGTTTGTATCCTCGCATTGTCCTGCCCTCTCCCCGAAGGTCTCACAAAGCCACTGCAAGGCTTCTAACCTCCTTGTCCTTTTTCTGGCAAGATGGAGGGCATGGTAATAATTAAAGGTCAGCTTCAAAGGCCCTGGCTTTTCTCCATGCTCCAGCAGGATTATTTCTGCCTGTTCCGCCGTCCTCTTATCTCCCAGCTTTTGGGCCGAGGAGAGGACGTGTCTGGCAATGGCCATGAGGTTATCCTCCTCTTCCATGCCGGGGGTCAACCCATGTTCCTCAATCTTATGAACCAGATTGGAACTGGTGCCATAAAAGAGGACGGGCGGGTGGGGGTTCTCCTCCCAGGTTGTAAGCCAACTGTATTCGGGGTCAAAGGTATCAGGCATGATTGATAGCGTTCAAATAATGACTGTCGTCATGAAATATATGGACATAGGTAACATTTTTGGTTTTGATCTTTTTTTATTTCACTAAGATGTAGAGGGGCTTTTGCCCTAGAAGCCAGAGACCAGCAATTCTTTTCCTAATCCCTGCCCCCTGGCCCCTGACCCCTAGCCCCTATAGGGGCTACTTCCCCAGCCTCTCCTGCACTACCTTCAGGAGTGTCTCTTTGGAAAAGGGTTTCTCCAGGAAGACAAGCCTGGGGTCAATCTCACGGAGATTGGGGTAGTCCTTGGCGGAAAAACTGCTGGTAATGACGATGGGTATGTCGGAGTATTCGGGCACCCTCTTGAGGTGGAGAAAGAGGGCATCCCCCATCATTGCCTCCAGGAGTATGTCCAGGATGATGAGATTGGGTTTCTGTTCCTCCAGTTTTTTTAGGGCCTCGGTGCCGTCATAGGCCCTTATGATACGATACCCCGTATCTTCCAGCATCATGGCGAAGAGTTCCTGGAACTCCTCATCGTCCTCTACAATTAATATAATCTTGTTATTGGTGTGATTCATCCTTTTGTCCTGTTAATGGTACAGAGAAACTGAAAGTAGACCCCTTACCGGTCCCCTCGCTTTCTGCCCAGATTTTCCCTCCATGGGCCTCCACAATAGCCCTGCAGATGGCCAGCCCTACCCCTACACCATCGTAACGGGGCCTTTCCTGGTAAAACCTCTGGAATAGTTTATCATATTGTTCCCTGGGCAGGCCAATACCCATTCCTGTGTCTCTTACGTGAATCTCTACCAGGCCATCCCGTTCCTCTCCATAGACCAGTATCTCCCCTTTAGGGGTGTACTTGACGGCGTTATCTATCAAGTTAGAGATAACCCTGGCCAGATGCTCCTTGTCCCCTTGAACCTCTGGAAGCCTGGAGGGGAAATTTGTCTTGAGCGTGAGGCCCTTTTGTTCCACCACCAGTGCATAACCCATTATAACCTTTTGGACCAACTCCTCCAGTTGAAGTTTCTCTTTTTTGTACTTCACCTGTCCTGATTCTATGCTGGAGAGGTCTAGTACTGCCGCAATAGTCCTCTGGAGCCTGATGACGTTATTGCTGATTACCGTGGCCAATTTCTTTTCTTTCTCCGCATCCAGTTTCCCTCTATCCTTTTCTTCAAACCACAGGTCAAAGGCCATCTTTACCTGGGCCACTGGACTCTTAAGCTCATGGGAGACGTCCCTGATGATGCTGTCCTTTAGTCTATCCAGGGTCCTCAGTTCCAGGTTGGCCTTTTCTAGCTCCTTATTAGTAAGCATTAGCGCCCTGGTCCTCTCCTCCACCGCCTTTTCCAGGTCAAGGGTGTACCTCTGGAGTCTCTGTTCCATCTGCTTCTGCTGGGTCACGTCCCTTGAGACCATTATAATGGCCTGCAAGTTACCTCTGGCGTCCAGGAGCGGGTAGGACTCGGTGAAGAAGACCTTCTCCTTACTGGGGGCGGCATGTTCCGCAAAGGCAGGTTTAAGTTCCTCTGCCACCTTCAGGTTCAGGCATACGTCGCACCTGCAGTCCCGGGCCATAAGGACCTCGTAACATTTCTTACCTATGATGTCCTCTCCATACTCATCTATGGCCGCCTGGTTGACCCTCATGATGGTCTCGTTCTTATCTACTACTACGATGACGTCCCGTATGGAGTCAAACATACTCTCCAGGTATTGCTTGGTGGATTCTAGCTCCTCACTCCTCTTTTCTATAGTCTCCCCCATGGTGTTAAAGGACTCGGCCAGGGCGCCTATCTCGTCCTTAGAGCTTATGCCCACCCTCTGACGCAGGTCTCCGCTGGACATCCTCCTGGTAACTTCCGTCAGGTGAAGGATGGGGGCGGTAAGTCTGCGCCCAAGGAAGACCGCCGCCGCCACTATCACCAGGGTGAAGGCAAAGGTAATAAATATGAGTGCCCTATCAAGCTCATAAAGGTCCCTGTAGGCCTCGTCCACGTCAATCTCAGACATAAGCCCCCAGTTGTACTCAGGGATCCAGTGCCAGAAACCCAGCACCTTCACCCCTCGGTAGTCCGGGTAACCTTCTACGTCATATCCCAGCTCCCCCTTCAGGCAGGCCTGCACCCCCCTGGTGAGCTGACCGGTAGTGGGGTCTACTAGTTTCAATTCCAGGGCCGTCCGCTTCTTTATCAGCCCCATCTCCCTGATGGTGGAGGCGAAACGGGATTCAGTAATCATGTAACCGTTTTCGTCCACCAGATAGGTCTCCCCCGTCTCACCAAGCTTTACCCTGCGCATCTCCCTGGAGAGGGACATGACGTCCACCCTCAGGCTCGCTACCCCAATAATCCTGTGCCTGTCGTCCCTTACGGGACCTGAGACAAAGAGGGTGGGTACGCCCCTCTCCATCTCCCCGGACTCGTTCTGGATGGGGAAGGCAGAGGGGTGGACACGGGTTACGAAGACGTTGCCCTTCAGTGCCTCCCGGAAGTAATCAAACTCCGCTATACTGAGACCCAGGAGGTCCTCTCTGGTAGATACCCTGAGCTTGCCCTGTATGTCAGCAATAGAGACCTCTTTGTAACCGTAATTATCCCTTACGAACTGGAGATAAGAGATAAGTTCCTGATACTCCCTGTCCCCCGGAACAAACTTCAGAAAGGAGCTGACAAGGTACTCCCTGGCCGTAGCCGCAACATCGGCCTTGCGCTCCTTCATCCACACGGAGATAAGCTCGGCCTGCTTGTGGCCCACGCTCTCCAGGTCCCTTATCCTCACCTCTTGAAAGGCCTTCCAGACCTTAGGAAAGACCACCAACCTGGAGGTCAGTAAAGGGACAAAGGAAAAGAGGAAAAAGAGAATTATTGTCTTACTACGAATAGAACTAAACATTTTAAGTCTTTCTGGAAGGCAGTTTATCACATTACGATACACCCGTCAACCTGTGTTCATATACCCCACCAGGAGAGTAGATTTTGTATTATTCGTTAGGTAATCCGCCCGAGGCGGATCAAATGCCAAATGTTTTTGGCCTCTGGTTTTCTTTGAAATTTGGATTTTGGATTTTCATGTTCGCCTGAGGCGAATCTGCCTATGGCATGACCTGAGGCATATCCGCCTCTGGCGGACATTTGTCATTTGGGCTTTGACATTTTTCCTAGCCCCTAAGCCCTGGCTGCGTATCTGCCTTCGGCATGGGGGGGTGGAAGCCCCCTTACCCGCCTCAGGCGGATTACCCATGTCCATAGCATCTACCTGCTATTTTCCCCTTGACTTGGGGCGTTCATTTGCTATATTCTTACCGTTTGAAGCACAGTCTCCTTTAACCTACCTGGGACGATAAGGCCTCTGTGCGAGAGGGAGGGGTGGCAAGGACTTAGGTATTTCGGGAGGTTTTGTGTCCATTGTAGGTCGGTCCGTCTTAAGCGGAAAGGCCCTCCCCGTAGCAGTCTTCTTTCTGGCCATTGTTGTTGTGGGGTGTGTCCCTGCTGCCAAGAAGCTCCCTACAGACTCTGTTACATCCCCCAGCCTGACAGACCTTCCCAAGGAAAAGAGGCTTGAGGAATTACCTGTCCTACAGTTGGAGGAGAAGGTAAAAAAGCCCGAGTCCCCCAGGGTTTACAGCATTTTCGTCAGGGATGCCGACATAAGGGACGTCCTCCAGGGTTTTTCTAAAGAAAGCAAGGTCAATATCATTGTAGACCCAGACGTGTCGGGCAAAGTAACTATAGACCTAGAAGACGTGACCATGGCTCAGGCCATGGATGCCCTACTGACCCCTATGGGCCTGGAGTACAGGGTAGACAGCGGTTTTATAAGGGTATCCAAACCCAAAGCTATTACAAGGATATTCCGTCTTAACTATATCCTTACCAAGAGAAAAGGTGAGAGGAACCTTTCTACCAGTGTGGGTTCTGCAGCAGGCGGTGGGGCAGGAGGCGCTGGATTAGCGGCAGGTAAGAGTGAGGTAAAAGGGGAGGATACACAGGATATCTTCCAGGAGATAGAGATATCCCTGATAGCCATTGGGTTAAAGTCGGCTGGGATGGCTGGTGCACAAGGAGGCGGTGGAGCCGGGGCGTCAATATCCATTATTACCACCTTACCCCCTGGTGTAAAGGGGTTATTCTCTATTAACCGTCAGGCCGGCATAATCCTGGTAACTGCCTTTCCTGAAGTAATTGCCAAGGTGGGTGAATTACTTGAAGCCGTAGAGGGCACCATCCAGAGACAAGTACTTATACAAACAAAGATAGTGGAGGTCTCCCTCAATAACGAATTCCGCTATGGCATAAACTATGATATGCTCTTCGGGTCACGGAGCACGACTGGTAACAGAAGACCTCCTGCTGCTTCCTTTGGACAAGGCATGGACACGGCAGCTAGAGAGCTCTTACCCAATATTGCGAGGGATATATCAAGCGTAGCAGGATTCTTCCAATTCACTTTGAGGACTGGGGACATAGAGCCCATCGTAGAGGCCCTATCCATTCAGGGAGACGTAAACGTTATCTCCAGCCCCAAGGTCTCCACCCTAAACAATCAGACCGCCATAATAAGGGTGGGACAACAAAAGACGTTCTTTTCGGTTTCAACTACAACTCAGAGCGCAGGGACTGGTCTCATTACAAGCTCAACCGTGGACGAGAATACAATCACAGTGGGCGTTACCCTGGATGTTACCCCTCAGATAAGTCAAGATGGGTTCATTACCATGAACATACACCCCAGCGTTACAGAGCAAGTAGGCGAGACCCGCGTTAATACCCCCACCGCATCCGCCACGGCACCCATCCTGGACGTGAGGGAGACGGATACTGTAATAAGGGTGAAAGACGGTGAGACGATTGCAATAGGCGGTCTTATGCAAGATAAAAAGAACTTGAACGAAAACCAGGTACCTATCCTGGGGAAGATACCTGGACTAAGTTTCCTCTTTAAGGAAGTAAATAATAAAAAGACGAAGGTAGACCTGGTAATATTCCTTACGCCTACCATCCTTGTGGGAGAAAGGGTAGAAGACCTGTCTACCGAGGATATCCAGAGACTAAAACTTACGGAGAGAAGATGAGCCTATGTATCTAGAATTTTTTGGTCTAAAAGAGAAACCGTTCAGCCTCACCCCCGACCCTAAATTTTTCTTCCAGAGTGAGACGCATAAGGCCAATTTAGAACAGGCCCTGTATGGGATTATGCACAGGGAGGGCTTTATAGTGGTAACGGGGGCCATAGGCGCAGGGAAGACCACCCTCTGCCGTACCATCTACGATAAGCTGGATAGGAAGACCCATACCGCTATGATACTGAACCCATTCCTCTCAGAGGATGAACTCCTGGAGACCATCCTCCATGAATTCGGCATCCTGGAGAAGGGCGGTCAGCGGCTCTCCAAGAAGGAGATGCTGGACAAGCTGAACGAATTCTTGCTGAATACCCTTAAAGGGGGGGAGAATGCCATCCTCATAATAGATGAGGCACAAAACCTGCCCATGCCTGCCCTGGAGCAAATCCGTATCCTGTCCAACCTGGAGACGGACAAAGAAAAGCTCCTCCAGATTATCCTGGTAGGACAGTTAGGTCTTTTGCGACTCCTTAATTCCCCTGAATTACAACAACTGGACCAGAGGATATCTGTCAAATGCCAGATTAACCCGTTAAAAAAGGAAGAGGTACAGAGATACATTGAATATCGCATAACGGTAGCTGGTTCTTCCGGCGAGGTTGCCTTTGCCCCAGACGCACTGGATCTCATTTATGAATACTCACTTGGCATCCCCAGGGTGATAAACCTTATATGTGACAGGTCCCTCCTTGGGGCCTACACCCAACAAACCACCAAAATCAATAAGGCCCTGGTACTGAAGGCCGTAGAGAATCTGAAACTAGAAAAACCAGTGATGTCTAAACAGAAGATGGCGGAGTTGACCTCTGGCGCCCCCCCTGCCGCTCCTGCTAGTGCTACCCCTGGCGGCCACTCCAGATTTAGCTCTTCCAAGGTCAGGTTACCCTTCATTATAGGTGGAAGCATCGTCATTTTGGTAGCCTTTGGGTTCCTTATTTTTGTTCTAATCCAGGGCAAAGGAATTAGGGCAAACCTAGAGCGTCAGCACCAACAGCACCAGCAGGAGACGAGCTCCTGGCGGAGAGAAAAGGCCCGCTTGGAAGGGGAGAAGTCCAGGTTGGAAAAAGAGATGGCAGACCTAAAAGAACAGGTGGAAGCCCTACGCACCAAACCTTCTGCCACCAGCCCTGTAGCGGTCTCCGAGGAACTCAAGGATTCTTTCACCATATTTCTCGGTGTCTTTAAAGACAAGGACTCCGCCGTAGAGAAGGGTGCCAGTCTCAAGGAGTTAGGATATAAGGCCTACGTTGTTGGACTGAGTGGCACCTCCCCTGAGAAGCAGTATCGCCTGGTTCTAGGCAGTTTCAAGGAGAAGGAAGAGGCAGAAAACGTACTGGCAAGACTCCATAACCGTGCAGAACTCATGGATGCCCGTGTGATGGCCTTTTCCGAGATCTCAAGGGTTGACTAACTGCCATGAGTAGAATTTTTGATGAACTCAAGAAGTTCAGGGGGAAAAAGTCAGAACCCACACCTCCTCCGGCTAAAGGTGCTTTTCCTTTTCCCACAGAATCCCTAAAGGCACAATTCACCTCAAAGCCAGAAAAACCCAGAAAAATCAATTTAAGAATCTTATTGCTCCTTGGTGTTGGAATCATCTTTAGCCTGGTAGCCATCCTCTTACTACCCCGACTCCTCTTTAAGAGTGAACCGCCGAAGAAGGAGACCCCACAACCGATGGTAATGCCAAAGAGGGCCCCAAAACCCAGGCCAGCACTAGAGAAAGAGGGCAAGGCCCCAGAGAAAGAGGCTAAGGTCGCCAAGGTCCCAGAAAAAGAGGCCAAGGCCCCAGAGAAAATCGCTAAGATACCAGAAAAGCCTGCTAAGAAGCTCCCATCGGAAGTCCTTATAGAGGAGATAATAATTTCTGAACCTAGCATTCAGGAGATTGTTGAAATAGCTCCAGAACCGGTTAAAGAGGCCCCAAAGGTGGTGATACGCGAGGCCACACCTGCTATACCTGAGGCGGTTAAGCCAGAAAAACCCTTTATAGAGGTGATAGAGTTACTTCCCGCTACGCCTCCAGCCCCAGAGGTTGCCGCCACAAAGAGACTGGAAGAGGAGAGACCTAAGATAGAGATTAAGGCGGCCCCCCCAATCCCCAGGCCAGAGGCACCACCAATAGAAAAGGTCCCAGCGGTGGTGCGGCCAGAAATATCCCCAGAAAGACCTGAGGAACGCAGGATTGAGGCCGGGAAACCCCTGGCACCACCCCCGCCAAAAGAGGTAGTGGTAGCCCCCGCTGTACCCAAAGTACCCGAAGTAGCTAGAGAAAGAGTCGCTCCTCCCGTAACTGGACCTGCTGAAGGCCCAGCCCCAGTAGCGCCCCCTGAGGAGGAAGTAACTGCAGGTCTGAGAAAGATACAGAGGGCGGAGAAGTTTAAACTTGCCCTATTCTACCAAAAGAGCGGAGAGACGAAGAAGGCAGAGGCCCAGTATCAGGAACTCTTGAAAGAGAACCCCATGGACGCAGAGGCACATAACAACCTGGGTTCCATTTATCAGGAATTGGGGTACTACGAAAAGGCCGAGACGGAGTTCCGTAAGGCCGTGCTCTTAAGACCAGATTACCTTGGCGCCCACAACAACCTGGGAGTTGCCCTATATAAGAAGGGAAACCTGGATGGTGCCTTAAGGGAGTTTCAGGCCCTTCTTGAGGCAAATCCCAGGGACGTACAGAGCCTTACCAACCTGGGGGTGGTGCTAAAAAAACAGGGCGACCTTCTAAGGGCCAACAGTGCCTTTCAAAAGGTCTTACAAATAGACCCCACCCACGCTGAGGCCCATTATAACCTGGCCATAATCCTGGAGGAAGAAGGAGAGGTGGCTAAGGCCGTGTACCATTACCAGAAATTCCTGGAGTCCTCCAGGGGCAAATACGCCTCCCTCGCCGAGGAGGTATCTCATCACCTTGTAGATATCTCCCAGAGGGGGTGGAGATAAAAAAGACTTGACAATAGTCCTCTTTTTATGTATCTTTCTGTGAGGTAAAGACTCACCGGTTTACTAAAACCTAGTACCAAGAGTAACCCTTCCTGGGAAAATCATTCATAATCCTTAATAGGTTTTGCTTATAGTTTCGCACAACATTTCTTAGGTTCGCTTTGCTCACTACAAACTTTAGGGGTGGAAGGGACGCATCCAGTTATGGTATGCCATAGGTCGTGTCACGCCGTAGGCGGACAAATTAGCCTTTGGCGTATCTGAGGTAGATTTGCCAGGCCTTGCCCCGAGTGTAACGAAGGAATTTTGGCAAACCCCGACTAATGTGCTTTTGAAGAGACATCTCTCCCCCAGCCTTTCCATGTCCGCCTGAGGCGGATTAGTATTTGGCGAACTTTCCTAGAGTAGGGGTGGGGTTACCCCGGTTTCCTAGCTAGAGGTAGGGGCGGAGTTACCCCGCCCCTACTAAATAAAAGGCACACAAATGCCGGAGAGGTTCTTCATAATAGACGGGCACTCTCAAAGTTACCAGGCCTATTATGCTATTTCAGACTTAACAAGCCCAAAGGGTGTACCCGTAAATGCCGTATATGGTTTTACTAATATGCTAAGGAGGCTTCTGAAGGAGCAGAGGCCGGAATACCTTGCGGTTGTATTTGACTCAGGTGCCCCTACCTTTCGCCATACGCAGTACAGTGCCTATAAGGCCCATAGAAAGGAGACCCCCGACGACTTCTCTATACAGATGCCGTTCATTCACAAGGTCTTAAGGGCCTACAACATACCTGTATATGTATGCGAGGGTTACGAGGGGGATGACCTTATAGGTACCGTTGCCAGACAAGTCGCACAGAGGGGCTTAGATGTCTATATTATTACCGCAGATAAAGACCTGGAACAACTTATAGCCCCTCACGTAAAGATTTATAACGCTAGAAAAGATATGCTCTTAGACCTTGAGACCCTCAAGAGGGAAAAGGGTATCACCCCCGAACAGGTACCCGACCTGCTGGCCTTGACAGGGGACAGTATAGATAACATCCCTGGCGTACCGGGTATAGGCCCGAAGACTGCACTGGAACTCCTCCACCGTTTCGGCTCTCTGGAGGCCGTACTGGACAACGTTGATAGCATTAAGGGGGGTAAGCGTGAAGAAAGGCTCAGGGAAGGGCTAAAGACCTTTGCAGACCAGGCAAGATTTTCTAAGAGACTGGTTACCATTGATACCCATGCCCCTGTGGAGTTGGACCTGGGGGCCTGCCGCAGAGACGGGGAGGATGAGAAGGAACTCCGAAATTTGTTCTCCGAACTCGGCTTTAAGACCTTTCTTGCCCAGATGGGCCCAGCCGCGGACAAAAAAGAGGTTGACTACCGTATCATAAATACCCCACAAGGGTTTAGGGCCTTCATGGAGGAGTTAAAGGAAACAGATGAGTTTGCCCTGGATTTGGAGACTACCAGTTTGCAGGTTACAGAGGCCAGGATAGTGGGACTATCATTCTCCTGGAAGGAAGGGCAAGGGTGGTATCTTCCCCTCATGGCACCCCTGGGGGAGACACACCTTGACCCCAATGTCCTGGAAGAACTGAGGCCCCTCCTGGAAGACCCAAGAATAAAGAAGATAGGACAAAACCTTAAATACGATTACGCAGTCTTGATGAATTACGAAATAAGACTCAAGGGCATCGTCTTTGATACAATGATAGCCTCTTACCTCCTGAGTCCCACCAGGAGACGCCACAACCTGGACGAGCTGGCCATGGAATACCTGTCCCACCCCACGACACCCATTACTGAGCTTATAGGCCATGGAAAGGCCCAACTCACCATGGATAAGGTAGAACTCCATAAAATAGCCAATTATGCCTGTGAGGACGCAGACATGGCCTATCGCCTGGCTGGGGTCTTTCGCCCACTACTGGAAAAGGAAGGGCTGTCAAGACTATTTGAGGAGGTAGAGATACCCCTCCTTACCGTACTTGCAGAGATGGAGTACACGGGGGTACGGATTGACACCAGTTTACTTAAAGAGATGTCCTCCTCTCTGGAAAAGAGACTGGAATCCCTGGAGGCAGACATCTTCAGACATGCTGGCGAACGCTTTAATGTGGACTCCCCCAAGCAGATAGCCCATATCCTATTTGAAAAGCTGGGGCTAGAGCCCACCAGACGCACCAAGACGGGACCCTCTACGGTGGCAGCGGTGCTGGAATCCCTGGCAAGAGAACATCCACTCCCCGCCCTCCTGGTGGAACATAGACAGTTGAGCAAGTTGAAGTCTACCTATATAGATGCCCTACCCAGGACCGTGAGCAACGGTAGGGTACATGCCTCCTTTAACCAGACGGTTACTGCCACAGGCAGGCTATCCTCCAGCGAGCCCAACCTGCAGAACATACCCATAAGGACTGATGTGGGCAGACAGATACGGCGTGCCTTTATCCCTTCTCAGGAGGGCCTTGTCTTTCTGGCCCTGGACTATTCTCAGATAGAACTCAGGATACTGGCCCATTATTCAGAAGACCCTGCCATGTTGAAGGCCTTCCAGGAAGACCAGGATATACACGCCTGGACCGCCTCCCGGCTCTATGGGGTAGAGACAGGGCAGGTGAGTCCTGAGATGCGGCGTACTGCGAAGGCGGCAAATTTTGGCATCATATACGGCCTTTCCCCGATGGGTTTATCCAGGGAGTTAGGTATATCCATAGATGAGGCCAAGAGTTTTATAGAGGCCTATTTTAATCTCTTCTGTGGGGTAAGGCATTTCAGGGAGACGGCCCTCCTTGAGGCCAGAGAGAAGGGTTGGGTCAGTACCCTTTTAGGCAGGAAGCGCCCCATACCTGGTATAAACTCCTTCAATAAGCAGAAGAGGGGTGCGGCGGAGAGGGTGGCAATAAATACCATAATCCAGGGTTCTGCCGCTGACCTGATAAAGGTGGCCATGGTCAGGGCCCGCAGGCGTTTGGAAGAGATGGGTTTGCGGGCAAGACTCCTCATCCAGATACATGACGAACTCCTCTTTGAATTGCCAGAGGGAGAGCTAACCACCACTACCCACGTCCTCCAGGAAGTAATGATCCAGGCGATTTCTCTGCGGGTACCAATAAGGGTCAACGTCAAGGTAGGAAAAAATTGGATGGAGGTGGAGTAGGGGCGTCCGCCTGAGGCGGATGTCCCTACAGGGCGGACCCGCATGAGACCCAGGGTTATAGGGATTATGGGCGGTGTTGCGAGTGGTAAGAGCATGGTGGCAGAGATGCTGGGTTCACTTGGGGCAGAGGTAATCCATGCTGATGAGATGGCCCACGAACTCCTTGAAAAGCCAGAAATAAAAGAGAAGGTCTTAGAAAGATGGGGAAAGGGGCTTTTGGGGGTAAAGGGAGAGATAGACCGCGGGAAATTGGCCAGTATCGTATTCTCCAACGGGGAGGCCCTGAAAGAACTGACCAATCTACTTCACCCGCCAATCCTGGAGTCCATCCGGAGGCTTGTCCTTGAGCGGAGCGAGGGAGAGATGGATAGGAAGGGAAAGGGGTCTATACCCCTGGTTCTGGATGCGGCCCTTTTGTTGGAGACAGGGCTAGATGAGGCTTGTGACCTATTGGTTTTCGTGGAGGCAAGCCCTGAGGTAAAAGAAGAAAGGTCCCGACTCAAGGGATGGTCCAGTGGGGAGGTCCAGAGACGGGAGGGCTTTCAGTCCCCAGAGTCCCAAAAGAAAAAGAGGGCCCACGTAGTGATAAACAACGACTCCTCAAAGGAGGAGACTTTTAGACAAGTAAAGGATTTTTGGCAAAAGTTAGTTTTATAAGTTACTTGGAGGAACATTATGGCTGTTAAGAAGACGAGTGTAGCAGAACAAACAGTAGTTGAGGAGACCAGAAAGGCTACCGAGAAGGCTGAAAGGGCCGAAAAGGTAGAAAGGAGTGAGAGGACAGAGAGGGTAGAGAAAAAAGAGGAACTGAACATAAGACAGCTCCAGAAGATGACCATAAAGGAGCTTCAGGACCTGGCCAAAAAGGAAGGTGTGAAGGAGTGTCATGGACTGAAGAAACAGGAACTCATCTTCAAAATCCTGAAGGACAGGGTTACCCAGAACGGTCTTATGTACGGGGAAGGGGTGGTGGAGGTACTGCCAGAGGGTTTTGGCTTCCTGCGCTCTCCTGACTACAGTTACCTCCCCGGGCCAGATGACATATACATCTCCCCCTCCCAGATACGTAGGTTCGGGATAAAGACAGGGGTCACCGTCTCCGGGCAGATACGCCCCCCGAAGGAAGGGGAGAGGTACTTCGCCCTGTTGAAGGTAGAGGCCATTAACTTTGAAGACCCAGAAGTCATGGCAGAACGGGTGCTATTTGATGACCTCACACCCCTTCATCCTGATGAAAGGCTTCTCCTGGAGACCACACCAGAGGAAATCAATATGAGGATAATGGACCTCATTACCCCCGTAGGAAAGGGCCAGAGGGGACTCATCGTCTCCCCACCCAGGGCAGGCAAGACCGTCCTCTTGCAGAAAATAGCCAACGCCGTGAGCAAGAACCATCCAGAGGTCTATCTCATTATACTGCTCATAGACGAGAGACCCGAAGAGGTGACCGAGATGGAGCGGGCGACCACTGCAGAGGTTGTAAGCTCAACCTTTGACGAACCAGCCAGCCGTCACGTCCAGGTGGCAGACATGGTACTGGAGAAGGCCAAGAGGATGGTGGAGTATGGTAAGGACGTGTTGATACTCCTTGACTCCATAACCCGACTGGCCAGGGCTTATAACACAGAGGTACCCCACAGTGGGAAGATACTCTCTGGCGGTATAGACGCCAACGCCCTCCAGAAGCCCAAGCGGTTCTTCGGAGGCGCCAGAAACATTGAAGAGGGTGGGAGTCTGACCATTATAGCCACGGCCCTCATTGATACCGGTAGCAGGATGGACGACGTAATCTTTGAAGAGTTTAAGGGTACCGGCAATATGGAGCTTCACCTGGATAGACGTCTGGCTGACCGCAGGCTCTACCCTTCAATTGACATTACCCGCTCCGGGACCCGTAAGGAAGAGCTCCTACTAGACCCAGAGGAGCTCAAGAGAGTCTGGCTCCTTAGAAAGGTACTCAACGAGACCAACCCAGTGGAGGCCATTGAACTCCTCAAGAGCCGCCTGGCCAAGACCAGGACTAATGCAGAGTTCCTGATGAGCTTTAACCTCTAGGCCAGATTAGGGGTTAGGGACTAGGGATTAGGGACTAAAAGGTTTAAAAGTTTTCCCCTAACCCCTGACCCCTAACCCCTAGCCCCTGACTTTGAGGTAAGATATACCATCAGGATGGAGACGTCGGCAGGGGACACCCCTGAGATGCGGGCGGCCTGGCCCAGAGAAGCAGGTCTTATCTCAAGGAGCTTTTGGCGGGCTTCCTTCCTTAGCTCAGGGATTTCCTGATAATCCAGCCAGGGAGGGAGGCTCCAGGATTCCATCTTCTTGAACTTCTCTACATGGGCCATCTGCCTCTGGATGTAGCCCTCGTATTTTACTTCTATTTCTACCTGCTCCTTTACCCCAGGAGGGAGTCCCTTTTCTCTAAGAAAGGGGTTTATTGTCAGCAGTCTTGCAAAGTCGACTTCAGGCTTCCTGAGAAATTTCTCCAGACTCTGCCCTTCGTAGGGGGTATCCTGCAGATACGCCCTGGTCCAGGCAATTAAGGATTCCTTCTCCTCCAGGGACTTCCACTGCCCCTGTGGGATAAGCCCAAACTTATATCCGTACTTCATGAGGCGCCTATCGGCGTTATCCTGTCGCAGTATGAGCCTGTATTCGGCCCTGGAGGTAAACATGCGGTAAGGCTCAAGCGTCCCCTTGGTTACCAGGTCGTCAATGAGCACCCCTATGTAGGCCTCTGAGCGGTCCAGGACGAACCCTCCCCCGCCCTCTAGCTTCAGGGCCGCATTAATACCTGCCATTATCCCCTGGGAGGCGGCCTCCTCGTAACCGGACGTGCCGTTTATCTGCCCGGCCAAAAAGAGGTTTTCAACCAGCTTTGTCTCCAGTGTGGGCTTAAGCTGGGTGGGAGGTACGAAGTCGTACTCTATGGCGTAACCGTAGCGGATTATCTCTGCTTTCTCTAACCCCCGTATAGAACGCACCAGTCGTTCCTGCACGTCGCATGGTAGGCTGGTGGCGATGCCGTTACAGTACGTCTCCAGGGTATCCAGCCCCTCAGGCTCAAGGAATATCTGGTGTTGTCCCTTATCGGCAAAGCGGACTATCTTGTCCTCTATGGAGGGGCAGTAGCGGGGGCCCACGGCCTTTATCTGGCCGGTGTAGAGCGGTGCCCTGTGGAGGTTTTCCCTGATTATCTTGTGGGTCTCGGCATTGGTGTAAGTAATATGACAAGGTACCTGTGGGTGGGAGGGCCACTCCTGGTCCTTCTTTGTTGAAAAAGAAAAGGGCTGGGGTTCAGTGTCCCCCCACTGTTGTTGAAGCCCCTCAAAATTTATGGTCCTGGCATTGACTCTGGGAGGGGTGCCAGTCTTGAGGCGTCCTACCTCAAAACCCAGCGCCCTGAGGGAATCTGATAGTCCCTGGGCCGAGGGCTCCCCTGTCCTACCCCCAGGTCTCTTGCTCTCCCCTATGTGTATAAGCCCTTTCAGGAAGGTGCCGGTGGTAAGGATGACTGCCCGGGCCTTGTAATGTGTCCCCGTCTGCCCTACTACCCCAACGGCCTTTCCATTCTCTACCAGCAAGGACTCTGCCACGTCCTGGCGTATAGTCAGGTTTTTTTGTGCCTCCAGTCGGTGTTTCATCTCCTTCTGGTAGAGTCGCTTATCGGCCTGTGCCCTCGGACTACGTACGGCTGGGCCCTTTTTGGTGTTGAGCATGTGGAACTGGATGGCCGTGGCGTCAATGACCTTGGCCATCTCACCCCCTAGGGCATCTATCTCCCTGACTAGCTGTCCCTTGGCCATACCCCCGATTGCCGGGTTACAGGACATCTGGGCAATAGTGTCCGGGTTAATGGTGAGGAGGAGGGTCCTCTGTCCCATCCTTGCCGTAGCCAGTGCCGCCTCACAGCCCGCATGTCCACCGCCTACTACGATTACGTCAAGATAATTAATCATTATTATTAGTCAGGGGGGTTTAAATTTATTTTAAAAGCTTTATTATATATACAATTTCGCTTGGTTTTCTAGTGGGAGTCCAGAAGACGTTGTTACGATACTAACCTGTCATTCTGAGCGGAGCGAAGAATCTCTTGTTTTGGTTGAGATTCTTTGTCCACCTGTAGTGGACAAAGAATGACGCTTTTGGCATGAAGTTGTTTCTAAGAAATGACTGAAACTCCAAATTCCAGACTGAAACTCATCCTGAACCCCATAGCAGGGGGGGGTTGCGGTGTTAAGATACTCCCTCATGTGTTAAGATGCCTTGAACGGCGCGGCCTTGAGGTAGAGGTATTCCGTACGCAGAAGAAGGGGGATGCACTAGAGGCGGCCAGGAACTCCCTGGACTATAAGGCCATAGCAACGATGGGGGGAGACGGCACCTTTAATGAGGTAATCAATGGTGCCATAGGCAATGACGTCCCCCTTGGGCTTATCCCCCTCGGTACGGCCAACGTACTGGCCAGGGAGATGAGGATACCCCTTGACCCAATCCAGGCCGCCCACGTTATCGCCAGGGGTAACACCCGCAGGATAGACGCAGGTAAGGCAGATAGCCGCCACTTCTTCCTTATGGCCGGTATTGGCTTTGATGCAGAGGTGGTTAAAGTTCTGGAGGCCAACAGAAAGGGCAACATCTCAATGGCCACCTACGCCATACCCATTCTAAAGGCCCTATGGAACTACAAATTTCCTGCCCTTGATGTGGAGGTGGACGGCACGCTGGTGGCTGAGGGGGCAGGTTTCGTCTTCGTAAGCAACACCCGCCGCTACACAGGCCCATTCGTTATTACCAATAGGGCCAGGGTGGACGATGGCCTCTTAGACGTATTCATATTCCCGGGCAGGGATTACCTGAAGTTCTTGAAATATACCGCAGGCATCCTCTTCTGGATAGCTGACCGTATCAAGGAGGTAAAGTATCTGCAAGGGAAGGAGATAAAGGTAAGCTCCGCAGATGAGGTATCATATCAACTTGACGGCGACCTGGGCGGCCCCTTGCCCGCCAGGTTTCAGGTAGTACCGGGGGCCTTGAATATTATTGTGCCGGGGTAATCCCTTCTTCCACAAAGGGTTAGGTTTGGTATTTTTCACTAAGAGATTCTTCGCTTCCCCTTCGCTACGCTCAGGGCTTTGGCTCACTCAGAATGACAGCAATTGCAATGTCACCCTGAGCGTAGCGAAGGGTCTCAGTGCTCACTGGGCTGGCAGTCTGGTAGGGTGCGTCATTGGCGCACCACTTTAAGAAATGCCGAATTGTGGGCCTGCATGCGTTAAAGGCTACCTCTTTTTGAGGGAGTGGTAGCCCATCTCTTATACTTTCATGATTCTGTAGTAACCTGGCGTAATACAGGACTGACCTCAAAGACCAGCTTCTTGAGGTCTTCGCCAAGTACCACACTGGCATCAAGGATTTCCAGCCCCGCCAGCCTCCCGTCGGGTCCGTAGTTGGCTATTACTTCATCACTCAATGGACGATTCTCAGCCGTTCCCGGAGCCAGGGAATGAAACTCTATGTAGAGGGCATCCACCTCTGCATCGTAGTGAATCTTCATGGCATCACTCCTTGTTAGAATAATAGACTCTCGGCCCTCTGCAAAATAGAGATTCTTCGCTTCCCCTTCGCGAGCTCCTTCACTACGTTCAGGACTCGCTACGCTCGGCTCAGGGCTTTGGCTTACTCGGAATGACAGCAATTGCAATGTCACCCTGAGCGTAGCGAAGGGTCTCAGTGCTTACTGGCTGGCAGTGCCCGGAATTAATGCTTGCCTTTCAATTCCTCTTACGAGACATATATGGTTGTGTCAGCCTATTTAACGACATTTAAATAATAATTTCAACGACTTTAAACGTCTGCTCCCATTTTCCCATGTCTCCCCTTTATCTCCGCCCGGTCTTTGACATCCTTTTTAAGGACTATCCTATCCGCATACCTCTCAAACAGGTCATAGCCTGAACCTCCCTGCCCTATAATCTCCATGACCCTATCGGCGTCATTTATCCTGATTCCGCCTACAGTGGTTATACCCTTCTTAAACAGGGCCTCGGGATACAGGCTGGCCGTCGGGCCTACTAATACTATCTCCCTGGCCTTCTTGCTCCACTTGAGTATGGGTTCAAGGGTATGGTTTACCAGCGTAACGCCTGTGATGATGAGGACGTCGCAGTGGGGTAAGATATCCCTGGCCAGGCTTTCGGGTTGTAGCTCCTCCATGCCTACCTCTCTGGCAAGCTGTGGGTTTTTTTCAAAGACGTGGAGGTTCTTGCAGGTCTCTTTTAATCTTTTTATGAAGGGTGGAAAGGCCCCAATCATACCTACAGTGTCTTCTTCCCGGATTTCTACGAGGTCCAGGACGTCCCCCATCCCCGCCAGCTTGTAGGGGCAATCCTTTTCTTCGAGCAGGATGGCAGAGAGGGCATTGAGGGTGGCCACTCCGATGGCGGCCCTCAGGGGGTTTTCCTCCAGGGCGTAGTCCATCAGGGTTTTTATGTCCAATTTAAGGAGTTCTCCGGCCTGGGGCATACGGGCATGGGCCTTGGGACAGCAGATGGCCTCGGGGAGTTCGTGGATGGGGGTATAGGCCAGCCCTGCATGGCCACTGGAGAGCTTTACGCCGGTGTAAAAGACGCCGAGTCTGACGTCCTCTGGCCCTAGACCAGACCGTCTAACAAGTACCTTCTCTTCTATTATGCGTATGGTTTCCTTGAGGATTTCCATTCCTTTGTTATTACGCTGCGGTTGAAGAGGTCTAGGTGGGTAGTTCTATCGTAGGACTTAAGTCCTCCCCGATTCCTGAGGGGGGAGTTTCATTGGGTTTTGGCCCTTAGTGGCTAGGCGTTATAAGACCTAACCTGCTCTTTCGTTACCGATTTGGCAGTTCTCCCGATCCTCCTTCGTCAGGCTCTGGACACGACATATCGATGGTAGACCTCGCTCAGGACACGCCTGGCGAGACCTCAGTTCTGGGTCGGTACTCCGTCTCTGGGCTAAGACTCTGGATGTATCACGCCATGGTTAGGCAGATTGCTGAGCAACCTCTCTGGTCCGCATACTTCCCCTCTTTAATTCAAAGGTGGTAGAGTCTTTGGCCTTAAGACTAGAGATGAGGTACTGGACCGCTAGTTGGGGGTCTGTATGTTGCCCACACGTGAAGATGTCTGCGGCCGCATACCCCTCCTCTGGCCAGGTATGGATGGTCAGATGAGACTCGGCCAGGAGTGCCACCCCGGTTACTCCCTTCGGGTTGAACTCGTGGCAAAAGACCCTGATTACTGTGGCCCCTGCTTCCTCAGCAGCCTTGCGCAGAATTTCTCTTAACCTTTTTGCGTTGTTCAGGATTTCCCTGTCGCAATCCCACATTTCCAGTACAAGATGGCGACCGAAGGTTTCCAATTCTCTACCTCCTTTCTAAAAGAGTAAAGGTCTATGGGAGATAAGGACTAAAGTCTCTCCCTAACGGAACCTCACCATGGCCTCAAACTCCCTCTTCCGGTCCTCTATGTCTTCCATGGTTAGACGATTGAGTCGCTGGATACTAAAGTCCTCCACGTTAAAAGACGCAATTATAGTACCATAAACTATAGCCTGTTTAAGGGTCTCTTCCGTCACGGCCCCCCTCCTGGCCAGATAGCCCATGACGCCCCCTGCGAAACTATCTCCAGCACCAGTGGGGTCCTTAACGTGTTCCGTTGGGTAACCAGGCATAAGGAAAAAACCTTGCGGGGTGACCAGTATGGCGCCGTGTTCGCCCTTCTTAACTATTATATATTTAGGTCCAATTGCCTGGATGCTCCTGGCGGCCTTGATAAGGTTAGGATGGCCTGTCAGCTGTCTGGCCTCCTCATCGTTTAGTATGAGGGCATCTATCTTTTTGAGTACCTCCAGGAGTTCCCCCTTCTTTTCGTTTATCCAGTGGTTCATCGTGTCGGCGGCCACAAACTCCGGTCCCCTTATCTGCTCAAGGACTTGCTGCTGGAGGGAAGGAAGTCCGTTGGCCAGGAATACGAACCGGCTGTCCAGGAAGGCTGCAGGGACCCTGGGTTCGTATCGTTCAAAGACGTTAAGCTCTACTGCCAGGGTAGTAGCACTATGCATGTTGCCCTGATAGCGGCCCCTCCAACGGAAGGTCTTTCCTTCTATCTCTTCTAGTCCGGCGGTATCAATAGCCCTTTTAGAGAGGAGTTCTCTGAAGTGTTTAGGGAAGTCGGTGCCCACCGCGCCTACCAATCTCACAGGGGTAAAGAAATGGGCCGCCCAGGAGAAATAGACGGCCGAACCTCCGAGCACTTCCTCCACCTTCCCGTGGGGGGTCTCAACTGAATCAAGTCCTACAGAACCTACCACTAATAAAGGCATCTACCAGTCTCCCCAAAATAATATAATGCTACCGTCTGTCCTCTTTCCGTTGGGTTTCAACTGTCGTGCGAGGTCTAGACGTTATGCCCTGGGCAGATTTGCCTCAGGCGGACTTCCTGCCCTGCAAAAAGTATGGAGGCAATGGGACAGTCTCTTCAGGGTCTTCTCCTTGCCCAGGAGCTCCATGGTCTCAAATATTCCGGCACTCACCGCCCTGCCCGTGATTGCCACCCTCAAGGGCTGTGCCAGCTTGCCAAAGCTGATGTGTTTACTCTCCACCAACCTTCTTAGACAACCCTCCAGGGTCTCCTTCTTGAAATCTTCCAGGCCAGAAAGCTCGTCGTGAACCTCCTGGAGGACACCCGTGAGGGTTTCCTTTTTAAAGAATTTGTCTACTACCTCTGGCTGATATTCCACTTCTTCGGTGAAAAAGAAAGAAGTCTGGAGGAAGAAGTCCTGAAGGGTTTTGAACCTCTCTCTGTAGAGTTCTACAAGGGCCTTCAGCCAGGACTCCTCCAGACCTCCTACGTCCACACCTGCACGACTCAGAAAGGGTTTTAGTCCCCTGAGCAATTCCCCGGCAGGTGTCTGTCTGATATACAGGCTGTTCATCCAGTCTAGCTTGGTCTTGTCAAAACGGGCGCTGGTACTCCCCACCCGTTCCAGGGTAAAACACTTGACCATTTCCTCCCGTGAGACTACCTCCCGGTCCTCCCCTGGAGACCACCCTAACAGGGCAATAAAATTTACTAAGGCATCCGGCAGGTAACCCAAATCCCTGTACTCTTTAACGGCAGTAGCCCCGTGGCGTTTTGAGAGCCTGGCGCCGTCTTCTCCGAGTATCATGGGCAGGTGGGCAAACTGTGGGGACTCTAGCCCCAGGGCCTTATAGAGGGCAATCTGTTTTGGGGTATTGGCGATGTGGTCGTCCCCTCTGATTACGTGGGTTATCCGCATCTCGGCATCGTCCACCATGCAGGCAAAGTTGTAGGTAGGGAACCCGTCTGCCTTCCTCAGTACAAAATCTTCAATGAGAGAGGCATCAAAGGTGATGGTGCCTCTGATGGTGTCTTTAAATTCCAGTGCATCGTGGGGCATCCTGAAACGAACGGCCTTCTTCCCCTCCTCTTCACTGTGATAGGCCTTATCGGAAGAGAGGAGCGTTTCTATGTATCGGTTGTATAGCTCCAGTCTCTGGCTCTGGAAGATTGGGCCAGTATCCCAGTCAAGGCCCAGCCATTTGATACCTTCCAGGATGTCCTCTGTAAACTCCTGACTGGACCTCTGGCGGTCTGTATCCTCTATCCTCAGGCTGAAGGTGCCGCCGTGGTGCCTGGCGAAGAGCCAGTTATACAGGGCCGTTCTAGCACCTCCAACGTGCAGGAATCCAGTTGGACTGGGGGAAAACCTAACGTGTATCACTGTAGTTTAAAGTGAACCTCTCCAATAGGACCAGGAATTAGCTAAATTTTGCCCAGGGCAGGCGTTATGTTACAAAATTGATACCTGGGTGTCAAGAATTTTTACTCCCAATGCTATGCCATTGACATTTCTTTACCAATAAAATAATGTACACATAATTCTAATTGCAAGGGGCACGTTATAAAAGGCTATCTTAGATGACGAAACAAGCCAAGGCAGGTACTGGGTATCACATTGCAGTTGAAAAGGAGGGGGCTGAGCACTGGCGTCTTAAACTTAGTGGTAGCGTGTCGTCAGCAAACTCTTCCAGGTTCTTAACCGACTTGACAAACTATTTGTCCGGAGGGCCAGTCAGGGACGTGACATTAGACCTTGGTGAGATTAGCTATTTTGACAGTACCGCCGCCGCCGTTATTGCCCAGATAAGATTGAGGCTGGAGAAACAGGGGTCTCACGTAAGGCTAATAAATGTCAAGCCAGAGATTCAAGGGTTATTTGAGATACTTAACCTGGAGTCGCTGCTGAGTGAGAGGGACCGTCTGATAGAGAAAGGCCCTAGCCTTATTGCGCTCCTTGGCGGGGCCAGCTTGAACTTTATAAATGATACGCGCTTTACGTTTGCTTACCTGGGGGACGTTACCCTGGCGCTGGGGTATGCCTTCAGGTATCCCAATAAAGTACGGTGGAATGATGCCTTTCTCTATATGGAGAGGACCGGGATAGAGGCCGTACCTATTGTACTGCTCATCAGCTTCCTTGTGGGTTTTATAATGGCCTTTCAGGCCGCAGTCCAGCTCAGGCAATTTGGGGCCGATATCTTCGTGGCCAATCTGGTAGGACTCTCCATCGTCAGAGAATTAGGCCCCCTCATGACAGCTATCATAGTAGCTGGCAGGTCTGGTACCGCCTTTGCCGCAGAGATTGGTACAATGAAGGTATCCGAGGAGATAGATGCCTTGAAGGTTATGGGGCTTGAACCCACTCGCTTTTTAATCATACCCAAGGTCCTGGCAGCCCTAATTACCGTCCCCACCCTGACCTTAATGTCTGACGTGGTTGGCATCTCCGGGGGGTTGGTGGTAGGGGTGGTATTTCTAGACCTGACGCCGTGGGGTTATATATTGCAGACGCAGAGGGCCCTTGATATACTTGATGTGTTTTCTGGCTATTTCAAAAGCATGGTCTTTGCCCTGCTTATATCAGGTGTTGGGTGCATGAGGGGACTGCAAGTGGAGGGTGGGGCACAGGGGGTCGGTCGTTCCACCACCTCTGCCGCAGTGTCAGGGATTTTCCTTATCATCCTTTACGATGCCCTATTTACTCTTATGTTTAACTACGTTAAATGGTAATATCATGGGAAAAACCCCGATTATACAGGTTAGAGGTCTGACTGCCGGGTACAAAGGTGAAGTAACCCTTGACAATGTAAATTTTGACATCTACCGGGGTGAGATATTTATAATCCTGGGAGGGAGCGGGTGCGGGAAGAGCACCTTGTTGAAAAATATGATTGGACTCCATGACCCCTACAGGGGGCAGGTCCTCATAGAGGGAAAAGATATAGTCCTTGCGGAAGGTAAGAGACGCCTGCAAATCCTGCGGAAGTTTGGCGTACTCTTTCAGTCCAGCGCACTGTTAGGTTCAATGACGATTGCCGAAAACATTGCACTGCCGTTACAAGAATATACGTCTCTGCCCAGGGAGACAATTGATTTCCTGGTGCGCATGAAACTAAATATGGTGGGCCTTCGTGGGTATGAGGGGTATCTGCCGGCCGAACTCAGCGGGGGGATGAAAAAGAGGGCGGGTATTGCACGTGCTATGGCACTTGACCCGGAGATACTCTTCCTTGACGAACCCTCTGCCGGGTTAGACCCGGTTACCTCCGCAGGCCTTGATAATCTGATTGTACAATTTAACGCCAGCCTTGGGACAACCATGGTCGTGGTGACCCACGAACTACCAAGTATTTACTCTATTGCACATAGGGTAATCATGCTGGATAAAAGGGCAAAGAACATCATAGCCGAAGGTGGCCCTGTGGAGTTGAGAGATAAGAGTGACAACCCCTTTGTCAGGAATTTCTTTAACCGTCAGGTTGGAGAGGGCTTAAACGTCTAGGTTAGTTAAAGTAGAACACAGGAGTTAGTGATAGGAGGTTTTTGCCATGGCTGGTACGGCTCTAAAAGTTAGGGTTGGGATTTTTGTCATAGTGGGTATCGTCCTGGTTGTGGGGGCCGTAATTGGACTACTCTCCTGGTTCGGCGCAGAAGACAGGACTACCTACGTAAGCTACTTCTTAGAGACCACCACTGGTCTAGACCCAGATGCCCCAGTAAAATACAAAGGAGTCAAGATAGGCCACGTTGCAGAGATTAATGTTGCCCCGGACGGAGAACATGTTGAGGTTGTGATGAAGATTGACTCCTCATTCCGTATGAAACCAGAGTTTACCTCACGTGTAGAATATGCAGGCATAACGGGCCTGAGATATATTGAGGTTGAGGCCCTGAAAGAGGGTACGGACGCCAAACCGGTGAAATTATCCTTTAAACCAGAATATCCTGTTATCCCTTCGCAATCTTCCAGCCTTGAGCAACTTGGCGAGGCAATTGACAAGACCTTGAAAAACGTCAACCAGCTTGACGTTAAGCTAATCTCTGATAAACTTACCAACCTGCTGGATAATTCCAACAAACTCATTGCAGAGCTTAAGTTGCACGAGACTGTCGGAAACCTAAATACCACCGTCAAATCTCTTAATGAGCTAATGGCTGACCTTGATGCCAAGACGCTTTCTAAAAAGACGAATGCCTTCCTGGAAGAAGGGCTACTCTTATCACGCAATCTAAACGCAACGACAGTTGAACTGCAAAACATGTTGGAAATGGACGATGTCTTGAGGGCTACCGGAGAAACGGTCAAGGAGTTAAACCAGACACTCAAACAGAGCCCCTCCGCCATGCTCTTTAGCCAACCCCCTCAACCGAGATTAATTTCTAAGGATTAAATATGAGTCTACGTCTTAGCCTGGCATTTGTATCCCTCCTCCTGTACACCGGCTGTGTTAATCTGCAGCACCCTGCAGCAAAGGTTGATTACTACCAGATTGAATATGGCCCACTGGGTTCTCCTGCCTCAGAACCCCTGGACGTAGTATTGGGCATACGCAATTTTACTATTGCCTCTACTTATGATCACGACCGGATAATCTATAAAGAGGACACCTTCAAGCGACACGCCTATTATTATCACCGCTGGATTACAAACCCGAGTGCGATGGTTAAGAATGCACTCTTAAAAGACCTCCAGGATTCTAGCTGTTACCGTGCCGTTACGCCTATCCCGGGGGGCATGATATGGGATTATGAGATTCTGGGCCACGTCCATGAGATCTCCGAAGAGGATTTAGGTAAAGACTGGACTGCTGTCATTGACCTGGAGGTTACCTTTATTAAGGTGCCACCCAAAGAGTCGGCGAAGAAGATACTCTTCCAGAGGAACTACCATTATTCTGCCGTCTGTGAGAAAAAAGAACCGTTATCGGTCGTTGTGGCCATGAGTACGGCGGTGAGGGAACTGTCCGTTAAATTACAGCAAGACGTCTATAAGGCAGTCCAGGACGACGTCAAGGCAGGAAAGACCCCAGAAGATGTTAAGACTTCCTCTAATAAAAATTTTGGAAGGAGGTAGTCCCATGAAAAATATTAGAAATATCAAGTCACTCCCTGTGGCCGTACTGTTCGTCAGCCTCTGCCTATTGGTCTCATGTGCATCAAAGCCTTATAAGGAGACAGGGTTCCTTGGTGACTACTCAAACATGGCACAGACCAAAAACTTCCATCGTTTTTATACCGAACCAGGGGTAGACTTTAAGACCTATAAGAATATCATCATCAAGCCGGTAAACATCGCTTATTTGCAGAAGCTAAGGTGGTATGACGAGCAGTACAACCAGATGGAATTGAAAGAACTCACCGACTTTATGAAGCAAGAGTTTGCGGAGGAATTGGGAAAATCTTATCTTATCAATCAATCCCCTGAGAAGGCAGGTAATACGTTGGTCCTTGAGACGGCCCTGGTAAAGCTCGCCCCGGTGGACGTAGGCTCTAACGTCATTACCAGTGCCGTTATAGCCATGCCGCTCTCCAAGGGTGAGGTTGCCCTAGAGGGACGCATGGTAGATGCCACCAGTGGTAAGACGGTACTACGGTTTACGGACGCACGGGCGGGCAAGGATAGTATCGCAAACGTAAAGGACTTTACAAAGTTTGGTCACGCCAGGGTTGCTGTCACTGAGTGGGCCGTGGAACTGCGTGGTATCATGCAACTGGGAGAGGCCGAGAGGAAGGGGTACTTTGGGGGGACTTTTGAACTTAAGCCCTGGTAAGGTCAGGAAAGGACCCACGGAATCAAAGAATCCCCGCAGTCTCCTCAAACCCAAACATCACGTTCATATTCTGCACTGCCTCCCCCGAGGCCCCTTTGATGAGGTTATCTATCGCCGAGAGGAGGATGACCCTCTCCCCTACCACATTCAGGGAGATGTCACAGAAGTTGGTATCTGTAACCTCCTTTGTCCTGGGGAACTCCCCTGTCTCTTTTATACGGATGAATAGTTCTTCCTGGTAAAAGTTCTTTAAGGTCTCCCTCAATGCCTCCTCTCCCACACTCCCCTTGTGCCTGGCGTATATGGTGGAGAGGATCCCACGGTCCATGGGGGCCAGGTGGGGTGTAAAGTATACCTTTACCTGCATCCCCGTCCTGTCCGTAAGCACCTCTTCTATCTCAGGGGTATGACGGTGGGTGCCCACACTGTAGGCCTCTATGTTCTCATTACACTCGCAATAATGGGAGGCCTCCGTTGCCTCCCGCCCCCTCCCCGATACCCCAGACTTGGAATCTACGATTATATCCGTAGGCTCCACGAGCCCTTTCTTTAATAAAGGGGCAAGGGGAAGGATGGTGGAGACAGGGTAACACCCGGGGTTACTCACCAGGGATGCCCCTATTATCTCTTTACGATACAACTCCGGCAGGCCGTATACCGCCCTCTTAAGACCCTCCGGGTCGGTATGGGAGGTCTTATACCATTTCTCATAGACGGCGGGGTCCTTAAAACGATAGTCTGCACTGAAGTCAATAACCCTCACTCCCCTCCGTAGATACTTGGGGACGTAGTTCATGGAGACCTTTGGTGGGAGGGTGACGAAGAGGAGTTCCACCCCCTCAGGGACGTCCTCAGGCTCAAGTCCTGAGCAGGGCAACTCTATCAACCGCCTCAGGGAGGGGAATATCTCAGATATCCTGGGAGAGCCTTCCCTCCTGACCCCCAGGTAACTAATCTCTACCCTTGGGTGCCTCAGGAGGAGCTTGATTAACTCAAGACTGGTATAGGCCGTTGCCCCTGCTATGCCGACTTTCATGACAGGCTACAGGATACAGGATTCGGAATATAGAATCAAGAATACAGAATACAGAATCCTGACGACTGCCTTACCTTCCCGTAATCACGAATGCCTTCTCCGTTGAAAGTCCCTGGTCATCGTAGGCCACTATCCTGACAAGGTTCGGTCCCCTGGTTATGGGGAGGCTGGTGGTGAAGGTATGCTCCGGGGTTGGTTCAGGATTGTAACCGAAGAAGACCTTACGTTCATTTACCAGCACATAGGCCCCTTCCGGGTGACGGTCGTCTCTTGCCGTGAAGGATAACTCCACGAACCCCTCCGCCGCCAGCAGGACAGCATTTTGAAGGATTATGGAGGGTGGCAGGCCGGATACCTCCTCCGTACCCCTTTCTTCCTGCCCCGTGCCAATAGGGTACTGGGCTTGTAGGGGTAACCTGGCAGATAGCTGGGCGCCCAGGAGGAGGTCTGTGATAAGCAGCCTTAGTGGTCTAGCCGTGGTTGGGAGTGGCCCCCCGACAGGCGGCGTAAAGGTGAAGGCAAATTTTACCTCCCTCTCTTCACCAGGTTTCAGTACGCCAAGTTCTTGCCGCCCCTTCAGGACTGTTACTCCCGCCTCTTCATCTCCTTTCAGAACCACCACGTTCCGATGGGATACCCCAAGACCTATGTTCTTCACCTTCAGTAAGAGTTCCGTCTCCTTTCCGCTCTTTTTTGCTGGTACGTCTGAGCCTGCCCTGAGCGAAGCCGAAGGGGCGGATACCGCCTTTTCTATACCTGGTCCGTCTGAGGCGGAAACTGCCTGGACCCGGGGTAATTGGCAGGAGTAGGCAAATAAGGGAGTTGGGTGGGCCCAGATAGTGACCCAGTTCACAATATCTGCGGGAGGAAACCCATTATCCTCCGTAAACCTCAATACTATTTCATCGTGTCTGTCCAGTGAATCATCAGGGACTTTTATTTTAAGGCTATGACTGACCTTCTTACCTGGTTCTACCTTTCCCATAGGGAACTCCAGTCCGTTAAGGGCAGGATTTCCTGAGATGCCTTCTGCCAGGACCCTGAAAAGGGGGTGTTCCCCGCGATTTTCCACAGAGAGGGTGAGGGTGACGGTATCTCCTGCCTCTACCTCTTCTTTATCAATGGCTAGATTGGCAACAGAGACAGGCATTCCCTCGGTTGCTCCCGTGGACCAGTCTATCTTCCTGGACTCCAGGGCCTTTACAATCCTACTATCCTCTTCGGCCTGGTACTCTTTTACCACCCCCAAAGAGGCCCTCTTACCGTCAGAAAGGACCGCTTTCAGGAGGTTTTTGGCCAGTTGTATCTGGAAGTCTTTTTGGAATCCACCGATGGGGGCGGCCTTGCTACCCGAGGCGTACTCCACTGGCGGAGGTGATCCTGCCGACTCTTCCCTTTCCAGATAGCACAGGACAGTAGGGGTACGGTGTGTAGTACCATCACCGTTGTCACTATGGGCATAATGGGCCCTGCGGGCCAGGGTAGTCTTATCCCTGGACGTGGGTCCGCCTGAGGTGGCCCCCGCCACCTTTATTGGCACAAGGAGGACGTCTGGGGTAAGGCCCCTAAGGTTTATATATTCGCCCCCGGGGGTAAAGTACTTGGCGGTGGTTAGTTTGAGGGTGTGCCTTCCATAGAGGCGGAAGACCTGCTGGATGCAGGCCTTGCCAAAGGTCTGCTCCCCCACGAGCAAGGCCCGCCCATTGTCCCTTAAGGCGGCTGACAATATCTCTGCACCTGAGGCGCTCTCCCCGTCCATCAAGACCACGATGGGACACGCCTCCTCTACCCTCCCGGAGGGACGGGCGGTAACAAACTCGGGCAGTACCTCGCCGGTTCGGGTCTTTATGGTGATGATTCCATCCGGGAGGAAGAGTTCTGCCACGTTTATTATCTCCTCCATCACCCCCCCGCAATTATTTCTAAGGTCAAGCACCAGCCCCTTCAGTCCCCCAACCTCTTCCAGTCCTCTTATGGCTTTTACCATGGAATAAAAGGCCCCCTCCTGAAAGCCCTTTAGTTTTATGTATCCCAGGCCCTCATTGGGAGCATCTCCCCTACTATCGGAAGTGGCCCTCCCACCTTCTAAGAGGGCCCATTCGGCAGGCTCCGGCTCTATACGCTCTGTTTTCAAGGTGAAGCTCAGTATCTGGCCGCCTTCGTCGGCAGCAGCCCTGCCGCTTTGATGGGAGTGGCCTTGCTTTTTGATGGGCAAGTTGGATACCGCCGACCTCCATACCGAAAGGGTGATGCTGGTGCCCTGCGGGCCGCTCATGCGGCCCAGAGCCTCAGTAAGACCCATATTCCTGGTGCTCTCTCCCTCTATCTCTACTATCCTGTCCCCGAGCTGTAGACCCGCCTCGTGGGCGGGTGAGTCCTTGTGAAGGTACGTTACCGTTAGAAATCCCTCCTTAAATTCTACCTCCACTCCCAATCCCATGAAACTCCCTGACCCCAGGTTCCTTATCCTCTCCAGGTCTTCTGGACGGTACAGCCTGGAGTAGGGGTCAAAACTATTCAGGATGCCATTTAGGGCTGCGTACTCCAGCTCGGGTGTGCTCAAAGGATAATCCCCCTTGTTGCCTGTGGTGCTACCACCAGATTCTACGAAGGTTAATATCTCTTTCAGTAGTTCCCGCAGTACCAGCCAGTTCTTTATTCCTACGGTGTCGAAGGTCTTAGTAGAGCCACCCAACTGGACCAGAACTTCTTTTTCGCGGACGTCTATTTTTAGGTTGGGTGTGATGCCCTCTATGCCCCTGAGGGCGTCCCCCAGGACCTCCGCGGCTGCCAGGTTATGGAAATCTATGTAGTAATCCTTTATATGGGCAAAGACGGTGTTGGTCAGGCGGAATCGCAGTCCGCCTGAGGCGGATTCTTCCCTTGGCACCTCCCATGGCTGTCCCCCCGCCAGGGCCTGAACGGAAAGGCAGAATCCAGAATACAGGATACAGAATGCAATACACAGGATTCTGCCTGCCGTATTCTGGACTCTGGATACCGGATTTTCTTTAGTAAAGGCCACCATAGGCAAAATTATAATGGATTCCATCACTGTAAAGCTAGAGGAACTTGTTCTGTTATTTTTTAGGATGTAGGGGGGAGCCCCCCCTTACATAGTGTATATACAACACAGGAATTGAAACCTGCGCAATTTCAGGTATACTGGGCGCACTGGGAGTCTAAACTCGGTTATCGGCTTTCGGCCTCCAAATTGCCAATGGCCGTCGGCCGAGTCCACCTTAGGCGGAGAAGGCCAAACGCAGAATTATGGATGATAAAATAAAGGCAGAGATAGAGAAGCTCCTGCAAGGGGCCCTGAAAAAGATAGAGGAGGCCTCTCAGAAGGCCAAACTGGAACTGGAGAGGCACGAGGAAAAGATGTCCCTCTTCGGTCACCGTCTGAGGCAGGCAGAATTCTATTACGAGAAAGGAGAGCATGAGAATGCCCTTAAGGCATACGCGATGGCCCTGGAACTCAACCCCAATTCCCCCGTTGCCTGGGACGGGAAAGGCATGACGTTGGGTAACCTCATGCGTCCACAGGAGGCCCTTCAGTCCCACGAACAGGCCCTAAAGCTAGACCCAGCATTTGCCAGGGCATGGAACAACAAAGGGGTAGTCCTGGGTGAACTCAAGCGCTACAAAGAGGCCCTCTCAGCCTACGTCCAGACAGTGAAACTTGACCCCGGTTTTGCCACCGCCTGGTATAACATAGCCATGACCTCCGCCGTGCTGGGGGATAAGGAGAAGATGGTGGAAGGGCTGAAGCAGGTGCTCAGACTTGACGGTACAATGAAAGAGGCCATACTGGATGACTTTCAGACCTTTATTGACGAGGGAGAACTAGAGGCCCTCGTAAGCCAGGCGTCACATGGCACTGGTTAGTCTGAAAGAACTACTGGACAAGGCATCGTCAGGGGGCTATGCAGTACCAGCCTTTAACGTAAACAATCTGGAGACCGTCCAGGCGGCCTTCCAGGCGGCCCAACTGGAGCACTCCCCGGTAATACTGCAGGCCACAGAAAAGGCAGGAGAGTACGCCGGGTTTGACCTGCTATCCGCCATGGTGCATAAGGCCGCCGAGAGCTCCCCAGCACCCGTAGCCCTCCACCTGGACCACGGGGGTAGCGTGGAGGCGGTACTGAAGGCCATACGCAATGGTTTTACCTCCGTGATGATTGATGGCAGTCACCTGGACTTTAATAAAAACATAGAGCTTACCCGAAGGGTAGTAGAGGTGGCCCACCCGGTGGGGGTAAGTGTGGAGGCCGAACTGGGGAGACTGGGAGGGATTGAGGACGAGGTGGCAGGAGAGGTACAATTGACAGACCCCGAGGCCGCAGGGCGTTTCGTAAAGGAAACAGGGGTAGACGCCCTGGCTGTGGCCATTGGCACAAGTCATGGAGCCTACAAATTCAAAGGTGAACCCAGGTTGAGGACTGACCTGGTAAAGAGGATAAAGGATTTAGTAAATATCCCACTGGTCCTCCACGGGGCCTCCAGCGTGGAGAAGGAGATTGTGGATATGGCTGAGGGTTATGGTGCAAGATTAAAAGGGGCAAAAGGCATACCCCTGGAATCCATAAGGGAGGCCATAAAGAACGGTATAAACAAGATAAATATTGACACTGACTTGAGACTTGCATTTACGGCTTCTATAAGAAAAGTCTTGACGGAGCGCCCGGAGGAATTTGACCCAAGAAAGATACTGGGTCCTGCCAGGGAATTAATGGTCCAGACCATGAGGAATAAGATGCAGGTCTTTGGCTCATCTGGCAAGGCCTGAAAGGTAGGGGCAGGTTTAAAACCTGCCCCTACAATGCCTATGAAGGAGTCCGCGTCAAAGCGATACAAAGTACTGGAGCACACGGCAGACCTGGCCCTGGAGGTCTATGGCAGGGACTTAAAGGAACTCTTTGGTAATGCCGCCTTTGCCCTCTTTGACGTCGTTACTGACTTATCCAGGGTAGAGGAGAAGGTGGAAAGGACTATCAGACTCCGCTCATTTGACCTGGAAGAGCTCCTGGTAAACTGGCTGAATGAACTGCTCTACTACCACGAGGTAGAACAACTCCTCTTTAAGAGGTTTGAAGTAAAGGGATTGGAGTCCGACAATCTGGAGGCCGTAGCCTACGGGGAATCTTTCCGTGAAGGGAGACACCTAATTTTGACTAGCCCCAAGGCCGTTACCCATCATAAAATAGAGGTGGTAGAAGTACCCGGAGGCTGGCGGGCCAGGGTGATAATAGACCTCTGAGGGAGGATAGCCCTGGTGCTCCGCCACCAGGGAACAATTGTAGGGGCAGGGTTTACCCCTGCCCTGGTGAGGAATATGGAAAAGGAATTAACCCTTAACATAAAGCAGATAGACCCCTACCGCTGGAAGATAGAGAAGGAAGGCAGTATGAAGGTAGAGGGCATAGTCTATGCCGATTCCAGGATTATGGAGGAGATAAAAAGGGATTTGAGCCTGCGTCAGGTGGCCAATGTGGCCACCCTGCCGGGGATAGTGAGGGCCTCCCTGGCCATGCCAGATATCCATGAGGGGTACGGGTTCCCCATAGGTGGCGTAGCCGCCTTTGATGAGACAGGCGTGGTCTCCCCGGGGGGCGTAGGTTATGACATCAACTGCGGGGTAAGGGTATTACGCTCCAATCTGCGTAGAGAAGAGATACAGAATATGATGAAAGAATTAGTTAATACCCTTTTTAGGAATATCCCCACAGGGGTAGGCTCGCACAGGAAGGACCTCAAGCTGGGTATTGAAGAGGAAAAGGGTCTCCTGAGGCAAGGTGCCCGCTGGGCCGTAAACAGGGGTTACGGCTACGAGAGAGACCTGGATCACATTGAGGAACGGGGTTGTATCCAGGGGGCTGACCCAGGGGAGGTATCCGATAGGGCCATGGAGAGGGGCCGGGCCCAGGTAGGCACCCTGGGTTCTGGGAACCATTTTGTGGAGGTGGACGTAATCTCTGAGATATATGATGAGAAGCTGGCCAGGACCCTGGGCCTTGAACTGGGCGGGGTAGCCGTCCAGGTGCACACAGGTAGTAGGGGGTTAGGGTATCAGGTCTGCGATGATTTCATAGGGGTCATGCTGAGGGCCGCCAGTAAGTATGGGATAGAGCTTGTAGACCGCCAGCTATGCTGTGCCCCGATAGACTCTGAGGAAGGGAGGCGATATTTTGCTGCCATGGCCTGCGCAGCCAATTTTGCCTTTACCAACCGCCAGATGATTACCCACTGGGTAAGGGAGAGTTTTTCCCACATGCTAAAAAGGCCTTCGGAAGAGCTGGGGCTGGAGCTTATATACGACGTCTGCCATAACATTGCCAAGTTTGAGACCCACAACGTGGACGGCAAGCCCACGAAGCTCTGCGTCCACAGGAAGGGGGCTACCAGGGCACTACCCCCTGGGCATCCCCAGACCCCTGCGGCCTATAAGGAGATAGGCCAGCCTGTCCTCATCCCTGGAGATATGGGTAGGTGTTCCTATGTACTGGTAGGCACGGAGGCGGCCAGTCAGGAGACCTTTACCAGCAGTTGTCATGGGGCTGGCAGGGTAATGAGCCGCACCCAGGCAATGAAGCGGGCCAAAGGAAAAAATATCCTCAGGGAGATGGAGGACAAGGGTATCATCGTCAGGGCCTCAGGCTGGGACACCCTGGCCGAAGAGATACCCGAGGCCTATAAAGACGTTACGGAGGTGGTGGACGTGGTACATAACGCTGGCATCGCCCGCAAGGTCGTACAACTAAAACCCCTGGGGGTTATTAAGGGGTAGAGGTCAGGGGACAGGGAACAGGGGTCAGGGAAATGAAATGAATTGGAAATTGTAAACTGTAAATTTCAAATTTTAAATTTCTAATTTCCAATTTACAATTCTTTTAAATTGTTATGAAAAAAGACTACATCTATCAAGATAAAGGCCAGGCCAGGGGTCGGGGGACAGGGGTAGCCGCAGGTCGTGCCTAAGGCAGATTCGCCTCAGGCGGATGTTCGCCCTTATGGGCAGACACACAGGCCCTGCCCCTACTTCAGAAGCCTCAATACGCCTAGAATCAGTCTTCCCACCACCTCCATACCCTCCACCTCCACCATTTCCAGCGTATCCCACGGGGTATGGACCCATAAGGAACGCCTGGAGACGGTGGAGAACGTAACGGCACGGTATCCATTGGCAGTAAAAGGGAAATGGTCGGCCATAGCGCCCATTGTAATGGGGGGAGAATATACCTGTAGGGGCACGTTGCAACGTGCCCCTACGGCCTCTGCCGCCTTCCTTATTAAGGCTAAAAATTCCTTCTGTCCCTGGGAATAGGGATGGAGCCCTATCTTATCTGTGCAATAGACCCTGCCCTTCGTCCCCACTCCATCCAGGTTGATAAAATAGTAGGGGCGACCTGTTGGGTCGCCCTCTACGGATTTGCGCAGCCAGAAGGCCCCGACCAGCCCCTCCTCTTCCGCCCCTGTGGCCACAAAATGGAACCTTAAACCCTTGAACCCTTGAACGTCCCTTGAGATGGCCTCCGCAAGATGGAGCATCAACGCTACCCCAGAGGCGTTATCTACCGCCCCCGGGGAGAGATTCCTGGTCTTAGTCCATAACAACACTAGACCACTGGTGAGTGCCATTATAAAAATAGTCCTCTCAACTGTGCCCAGTACGTGAAGACCGGCCAGGGGTATCAGGAGGTGGTATGCCGACAAAGACAATGCAGATAAAAATAGGGCCATTACCAGTGGAATACGCCCCCCAATGGGGAGGGTCTGGCTCTTGGAATCATAATGGGCAAGGATGTAAATGTGCGTGGGGGCGTATTGCGACACGCCCCTACCAACGGGGAATTCATCTACAATTGGCCATGAGGCCATTATGTTTTTTGAATGGAGGTTTCTGATTAATGGAAGCTCTTTGAAAAGGGCCCATCCAAGAAGGGCTACCACTGGCCTGCCCCAGAGAAAACCCAGGGTGAGAATTAAGATGCAGAGGCACAGTATTATCCCAGGAAGCGGGTAAAAGGGGGAGAGGAGGTGGAGGGCTGTGAGGGAGAGCAAGACTATCAAGAGAAAACCTTTTGATAGGAGACCCAATATAGGGGTAAAGCTGAACTCCTCCTCCCTGGGTTCCAAACCGAGGGCCTTGAACCTATTAATTATATATTCCTGGGTCTGGGCCTCCCCAGTAGAACCAGTACGGCGGGGAAAGGAAAGGGCCTTGACGTGGCCTAAAACTTCATAAGGGTCAAATTCCATAAGGCATATCTTGCAAGATAAGCTATGCGTTAGTTTTTATCCTATCAAAAGAGTGGAAACGCTTAAAGGGAAAAATTGTAGAGTATACAGACACGGGCTACACTTTTTAGTAGGGGCACGTTGTCCGCCTGAGGCGGATGCCCCTACCTCCTTTATTGAAAATTGGAAATTGTAAATTGTAAATTTTAAAATTTACAATGGTTTTCCCCTACTCCCTACCCCCTAGCCCCTGCCCCTACATTAAAGCCCCCAAAAATATATTTGACACCAAAGATTCTGGAGTATATCTTTAAGCTCTAAGAGGGCTATTCCAGATGGGGAATTGTGCAGGATCCTGGGGGAGAGGGCGGTTGTACCGCCTGGTGTCAAAAAAAGGAGGTGTGGGAAGATGGAACGGTCAAGGACTAATGGTATAATCCTCATAGTGGTGGGTGTAGTATTGGCCTTTGTTGCTGGTTTTGCTGATGAAATAGGTTTTGGGGCTCCGAGGTCTGGATTCGGCTGGGCGCAGGGGCTAGGCACATCTTTAGGCGCTCTGGGTGTTATAGCAGGGGTTTATCTGGCAAGATTTGAAGGGAAATACGTTACTGCCGCAGGGATTATTATGGTAATCTTTTTTCTGCTTTGGGACAGGATTGGGTTGGGTGGACCTGGGTTTGGCTGTGCCCATGCCATTGCCCTCTTCACCGGGGCGGCGGTGAGCTGTATTGGTATCTATTCCATGAGAAAATGTTCTTAATGAGAGCTCTGCAAAAGTCTACACAGCACTACTTGTCATTCTGAGCGAAGCGAAGAATCTGGTCTTTCAAGAGATTCTTCGGTCGCTTCGCTCCCTCAGAATGACATGTGAGCAGGGTTTTTCAGAGTTTTCTTAGTTAAAGTAAATCATAACCAGCCGTAGAAAAGGCAGCGTCCCCTGCCAGGCGCTGCCTTTTGCATTTAAAGTTCCGGGGTGATATTATATTTATAAAGCGTCTGTTTCATAGAGGGTCTGAAAGGCATAGATTAGGGACATGAAAGTACTTTTAGCAGATAGCCTTGCAATGGAGTGCGAAGACATCCTGACAAGGGCCGGTCTAGAAGTGGTAACGAGGCCGGGGATCTCTCAGGAGGAACTCAAGGAGGAGATTAAGGGTTACGAGGGCGTAATCCTCCGCAGCGGGGTGAAGATTACGGACAGGGTGCTGGCCAGGGCAGAGAGGCTGAGGGCTATATGCCGGGCGGGTATTGGGGTAGACAATGTAGACGTAGGAGAGGCGACCAAGCGGGGTGTAATAGTAATGAATACCCCGGAGGGGAATGCCACCTCTGCCGCAGAGCACACTATCGGACTCCTCTTTGCCGTAGCAAGAAATATCTCTCAGGCCCATAAGTCCCTCCAGAGGGGGGAGTGGAAGAGGGATAAGTTCATTGGTTTCCAGGTTGCGGGAAAGACCCTCGGCATTATAGGTCTTGGCCGTATAGGGAGGCAGGTGGCCAAAAAGGCAGCCGCCCTGGAGATGAGGGTGATTGCCTATGACCCCTTTATCTCCCCAGACATTACTACCCAATACCTCATCCAGCGGACTAACACCCTGGAGGAACTCCTGCCCCAGGCAGATTTTATTACCATCCACGTCCCCCTGAACGCCTCTACCAGGAACCTCATCGCAGAGGGAGAGTTTAATCTTATGAAGACAGGGGTGATACTGGTAAACGCCGCCAGGGGTGGGATAGTCAATGAGAAAGACCTCTATGAGGCTGTCGTCTCAGGGAAGGTGGCTGGGGCGGCCCTGGACGTATTTGAAGTTGAACCACCCAAGGGTAATAAGCTCCTGGAACTGGAGCAAGTAATAGCTACTCCTCATCTGGGGGCCCAGACAGTAGAGGCCCAGAAGGCCGTGGCTGTGGAGGCGGCCGAACAGATGGCCGACGCCCTGTTGGGGAAGGGTGTCCGTAACGCCCTGAACCTGCCTGTGGTAAACCCTGAGGAGTTTGCCCAGCTTCAGCCTTTCATCAACTTTACGGAAAGGATGGGTATCTTCCTGATGCAACTCACCGGCTGTGGGGTGAGGTCTGTTGCCCTGATTTATGCCGGAGAGATAGCCAAGAAGAACACTAAATTGGTAACGGACAGCTTTCTTGTAGGAATCTTAAAACCGTGCATGGAAGAGGGGGCCAATCTGGTCAATGCCCCATCCCTTGCCATGGAGAAGGGTATAGACGTATCTGTAACCACCAGCGGCCTATGCGGCGACTTTACGAACCTGATTACTGCAAAGGTCAAGACTGAGACTGCGGAGAGCGCCGTCACGGGGACCATCTTTAATAGGGGTGATGCCAGGCTAGTCTTTATTGATGGTTACACGATAGAGGCAGTACTGGAGGGCACTATGCTGGTGGTGTATGCCAAGGACAGGGTTGGACTCATTGGAGGTGTAGGCACAATACTGGGTAGCGAAGGTATTAATATTGCCAGGATGGCCTTTGGCAGGAAAAAGGCAGGCGGCACCGCCCTCTTGATAGTGAACGTGGATAACCCAATATCCCTGAAGGCGTTGGAAAAGATAGAAAAACTGGAGGGGGTAGAATCCGTGAGGCTGGTACAGTTGCCTTAACAGGGGCTAGGGATTAGTGAGAAAGAAGAATATAGAATTCAGCAGTCAGAATTCAGAATATTCTTTATTCTAAATTTTGTATTCTAAATTCTAGTTCTTACCCCCCCCGACTAGATTCCCCACCTAATCCTCTCGGCGTTGAAGGTGGGCAGTCCTGCCTTGATTATCTTTGCCGAGGCCGCAGCAATATCATATTCCACCCGCTTGAACCTTACTAACTTCTTCTCCGTATCGTACAGGACGTAGCAGGCCTTTGGGTTTCTGTCCCTGGGCTGACCCACACTGCCCACGTTGACGATGGCCCTGTGAAATCCGCCTAAGGCGGAGAGGCTTACCTCCGGGTCTCCGATTGCCTTAATAGTACCATCCCTGACGATGGCTACTGGTACATGGGAGTGGCCCACAAAACAGACCTCATTCTTGAGCCCCCTGAAGCATAGCTCTGCATCGTAGAGGGTATGGATATAGGCAAAGAGTTCAGGGAGATGGAGGGAGCCGTGGACGAGTGTCATATTATCCTTCTCTATAACCAGGGGGAGGCCGGATAGGTACAGGTTCTCTTCCTGAGAGAGCTGCCTGGACGTCCAGAGCACGGCCTCTCTTGCCTCTGGATTAAAATACTCAATATCCGTCTTGTTAACGGCACCGTAGTCGTGATTGCCCGCCACGACAGTGCCACTCACCCCTCTAATGGCTTGTATGCACAGGCTGGGTTCGGCACCATAACCCACTATGTCCCCTGCGCTCAGGATACCATCTATCCCAGCCTTCTTTATCTCTCCAAGCACGACTTCCAGGGCATTAAAGTTGCTGTGGATATCTCCTAAGATGGCGTAGAGCAAATGGACGTCCTCTCGTCAGGGGTCAGGGGTTAGAGGTAGCCGCAGGCTTCAGCCTGCGTTATACTTTTTCCCTAATCCCTGTCCCCTGGTCCCTAGCCCCTGGTTTGCGTACTGTTCACAAAGCTCATCTTCAGGTCGTAAAGTACCCCTTCCAGATACCTCTGCTCTTCTGGGGTAAGGTTACCCCTGGTCTTTTCTTCTATAACCCCGAGGGTATCTATAGTGAACTTGGCCTGGGCCAGGTTTTTCTCCCTCTTTCTGGTCATAGGATTTTCTATCTCCCCCAGGGCCACCAGGACCTGGGTAGCAAGGCTGGATATAAAGAGTATAAAGCTGGCCTCAGGAACGGCGTCGGGACCACCCTCCCCGGAAGTGGTCTCCTCCTCTGCCTCTCGCTCCTTTTCCTCCTCTACGTGTCTCTTCCACTCTTCGTCTACTATCTTATCTTTCTCTTCGGCCATTCCTTCCCCTTCTATTCGCTCAGGCTGGCAAATGGAGGATTACCACCTCCAAAACCAGGGATCAGGGACCAGGGGACAGGGATTAGGGAAAAAGATTACTAACCTCTGACCCCTGGCCCCTGACCTCTGACCCCTAACCCCTGGCCTCTGACCCCTGACCTCTGCCCCCCAGCCTCCACCCCTTGACCCTTATCCACTGTTAGAGTGGCCTTTACGAATTCCCTGAAAAGGGGGTGGGGATGGGTAGGCTTGGACTTAAATTCCGGGTGGAATTGTACGCATACAAACCAGGGGTGGTCCCTGAGTTCCATTGTTTCCACTAACTTACCGTCCGGGGATAGGCCGCTGAGGACCATCCCGTGGGAGTCAAAGAGTTCCCGATAATCGTTGTTAAATTCGTAGCGGTGTCTGTGTCTCTCTGAGACCTTATTCTGTCCGTAGGCGGCATGGGCCCTGGTTCCGGGCAGGAGGAGGCAGTCCTGGGCCCCTAATCGCATAGTCCCTCCCATCTCCTTTATACCCCTCTGTTCTTCCAGGAGGGATATGACGGGGTGCGGGGTGTCTTTATCAAATTCCGTACTGTTAGCCTTCTTCAACCCACAGGCGTTTCTGGCGAATTCAATAGTGGCACACTGAAGCCCGAGGCATATCCCAAAGTACGGGACCTCCTTCTCCCTGGCATATCTGGCTGAGGCTATCTTGCCCTCTATACCCCTCTCCCCGAAGCCCCCGGGTACCAATATACCACTTACCCCGTCCAGACAGGCCTCCGGTCCTTTATCCTCTACGTCCTCTGCCTCTACCCGCCTCACCTTGACCCTGGCGTCGTTAGCTATACCCCCATGGACAATAGATTCATAAATGGACTCATAAGCAGACTGGTGCCCGATATACTTACCTACCACTGCTATCTCTGTGGAGTACCTGGGGTTCTTAAGCCTCTCAAGCATCCTTTCCCACCCCTGGAGGTTGCCACCATCCGTCTTGAGCCCCAGTCTCTTTATAATGATGTTATCCATGCCCTGTTCCTTGAGGAGCAGGGGTATTTCGTAAAGGTAGGGCTTAACGTCTTTTTCGTCAATCACCGCCTCCTTCTCCACACTCGTGAAGAGGGCTATCTTGGCCTTGAGCTCCTGGCTCAAGGGTTTTTCACAGCGACAGATGAGAACGTCGGGCTGGATACCTGCCTGTCTCAGCAGGCTTACGGCATGTTGGGTGGGCTTGGTCTTTATCTCATCGGCGGCCCTCAGGTAAGGCACAAGGGTTAGATGGACATAGAGGACGTTCTGTCTGCCTACCTCAAGACCAAACTGTCTTATGGCCTCCAGGAAGGGCTGACTCTCAATATCGCCCACTATGCCTCCTATCTCCGAGATGGCCACGTCCACCCCTGGCGTGGCTACCTTCCTGATGCACTCCTTAATCTCGTTAGTAATGTGGGGTACTATCTGTACGGTCTTGCCCAGGTACTCCCCACGCCTTTCCTTGTTTATTACGGAATAATAGATAGAGCCTGTGGTGAAGTTACAGTCCCTGTTTATCACCGCATTGGTAAAACGCTCATAGTGGCCGAGGTCCAGGTCTGTCTCTGCACCATCCTCCGTCACGTATACCTCCCCGTGTTCAAAGGGGCTCATGGTCCCGGGGTCCACGTTCACATAGGGGTCAAACTTCTGGAGGTTTACCCTTAGCCCCCTGCTCTCCAGCAAGAGCCCGATGGAGGCGGAGTTCAGCCCCTTCCCCAGACTGCTCACCACCCCACCTGTAACAAAGATATGCTTTGCCATGTATTTATCTACTAACCTGGCCTTCGGTTATCCTCTTTCGGCTTTCAGGTTTCTGACTGCCGACAGCCAATAGCCGATATTTGTCTAAGAACCGCCTGAAATCTTCCGGGGTATCCACACCACAGCACCTGTGAGGCGTAACCGCTACCTTTATCTTGTACCCGTTGGATAGTACCCTCAACTGCTCCAGCTTTTCCGCCTCTTCAAGGGGAGACCTGGGTAATTGGGAATATCTCAGCAGGAAATCCCTCCTGTAAGAATATATGCCAAGGTGTTTGTAATACGCCCCCTCTCTTGAACCTTTAGACCCTTGAACGTTTGAACCCTCTTCGTTTCCCCAAGAGGCTACGTAGGGTATAGGTGACCTGGAAAAGTAGAGGGCATAGCCCCTGCTATCCATCACTACCTTCACCACATGGGGGTCCTGGTATTCTTCCCTGGAATCTATAACGTTAGCCAGGGTAGCCATTACTGCCTCCTTATCCTTTTGCATGGCCTCCACTACAGTATCTACCATCTCAGGATGTACCTCAGGTTCGTCTCCCTGTACGTTCACGATTATATCGGCATCTATCTTTTTGGCAACCTCTGCCACACGGTCAGTACCGGACTTGTGCTCGGGGGAGGTCATCACTACCTCCCCTCCAAAGCCCTTAACGACGTCAAAGATACGCCGGTCATCCGTAGCTACCAGTACCCCCTGAACCCCCTTTGCTTCTATGACCCGGGAATAGACGTGCTCAATCAAGAACTTTCCTGTTAACGTCTTGGCTTCTGGGAGGATAAGCTTTCCTGGGAGTCTGGAAGACCCATATCTGGCAGGAATAACAACAAAGGCCTTCATGTTTAGACATCCTATCAACTACCAGTGAGGGTGTCAATAGAAGAAAGGATGCAGAATTCAGAATTTTGTGTTATTGATTCTATATCCTGAATTCTGTATCCTGTGTTCCTGGTATGGACAAGACCTTGCAAGACTTCAGAAGCCGCATAATAGAGCTTGGGTACTCTTACTTCTACGCCAAGGCCCTCTTGGCCGCAGTAAAACTAGACCTCTTTAACCGCCTTGGGGAATCTGCCCTCACTGCCAGGGAACTGGCCAGGAAGACTTCTTGCGCCCCCAGGGCTATGGAACTACTATTGAACGCCCTGGTGGGGATGAAAGTTTTAGGAAAACGGGGCATACGGTACTACAACACCCCTCTCACCAGGGAAGTCCTCCTCAGAGGCAAGGGCGGGTGTAAAACCCACCCCTACTATGTGGGGGATATATTAAACTTTCACAACAACCTCTGGGAGGGCTGGGGGCGATTAGAGGAATCCCTGCGTAAGGGTAGGCCAATAAAACAACACGAGATGTACCTGGAGGATAAGGCCGTAACCCGCTCATTTATCCATGCCATGCACAACACGGCCATGGGCCATGCAGAACTGCTGTCCAGGGTTGTCCCCCTTAAGGGGGTTAAGACACTACTGGACATAGGTGCAGGCTCAGGCGCCTTCTCCATCTACTTCTGCAAGGCCAACCCTGGTCTCAGGGCCACCCTACTGGACCTCCCCAAGACCCTTGAGGTAACGAGGGAGTTTGTTGCCAATTACGGCATGAAAAAGAGGATAATCCTCCTGCCGGGTGATTATAATAAATCACTGCCCAAGGGGTTTGACGTGATCTTCCTCTCCCACGTCATCCATTCCGAGGGGGAGAAGGAGAACCTGGAGCTGATGAAGAGGGTATATGAGTGCCTGAACCCAGGCGGGAGGATAATGGTACAGGACTTTATATTAAAGGAAGACAAGGCCAACCCACCCTTTGCCTCGGCCTTTGCCCTGAACATGCTACTCTACACGGAGAAGGGCAGGAGCTATTCCTTTAAGGAGATAAAGGGCTGGCTGGAGGAGGCAGGCTTTAAGTCTATAAGCTGGCCCCAACTACCACTACCCAGGGATATTTCTATTGTGATGGCCCAAAAGTCCAAAAGTCATTCTGAGCGAAGCGAAGAATCTCCTAAGGAAAGAAGCAGACCCCTCATTGCACTCAGGGTGACAAGAAAGTAAGCATGAACATCCTACTCCTCAACATGCCCGATTACCTGCCCTTCATCTCCCCCCAGAGCGCATTAAAGGCGCCCCATCTCGGACTCTGCTCCATAGCCGCCAGCCTCCCCCCAGGACACAACGTCTATGTGGGTGACCTTGTTAACAGGCGGAGCAGTGTACGGGAATCTATCATCCAGGCCGTCAACACCTACAAGCCACATCTGGTAGGCATCGCCTCCATGACCTTCCAGTACCGTACTGCGCGGAAGATTGCCCAATTGATAAGAGAATTAAATGGTAGGGGCGACCCGCCGGGTCGCCCCTACATCTGTCTGGGGGGTTACCATGCCACCCTTATGCATCAGGAGATATGCTCCGGCGAGGACGGCGAACTCTTTGACTTCCTAATATGCGGGGAAGGTGAGGTTACCCTTAGGGAACTAGTGGAGGCGCTGGAGGGGAAGGGGGACTTCAGCCGAATAGCGGGCCTGTCCTATAAAGAAGATGGGATTTGGAAACATAACCCACGAAGGCCCCTTTTAGACCTGAAGACCCTGCCCCTGCCCGACAGGTCCAGGAGAATCTGGAGCGGCTACGCATACCACGGTACCCCGGTGGACACCCTGGAGACCTCCAGGGGATGCACCTTCACCTGTAATTTCTGCAGTATGCACCACATGTACTCCACTACCTTCAGGACTTATGAAATACCCAGGGTAATAGCAGACATTGAGAACTGTAAGAGGGCAGGGGCCAAGATGATAATGATGATAGACGATAACATAACCCTGAACCCCAAGAGGCTCCTGGAACTCTGCGAGACCATCGTAAAGGAGGGACATAACGACCTCTGGTATTGGACACAGGTCAGCTCCAGGGGCATCGCCTCCGTACCCGAACTCTCCAGGGCCATGGCCCAGGCAGGCTTCAGGAGCGTCTTCCTGGGGATAGAGAACGTCTCTAAACGGAACCTGGAACAACTGAAAAAGGGGGACATCGTAGAGTATAATAAAAAGGCCATCCGCCTCCTCCACGATAATAAGATACTAATAGTGGGTGGTATGATTGTGGGCAACCCAGACGATACTTATGAGGATACTGAAGAAAACTTTAAGTTCTTTAAGGAGCAAGGGGTGGACTTCTACTTTGACCAGATTCTGACCCCTTATCCCAAGACCGGCATAAGGGAAGAACTCATGAGACAGGGCCTGGTGACCAACCCTGACGACTTTACTAGATACAACGGTTTTTGGGCCAACGTGAGGACAAAACACCTCTCCGATAAGGAACTGGAGTTTGTACGCTGGAAGCTCCACAGGGAGTATTACACCCTGTCCGAACCTACTCCTCTTTATAGGGAGGTCATGGGCACACTGGGTTCTACCTACCGAGGCCTCAGGAACCTGTGGAAAAAGGGCCAGCTCCTCTTAAGCTCCGAAAGGGCGGTCTTTGAGAGGGAGATGGAGGGGTACAGGAGGGTGAATGAGTATTTGTGAGAATTTCGCAGAACACATAATCTGCCTCAGGTGGCAAAGAATCTCAGCAAAATGTCACCCTGAGCGTAAGCAAAGGGTCTAGATTCTTCGCTTCCCCTTCGCTACGCTCAGGGCTTTGGCTCACTCAGAATGACAGGTAGTATCGTAAAGACTTTTTTGTAGCTTCAGGCTAGCATTTCTATCAAGGACAAGCTGTTATTTAAGAGGCCTTTCAAGTAAACTATGAGGGTAAGGAGAGGAGTAAATGGAACTTACTGCCATCATTAAAAAGGGCGAGAAACAGTATGTAGCCTTATGCCCCGAAGTGGACGTAGTAAGCCAGGGCTACACCATTGAGGAGGCGTTAAAGAATTTAAAAGAGGCCGTGGAACTCTATGTGGAGGAAATGGGACTTTCTGAGGGTGTGGGGGGCGAAGGTATATTGGTAACGCACATCCAGATAAAAAATGCAAAAACTGCCAGTCCTGTCAGGTAGGGAGGTTATTAAGCTTCTTAAAAGGGCAGGCTTTTCGCCAGCCAGGCAAAGAGGCAGTCACGTCGTACTTATAAAACAAGAACCTCAAAAGGGGAAAAAGGCGGTAGTTGTTCCTGACCATAAAGAGGTAGATAAAGGTACGTTGGTGGAGATAATAAGACAGGCTGGATTGACAAGAGAGGAATTTCTAAGGCTTTATGAGAATCGGTAGTCTAAAGACAGGCCAATGGGCTATGCCTGCTGAAGGTCCCAAAACCTCTCCGAAGGGACGATTTTTGAAAGGGAGATGGAGTGGTACAGGAGGGTGGATGAGTACTTGTGAACTGAGCAATACAACGTGCGTAAGACACCCCAAGGGCTGGAAACATTACAACATGCTTAAGTCTTAAAAGGGCAATGAACATTTGGGTAGCTTACACTATTGGTTATTTGTTTGCGATAATTGTTGCACACTTTTCTATATCGCTAGTTGTCGACCGGTTATGGAATTCTATCGGCTGGGAGAAGGATAAGGATAGTGAACTCCGTCCAGAATCTCATTTGCCCCGTATCCTTGGTTGTGTGGAAAGGGCCTTGTACACTGCATCTTTTCAATTAGACAAATCAGAATTCATAGGTGTTTGGCTTGCGTTGAAGGTTGCCGGACAATGGAAACGTTGGGGTGAGGATATGGAGTATGGAGGACGCAAGATTATAGGCCGTACCTTTTACAATATTTTCTTGATAGGTAATGCCTTATCCATAGCCTATGCCATCGTAAGTGCGAAGGTTATAGGATGGTGCTTACAACGAGAGTGGTCACTGGCAATTGGAGTACCCACATCTTTGCTATTAGCCACCTTAGTTCTTTTGTATTGGGTAGGGCGCTATAAAAAATACAGCTAGCGTGGTCTTTGCACCTCACTACGTTCACTTAAAGAATTCACCCGAAGCTAAGTAATATTATGTGCAATCTCCAGTAATGTAGGGTGCGTTTTAACGCCCTCACATTCTGAATGGCAGACCACGTTAAATTCATATATTTACGTCCTCCCTATAGCAACATCTTCAAGGATAACCTTACGGAAAATATCTTTATAGCCCAAACGCTTTGTAGCATCCAATATCTCTATCCCTGCCAGGTGTCCATCAGCACTATAGTCTGCGGCTATACCCTCGGCCAGGTGTTTGGTAGTTACCGTCGTCTCTCGGAATCTGATGTAGAGTGCGTCAACTTCTGGATCATATGTAATCTTCATTTGGTTTTCTCTCTCTCAAAAATAATAGGCATAAACCGTTACTACTACGATTTCTTTTTCTTCGTCAACAAAGATTGGCCTAACCTGCTTTGTCGTATATATTTTACCATTCCAATCCTTACCAAAAGGAAAATTTTTACGACACTCTAGCCATCCACCTCCAGCTTGAGTCCATTCCTTGCTTTGAATCGTTTCAATAATCTCCGCCTCAGTTACACCGCGGAACTGCAAGTTTTGCAGTGCATGGCCAGAGAGGCGAATCAGTTTCATACTGTTTAAAAACTATTAAAAGTCAAGGTTTAAAAATCTATTTATGAATTTCTTAATCACAAATTGGTATTGCGACCCGCCTTAAGCGTGGAAGCAATCTTGTTTCAAAGACATAGTGCCGAGCAAGCTCGGCCACTACAATAATTTGAAATTTGTAATCTGTAATTCGTCTCAATCCACCACCCCCACCTCACACTCGCCCTGTACCTTAGCAGTTGCAACCACAAAGGCAGGAGTAATCCAATCTGAATGATATGTCCAAGTCTTTGTCTTTAAATAATGGTACAGGGCTCGCACTCCAGGGCCAGGGCCTGGGAGATTCTAGTGGTATCACGATAGACGGTGATGCCCTTGCAACCTGACTTATAAGCCAGGAGATAGGCCTTTTCCACTTCTTCTCTTGAACTGTGGGCGGAGAAGTTTATCGTCTTGCTGACCGCACTATCCGTGTACTTCTGGAAGGCGGCCTGCATCCTTACGTGCCATTCTGCGGGGACGTCCCTGGCGGTTACAAAGACCCTCTTAAACTCCCTGGGTATCTCAGGGATATTCTGTATGGAGCCCTCCCTGGATACCCTCTGCATGAGCTCGTCGGAGTAGAATCCCTCCTTTTTGGCCCCCTCCACGAAGGGCCCATAAGTCTCAGAGACATGGGTATTGTCCAGTATCTGGCGGGTGTAAGAGAAGGCGAAGATAGGCTCTATGCCGCTGGAGCAGTCGGCCATGATGCTGATAGAGCCGGTAGGGGCCACGGTGGTGCGGGAGGCGTTTCTGTATCTGGGGCCACCCGGTTTATTGTATATGCTCATGGTAAAATTGGGGAAGGTGCCACGGGTCTGGGCCAGTTCCACGGAGGCCTGGTTGGCCTCTCTGGAGAAGAAGGACATCAGCTCTTCTGCCAGTCTCAACGCCTCTTCAGAGTCGTAAGGGATACCCAGCCTTATGAGCATGTCTGCAAAACCCATGAGACCAAGACCTATCTTCCGGTTGCCCTTAGTTACGGCCTCTATCTGGGGCAGGGGATAACGGTTGACGTCTATCACGTTATCAAGGAAGTGGACTGAGTGTCTCACCACTTCTCCGAGCCTCTGCCAGTTTATGCTGGGTCTATCCCCGTCAAGGACCATCCTCTTGAGGTTGACCGAGCCCAGGACGCAGGACTCGTAGGGCAGTAAGGGTTGTTCACCACAAGGGTTGGTGCTCTCTATCCTGCCCAGGAGCGGGGTCGGGTTGGCGGCGTTTATGGTATCCAGGAAGAGCATCCCCGGTTCGCCTGTCTTCCAGGCCTCCTCCACAATCTCCTGGAAGACCTCCCTTGCCCTGAGTCTGCGGACAGGGCGACCTGTCCTGGGGTTTATGAGTTCGCACTCCGTATCCTCCTCCACAGCCTTCATAAAGGCGTCGGTCACCCCTACTGAGATGTTAAAGTTAGTCAGGATTCCCTGCCTGCCCTTGGAGTTGATGAATTCCAGTACGTCCGGGTGCTGGACGTGGAGTACGGCCATATTAGCCCCACGGCGGAAGCCCCCCTGGTTTATAACCTCCGTGGACTCGTTGAATATCCTGATAAAGGAGACCGGGCCGCTGGCCGGACCGCCAGAGGTGCTAACTACGTCATTTTTGGGCCTGAGGCGGGAGAATGAGAAGCCCGTCCCACCACCGCTCTGGTGGATAATGGCCGCCTGTTTTACGCTCTCAAATATGCCCTCAATAGAGTCCTCTACCGGGAGGACAAAACAGGCGGCCAACTGCTGTAACTCCCTCCCGGCATTCATCAGGGTAGGGGAGTTCGGGAGGAACTCCAGTCCCGACATTATCTCATAGAAGGTCTCCGCCGCCTTCTCTGCATCCTCACTGTACAGGGCATCTGGCTGGGCCACGTTCCTGGCCACCCTCAGAAAGAGTTCCTCCGGGGTCTCTATCGGATTACCCGTGAGGTCTTTCTTTAGATACCTCTTCTTTAAGATAAGGAGGGCCGTAGCCCCCAACTCCAGTCTACCTTTGTGCCCCATGCTTCTTACCTCCACTACATATTGTATATAATTGCGAGGAAAATATCCACAGGTAGTATATCTAAAGGCAGTGACCGATAGGCAGAGGTAGTAGATAGAAATCTAAATGTCAAAGCCCAAATGCCAAATCAATATCAAAGCTCAAATGACAAATAAGGGACACAACTTTTGGATTTTAAACTTTGGATTTCATTTGACATTTGGATTTTGGGCTTTGACGTTACTTCAGCCCATACCTATCAAGTTTTCTGTAAAGGGTACGCTCACCTATACCCAGTATCTTGGCGGAGGTCTCTCTATTGCCCCCTGCTGAGGCAAGGGTGTTCTTTATGAGTTCCTTTTCCATCTCTTCAATGGATCCCCCCACAGGCACCTTGTGGAATTGGGATTGTGGAATGGGGATTGGGGAATTCCGCACTCCGCACTCCGAGTTCCGCATTTTCGCAAGAGATATATGTTCCGGAATGTCCTCCACCTTAAGAACCCCATCCAGACTCATGACTACCATACTCTCTATGCAGTTCCTTAGCTCCCTCACGTTCCCAGGCCAGGGATAGTTGAAGAGTCTCTTCCTGGCCTCCTGGGTAATGGTGCACGTCCCTCTCCCATGCGTGGAAGAAAATTCTTTTAGGAAACAATCTATAAGGAGTGGGGTATCATCCTGTCTTTCTCTCAGTGGAGGGACTTTGACGGAAACCACATTGAGTCTGAAGTAGAGGTCTTCCCTGAACTTTCCGGCCTTCACGAGTCCTTCCAGGTCTTTGTTGGTAGCCGCAACAATCCTGACGTCCACCGAGACTGGCTCATTGCTCCCTACCTTGATTACCTTTCCGTCCTCCAGGACCCTGAGGAGCTTGGCCTGTATGGCTAAGGGCATGTCCCCTATCTCGTCCAGTAACAAGGTACCCCTGTGGGCATGTTCAAACTTTCCTTTCCTCTGGCAGATGGCCCCCGTAAAGGCCCCTTTCTCGTGACCAAAGAGTTCGCTCTCCAGTAGGCCCTCCGGGATGGCCGCTGAATTCAACACCACAAAGGGGCGGTTCTTTCTTGGGCTGTAATAGTGGAGGGACCTTGCAATAAGCTCCTTGCCCGTACCACTTTCACCACCGATGAGCACCGTGGCGTTGGTGGGGGCTACCTGTTTTAGCAGGCTGTTGATACGCTGCATCCTGGGGCTCTTGCCCACTATCTCAGGGAAGGGGAGTCCCTTTACCCAGGGTCTAAGGGCCTGGGGGAAACTCTCCACGAGGGTCTGTTTTTTTATTGCCTCCTCTACCGCTATCCTGAGTTGATGTGCATTGACGGGTTTCCGGAGGAAGGTGGTAGCCCCTTTCTGCATGGCGGCTACGGCTAATTCTACGGTACCATAACCGGTGAGGAAGATTACCTGGGTTCGGGGGAGGTGCTCCCTGGTTTCCTTAAGGACTTCCATACCGTCCACGTCCTTCATAACCAGGTCTGTAATAACCACGTCAAACCCGCCGTCAGGCGTGGCCCTGCCCCCCCGTCTTATATGTCTGAGACCCTCTCTGCCTTCAGTGGCGACCACACACCGGTACCCCACTTTCTCCAGGGCCTCTGCCGCAGCCCTGGCGTGGGAGTCTTCGTCATCTATTACTAATACCTTCACTGCGGGTCTCATTGCCTATCCATTCTAAAAAAGAAGTTCAAAGGTTTAAGGGTTCAAGGGGTTAAGGGTCCCCGTTCCAATAGGTAATTGGATTATGAAGCTGCTGCCCCTCCCTTCCGTACTCTCCACGAAGATGCTCCCCCCGTGTCCCTCTACGATACGTTTTGCCGTAGGAAGCCCCAGCCCAGTCCCTTTCTTTTTTGTAGAGAAATAAGCCTGGAATATCTTGTCCTGATGGTGCCTGGGGATACCTGTACCGGTATCGGTTACTTCTATGTGGACGTGCCCTTCTTTGTGGGAGGTGCTTACTGAGAGTCTGCCTCCCTGGGGCATGGCCTGTTGTGCATTGATAATAATGTTAAGAATGGCCTGCTTTATCAGGCCCGTATCCAGTCTGACTATCGGCAGGTCGGGGGCATAGTCTCTGACAACTTCTATACCGTTTCTTTTTGCCTCGGGTGCTATGAAGTCTATCACCTCGTCCACTACCTGATTTATGTCTTGTTCCAGCAGTTCCAGGCTGCCCCCCTTAGCGAAGCGAAGGAAATCGCTGAGGACCTCCTCCAGTCGCTGTATCTCTTTTTGTAATACGCAGACCCTCTTGAGAGCCACCCCGGCTTTCTCATTAAGGGTGGTATCCGCCCGCCCAAAAGATGGCGTCCTCCCAAAAGATGGCGGACTTTCAGGATTTTCGACCTGAGGCGGACTCCCAACAACGGTCTGAAGCTCTTCCTGAAGGAGCTGGAGGTTGAGGCTGATGGTGGAGAGGGGGGTCCTCAACTCGTGGGCGAGACCATCAGCCAGGATGCTCAGGGCGGTATCCACCCTTTCACTAGCTCCTTCACTACGTTCAGGACTCGCTGCGCTCGGCTTAAGGGCAGGCCCTGCACCGTCCCTTCGCTCCGCTCTAGGGCAGGTCTGGTGCAGGGCAGGCTTGGATGAGCCTGGTGCTAGTGGAGTGGATTGAGCGGCAGTGTTACTCTCTATTTTGGGGTCTATTGATCCGCCTGAGGCGGACAATGGGTCTTTTTCCAGCAACATGGCTTTTGCCCCTTCGTTCCACTCAGGGCAGGTCTTGAGGGCTAGGGCCCGAAGGGTCACTGGTCTCCGTATAGAACCCTAGACATGGTCTTTGGGAAAAAATGAGCCAGGAAGCACAACCCTTTCTTCCCGGCTCATTATATGGCGTTATAGCCTTAAGTACTACTCACGCGGACTACGTTCTGGGCCTGTAGCCCTTTGGAGCCATCCGTCAAATCAAACTCTACTTTCTCCCCATCCTCCAAGGTCCTAAAACCATCCCCATTAATGCTTGAGAAGTGCACGAAGACGTCCTTCCCTCCATCGTGTTCTATGAAACCATAACCCTTCTTTGCGTCAAACCACTTTACCTTACCGGTAACCCTCGTTGCCATTCTAATAATCTCCTTACTCTGAAAAACATTAAAAATTTCTCACCTTCGCCACGAAAACTGGCGAATCTCCGCCTTCCCTCAGGACAGGTCTTTCTGGCGGACTTTACCACTAAATCAAGGACTTTTCTTCTTTTACCTCACCTCCTAAAAAAATTTAATGGACCCTAGAGGATAGCAGAACTAACTTATCGCCTCACTTACTGGTACTGGAGGATTGGTAGCACGTTCTTTAAGGGCAGCCTTTCGGCTGAGCCTTATGCGTCTCTGGTCGTCTATTCCTATGACCTTTACCCAGGTCTCATCGCCCACTTTTAGTACGTCCTCTAGCTTCTTTACGTAACTGTCGGAAAGCTCCGATACGTGAAGGAGACCATCCTGGCCAGGTAATATCTCTACAAAGGCCCCGTACTCCTTAATGGCCACGACCTTGCCCAGGTATATCTTTCCTACCATAACCTCCTCGGTCATGCCCGCTATGATGGCCCTGGCCTTTTCAGCTGCCTCCGGAGAAGTAGAGGAGATAATCACCGTACCGTCGTTCTCAATCTCCACCCTGGCCCCGGTCTCTTCTTGTATCTTCTTTATTACCTTGCCACCCGGGCCAATGACTGCCCCTATCTTATCGGGGTTTATCTTTAGCCTGAGCATCCTTGGGGCATAGAGGGATATCTCTTGCCTGGGTTTATCCATCACTTTATTCATTTCCTTGAGGATATGTAACCTGCCCTCCCTGGCCTGATAGAGGGCAGTCTTGAGGGTCTTTTCGTCTAGCCACGGTATCTTCAGGTCCATCTGTAAGGCTGTGATGCCGTGCTGGGTACCTGCCACTTTGAAATCCATATCTCCGCAGTGGTCTTCCGTCCCCAGGATGTCTGACAGGACCACAGTCTCCTCTCCTTCCTTCACCAGGCCCATAGCTATCCCTGCCACAGGTTCCTTTATGGGTATCCCTGCGTCCATCAGGCAGAGGGTGCCGCCGCAGACCGTACCCATGGAGGAGGAGCCGTTAGACTCCAATATGTCAGATACTACACGTATGGTATAAGGGAACTTTTGATGTGGGGGTATAATGGCCTCCAGTGCCCTTTCTGCCAGGTTGCCATGCCCTATCTCCCTCCTGGAAGGCCCGAACACCTGCTTAACCTCTCCTACACAGAAGGGGGGGAAGTTGTAATGGAGCATGAATTTTTTAGAGTACTCCTCTTCCAGGGTATCCATCCGTTGTTCGTCCAGGGTTGTCCCCAGGGTGGTTACCACCAGGGCCTGGGTCTCCCCTCGGGTAAAGAGGGCCGAACCATGCGTCCTGGGGAGGATACCTACCTCGCAGGAGATGTGCCTTATTTCCTCCGGACGCCTGCCATCCACCCTCTTATGTTCCTTTATTATTAACTCCCTAATCGCCTCTTCCTCAAGCTTGACAAAGATGGCCTTCACCTGGCTATCTGTCGCCTTGGCGTTGTCACCACTTGCGTATTTTTCTATGAGCCGTTCCAATACGACCTTAAGGGCCTGACTCCTGGCCTGTTTCCCGGGGGTAACGCCCTTGCTCTTTATCTCCTTGTAAGCCTCTGCTTTTATGGCATCGTATAGTTCTTTCTGCGGGGGGGAGACCTTGACAGGTTCCTTCGCCTTGGCACATATGCCCATGAGTTCTTGCTGGAGCTGGACTATCTCCTTGACGGCCTGCTGACCAAAGAGTATTGCCTGGACCATGTCGTCCTCACTAACCTCTTTGACCGCTGACTCCACCATGATGATCCCATCTTCCGTACCGGCAATCACCAGGTCCATATCGCTATCTTCTAACTCGCTGTGAGTTGGGTTCAGTACAAGACTCCCTTCCAGCCTCCCCACCCTTACGGCCCCCACGGGTTTGGGAAACGGGATACTGGAAATGGATAGGGCGGCCGAGGCCCCTATCATGGCCAGCACGTCGGGGTTGTTCTCCTTATCAGCAGAAAGGACGCTCGTCATCACCTGGACGTCCCTCTTATACCCTTCGGGGAAAAGGGGCCTGAGGGGTCTATCTATGAGTCTCATGGTTAAGGTCTCTTTTAGGGTGGGTCTCCCTTCCCTTTTAAAGAAGCCCCCAGGGAATTTGCCGGCCGCATAGGTCTTCTCCCTGTAGTCCACCGTCAGGGGGAAGAAATCTATATCCCTCTCGGCACCAGCGACGGCTGTTGCCAAAATTATCGTATCCCCGTACCTGACTGTTACTGCCCCATCGGCCTGTCTGGCTATCTTGTTACTTTCTATACTTAAAAGTCTGTCTCCAACTACCTTCTCTACCTTGAATATTACCATCTATCCTCTTCTTTCAACTCCTCAAAAATTATCTCCAAAGTCTCCTGTCTCATCCGCCTTAGCGCCTTAATCCCAGTCTGTTGACGATGTTCTTGTACCTTTCCTGGTCCCTTTCACTAAGGTACCCCAGGAGGGCCGAACGCCTGCCCACCATCTGGAGTAGCCCTCTACGGGAGGTGTGGTCCTTTTTGTGCTCTTTAAGGTGTTCGCTAAGTTTGTTAATCCTCTCCGTTAAGAGCCCAATCTGAACCTCTGGGGAGCCAGTATCCGTCTCGTGAAGCCTGAGTTCCTTCATTAAATTAACCTTGTGTTCCTTTTCTATGACCATCGCTCTTTTCTCCAAAGTTTAGCATTTTAAGGTTTATTGAATGATTTTGCAATACAAAAATATTACTCCGAACATGGCAAGGGAATCGGGCTATTCCATAGGGATCACACTCACCACATCCTGGATGTAGTGTTCCGCCCATAACTCATCAGGGGACATGAAGGTTACTATCAGATAGCTCCCCTTGCAAAAGACTCCGCTAAAGCCTTCCTTGCTCTTAAGACAAATAATACCGTCTAACGCCTCGGAAGATTCACCCCAGGACTGTCTGAGCTCAATATACCTTGTCCTGCCTTTTCTGGCCCGTTCAGGGTCGGGATATTTTATAAGCAACAGCTTCTTTGTGGGAATACCTTTTTCTATTATATACTCACCTATAAGGGCATCCGTATCCTTAACAAGGCCAAAGACATTTTCCTCTATGGGTTTTTTACTTATGTAAACGTTGTCCAGGACAATCTTCTGGTGGAAGAATTTTATACTGGTGTAAATCAGCCCCTCCGTCGGGAGATACTTCAACAATCTTGGGGGGGCACACGTCCCCCCAGGTATCTTAGCTGATAAGGACTGGCCAATACTTACGACGTCTTCAGACCTCACGGCAGGGGTACTGGGTAGCAGGCTCAGGTAGTATTTCCCCTTCCATACCCACAGGTTGTTATCCTGCAGAAAGGCCTCGTCTCCCAGGGAATACTCCGTCCCTGTCCTATTCAAGGTGTAGGCCCCGAAGGCGTCTTCTATGTCATCAAACCGCCAGACCTCCACCAGTATCTCTCTACCCGTGCTATCCACATAGGAAGCCACTGCCACCTCCTGGAAGGAATAGGATAGATAGGGTTCGGCCCCGCCGTCTATGTATTCGTAGAGTCCTTTTTCTCCGGAGTACACCTCCACTTTCTTCTCCTTCATACCCCAGTCCCCCACCTTTTGTGGGAAGAGGTACTTCATCTTATCTCCTGCGTATTCTTCAGCCCCCACCGTGGCCACAGACGCCTGTGGTTGAATCCCCTCCACCAGGATGGCAGATTTACCGACCACCGGACAGGCATATTCACAGAACCCGCACCCTGTACATATCTCTTCCCTTACAAATGGGCGGCGGAGTTCCCTGCCCTGTTCGTCCTTATATACGTTAAAATGTATGGCCTTTGTGGGGACGGGGCATACCTCTTCACATACCGCACAGTTATGGTCCTTCCAGTCCTCCTGGAGTTCGGGTAGACGGGCATGGGCCACCCAGGGGATGCAACGGGTGTGGTCTATGTAGGCCTTTCCAATGGCCAGGGCCTGTTTCCTGGGTAGTTCTTGCGGCCTTATGGCCCCGGAGGGGCAGACTTGACTGCACAGGGTACATGTGTACTCACAGTGTCCAATCCTGGGGATTAACCTGGGTGTCCAGGCCCCTTCTAGCCCGGCCTCCAGCACCGTGGGGTGGAGTCCGTTAGTCTTACATACCCGCAGGCACTCTCCACACCTGACGCATTTGGCCAGGAATCCTTCCTCCGGTAGGGCACCCGGGGGGCGAATCAGGCGGTGTCCTCCCTTCCCGGACCTCCATGGGAAATTAAATTTCCACATCGGGGCACTACCTACGCTCAAGAGGCAGGCCGTAACCAGCCCCCTCCTGGAAAGGTCCACCTCCTCCATCCTGGGCAGACCCCTGCCTGTGAAGCGTATGGCGTTCTCTGGACATACCTCCTGACAATCCATGCACAGTATGCACTCCCCGGACTGGGTGGCCATCCCTTCCCCGGTAATGGCCCCCATCCTGCACCCCCTCTGGCATATACCGCAGACGGTACAACCCTCTATCACCCTCCTCTGGAAGTACGAACCCATAGAGGCCAGGGACAGTATGGCCCCCAGGGGACAAAGGTTGCGACACCAGTACCTCCTGTAGACGAGGCCCAGGGAAGCGATAGAGAGAAAGAGTATCAGGAAGAGGGAATGATTCCTGTAGAAAGGCTCTTTAGGGGCAAAGAGGAGCTTATGAGAGAGACCCTGGGCATCTGCGGCCAGGGTAGATACCACTGGAAGACCCTGCAGGAAATCAAAAATCCCACTGAGAAGGGCTACCAGGTAAGGATGGGCCAGTACGGTATAGGTATTGGTGGCAAGGCTTAGCGGGTCAAACCACCCCACCATCTGCCGACTTATAAAGAGGCTCAGGAGGAGGAAGGCAAGGAAATAAAACTTGAGCCGTTTGCCGTTATATATCATGGGTAGGGGCGTATTTCCATACGCCCCTGCCCTCCAACCCCTGGAGAGCTTGTCCGTCAGGTCTAGCGTTATACCAAAGGGGCACAACCACCCGCAGAAAAACCGTCCCATAAACACCGTGCCCACAAGTAGCAGTAAGGCAGGCCAGTAATCCCTAATCCACTCATTAGAGGCCAGGCTTGCCCCGAGACCTGCCAGGGGGCTGAGCCTCAAAAAGAAGTTAGCAGGCTGGCCCTGAGTAGTTAAGGGGTCCAGGTATATCAGGAGGATTAAGAAGGCCGTCAGGCTTAGGACCTGGGTCAGCTTTCGCAGATTATAGGTTCTGAAGGGGTTCTTTTTGTCCTTTGTCATTTGCTCTCAATCGTGAAGTTGACGCAGGCTAATCCGCCTGAGGCGGACTGCGGCTACAATATTGGCACGATTCGCAGGCTGAAGCCTGCGGCTACGTTGTAAATCCTCAATGCCGTGCAGAGATGTATAAAACGCTATCACAAAAGATCGTACTCTAGTAAGATTCGTAACATTCTTTTGAAAACTTAATTAATTCTGGATTCTCCAGGTCAAAATCTTCTTTCGCTGTTATTCTTACACGACCTTCATCAATCCAGAGATAACTAGAAGCTTGCATCTTTTCCGCAAGGCCAGCTTCTTCTTTTAATGCCGTAACCTTCAGTCTACTTGCAAGTTCCTTCAAGTCAAATGTATTGGGATTGGCCCTAGTATTTAATCTAAATAAATTCCTTTCGGTATTTATCCAAACCCAGATGCCGTTATTCTTTTTAAAGGAGATATAAAACTTTTGATCCCAACTCGGCTCAATACCAAAGTTATCCTTTATCAGACTAATTAGACGTTGAAGCCTTAGGGAATTCTCCTCACTACACCTCTTGTTTAAATGCCATGTCTTGCCATCAACAAGCCAGGGTTTGTCCTTTCTTATTCCAAGCTTTCCTATCTCATACTCCTCTGTAGTGGGTGGAGGTATGATAACTTGTGGATTCAGGAATATGGACTCTCCCTCTTTATACGAATGAACTTCTATGACCTTTATATCTATGTGATGCTCTAGCAACCATAAGGCCACAGACCCTAATTTAGACCTAATGTCGCTCCCTACCAGGATTATTCTTTGGTCGCTGTTTATTTCAGGAATCTCTCCAGTATCAACCTTTTCACAAAAATCCTCAAAGAGTCCGTTAAAATCAAACTCCTCTTCTTTAGGCTTATCTTTATAGTACTCTTGGGCCTGTCTCTCAAAGTCATCGTAAGCCCATCTTGAGATATACGAGGCATACTTCAAGCTCTGCATTTCCACAGGGTCTTTTAATTGGCCCCTCTTTAGCTCAATTATGACCGCATTCCCTTTTGTATCTAAGGCTAACAAATCCAAGGTATCGTTTACATCTGGTATGTCAACCTGTCTCCCTATTATCAGGAGTTCTTCTCCTAAAAGCGAAGGGTTGGTCTCTATCCAATCTTCAAGGTTTTCCTCTAAGAGGCTTTCCCTTTCAAAAGTTGTATCCTCTAGTTTATTCAAGCCTTTACCCTGGACTTTATACAACATGCCACACCCTCCTTCCGTAGACGCAAACTCTTTTGTAGCCGCAGGCTTTAGCCTGCGATTGTTCTAAAGGTTGCGGCTACATGACTTATTTCGCAGTGTGTTGTAGCCGCAGGCTTTAGCCTGCGAATGTTCAAATCATTGCACCTAAAACATCTTCCATATTGCACCCTATGGAACCCTTAAATGGGTACTCCTGCCACGATGATACTAGTCCCTTCCTTACCGGATTATCTAGTATATATCTTACTTGGGTCGCTATATCCTCATGTTTCTTTATTACATGGTCATAAAAATCTTTCTGCCAGCTAATTCCAGCCTTGTTTGTAGTCATCCAATAGCCTGTCCTTTGCTTGTAACTTACCAATGCGTTCCATATATCGGAATCGCTGCAGGTCCCTGTGATTATTAAATGCTGATGGTCGGGCATGAAACAGTAAACCGGGATAATACAGGCTTTTTTGGCAACGGCCGAGGTAAGAACGTCCTTAAAAATATTTACAATTTCAGGTCTGGTGAATGCTGGAACGCCTCCCTTCAGGCACAGTGTAAAAGCAACGGACACCGTTCCCTTATAAAATTCTCGTGGTAATCTGTGTCTTTTTTCTTTTACACCCATATTATTCACGCAGGCTAAAGCCTGCGGCTACACTTCCCGGAGGACTCGCAGGCTGAAGCCTGCGGCTACGAGCCTGCGGCTACGAGTTCGGTTATTCATACAGTGATTTCTTCCACCCCGTAAAGCCCATACTCCATCTCCCCCAGCCCGGCCTCGTGGGCCTCACGGATGAAGCCAATATCTCCGGGCTGAAGGCCAAAGAGGGTGGCGCCGTAGGAGTCTACGGCCACCGGGTCTCTCCCCACCACTATCTGCCGCGCCCTTTCAGGGGAATTATCCACGTCCTCAAGCCGTCCCCCGGTAGGCCCGTGGTCCCTGAGTACACGATAGGCGTCCAGCACCGTGAGGTCTACCTTTACCACCCTGTTAAGGTCAGATATCTTAGGGTGTATATCCTTGTGCAAGGTGCCCCTATCCCAGCCCACCATGCCCATGACGTTCTTCAGGGCCAGGGTGAGCCTGGAGGTGCTGTGGTGTTTGGCAACAGGGACATTGATGAGGACGTCCACCTCCTCCTTCAGGATAAAGTCGTCAAAAAAGGCCCAGGAAGGGAGGGCCTTTCCGCCGGGGATGGCGACCTCTCTTAATCGGGACGGCTGGACAAAACAGACCTCTGCCCCGGCCTTTCTTGCGGCCCTGGCAACACCGCTTATCTCATACGACGTTGCCGGGTTACTGGAGCATGTATTATCCAGCACCCTGACCCTTGAGGCCCCAGCCCCCCTTGCCAGCTCTATCAGGGCGGCGACAAGGAGGGGGTTGGTATTGGCGGCAAACTCGGGGGCACGGTTCCAGGATAGGTTGGGTTTTATTACCACTCTGTCACCCCTGGAGATTAGTTTATCTATACCGCCCAGGGCCTCCAGTGCCCGTTTGGTCATCTCCCTTACGGTCTCCTCCTCGGTCCTTCCCTCCCCCTGTTCCCCGTGTGCCACTACAAGGCCCTTTTTAAGCCTGGTATCTTTCAACGTCTTGAGGGGTTTAGGTCTGTGGAGGCTGGAGAGGTAATTGAGGCCGTAGAGGCAGGCCCCTGCCCCTACGGCAGTCTTGAGAAAAGTCCTTCTGGAGATACAATCCTTCATCAAAAGCTATCCAAACGGGTCATTGCAAGTCCGCCTGCGGCGGACTCGCAATGACACTCTTATTTAGGTGGCCAGCAGTGCAGTGTAATGACTACCTTTGCGTTTTCTAAGACTCCCACAGGTGACTGTCTCTCCTTGCAATCCCCCTTCTGGGCATCAATGTCGCACTTGGCACCGCCAGGGTTTACGGTGCACTCCCCCTTGGCGTCAGTGGTTGCAGTCTCTTTTTTCCCTTCGGAAGTTACGTCTACGGTAGCCCCTTGTACGGGTTTACTGTCCTTATCTACCACCTGCACCGTCATCTTTGCGGCCTCTGCGGTGGGCAGGGTGCCGATGAAGAGTCCGACTGAAAAGATCCCTGCCATTAAAAGATGTAATCTCATACTTACCCTCCTCTTCTGTTATCTGGACAAGAAATCGCCTTAATCAAACAGGGCGTCAATAAAGCCCTCTGGGTCAAAGCGCTGTATGTCCTCCGCCTTTTCTCCCAGCCCTACGAATTTTACGGGTATCTTTATCTCATCTTGCATACCCAGGACTACGCCGCCCTTGGCGGTACCGTCCAGTTTAGCAAGGAATATGCCGGTAATGTCAACGGCCTCTTTGAATAGTTTTGCCTGAGAGATGGCGTTTTGTCCCGTAGTGGCATCCAGTACCAGGAGCACCTCATGGGGGGCATGTTCTATCCTCTTGGATAAGACCTTCTTCATCTTCCCCAGTTCACTCATGAGATTCTGTTTGGTGTGGAGTCTCCCGGCAGTATCAACGATGACCACGTCCACCCCCCTGGCCACCGCCGCCTCCAGTGCATCGTAGGCCACGGCTGAGGGGTCAGCCCCTGGCTGGTGTTTTATTATCTGGGCCCCTATGCGACCAGCCCATATCTCTAGTTGTTCTACTGCCGCCGCACGGAAGGTGTCCCCTGCGGCCAGTAATACCTGTTTACCTTCCCTGGCAAACATATAGCCCAGCTTGGCTATAGAGGTGGTCTTACCGCTGCCGTTCACCCCCGCAACCATAATCACCGTAGGAGGGGTGGGGGACATGTTCAGCTCCAACTTGCAGGCTTTAAAGCGTTCCTTTAACCTGGCCTTTAGATGCCCTTTCACCCCAGCGGCGTCCGTAACCTCCCCTGACTGGCAGGCCCGCCTGAGTTCTTCCATGAGACGGCCGACGGGCTTCACACCCATATCCGCCTCTATCAGGGCCGCCTCTATCTCTTCCAGGAGGTGTTCATCTACCGTCTGTCCCAGGGCAAAGAGGCCCTGGAGGTGCCCCTCCAGGCGGGCGCGGGTCTTTTCTAGCCCCTTCTTTAAGTCGTCCAGTGAGACCCAGGTGTCCAGGGAGAGCCAGGAAGAACCAGCCGATGGTTCTTCTTGTTTTTTAGCCGGTGCCTCCGCCGGCTTTTTCTCTTCCTCCGCTACACTTGACGGTGGAGGTGGCCCTGCTGCCTTTTCTGATGGGGTCTCTGCTGGCTTCTCTTCCTTCTTTTCCTCTTTGACGCCTGCCGGCGCTACCGCTTGCTCTATAAATCCCTTAATAAGGTCAAAAACCATAGCTCTTCCTTCTCAGGGGTGGGGCCTGCCACTAATGGCTTACGGCAACCCCGCTTTTTTGTGCCCTCTCTCTGAGGGCCACTACCATGCTCAGGGGGACTCTTACCTTGCCCAGGGGTATACCCGGCTTTCTTTGCCCATGGAAGTCTGAGCCTCCAGAGACGGCCAGGTTATATTTTCTGGCTATCTGGAGGTACCTCTCTACCTGGGATGGGGTATGGGTGGGATAATAGACCTCAAGCCCCTGGATGCCCCATTCCACCAAATAGGGTATAAGGTCGTCTCTCATTGCAAGACCTGGGTGGGTGTAGACTGGCACTCCACCGGTACTCAGGATAAGTTCAATGGCCTGTTGTACGGTGATGGTCTTTTTGGGGACATAAGCAGGACCGTCATCCCCTAGATATTTATTAAACACCTCTTGTATATCAGTACAATAACCCTTCTTATGTATAACCTCTGCCACGTGCATCCTGCCTGGGGGGCTACTGCCCGCCAGGTCTAAGACCTCCTGGGAATCTATATGGACACGGAGTCCATCCAGCCTCTCCACCATAGCCGAAACCCTAGCTACTCTATCCCTCTTCATCTCCTCCAGCTTACGCAGGAGATTACTATCATTAATGTTTATAAAGAGTCCCAGGATGTGGATCTCGTTGGGGTGCAGGTAACCAGAGAGTTCTATCCCTGGGATGATATAGATGCCCCTGCTTGCCCCTAATCTGTGGGCAGCCTTCACGGCATCCACGCAATCATGGTCTGTAATAGCGACGGCCCTCAGTCCCTGCCTCACCGCCTCTTCTACCACCTCTTCGGGTGTCAGTGTGCCGTCGGAGCAGATGGTGTGGACGTGCAGGTCTGCCTCTCCACTACCTTCTAAAAGTGATTCCATTCCGACTGCGGAGTGTAGATTGCGGAGTGCGGATTCCGCATTCCGAATTCCGCATTCCGAATTCTTTGAAAGAGTATCCACCCCTTCTCCTTCATTTCGTTCAAGTTCAGGCTGGCCAGGTGTTGCAGGAGCATCCGCCCCTTCGCTCCGCTCAAGGGCAGGCTGAGGCGGACCGGGCGTAAAGCGTGTATAGACCCTATCCAGGATGCCATTAACAAAGGTGCCGGAATTAGCAGTGCTGTATTTTTTGGCCAGTTCTATTGCCTCGTTGATGGAGACCTTGGGTGGAATATCTTTTCTGTAGAGGAGTTCATAAACTGATAACCTCAGGATACAACGGTCAATAGTGGCCATCCGGGGGAGTTCCCAGTTCTCTACCACGGAGGTTATCTTCTCATCTATCTGGGTCTTTGTCTTACAAGCACCCTCCACTAGCTGTACCGCAAACTGGGCTACCTCCTGGTCTTCCGCCCTCTCTACACAAAACCGGAGGGCATCCTCCAGGATTTCCCTGTCGGGGGTGGCCCTGCCGCCCCCCTGAATTTCTATCTGATAAAGGGCCTGTAGGGCTAGCTCCCTGGCCCTGGTACGCCTCCTCATCGGGCCCTGCCACGCTTCCCGCCGCTACGGCTGGCGGTGCCACCGCCCAGCCTCTCCAGTAGGTTAGCCATCTCTATTGCACCCATGGCGGCCTCCGCACCACGATTCCCGCTCCTTGTGCCTGCCCGGTCTATGGCATGTTCAAGGGTCTCTGCCGTAATTACCCCGAAGATGGTGGGGACCCCACTCTCAAGACCGACCTGGGCAATACCTTTCGCGGCCTCACTGGCTACGTATTCAAAGTGAGGGGTCTGCCCTCTTAGTACCGCCCCCAGGCATATAACCGCATGATAGCGGCCCGTCTTTACCACCGCCTTGGCCACCTGGGGTATTTCAAATGAACCCGGTACCCAGTAGACGTCTATATCCCCCGCCCTTGCCCCATGCCTCAAAAGGCAGTCCTGTGCCCCTTCCAGTAACTTCCCGGAGATAAACTCGTTGAACCTGCTTACCACTATGCCAAAGACCTTACCAGTGGCAATTAAACTCCCCTGGTATATCTCACCCATGGCCGCCTTCCTTTTTATTAAGAGATAAGAAACAAGACCTAGACAGAGGGCTAAAATACCAGAAAGATTGGCCTATTTCAAGGAATTTCAAAGGCTTGGGCTAGTCAATGCAAATTACAGATTACAAATGGCAGATTACAAATTTGTAATTCTTTTCTCCCTACCCCCCACCCCCTACTCCCCTGTACCAATCAGGTACAGGGCTTTACCCTGCACCCTTGCCCTGTACCAATTAGGTACAGGGCTTTGTCCTACACCCTTGCCCTGTACCCTTGTGGTACAAGGGTGGTGCAGGGCCTACCCCCTAGTTCTAAGGCTTGTAATTGCCCCGATGGTATACTATCATAGCACCCGGGGACATGGACAATACACCGCACCGGGAGAGTGAAGAAAAGAGGCTGTCTCTGGGAGAGCACCTGGAGGAACTACGCCTCAGGATAATTATCTGCGTCATAAGCCTCATTGTCTGTTTCTTCCTCTGCTGGGCCTTCAAGTCTCAAATCCTATGGGTGGCCAAGAGGCCCCACAGCCTGACTATGGAGTCAATGGGGTTATCTGCCACCCTTAAGGTGCTGAGTTATCAGGAAGGTTTCTTTGCCTATATAAAGCTCTGTCTTATCAGCGCCTTCTTCCTGTCCTATCCAATGGTCTTGTATCAGGCATGGAGGTTTGTATCGGTTGGGCTGTACAGGCACGAACGCCACTACGTGAAGATGTTCCTCCCCTTTTCTGTAGTAGGCTTCCTCCTGGGCGGGCTCTTCGGATACTTTGTCCTCATCCCCCTCGCCCTCCAGTTCCTCATCCGTATCCTGGGGCCTGGGATAGAGCCCATTATCACCATGAGCCAGTACATCTCTCTGGTATTTCTCTTGACCCTTGCCCTGGGGCTGGTCTTTCAATTGCCCCTGGTAATGCTACTCCTGAACAAGGTGGGGGTCTTCACGGCAGAGAATTACATCCAGTGGAGGAAGTTAGCCATCCTGGGGGCCTTTATCCTTGCCGCCATGATTACCCCCACTGCTGACCCCTTTACACAGACCGGCACCGCTCTGCCCGTAATGGCCCTTTACGAGGTGGGTATCCTGCTAGTAAGGCCTACCAGGGGGGCATTCCTTTACGCAGGAGGGTTGGTGGGTGTAGTCTCCCTCCTGACCCTGGGCGTTTATGCCTATCTCACCCTGCCGGCCGTGGGAGAGGTGCAAAGGGTTGTGGGTACGGTGGAGATATTTCCAAAGGTGAAGGATAATGTAGGGGCAGGTTTAAAACCCGCCCCTACAAAGTTTTACAGAGGTACCACCCTGCGGACAGGAAGGGGGTCAAAGGCACAGCTCTTTTTAGCAGGCGGGGGCTATATCCGTAAGGGCCACGGTATCAGACTGTACGTCAACGAATCTTCCAGGCTGGTACTCCCAGGGCAACGGAGGGTAGAACTCCTGGAGGGGGAACTCCTTGTAGCTATTGAAAAAGACAGTGGGTCTTTCAATGTGAATACCCCCTCTTGTGTGGTAAATCTGGAAAATGGAGAGATAGATATAAAAGTCTTTGGGGACACCGTTACGGTAACGTCCATAAAGGGCAGTGCCGTTGTAGCGGTAGGGGAAGAGAAGAAAGAGGTCCACCCGGGCCACCAGCTCAGGATAAGCCCAGGGGGAGAGGCTGTGGATGCGGAAAAGATGATAGAATGGATAAAAGGGCTGGGCAAAGACTTAGGGGGAGAATAAAGAATACAGTAGTCAGAATTCAGAATCAGCTATCAGCCTGCTGACTTGCTGACTGTTGATTGCTGCCTTGCTGTCCCCTGACTTCTGAATTCTTAATTCCAGTTCCTAATCCCTGGTCCCTGACTCCTAAGCCCTGGCTTTGGGGAAAGCCGAAATTGTTACCCATGTCCATATACTCCACATCCCCCCGCAAAATTAGATTGACAAACAATATGGATTGGTTATAATCCAGAAAATCTTATCAAGAGTGGCGGAGGGACTGGCCCAAAGAAGCCACAGCAACCGGTCTATCAGCCTTAGGCCCTGAACCATACTAGGTTCAGAGAGGCGGATGGATGCAGGTGCTAACTCCTACAAGGTCCAGGCGAGCCCTGAGTGTAACGAAGGGAAGGAGCCTTGGGAGATAAGATGAGACGATGAGCCTCTTCTTATCCCAGGGAAGAGGCAGTTTTTTTAATGGCCCCCCTCCAGAATTTTTAATCCATTATCAAGGAGAAAGAGATGGGGTTCGTTAAGGGTTTGAAGTGCCGGGAGTGTGGAGAGGTCTACCCAAAGGAGCCTATCCACGTATGCAGTTTCTGTTTCGGCCCGCTGGAGGTGGAATACGACTATGAGGCCATAAAGAAGTGTCTGACGAAGGAAGTCATTGCCTCCAGACCTAAAAACATGTGGAGGTACAAGGAGCTCCTCCCACTGGATGGAGAGCCCACCGTTGGCGTCCAGGTCGGGTTTACCCCCCTGATAAAGGCCGACAATCTGGCAAGGGTACTGGGGGTGAAAGAGCTTTACATAAAGAATGACTCGGTAAACTACCCCACCTGGAGTTTCAAGGACCGTGTGGTCTCGGTTGCCCTATCAAAGTCTAAGGAATTTGGCTTCAAGACGGTGGCCTGCGCCACCACAGGCAACCTGGGCAACTCCGTGGCCGCCCAGGCCGCCCAGGCAGGACTTGAGAGCTATATCTTCATGCCAGCCAACATAGAACAGGGCAAGATTATAGGCACCCTTATCTATGGTCCTAATGTCATTGGTATTAATGGTAATTATGACGGCGTCAATCGCCTGTGCTCCGAGATAGCAGGAAAGTACGGTTGGGCCTTCGCCAATATAAACATAAGGCCATTTTACGCCGAGGGGTCCAAGACCTTTGGTTACGAGATTCTGGAGCAACTGGGCTGGAAGGTCCCCAAGCATATTGTGGCGCCCATGGCAGGCGGCTCCCTCGTCTTGAAGATAATCAAGGCAATCAAGGAGTTTGCCCTGCTTGGTTTCATAAAAGATTCTGGCACCAAAATTTACGGGGCCCAGGCCTCGGGGAGCTCGCCTATCTCCACTGCGGTAAAGAGCGGATGGGATAACATCAAGCCCGTAAAACCCAACACCATTGCCCAGTCCATTGCTATTGGCAACCCCGCCGATGGCTACCATGCCGTAAAGGCTATCAGGGATAGTGGCGGTTGGGCCGAGGACGTCAGCGATGAAGAACTGGTAGTGGAGGGGATAAAACTCCTGGCCACTACTGAAGGCATCTTTACTGAGACGGCTGGGGGTGTTACTGTGGCCGTTACAAAGAAGCTGCTGGAACAGGAAAGGATACCCAGGGACGAGTCCATAGTTATAAGCATTACCGGCATCGGGCTGAAGACCCAGGAGGCGGTGATAGGCAGACTCGTAGCACCCAAGATGATTACTGCAAAGCTAGAGGACTTTGACGCCCTCATGGAGAGGGAAGGTAAGGCCGTGCCTGCTGGGGCAAAAAGGGCCCAGAAGCGGAAGGATACCGTAGGTACAAAGTCATAGACCCTTCTCGAGTAGGAGTAAAGGATTAAAGGAGAGCTCACTATGCCAGTTACTGTAAGGATACCAACACCCCTTAGGACCCTCACCAGTGGTGCAGAGGAGGTAGAGGCCTCTGGTTGTACCATTAAGGAGGTTATAAGTAATCTGGAGTCTAGCTACCCAGGTATTAAGAACCGCCTCTGCGATGAGAAGGGGCAGTTACGACGGTTTATAAACTTCTATGTCAATGATGAGGATATCCGCTTCCAGAAGAACCAGGACACCCCTGTCAAAGACGGTGACCAGATAAGTATAGTCCCGGCTATCGCAGGGGGTTAGTGTCAGGTAAGGGGCATGGCATTGCCGTGCCCAAATTAAAGAGAGTAAGCAGTATGCGGTAAGGAGTAGGCAGTACATTATGCCTACTGCCTGGTGTATGCTGTTTACTGCTCTCAAACTATTCCAGAATAGAGTCTTACACAGATAACCCTCCCAAAAAAAACTGTTTACAAACAGGCCAAAATAGGTTATATTGCCCTAATGGTGAGGAGGTTCTACGATGCCAATTCAGAAAAAGCTATTAAAAGAAATTGAGGCCCGCCTCTCCACAAGGAGAAACCGCCTCTTGAGGGAGATACACCGAAGGCTCCAGGAGTATAGGGACTCTGGAGGGTCGCGACTACCTGACGTAATAGACATAGCCTCCAGCACTATCGGAGATGAACTTACCCTCCAGATGGCTGAGTGTGAGGTCCAGGAACTCAGGCAGATTGAAGATGCCCTGGCGAGGATACATTCCGGCAGATACGGTGTATGCAAGAACTGTGGAACGATGATTCCCAGGCATAGGTTAAAGGCCCTGCCCTTTGCTACCCTTTGCGTAAAATGCAAAGAGGAAGAGGAGGAGGAGTATAGGCTGGGTATAGGATCAGAAAGGCTTGCCTATCTAGTGGAAGAGGAGCCTGAGGCCACCGAGGGAGAGGAAGAAGGACCCAAAAAGGGTTCAACGTTCAGCCTGGAAGAGCTTGAACAGGAGCACTCCCCCAATTAGGGGCCATGACGCTTACTGAAAAGTTCCTCCAGTGCTGTAAATGTTTCTCTCAAAAGACGGCTATCGTTGACGAGAAGGGGGCTATCTCCTATGGAGAACTCCTTAAGATAGCGTCTGACCTGGCGGCGGTTTTTCATAAATTGGGGGTATCCGTCTCAGGCGGATCCCAGACCAAGGCGGGTCTATGCCTGCCCAATTCCAGGGAATTTGTGGCCAGCTACTTTGCCCTCCTCTTTAATGGCATAACCCCTGTCATAATTAACCCCTTATTTTCTCCTCTGCAGATAGCCTACGTTGTAAAGGACTCATCTATAGAGAGTATTATAACCAGTAGCCCATTTAAAGACCTTGTAGGGGGGGTAGTAAAGGAGTGCATATATCTGGACCAGATACCCCCCTTACCCGCCGTCTCCTCACCTACACCACCAGCCCCATTAAGAGAAGAGGATGTTGCGGCCATCTTTTACACCTCCGGCACCAGTGCCAACCCCAAGGGGGTGATGCTCACCCATAAGAACATACTGAGCAACCTTGAGGGCTGTTTCTTCCCATTCGGCTTCAGTGATAGAGACATATTCCTGGGGGTTATACCCCTCTTCCACACCTTCGCCTTCACGGTCACACTGGTCATGCCCCTCCTCTTCGGGGCAAGGGTGGTGTACATTAGCCGCTTCTCAGGCCCCAGGGTGCTGGAGAATATAGAGAAAGAGAAGGTTACGTTCCTCCTTGCCATCCCCTCTATGTACAAGGCCATAGTCAGGACCGCACAGACCTCCACCTATAACCTCTCCAGCCTGAGGCTGGCCGTTACGGGAGGCGAACCAGTACCTATGGAACTACTCAACGCCTTCCAGAAGATATTCTCCGTGCCCCTCCTGGAGGGCTACGGCCTCACCGAGGCCTCCCCTATAATCTCCGTGAACACCCCCGAATCCTATAAATACGGTACGGCAGGACGTCCCTTACCTAACGTAGAGGTGAGGATAGTAGGGGAAGACGGCCACAGCCTGCCCCCCGGAAAAGAGGGAGACATATGGGTCAGGGGGCCAAACATTATGAAGGGTTACCTGAACCTCCCGGAACTTACCCGCGAGACCATCACCCCGGAGGGCTGGCTGAAGACGGGCGACATAGGCAAGCTTGATGAGGAGGGTTTCCTCAAAATCACCGGCAGGAAGAAAGAACTCATCATTATAAGTGGCGAGAACGTCGCCCCTGCGGAGATAGAAGACATCATAAGCCGCCATTCCGGGGTCTTTGAGGTGGCAGTGGTAGGCGTACCAGACAGACTCAGGGGAGAGGTACCCAAGGCCTACGTGGTGTGCCACAGTGATACTCCACTAAGCGAAGATGAACTCAAGGAATACTGCCACCAGCACCTCCCGCACTACAAGGTCCCCCGCTCCTTTGAATTCCGCAAGGAACTCCCCCACGGGCCTACGGGGAAGATACTAAAAAGGGCGCTTTGATATTCGGCAGACTATTGCCTATCCTCATGCAGAAGCGTAAAATACTACCGCTATGAGAAATGGCCATCTAAATAAACTGCTCTCCCTTGTCAAAAATGATAAAGAGATTGTTGCCGTTCTACTCTTCGGCAGCCACGCCCGAGGCTACGTAAGACCTACCTCAGATATTGACGTATGCCTTGTCCTTAGAAACGAAAAGAACTCTTTCGGAAAGAGGATAGAGTATTCTGCCCTAAGCGATAACATAGACGTACAGGTGTTCCAGACAATGCCTTTGTACATAAAGGCAAGGGTTCTTAAGGAAGGAAAGGTGCTTCACTGTAAGGACGAGGATTTTCTTTACGAGATTGCCATAGACACCATAAAAGACTTTGAACAGTTCAAAAAGGCCTACACCACATATCTTAAACGTTTAGTACATGGATAAAGAAAGGGTTTTAGCTAAACTTGCCGAAATGGAAGGCTACGTTACCGAGCTAGGAGATATTATGCCAAAGAATCTCGGCGAGTATAAAGGTGAAAAGAGAAGGGCATGTGAAAGGCTCCTGCAGATTGCGATAGAGGCCATATTAGACGTTTGCAACGTCTTGGTCGCAGAATTAAAGCTGGGTCTACCCTCCAGCGAGGAAGACGTCCTGGAGAGGCTCAAAAGCAAGAACGTAATCTCAGACGGGATGTTCAGAAAATTGCGTGACATGAGGGCGTTTCGCAATGTCTTGGTGCATAGGTATGGAGACATTGAAGATAAAAAGGTGTTCTCCCACCTTAAAAATAACCTTAAAGACTTCACTAAATTTAAAGGAGAAATAGTAGAATTTCTGAGGGCTAAAGAATAAGGTCCCCCGCCTCTTTGAATTCCGCAAGGAACTCCCCCACGGCCCAACGGGCAAGATACTAAAGCGTGCGCTCTAACATCTCCCAGATTATTTAATTTTGCAATCTGTAATCTTAGAATCTGTCTGCTACCTAACTAACCCCTGACTTCTAACCCTGGCTCACCTATTATATTAGCAGACTTTTACCAGGGATATCTCAAATCTAGTCCGCCGTAGGGATGGATTCCAATACCCATTCTGGGATGGGGGTAACCTCGGTATGATTATTTCCATCCTTACTGCCCTGGGTGTGTAGATGCCATAGTTTCTTCTCTCTTCCCTGAATGATGTAAACCTCTGGTTCCATACCCTTTACGAGGATACCATTGCGTAGGGGGGGGATGTCTTGCACGTGGGGTATCGTGAAGAGTACCCGGCCGGGAACCTTTGTAACCTGATTCGTGGAGTTATCTTCAGAGTCGGCCCTGCCACCCGTAAGTATAGAAAGGGTTATAGTATCTGGTATTAAGTGCAGAAGGCCATCTTGATACAGATATATCTCTGGGCCGCTGTCCTTGTATAACCCCCCCTCCTCCAGGCTAGTGGTACCCATTTTTAATGGCCTACTGTTTTTGGCCTGTTCTTTCGGCCTATAGTCTTTAAATTGTAAGATATACTTTATAGGGTTAATGGTGTGTTTTTTTACTTGACGATCGGTATCGGGGTGATTCACTACGTGCATGGGGTCAAGCCATTCGCATTTAAAACACTGACCGTTTCTCTCCGGGAAGAAGGGGTGCTCGGCACCTTTTACATCCCTATCTATCTGGAAGTGTAGATGGGGGATATGGCTAATCCCGGTGTCACCGCTAAGTCCAATAATTACAGCCTCTTCCACCTCATCCCCCTCTTCTACACTAATCTTGCTAAGATGGGCATAAATAGAGTATACAGGCCCTCCCTGGGGCACGCCCGGCATATTAATGTGTCTGATAATTATGATGTTCCCCCAACGCCACATAGCCCCCGTCCTGACTATCCTCCCCCTGGCTATGGCCCTTATGGGGGTACCAATCCCGACCCTAATATCCACCCCAGGATGACTGCCGCTACCCTCCCCCCTGCTCTGCCAGTATCCTAGGTACTTTCCACAGTACGCCGTGGAGTACCAGGATCTTGGGGCAGTAGTCAGAGACCTCTCGTCCTCGTCACTGGGGAACTCGGAATAGGAAAGACCTTCCACTGGCAAGGTTATTGCTAATCCCTCCGTAGTAATACTAGTCAGTGTCAGAAAATACACTATTGTTATTATGCCGATGTTACGTCTCATAAATGCTTGATCTACCTTTAAGTAGAGGGGATGTTGCCCGTTATTCAAATAAAACCAGGAGTAAAGAAACCCGGTTAATCTATGGGCAGAATTCCATATAATATTTACCATAAGACATTGAAACAACTCAATATAAAAATATGGACAAAGCTGGGTTTAAAACTGAACTTTTCGCTTGACTATGGTGAAATTTCTTTGTATAAATCTTTTCTAGTTTACATTACTAACTCTAGGTTCACTGGCTTAGGACACTGGAGTGGAAACCCCGACAGTCACGGCAGGCATGTCTTGAAACTGTGGAAGGAGGGGTGGTATGATTTCTCTTAAGATGATGGGCATGTCTAAAAACCCATTCAGTACACTTGCTATCCTCTTCTTCTTACTATCTTTATCTCTCCCGGCAACAAATATCCTCGCACAAGAAAGCCCCGGCATAAAGGTTCCTGAAAAGGAAGAACCGTATACGGCTTTTGACCCACTACATGATAGATACTTTGGGGACTTCAAACTCTCCACCCGATTCCACGTCCGTGTATCCTCTAACTCCTCGGACAACCTGTCGGACTTAAAAAATAAACTGGACGACAACAACTGGTTTATCGGATACCACTATGACGTCATTGCGTCAGTAAAGCATATAAGTAGCGCCGAATTCTTCCTGCAACTAAGAAGGGACAATATTTCAGAATACGACGCCCCACTGATTACAGACGGCAAGATACGCACCCTCTTCGGCCCCAGGCATACCTACACCGAGGCAGAGATGCTGCCAAGGATGTACAGGCTGTATTTTGACCTTCCGGTAACGGACTTCCTGGATACGCGTGTACGTCTTGGCTACTTTACCTACCTGGTGGGAAACGGATACGCCCTCGGCGGTAAGTACCCAAATGCCGGGGTAACCCTGTCTTTTGGCCCAGAGGACCTCAGGGGGAGGATACATTATGACAGGGTTGACTCCTATAATAAGACAGATTGGGGACCGACCATACGCGACGAAAGGGCATTTACTGGCAGGGACACACATGCCGACTTTTTTGCCACAGACCTGATGGCAAAGTTCGGAAGCCATACTATACAGCCATATATAGGGTTCTTACACGACTACACCAGTCCAAAGAACAGGTCCAACGTATTTGACAACTTTAACCTCAACGGTACAAGAGTAAACGACGACCTACTGGGGACTGTGGGTATAGACCTAAACCTGAACTTTACTAAGTTTAACTTTGGTATTGAGTACGCCAGGAACTTTGGCGAGGCCCACAGCTCTAACAAGACCGCCCCGGATAGGGGGAACATTACGCACAAGGGATGGCTCCTTGTGGCCGATGCGGGCTACAACCTGGGGCTTGTGAGGCCGAAGGGTAAATTCGTCTGGGCCTCCGGTCCTGAATCCAGCCGCCGGGACCTTGAAAATTTCAGGTGGCATGGCCGTAATAACAGGGCCTTCTCGGTCTACAGCCCCACAAATGCCAACCTCTTTGATACGCACTACCAGAGGGCAGGCATAGGTCCATATCTTGCTACAGCCTCTACCTATCTGCTTAACTTCGGTGTGGCCAGGCCCGGCGTCTTTGGCGACCCCTTTGTGATAGAAAACGTCATCTTCCTTAATGGGGGCCTTGAATTCTTCCCCATAAAGAAGATGTATCTCTCCGTAGACTACTGGAACATGCATGCGGACGAGCCGGGTTTCGGACGTAACAGCGCTGGTGAGGCCGTAAAGCTGCCATCACAATTGGGACATGAAATTGATTTCTATACCAGTTACGGGATAACCAGCCGCCTCACGGTTAACCTGCAAGGGGGCTTCTTCCTGCCGGGTAGTTACTACAGGAAGGACAGGACAGACCGATTTTCCGCAGGTAACCTGGGTCTTAGCCCGGTACTCCCGAGGGATGGGAGGGGTGACCCAGACACGGCCTATCTCATGGCTCTAGGGCTAGAGTATTCCTTTTAGCTAGACAATATTAGAGAGGTCTAACCATGACAACTACTTCCAGCAATAGAGAACCGTTTGCGTCTTATAGAACCATAGGGATACTTTCACTAGGCCTTATTCTTGCGTTCTCCCAGGGATGTGGCTATATGAGCGCAAGGAACAAGGAGTTGGTAGGCGGCGCCCAATTTATGGCAGGAGACTACGAGGCCTCTACAAAGACCCTGGAAGAATCTATAGCCATTAAGCCTAAATCCACCTCTGCACTCGCCCTGCTTGGATGGAGTTATTTTAAGCAGGAAAACCTGGACAAGGCTACTGAGACCTTTGAAAACCTTTACGTGCTCAACGACCGCGACCCTGACGCCCATGAGGGACTGGCGTGGTGTTACTTCAAGAAAGGGCGATACCAGGACTCCATACGCGAGTTTAACGCCCTCTTAGGCCTTGATAGTAAAAGGTACGCCGCTCTCAGTGGCCTGGGATGGGACTACTACATGGTGACCGATTATGATATGGCACTGAAGTCCTTCCAAAAATATCTTCTGGAATTCCCCGGGGACCCCGACGGTTATAGAGGTAAAGGCCTCTGCTACTTCCAGCTTGGAGAATACGACAAGGCCATAGATAACCTGGAAAAGGTGGCAAAGAAGAGGCCCGAGTGGCAATCAGCCAGATACCTACTGGCCAAGAGCTACTACAAGCTAGATGAATATGATAAAGCCGCAGACAGGTTGAAGGGGCTGACTGACCAGTATGTGGATTGGGCAGACCCCTACGTAGACCTGGGTTGGAGTTATATAAAATTAGGTAACTATGAGGACGCCCGCTATGCCTTTGGTAAGGCAAAAGAACTCAACCCCTACCTGGCCAGTGCCGACATAGGCACCACCACCATTAAAAGGACATTCCTCGCTAAGGCCCAGGAAGACGCCTGGAAAAAGTACGATGAGAAAAAGTACGGCGAGGCCATAGGTTCTTTCCAGCAGGCCATTAAAGAAAACCCACTGGACCCCTACCTCCACAGCGGGTGTGCCTGGTGCTGTTACCAGACGGGCAAGAAAGAAGAGGCCAAAAAGGAATACAAAGAGGCCCTGAGGCTTTACCCACAGCTTGCAGATGAGAAACTCCTCAAGATAATTGACGACGAAAAGTGGTGGGACCTTTATACCACCATGGGGTGGGCGTATTATAACCAGTTCCTCTACGACGAAGCAGACAAATATTTTAGCAAGGTACTGGCAAAACTCCCCAAGGACATAGATGCACAGAAGGGCTCGGCCTATGTCAAGGTAAGGAAGGCGATGTACGGAGAGGCAGTAAAGGAGTTGACTGCCTTCCTTAAGGACAACCCTGGAGAGGACGATGCCAGACTCATGCTGGGCCTCAGCTATTTCTACAATCAACAGTATGATGAGGCCGTAAAGGAATTAGAACAGGTAGCAGGAAAACACCCTGATTGGGCGGACGCCCATGACGGTCTGGGGTGGTCTTACCACTGGAAGGGTGAATACCTGAAGGCCGACAAGTCCTTCCGAGAGGCCCTGAAGCTGGTACCGGCACATATTACTGCCAACTACGGGCTTGCAAGTGTGAACGTCTGGAGGTATCAAGAGTCTAATACCGCCTGGGGCTATTACAACGCGGGTCAATATGCAGAGGCCGTTGAACAGTTTAAGAAGGCAATTAAAGATACTAGCGGCAGGTATCCAGAGAATGAAAAGTGGTCCCTTTATGGTGGACTGGGATGGAGTTACTACTGGAAGGGGGACTACGCTGAGGCAGAAAAGACATTCAATGAATCCCTGAAGCTACTTCCAGAAAATGCAGACGCCCTGAGGGGACTGGGATTTAGCTACTACAAGAACAAGAAATATGCGGAGGCCATCAATGCCTTCCGCGACTCCTTGAAGCTCCTCCCCCAACAGGCAGATCTCTTGACTGCCATAGGAGAAAACCTACACGAACTTGGTAAATATGCGGAGGCCGTAGAAGAATACAAGCAGGCGCTCAACATCTATCCTGCCTTTGCCAATGCCCATTACGGCATGGCCTGGAGTTATTACAGCCTCGGGAAAAAGGAAGAGGCCAGGAACAAATTCAGGGGTTATCTGTATATATCTCCACAGATGGAGAGCCGACTGCTGGACGTATTAAAGAAAGAGAAGTGGTGGGACCTGTACACCGCCCAGGGATGGGGATATTACGCCCAGCTTAAATACATTGAGGCAGAAAAGGCCTTTGAAAAGACGCTGGCCCAACTCCCAGGCGACGCCGACGCCTCAAAAGGCATCGCCTTCGTAGAGGTAAGGACTATGAGGTATAAAGAGGCCATCGGTGACCTTGAGGCACTACTGGCAAAGAACCCAGATGCTGACGATGCCAGGATGATACTCGGGTTGGCTTACCTGTATAATCAGGAATACGACAAGGCCATAGAGAAACTCAGCAAGGTTGTAGAGAAACACGCCGACTGGGCGGACGCCCATGATGGTCTGGGGTGGTCTTATTACTGGAAGGGTGAATATCTAAAGGCCGACAAGTCCTTCCGGGAGGCCCTGAAGCTGGTATTTGCACACATTACAGCCAACGATGGGCTTGCAAGGGTAAATTTCTGGAGGTATCAGGAGTCCAATACCGCCTGGGGCTATTATAACGCAGGGAACTACGACGAGGCCATAAAGCAGTTCCAGAAGGTGATTGATGACACCAGTGGCCGTTACCCAGAGGGCGAAAAGTGGTCACTACACGGTGGAACGGGATGGAGCAATTACTGGAAGGGGGATTATGCGGAGGCCATGAGGAGGTTTGAGAGGTCCCTCTCGCTCCAGCCTCAGAATGCCGATGCCTTAAAAGGTCTGGGTTACACCCAATTTATGAAGGGAGATTACAAAGAGGCCATTAAGACCTTAAAGAAGAGCCTGGCCCTCCTCCCAGGGCAGGTGGATGTCACGTCAATGGTGGCCTGGTCCCAGTACCGTATGGGCGATAACGAGACTGCCATAAAGGGCTTTGAAGAGGCCATGGCGGTCAACCCCTACCTGGCAGACCCGTACAACGGTCTTGCACATGTACTCTACAAGACAGGCAAGAAGGAGGACGCCCTAAAGAATTATGGCATTGCCGTAGGCATATACCCATCTATGGACGAGGAGTTCAAGGCGGCCCTATCTGCCGAAGAAGGGTGGTATGACCTGCTGAAATATGTGGGCTGGAGGTTTTACCATACCAAGCAGTACGCAAAGGCCAGGGAGGCCTTTGAGATTGCAGTGAAAAAGAAGCCAGGGGACGCCGAGGGTCTGGAGGGTCTGGGTTATGCCTATTATCAGCTAAAGGACTATGACAACGCCATCAAGGCCCTTGAAAAGAGCCTTTCAATAAACCCGGAATCTCTGCAGGTCCAGGAGTACGTAAGCTTCCCTGGAACCTTTGGAGAGTTCCTCACCGTCAGCGATGCCAGAGGTACCCTGGCCTGGAGTCTTTACTCTAAAGGTGAGTATGACAAGGCAACAGCAGAATTTAAGAAGGCAACTGAAAAGCACCCCGACTGGTGCGACCCCTGGGATGGCCTGGGATGGTGCTATCTATCAAAAGGAGACCTGGAGGCCTCCAGGACCAGTTTCTTAAAGACACTAGAGATATATCCTTACTATGCCGATGCCAACAACGGCCTTGCCGCCATAGATGCTGCAAAGTTTGGCACCTATAACCTTGGATGGGCCTATTTCTATCAAGGGGATTACGAGAAGGCCATAAAAGAATTTGAGAAGACTATGGCTGACACCTCGGGGAAATTCCCTGAGAAGGAAAAGTGGCGGGTGCGAAATGGGATAGGTTGGAGCTATTACTGGATGGGTAAAGACGATAAGGCGCTGGAGGCCTTCCAGGCTACCGTCTCAAGTGACCCCAATAACTCGGAGGCCCTGAAGGGGATGGGTTTTGTGCAATATCGCAAAAAGGAATACGAAAAGGCCATAGATTCACTGCGAAAGTCTCTGGAGGCCCTGAAGGGTCAATACGATGCACAGGCCACCCTGGCCTGGTGTTATAACCAGAAGGGAGATCACGAGACCGCAATAAAGGAATTTAAGACCGCCATAGAGCTCAGCCCATACCTTGTAGACCCCTACAACGGGCTTGCATGGAGCCACCTGAAGGGTGGGCAGAAGGACAAGGCCGTTGAGACCTTCCGTACGGCCATAGCTATTTATCCTGCCTACGTCTTTACTGATGAACTGAAGGAGACGATTAAGAAGGAAAAGCTGTGGGACTTGTACGACGCCCTGGGGTGGACGTACTATAACCAACTCAAGTACCCGGAGGCAGGGGAGGCCTTCCAGACGGCCCTGGCTAATAATCCAGAGGACATGGAGGCCGTCAAGGGTCTCGGTTATCTGCACTACGCCCAGAAAAAATACGGCGATGCAATAAAGGAATTTGGGAAGGTACTCTCCAAGAACCCAACTGCCGGTGACGTTAGATTGACCGTCGGCTGGTGCTGGTATTACCAGAACAAGTACGACACCGCAATAGATGAGTTCAGCAAGGTAGTTAAGGAACACCCTGATTGGGTAGACCCTTACAATGGACTGGGATGGTGCTATCTTAGGAAAGAGATGTTAGCCGAGGCCAAAAAACAATTTACGGAGGCCCTCAAGATTAGTCCCTACTACCCAGGCGCCCTGGAAGGGATAGCAATGATTAAGCTGTAAAGTCTTTCAACTCCCAACGGAGGGTTCAGTGAGGTTGGTATGTCAAATAAGCGATGTGCCTTTGTTAAAAAGGGAAAAAAGACCTGCCGAAATCCTGCTATTGAGGGATTTGATTTTTGTAAATCTCACATAGACCAGATAGACTCCGTCCTGAGATGCAAAGTACCTGACCATGTACGGCTTGAATCCTCCAGTAATGACCTCGGTTTTATCTTTGATGCAAACCTGGGACATGTCTACTACCTCAATACCCCGGGGACCTATATCTTCTCTTTGATGAAAGAGAATAAGCCCCTCTCCGAAATCGTCAGGATGGTGTCAAAACGGTACAGGGTAGACTCCACAAAGGCCTTATCCGACTTCCGCGATTTCTACAACAACCTGATGGACTTAGGGCTTATTGCCAAGCATGAAGCGTCTTAATATTGCGGTAACTGGATTAAACGCCACCAATAATCCTGCCCCTGGTTTAAACATAACGAGAAGTATCCGAAAGGAACAACCCCCTGGTACCAGGCTTATAGGGCTAACGTTTGATACCCTTGCCACCGGGGCCTACGAAAGCTCCCTGCTGGACGAGGTGTACATCGTCCCCTATCCAGCCGAGGGGGAAGACGCCCTGTTAAGCAGACTGGTAGAGATAAACAAGGTGGCCCGACTGGACGTAATCATCCCTTCCTTAGACGCCGAGGTCAACCTGTACTCTTCCCTCAAGACGGAGCTTAGAAAACTGGGCATACACATGCTCATACCTGACCGGGCAAAGGTCCAGCTCAGGTCTAAACAATCACTCTACGACTTTTGCAAAAGGAATAACTTTAGCGCGCCACGTACCAGGATAGTGCACGAGTTCAGTGACATAGAGCACGACAAGACCATTGGGTACCCCTCCGTCCTGAAAGGCTCTTTCACCGATGCCCATAAGGTAGACACCCTGGAGGAGGCGAGTATCTTCTTTGACAGATTGACAAAAGAGTGGGGGCTGCCTCTAGTATGGCAGCAGTTCATACTGGGAGAAGAATATGACGTAGTGGCACTGGCCGACGAAAAATCTAACGTCATAGGCAAGGTAGTTATGAAAAAATTTGCCCTTACGGAGAAGGGCAAGGCATGGTCTGCGGTTACCATAGGAGATAAGAACATACTGGACCTGGCCGATGCGGCTATAAAGGCGCTGGGCTGGGCTGGCCCCCTGGAGGTGGAATTGATTAAGGATGCCTCTTCTGGTACGCTGTATGTCCTGGAGATTAATCCACGCTTCCCCACATGGATATACCTGGCAGTAGAGGCAGGGCAGAACTTGCCCCTTGCGGCAGTTAACCTGGCACTGGGAAAGAAGGTGAAACCGTTTCATTCGTATGAACTGGGAAAACTCTTTGTACGGTCTATGGACGAGAATATCTGTGACTTTAATGTCCTGTGCAACCTCACCGTCCGCGGGAACCTGATATACAATAATCACAAAAAAAAGAAAAAATAATCTATGAAGAATATATGTGTGGGCGTTACCGGTCTGGATGTCTCTGACCACCCGATGTCCGGGCTGGGCATAGCCAGATGCCTGAAACTACACAGGGACATCAGACTCATTGGTCTTACCTATAATGCACTCTCTTCAGGGTGTTATGCCAGAGACGTCTTTGACGAAATCCACCTCATTAATAACCCCCTGCAGAAGGGGCACAAATTTTTTGAGGATATTGTAAGACTTAAGGAGAAAAACGGCCTAAGGGTTGTCATACCCAGTATACCATGGGAGATACCCGTCTACGCCGAGTCAAGAAACAGGTTTAAACAAAAGAAGATAGGTATTCTACTCCCTAAGAAAGAAAATATTGTAAGCACATTTGACCAACGGGTTACTAACTATGCATCTATTTCGCGCACCAGGATTCCCCTTTACGCCTTTGTACAGGACAAGAGAGAACTGGCAGAGAGGGTCGCCACCCTCCGGTTTCCAATAATCATCAAGAGCTCCGCAGAGAACTGTGTGGCCTACAACATCACCGAGGCCAGGGTCTTTACCGACCGCCTCTTTGACTATGGCGATACTACGTTATGCATACAGGAGTATGTAACTGGAGAGGAATATTCGGTAGCGGCCCTGGCAGATGAAAACCACAAGTTGTCTGGCATAGTCATCGTAAAAAAACTAGTCTTAACTGGACAAGGCACACCCTGGATAGCAGTATCTGTTTATGACAAGGAACTAGCTTCATTTACTGAAGGGTTAGTCCAATACCTCAAGTGGGTAGGACCCTTAGAGCTCAGGCTCGTAAGGGAGGCATTGTACGGCACTTACTCCCTTATAAAGTTCCACCCCTGTTTCCCATCGTGGATTTACCTTGCCCCCAGGGTAGGACAAAATCTACCATTAAAGGTAGTAAAGATGACCATGGGCGAGACTACGAGAGGCAGCACCAAATACAATACGGGCATTATGTATGTTAGAAACGCTGAAGATGTGGTTTGTGATATGCGTACGGTGAGTACCTTAACTACGTCAGGGAGGTTGATTTATCATGTTTAAAGCAACAAAGGACATTTATGAAAGACCGATGGTGACGCGCCACTCCCCCTTCGCCCTCACAAAACATGCGGGCATGGTCTTTGACGCAATGCCATTCAAGGAGATTGACGGCTTCGCCATAGAGGGCCTACTGGAGAAGTTCGGCTCGCCCCTGTACGCCATATCGGAGAAGACACTGAGGAATAAATACAGGGAACTACGGGATGCCTTTGTCTCCCGTTACCCTAACACTACCATCGCCTATTCTTACAAGACCAATTATCTCTCGGCCGTTTGTGCAATCCTGACCCAGGAAGGGGCATGGGCAGAGGTCGTATCAGGGTTTGAATATGATATTGCAGAAAGTCTGGGGATACCTGGCGCCCAGATTGTCTTTAACGGTCCTTACAAACCCATGCATGACCTGGCAAGGGCCGTTGAGAACCGCGCCATTATCAACGTAGACTCCTTCAATGAACTCTATCAACTGGAAGAATTGGCCCATCGTTATAATAAGACCGTAGAGATAGGGCTTCGGGTGAATATGCAGTTAAACTGCCCCACGTGGGACAAATTTGGGTTTAACCTGGAATCCGGGCAGGCCTTTGAGGCCTGCAGGAAGGCCTCCAGCACGGGGAGGCTAAGGGTCAAGGGACTCCACTGCCATGCGGGTACGTATCTTGCTGACCCCACCATTTACACCAACGTAGCCATCAAGCTGGCTGAGTTAGGCATTAAGCTGGAGGACGAATTTGGCATAGAGATTGAGTTCCTTGACCTGGGGGGAGGGTTTGCCTCTCCCAATACCCTGCATAAACACCTGATGCCAGGGACCACGACCTGCCCTACCTTTGACCAATATGCGGAGGCCATATGTACTCCACTTACGAGGAGTCTGGAACGCTTTGTAGGCAGCCCCCGACTCATCCTTGAACCCGGGAGGTCCATCGTAGATGAGAGCATGTTCCTGCTCACCACGGTGGTTGCAACAAAACGGTCAGCCCTGGGGTCCAAGGTAGTCATAGTAGATGCAGGTGTAAACCTGTTACCCACGGCCTTCTACTTCAAACACGACATCTCACCAATACACAGCGCTGGGATGTCAGTGGAAGAGGTGACCATATGCGGCCCCCTTTGCATGCAGATAGACGTCCTCAGGCAGGGCGTACGTCTACCTCCTTTACAAAAGGGCAGCGTCCTAGTCATCAAGAATACGGGCGCCTACAACTTTTCTCAATCAATGCAGTTTATCTTCACCAGGCCAGGCATAGTACTGCTCAGCCATAATGGCGCAGAATACGTCAAGATGCCAGAGAGTACCCAGGACATCCGCAGACTGGAGCGGGTGCCTAAAAGGCTCCTTGTCAAGGCCAGAAAATGAGCCCCACGCCGCCATATGAGAAAGCCACCGGATTTCTTTGAACTGTGCAGTAAATGGCTGGATGAGAAAGAGACGTCTCTTCATCACCACAAAGTACCCTGGCTGGTAAATTCCATCTTCAAAGGCATAGGACAGATACTCTTTTGTGGTAGTCCGGTATCTGGTCTACTATTTCTTGGGGGTCTTGCGGCTGGGTGGTGGGTTATTGTCCCATATTGCCTTGGTGGGTGTATCGTCTCCACCCTTACGGCCTTCTTCTTGAGACAGAAGAGGGTCCTTATAGGTGCCGGGCTGTTCGGTTATAATGGGACGCTTATAGGGTTGACCTGGCCCTTCTTTTGGCCGTTAAGTTATTTTAGCATACCTCTCCTAATCCTTGCTTGCGGTCTTTCTACCCTATTTAGTATCGCCCTGATGGGCATTATGAGCAATGGCAGGGTAAATATGCCAGTTGTCAGTATACCCTTCGTAGTAATCTTTCTTGCGTTTCTAGGGTCAGCGTATGCAACGGGGCTAGTGCCTGTACATCCTGTTGAGCCCGTGCTAAGTCTTAGTTCTCTAAACCTGGAGGATATCCATAAAAGGCTAGTAAGCCTTGAGGAATGGCATGGCCTTGTAGAAGAGCTATTCCGCCACGTAGTCCTCATAGGGTTGTTCTTTGCCGGTATCCTGTTTTATTCCAGGATAGCCGCCTTGTGTGCCGTTATGGGCATGAGCCTGAGTCTCGTAGTTGCATTCCTCCTGGAAGGACCCGAAGGGCTCCATCAACTCGGACTTCATGGCTTTACAAGTCTGCCCATTGCCATAGCCCTTGGTGGCTTCTTTATCGCCTTTAATGTCCCCTGCTTCTTTTATTCCCTGTTTGCAACCTTGTTCGGAATCTTCCTATGGTTATTGATTGCCCCCACCCTGGCACCCTACGGCATACCGGTCTTGACCATCGTTTTCAATGTCGTTACCCTCTTATTCATTCTGCCCCTCAAGCAACCTTACGTTGCCATGAAGATACCGTGGCTCTTTGCAGTAAACCTGAGCCGCGCCGTCAGACCTGAGGAGACCTTCCGCTGGTACAAACTCCACAGGCAGGCCGCTCGTTACTGGGACAATGTAGTATGAAGACTGTGATAGATGAAATAGCTGACGCCATACTGGATAGCAAATGCAACGTATTCCTCACAGGGGCCGGCATAAGTACCGAATCTGGCGTCCCCGATTACAGGAGTTCAAATAACCAATTCTGGGGGGAATATGATAGTAAAGACTTTTACCTCTCCAATTTCTTAACTGACGGTGGCAGCAGGATGAGGTGCTGGCGGGCATGTGCGGTCTTCTACGAGACTATGAAAAACGCCCAGCCTAACCCTGCCCACCTCGTCCTCGCAGAACTGGAGCGGAGGAAGCTCCTGCGGGGGATAATAACGCAAAATGTGGACGGTCTGCATCAAAAGGCCGGCAACTCCAAGAAGGTTGTCATTGAACTACACGGCACGGCCCACACTATATCTTGCGTAGACTGTGGCAGGAAATATAACAGCGAGGGCATCTATGCCTCTATATCAAAATGGACAAGTGTGCCCTACTGTGAATATTGTCAGGGTATACTGAAACCAGATACTGTCTTCCCTGGTGAACCCATAATTCCGAATGTAGCCAAAAGAGTACTACAAATGGCAACCTCTTGTAAACTCCTTATCGTCATAGGTTCATCCCTGGAGGTACAGCCTGCCGCATACCTGCCTTTAAAGGCAAAGGAATCTGGGGCCAAACTCGGTATTATCAATCTGACTCCAACACCCTATGATAAATACGCAGATTACCTCATTTACCGTCCAGCAGGTAAGACCCTTGCAGAGATAGTTAAAAAGATTAACGACCAGGTTAGACCACCTGCAGAGGAAAGGATGGGGCAATACGGGCCTTAGAGATTAAAAGCAGCGGCAGCCTCCCCAATGGGGAGGGGATTTATCCTACTTTTTCGTAGTGTCCCACGTTAAACACCCAGTCCCTTTATCCTATGGCCGAACCTGGCAAGGATTTCCTTTTCCTTCAGGTGCATCTTCTTTGCGTCTTTTTCCCTCTTGTCGTCGTACCCCATAATGTGCAGGAGGCCGTGGAGGGTGTAGAGCATTATCTCCCCCTCTACGTCGCCGCTGTCAGGAGTGGTCCTGCCACCTAATTCTTCTACCATCTTTATAGCCACCGGGACGCATACTACTATCTCGCCAATCACCCTGCCGCTCCTGTCTTTATCAGGGAAGGCGAGTACGTCGGTAGGCCCTTCTTCGCCGAGAAAGGTCTTGTGTAGCCTTGCCATCTCCTCCTCATCCACGTAGACTATGCTCAGCTCTGCCCCTTTCCCTTTCAGTGCCTCCTCTACCAGTGCACGTATCCTGGCCCTGTTTATGGGATAGAGTTGCTGGAGGGAGGGAGGATAAAAGGTGAAGGAGACGTCAGTCCTTCGCACCATAGGCCTCAACGATTTCCTGGACGAGTCTGTGACGGACGATGTCTTTTCTTGTCAGGTAGATGAAGGCCACCCCCTTAACGCCCTTGAGTCGGGCCTGGACGTCTATCAGACCTGATGGTTCGCCGGGGGGGAGGTCCACCTGGGTAATGTCCCCCGTTACCACCACCCTCCCCTTCACGCCGAGGCGGGTAAGGAAGGTCTTCATCTGACGGATGGTGCAGTTCTGGGCCTCGTCCAGGATAACAAAGGCGTCGTTGAGGGTCCTCCCCCTCATATAGGCGAGGGGAAGTATCTCAATAATGTCATTCTCAATGTACTTTCTTACCTGGTTGACTTCCATCATGTCCTCCAGGGCATCGTAGAGCGGTCTGAGGTAAGGGTTCACCTTGGCCTGGATGTCTCCGGGGAGGTAACCCAGCTTCTCTCCCGCCTCAATGGCGGGCCTGGCAAGGACTATCTTCCCAAGCTGGCCACTCCTCAGGGCTGACAGGGCCACTGCCACTGCCAGATAGGTCTTCCCGGTGCCTGCCGGGCCGATACAAAAGACCAGGTCGTTGTCCAGGATCGCCTCAACGTATCTGGCCTGTCCCTCGGTCTTGGGCCTGACGCTGACCCCCTTAATGACCACTTCAGACCCCTTAGGTAGTCCGCCTGAGGCGGACAGCCCCTTTTCTGTGGCGGTGATGGTCTCTTCCACTTCTTTTGTGCCCAGGACCCCGTATTTATCCACGATATTTATGAGCCTCTGGAGTATCTCTTCGGCCTTGTTGACCTGGGTCTCCTCACCCTCCAGTTTTATGAGGCCATTCCTGGCCGTAATATGGATACCCAGGGCCTGGCGCAGGAGCCGCAGGTGACGGTCGTGACTGCCAAAGAGGGTGACCGCCTGTTCTGCGTCTCTTAATTCAATTGTTTTTTTTACTATCAACTTCTCCTCATTACCACCTTCTGGACCTCTTCCAGGGTAGTGACGCCCAGTTTGACCTTTTCCAATCCATCGTCCTTGAGGGTCTTCATACCCTGATTGAGGGCCAGAGATCTAATGGTGTTGTTGTTTGCCCTTTTTTCAATGAGTTCCGATAGTTCAGGAGTAACGGTCAGTAGTTCGTATAGCCCAACCCTGCCCTTGTGGCCTGTGTTTCTACAGGCAGGACAGCCCTTGCCCTTGTAACATGTGGTCAGTTGTCCATCCCAGCCCAAGTTCTTCAGTCGGAGGGGGTCAGGGCTTATCTCTTCCTTGCACTGCTTGCAGATGACCCTTACCAGCCTTTGGGCCAAGACTGAAATAAGGGCGGAGGCCACCAGAAAGGGCTCTACACCTAGGTCAAGGAGCCTGGGTATTGCCCCCACGGCGTCGTTGGTGTGAAGGGTGCTAAAGACCAGGTGGCCTGTCAGGGCGGACTGCACTGCTATGTCCGCCGTCTCGCCGTCCCTTATCTCACCTACAAAGATAATGTTTGGGTCTTGCCGTAAGATTGCCCTCAGTCCTGCGGCGAAGGTGAAACCCGCCTTGGGATTTACCTGAGACTGGCGGATAATAGGGAGTTCATACTCTATAGGGTCTTCTACTGTAATGATTTTTCTCTCCAAACTGCTAAGGCAGGCCAGGGCAGAATAAAGGGTAGTAGTTTTACCAGAGCCTGTGGGACCGGTAACCAGTATGATACCGTAGGGGTTGCTTATGGCTTCCTCAAATTTCTCCAGGTTGGCGGGGGAAAAGCCCAGGCTCTCTAGCCCCCTGATCAGTTTCTCTTTGTCCAGCAACCTCATAGCTACGGTCTCTCCGAAGGCGGTGGGAAAACTGTTAACCCTGATGTCTATAATCTTGTCCCCCACGGTTGTCTTTATCCTGCCGTCCTGGGGTATACGTGTCTCAGAGATGTTCATGCCAGACATAATCTTTGCCCTTACGGTGATGGCGGACTGGAGCCTCTTGGGGAGGGCAGGGCCTTGTTGCAGCACACCATCTATCCTGTAGCGCGTCCTTATGAGGTTCTCCTCTGGTTCTATGTGAAGGTCTGTGGCCTCTGATTGGATGGCATAGGCTATGAGCAAATCCATGAGTTTTACCATAGGGGGTGCCGTACCTGCTTCTGCTGTATTTCCCACGTCCCCCTCTTTTTCCAGCTTCTGGATGGTCTCCTCTATCTCGGCCTCCAGTATGCCCTCAGCAGGCCCGCACTCTACACGGGATATAGCATTACCATAGCAGTGGTTCAGCGTCTGGAAGAGTTCTTCTTCTGAGGTGGCTACTACTTCAACGAAATGGCCTGTCGTATTTTGCAGTTCGTCAATGGTCTTTATGGCAAAGATGTTGGGGGTGGCTATTTTTAATACGCCGTTACTAAAACCGATAGGAATGACCTTGTGCTTCCTGGCAAACTCTTTGGATACCAATCTTTTGAGGTTTTCAGAGATGGTTACTTCTTTAAGGCTAACAAACTCCATTCCTGCCTCAGCGGCCAGGGCTTTTGTAATGGCTTCCTTTGTGGCAAAACCCAATCTGTAGATTATTTCTCCAAGGAGTTCACAGGTCCTTTCCTGTTCTTTGAGGGCCATTTCCAGTTGTGCAGGTGTAATGAGGCCCTCTTTTACCAATCTCTCCCCCAGGCGTGTCCTTACCATTGGGCTATACGGTCCTTAAAAGTATTATAAAGTTCCTAAGGCTACTAAACAAAGCTACTTGCTAATATCTTTTGCACACCTTTACTTTACATTTTCCATGGGCACAAAGGCCAAAAAGTAATAGCCCAGGGGCAGGCAGACCAATATGCAATCTATTATATCAAGTACCCCACCAAAAGTGGGTACGAGGTCCCCCGAGTCTTTAACCCCTGCATCCCTTTTCATCATGGATTCAAAGAGGTCCCCGGATATAGACCCCACCCCTATGAGGAGCGCGAAGGGGATGGCCCACTGCATGGGCAAAAAGCTCCACTGCGGTAAGAGACACTGTCCTACCCCAATAAGGACACACAGAAAGAGCCCAAAGAGTGCCCCCTCTATGGTCTTGTTGGGGCTAATGGCAGGGCAGAGTTTACGCCTACCAAAGCTCCTTCCAAAGAAATACCCCCCTATGTCCGTTATCTTTGCCATAAGGAGCACCCCAATCAGGACAGCCAGGCCCTTCCTGCCAGGAAGGTGCCTCAAGGCCATGGCAAAGGATAAGAGGAAGAATACGTAAATTACACCAAACAGGGTAACGGCGACGTTGTTAATGGCGCCGTCTATTCCTATAGTGAAGCCTTGCAGGAGGAAGAACCATAAGAGGATGAGAAGTAGCACTGCAGGGTTAATGGAAAACTCCCCGTGGGACCTTACCTCCCACCAGATACACAGAAATAATACGAGTCCAGCCGCCAGCCCTGATAATCTGAAAGGGGTTAGCCCCTTCTTCCCAGCCATGTTGTAGAACTCAAGGAGGGCCATTGCACCGACCAGGATACCCAGGAAGCCCAGGCCTAAATCCGAGTCCAAGACGACGTCCAGGCTTATAATACCAAAAAAGGCGGCTAACATGGCCGCACCCCAGGCTATTCTGGTCTGGTCATAGGTCACTGGAGGATCCCGCCATAACGCCTCTCTCTTGCGGCATAGTCCCTGAGGGCTTCTTCTAGCTGTTCCTTGCGGAAATCAGGCCAGTACACAGGGGTAACCCAGAGTTCCGTATAGGATATCTCCCACAGGAGGAAATTACTCACCCGCATTTCTCCTCCCGTCCTGATGAGGAGGTCAGGGTCTCTCATCCCTGCCGTATACATGTTCTCTTTAAGGGTCTCCTCGTTTATGTCCTCAGGCCGCAACTTCCCCTCTTGCACCTTCTGGGCCAGTCTCCTGGCCGCATCTACAATCTCGGTCCTCCCCCCATAATTAAGGGCAAGGCAGAGGATCATACCGGTATTGTTCTTGCTTAGTTCAATCTCCGTGGCAATCTCTTTCTGGACGTCTTCGGGAAGGCCCTCTATCCTGCCGATGACGGTGAAACGTATATTATTATTCATAATGGTCTTTAATTCTCTGATGAGGTATCGCCTGAGGAGTCGCATGAGGATTGCCACCTCAAACCTTGGGCGGGACCAGTTCTCACTGGAGAAGGCGTAGAGGGTAAGCTGCTCTATATGCCGCCTGGCGCACTCTTCGGTAATCTCCCGTACGGATTTTACCCCCTCTATATGACCCCTTACCCTGGCCAGGCCGCGATTGCTTGCCCATCGGCCATTACCATCCATTATAATGGCAATGTGGCTGGGAAGACCGTTCTGTTCACTCATGTATCGTTATACGGCGGCGTTGCGGTTTCTTTTGGATTGTACTGCGGATTCGTATAAACTGTCTGCGGTCTGGACCAACAGAGACCATCGTCACCTTTAGGCCAAGCAGCTCTTCCAGACGCCTGACATAGTTTACTGCCTCCCCGGGTAGCTTATGGATACTGGTACAACAAGAGGTATCCTGCCGCCAGCCAGGCCTCTCCTCGTAAACGGGTTCACACTGGGGCAAGAGGGCAAGGTCAGGAGGGAACCTTTCATGCACCTTGCCATTGTATTTATAGCCCACGCATATCTTCAACGTCTCCTGGTCATCAAGGACGTCCAGCTTTGTTAGAATCGTCTCATCCACACCATTTACTGTGGCGGCATGTCTTACCGCCACTACATCAAACCACCCACAGCGTCTGGGTCTCCCCGTAGTGGCGCCAAACTCTCCACCACGTAACCTCAGGTGTTCTTCCAGGACACCGCCTGCCTCGGTGGGGAAAGGGCCACTACCCACCCTGGTAGTGTAGGCCTTCATTACCCCGTAAATCTTGTGAATCTGCTTGGGAGAGACGCCTGCCCCTGGGGCCGCGCCACATGCCGTAGCGTTAGAAGAGGTAATGAAAGGATACGTCCCAAAGTCCACGTCCAGCAGGCTACCCTGTGCACCCTCAAAGAGGACACGTTTGGAGCCTTTTATCGCCTCGTTCACGTATTCTACCGTATCACACACGTACGGTTCCAGCCTCTTTGCATAAGCTACGTACTCCTCGTATATCTCCTCCCAGGATAGCGGTGCCGTATCGTACAGGCCCTGCAGGAGACGGTTTTTCTCCTCCACGTTCCTCCGTATCTGACGCTTGAGATGTTCTAGGTGATAAAGCTCTATCACCCGTATACCAATCCTTGCCATCTTGTCGGCATAGCAAGGGCCTATCCCCCTTCCCGTAGTACCTATCCTGTCTTGCCCCTTGTCGGATTCAGAAAGGGCGTCTAAAAGTTTATGGTATGGGAAGACCAGATGGGCCCTGTCGCTGACGAAGAGGTTGTCCTTTATTGAGACGTCCTTCTTTCTTAGCTCCTCCACCTCTTCCAGGAACAAGGCAGGGTCAAGGGCGACCCCATTACCTATCACGCATTTTTTCTCGGGGTGGAGGATTCCGGAAGGGATAAGGTGAAGGACGAATTTCTCGCCACTGACAACAACCGTGTGACCTGCGTTACCACCCCCCTGGTATCTGACGATTACGTCGTATTCGTCGGTGAGGATATCTATTACCTTCCCCTTACCCTCGTCCCCCCACTGCAGGCCAACTACGCAGGCATTAGACATAAAACGGTCCCGTTAGCATTTATTTATTGGTTTAATGCAAGTACCTTGAGAATATTACACTTAGAATTATAGATTGGTACTAATTCATTGTCAATAATAAAGAATTTGGGCAATGTTACATTTTAGCCACCAAATTTGATATAGTTAGTGGCGTACGAGGTCTAAGAGGACTTGTCCTAGGTGTTCTTTTAAAGAGATATGTCCCTTCATCTAGCCGAGCATGTGAGGCGTTTTAATCATAGAAATATTACAATAGAAAAATAGGTTGATAGACTATTGAGCTTACTATACTTATCCTAAATTTTGGTGGCTAAATTAAGACTTTACCCTTTATTTTTCTGCGAATAGCCCCTTTTCCTTATACTCTTTATACTCCTTCTCCAGCCATTTCTGGACGTTGGCTGCCTCTTGCACGAGGTCTCTTAGGTCTTCCGCCAGGTTATTCGGTTCTATTATCACAAACCAGCCCTTCCCGTAGGGGTCGGTGTTTACGTAGCGAGGATTATCAATAACCTCCTGATTGACCTCTACTATCTTCCCGCCGACCGGGGCCTTGAGTGGGCCGATGTATTTTCCGGCCTCCAGGGAGCCAAAGGAACGGCCTTTGGCTACCGTCTTTCCAGCAGGGAGGAGCTTTACATAAGCGGCAGTACCAGCCGCCTTCTGCCCGAAGATGTCCAACCCTACCCGTACTTTTCCATCTTCTATCTTGGCCCAGAGATGGTCCTTCCCGTCATAGTAGAATTCGTCGGGCAAAAATATATCTTCATAACGTGCCATGAAGTAGTCCTCTAGTAGCCGCAGGCTTTAGCCTGCGAGAGATGTTTAAAAAATGCGCAACCTGAAGCTGGTAGGGTGGGCTGTGCCCACCCTACACCTGTCCCTACAGCTCCCCACAAACATCCCCCTCCCCTGAGGGTAGGGGCGTATTGCAATACGCCCCTACGACGCAAACATCCTCCTCCCTTGAGGGGAGGGGGGAAGGGGGAGATTTAAAGACACCTTAGTAATAGTTCAGTAATATCCATGACCTCCATGGGCCCATGGAGGTGTTTCCTTGCCCCTTGAAACATCCTTTTGCATTGGGGACAGGCAGTTACCAGGGTCTGGGCGCCTGTCTCACGGAAGGAGTCGTAGGTCTTATAGGATATGTCCGTGGCCATCTTTGGGTCTGCGGATTCTAATACCCCTCCCCCTCCACAGCAGATAGCTCTGTCCTTCCGGTTACGGCTCTCCCTGAACTCCAGACCAGGGATGGAGTGGAGGACCTCCCTGGGGGGTTCATAAACCCCCTGGTTCCTGCCCAGGTCACAGGGGTCATGGTACGTAACCTTGAGGGTATCTTGTTGAGGTGGATTGAGACGGAGTTTCCCCTCCCGTATCAGTTCCAGCAGGAATTCCGTTGAGTGCTTCATGGAAACTCCTGGGAGGTGAGGTGAGTATTCCTGTCTCCAGGTCATGTAACAGGAGGGGCAGTTGAAGATAATGGTGTCTGCCCCAAGCTCACGCACTTTCTCAGTATTGTACTTTATCAGTCCAAGCATCTGTTCTTTCATCCCGGCCGCCATCAGAGGGAACCCACAGCAACACTCGTCCGGGCCTAGTATGGTAAAGTCTACTCCTGCCTTAATCAATAAGGAGGTAAACGTCTGGGGGATGTCCTGGGCAAGGGGGGAGAAACTGGATACGCAACCCACAAAATACATCACCTTTGCCCTGGGCTTCTTGATACCCTCGGGTGGCAGGTCTCCCACAAAATCCGCCCACATGGCCCTGTCCACGTTAGGGTAGCTGAAGATGTTCCCTTCTTTTACTACTCCCTCCTTGAGGAGCTTAAACCCCTTGGGGTGCAGGCCCAGGGCGGTGGAATATTCTTGCCGGAGGGAATACCAGATGCCTTGCAGGTCTATCTTGGACGGGCATACCCGGGTGCAATAGCCGCAGAGGGTGCATCGGAAGGTGGCCTCGGACATGGTACTAAGGTCTTGCTGGGAGCAGTTCCTCCCCCCGAGGAGACTTGAGACCCAATCCGGACCATATTTATGGAGTAGGTGTCTCCTGGCCTCCTTGAGCTTTATGGCAGGGGCAATGGGGTCTACCGTACGGTCCTTATAGGTCTCACACACCTTGAGGCACTCGCCGCACCTGGTGCACCCGGAGAGTTCTATAAGTTGCTTGATGGTAAAATTGGGTACTGTACCCGAAGGGTCTGCCCCTACCAAATCCGCCTTGCGGTTCTGAGAATTGATTAATAAGGTGAGGCTGGTGCCGAAGAGGTGGAAGAGCCTGGAATAAGGGATATAGCAAAAAAAGGTCAGAGAGACTATGGCATGGAACCACCACACCAGAAGGTGAGCGGCAGACCAGTCTAAATTTACAGGGGCGTATAGCGATACGCCCCTACTAAAGACCCCCGCCAGGGCTACGCCCACAAAGGAGGCCCTGGACTCTATGGGGCTCTGGGTGGATAGAAGCCTGAGCCCCTCCACCACGTAACCACTCACCAGGGAGACGAGGAGCAAGACCACCACCACCTTGTCCTCAAAGAAGGTCTTCAGATAGGACAGCCTGAGTATGTAGCGGCGATGCAGGGCCAACGAGACCCCGGCCAGTAGGATAAGCCCGGCCAGGTCGTTGGTGAAGGCAAACCATCGGGCATCTTTATCTAGTTCTATCCAACCCCACTGGGCAAACTGGTCTCCCAGGCTGCCTATAAAGAATAGGATACAGAAACCCAGGAACAGTGGGAAGTGCATTGGCCAGCGGGTAGGGTCTTCCCTGGTGAGGGTCCTTTGGAAGAGAACGTCCAGGGATAATAGCTTGAGGAAGTCCCGGCGGAATACCGTCTTAAAAAGGGGGCCGAGGAGATGAAAGAGCTTCTCCCCCATGCCCCCTTCCCTGGTCCTGGAAAGCCCGCCCCTGAGCCAGAAGGCCAGGTTGGCATAGAGACCCAGGGAGAATATGAGAAGGGCTAATATCTCTACTAAAGAGAAATACTGCGGGTATTCCACACTACGGGTTCCTTTCTAAGGGTGGACGCCTGCCATGCACCGTATGGTGCATGGTCTGCCTTTAAGTAGAGGGGTGTCAGTCTGCCTTTTCTATAAGAACCCTCCAGAGGTTTGGTCCCTCCTGGAGGATTTCTATAGGGTAGCCCTTTTTCTGGCAGAAATTGGGGATTGTGCTCCTGGCCGCAGGCTCGTAATCGCAGTGGACCTCCAGGACCTGTCCCTTGACAAGGCCCTTTAAGGAATCCCTGGTCTCTATGAGGGTATAAGGGCATATCTTGCCCTTGATGTCTATGGTCAAATGAGGCTTTTTCTCTTTTAGTAAAGCCATCGGAAGTCTCTCCCTACACCCAGGCCCAAGGACAGGCCTAAGCAAAATTTATGACCTTGTTCTCTGCAATGAGGTCAACCAGGCGGTAATAGTCAATGTATTCCACATGCTTGGGGAGACTGAAGGCAACCATATACTTGGCGGAGAGCTTGCCACTGAGACCTCTCTTCTCCACGTCCTGCTTTATGGCATATATCTTGGCCTTTGAGGGGTACAACTTTGGGCTTATGTATACACCATCGTGGAGGAGTACCACTATTGCTTCTTTATCTTGAGAGGCAAGGTTAAGACCGTTTTCTCCGTATTCCTTATTTATCAGATAAAGGTTTCCCATGTGTCACCTTTTCAAAAGTCCATGGTAAAGTCAGCCCCTTGGAGGAGCAAGAAAATCTCCTTAATGGGCAATATCTCAAAGCCTTCTCCTACTTCTTCCTCCTTGATACCCCTCTCCTTCAGGGATTCCTTCTGTACTACCAGCCTTGCACCCTGTTTTTTGAGCGTACCAAGGTATTTGTCCGTATCCTTACGGTCTACCCCCGTTAGGGCAAAATGTACGCCGTCTCCCAGGTAGGCTACCGTGACCCTGTTCTCATCCACACCGCTAGTAACGCCTACCGCCGCCCGTAGGCCCTCCGTGTAATATATACTCCCGTAGGGGGGGCGGTTTATCATAACGAGTACGTTTTTCTGAGCCAAGGGATTCTCCTTACGTTTTCCTTACAGGGTGATGAGCCTATCTACGTCACTTACTATCTCAGCAAAATCAGGGAGTCCGCCTACCGTTACGCCTGGGATATAATCCTTACCCTTTTCCAACCCTCTGGCATTTACGCAGATTCCACAGGCGATAATCTTGGCCCCTTTGGCCACCAGTTCTGCGAAACGGTCTTTAGGCATAACGGGCATGTCGGGGAAGGTCTGGAGTTTTATGGGGTTATAAACCCCGTCAAGATACAAGAACATCTTTACCTCGTGTCCCTTATCCAGGGCGGCCTTGGCAATGTTACAGGTCGTCTCCCAGTTTTCAAACTGGAAGGGGCCGAGGGTGAGCATGAAGCCTAGCTTTGCCATGTGTGTCCTCTCCGTGTAGCGTGCGAGTTTATCTCGCACGCACAGGTGTTGTGTCAACAGTACCGTGCGACACGAGGTCGCACGCTACAACTTAAAAGTGTACCTGGCAGAACTCCTGGTAATCCACCAGTTCCTTTATAGTAGGGTTCTCCCCGCAGACAGGGCACTGGGGGTTACGGCGAATCTTTACCTTCTTGAATTCCATGGTAAAGGCGTTGTACAGGAGGAGTTGGCCCTTCAAGAGCTGACCCTTACCAAGGAGGAGCTTCACTACCTCTGTGGCCTGGATTACCCCTATCACCCCAGGCAGTACCCCCAGGACGCCGGCCTCCTGACAGGAAGGCACCATGCCTGGCGGTGGGGGTGTCTCAAACAGGCAACGGTAGCATGGCCCTTCTCCTGGCAATATAGTGGTAACCTGCCCCTCAAACCTGAATATAGAACCATGGGAGAGGGGCTTCTTTAAGAGTACACAGGCATCGTTTACAAGATACCTCGTGGGGAAGTTATCCGAACCGTCCAGGATGACGTCGTAGTCCTTGATAATATCCATGATGTTCTCGGAGTTTAATCTGTGCATGAAGGGGACCACCTCTACGTCGGGGTTCAGGGCCTCAAGGGTGGCCTTGGCGGAGAGGGCCTTGGGGTAGCCAACGTCTTTGGTGGAGTGGAGTATCTGTCGCTGGAGGTTGGAGTGGTCAACGTCGTCACCGTCTGCTATGCCTAACTTCCCCACACCTGCGGCGGCCAGATAGTAGGCGGCCGGAGAGCCTAACCCGCCAGCCCCTACCAGGAATACACTGGATTTCAGGAGTTTCTTCTGCCCACGCCCCCCTACCTCGGGGAGGATGATATGTCTTGAGTATCGTTTTATCTGTTCTTCTGAGAAATCCATTTCTAGTCTTTTTCCTTCTTTATTACCAATCTCCAGGTGGTAGCACCACCCGTGTCGTTCAATTTCTCAACGGCCAGGACCTTCTGTCCCTCATTCTGGATGCTCCTGGGGACGTTTTCCACGGCTGGTTCGTGGTCTACAATCACCTCCAGCACCTCACCCACAGACATCTCCTCCAGGGCCAGTTTGGTCTTTACGAAGGTGTAGGGACAGACCTCCCCTTTTAGATTTATAGTCTTGCTGGGCGATAATCCGCCAGAGGCGGATGGGTCCGCCTGAGGCGGAGCCTTTTTAGTTATACTGCTCATTGGGGTCAATTCTTACGGTGAGCGTAAGATAGAAAATTATAGCAAAATCATCTTGTTGCTTCAACAACTTTTTGTAGGGGTCTGCCATAGGCCGTAGAGAAAAAGATATTGACAGGGTTATTTACTAAACCTAAAATTTATAAAGGTTTACCCCACTAGAAATTCTGTAAGGAGTCAGGCTATGGTCAAGATGGAACTTTCACGGATAATGATATCGGAGACGAGCGACCACCAGATTGTCGTGTTGAAGGAAAGGGAGGGACAGAGGAGCTTTCCTATTGTTATTGGTCTCCACGAGGCATGGGCCATAGACCGTGCAGTAAAGGGCATACCCACACCGCGTCCCCTGACCCACGACCTAATTCATAATGTCATAGAGGGGCTGGGGGCCGGGCTGACGCAGATTATCATAAACGACCTCCTCAACAATACCTTCTATGCCAAGCTCATCCTCCAGGTGGATGGTAAGGCCGTAGAGATAGATTCCCGCCCCAGCGATGCCATAGCCCTGGCCATGCAAAAGAGCACCCCCATCTTTGTGGCTGAAAAGGTACTGGACGAGGTCTGCCGCTGGAACAGCATCTAGGACGGTAGCTCGCCGGAATGCCTGGAAATGTGGAATGTAAAGTGCGGATTGCGGAATTAAAACTACGCATTCCAAATTCTACACTCCGCACTGGAAGAAACTCCGCATTCCGCATTCCGCATTCCGTACTCCGCATTTGGGATACGGAGGGATGGCCGAGCGGTTTAAGGCGGCAGTCTTGAAAACTGCTGGGGTCTAACGGCCCCCGTAGGTTCGAATCCTACTCCCTCCGCCATGCACCACGGTGGGTGCATGGCAAGCCATGAATCCAACGTGGTGCATGGCAGGCCATGAATCCAACGTGGTGCATGGCGCCAGATTCCGGGACCAATTATCATTTTGGTGCGTTTCACGCACCCTACGTTACTGAGGGCTGTGGCTTAGGATGAACTCGGAGGTACTTATGCCTTTAATTTTTACAGGAAAAAAAAGACTTAACCAATAAAACTTATCCACAAGTATGTACGACAACGAACTATTCTCCCAGCAAAATTTTCACGAAGCCGCACAATCAAGAAAAGAAGCCCTAATAAGAGAAATACAGGGTTACGATATGGCTTCGGTTTTGAATACTCCTTTTGAGGAATTGGTGAAGTATTTTGAAGACTGCTACAAAATGAATACTCCTCGTCTGAAAAGTGGAGAAATTTATTTGCTTGATACGCCAAAAGAGATTAACACGAGAGAAAAGGGCAGAGACATATTTTCTGGCGATGGATATGTAGATAGAAGTTATATCAGTTTTACTGTTTGTGTGCCGTTTGAAGGAGACGCTTCTTTATTCAGCTTACACCCTACTTATTACCACTCTAATTTGAGCAGAGAAATGAACACCTCGATAGCCGGGAATGAAATCAGATTGTCTTATCAAGAAGCATCAAAAGGGCAAGGAGATTTCGAGAAGCTCTACAAAGACGATGTTAAAATGATTGAAACTAATCTCCAGTGTCTAAACACCGATGCAGAAAAGTTTAATAAAGAGATTCTTGGTTTAATACGCCAAAAACTCAATGAAAGAAAACAAAAAGCGGAAACCAATCAATCAATAATACAATCTTTCAAAATACCGATAAAAAAGAGAGATAATATCCCAATGACTTATACTATTCCCGAGGTTAGAAGAAAGCCAAGTATAGTTGAGAAACCAACAAAAACTTTCACACCAGAGCCAACTCTTGCTATAGAGGAATATGAAAACATTCTTACCATCATCAAAGATATGGCTTTGGCAATGGAGCGGAGTCCAAAAACATTCGCCTCTTTGACAGAAGAAGAGATAAGAAATTTTTTTATAATTTTGCTGAACGGACATTATCAGGGCAGTGCTACGGGAGAAACCTTTAACGGCAGTGGCAGAACAGACATACTCATTAGGCATAAAAACGCAAACGCCTTTATTGCAGAATGCAAGTTTTGGGATGGTCAGAAAAAATTAACCGAGACGATAGATCAACTTTTGAGATATGTTACTTGGAGAGATACAAAAACATCAATCATACTATTCAATAAGCAAGCCGATTTATCGTCCGTCTTGATTAAAGCAAAAGAAATTATCAGACAGCACGGTAATTTCAAGTGCGAATATCAACTCAATTCTGCTGAATTGAAAAACAACGAGACTATATTAGCTTACAAGTTCACGCACCTGTTAGACCCCGAGAAAGAAATTTACTTAACATTACTTGCTTTTCAAATCACTAAAACTACTTCAATTTAAAATAGAAAAATCATAGAAGAGGATAATGGGACGGTTCTATTTTCTGGCATGGAAAAGGAAATAATTAGAACCACCCCCTTTTTGACGTTGACGAATATTCAGAATATTTGGAAGAATAAAGCTCGTAGGGTATGTCTTTAGCACCATTTATTGTTTTGGTGCGTTTCACGCACCCTACGTTATTCTCCTTCCCATTAACCCCAAACAATGAAACCTACCAAAACCGTAACCAGGACAGAGGTAAGGGAGCTGGACCGCAAGGCCATAGAGGAGTACGGTATCCCTGGGGTGGTGCTAATGGAGAATGCGGGGCGGGCCGTGGCTGAGGAGGCCGTTAAGATGCTCTCCACAGGGGGCAGAAGGCGGGCGGCCATCCTCTGTGGCAAAGGGAATAACGGCGGGGACGGCTTCGTGGCCGCCAGACACCTCCACAATCACGGCGTTGGGGTGGCGGTCTACCTCTTATGCAAGGCGGGAGAGGTGGCCTCAAGCCCGGATGCCTATACCCACCTGAAGATTGTCCAGAAGATGGGACTCCCCATCAAGGAGGTCCTCACGGGGGTAGAGGCCAGGGCAATCTTGCCTGCGCTTAATGGGTTTGACCTCCTTATAGACGCCCTCCTGGGGACTGGTTTGACTGGGGAGGTAAGAGAACCTTATAAGACCCTCGTGCAGGGTATGAATGCTACGGGCGTCCCTATACTCTCCGTAGATATTCCATCCGGGCTGGATTGTGATGGAGGTCGTGTACTTGGGGCCGCCGTTAAGGCTACACGGACCGTTACGTTTATACTGCCCAAGGTCGGCTTCTTCAAGGCCCAGGGACCCAGCCACATGGGGGAACTTGTTGTGGCTGATATTGGCATACCGAAGCTAGGGAATAGGGGCTAGGGGGTAGGGAATAGCAAGATTTTATCCTGCTAACCCCTAATCCTTACCCCCTATCCCCTAGGAAACCCCTTGCCCTGGGGTAAAAGTGGGGTTAAAATATCTATTAAAGCTTAGAGACCTCTGAAGAAGTCGCCAAAACACTATCTGTCATTCTGAGCGAAGCGAGGAATCTGGTTTTTATAAGAGATTCTTCGGTCGCTCCGCTCCCTCAGAATGACATGCGAGTAGGGCTTTTCAGGGGTCTCTCTTAAGGCTTACTAAGGCAATTCCGCCTCAGGCGGGTAGTCATGCTATGAAACGAATCGGCCCTATCATTCTACTCCTTTTCCTCTCGTTCATTATCTCAAACCTAACGGCCCAGGAGGTGGAAAAGACCCCGGAGAAACCCACCCCTGGGGGGAAGGCCTTCATTATCCCCCTTAGGGACATGATAGACGGGGGGCTTTCCAGCTCGTTAGAGCGGAGGGTAGAGACTGCCCTTAAATCCGCCTTAGGCGGACCCGGGCTCATTATCTTTGAGATAGACACCTATGGGGGGCGACTTGAACCTGCCTTTGAAATATCAGAATACATTTCCAAGATAGATAAGGCCCGTACGGTGGCCTATATCCCCAGTAAGGCCATCTCTGCCGGCTCCCTTATTACCCTGTCCTGTAATGAGATAGTCATGGGCCCGCAGGCCGAACTGGGTGATTGCGAGCCTATTATACCTGCCATGGAGGGGGGCTATCAGACGGCAGGGGAGAAGATACAGACCCTCCTGAGGACTAAATTCAGGAAGTTTGCTGATAAAAATGGCTATCCACCCCTCCTGGCGGAGGCCATGGTAACCAAAGAGATGGAGGTCTACCAAATCTTTACAGAGGAGGCGCCCCAGGGACGCTTTGTCACCTCCAAAGAACTTAAAGATATGAGCCAGCAAGAATCGGATAAGATTAAATCCAAAAGGCTCATCGTTGAGGCCGGCAAGCTCCTGACCATGCACGCCAAAGAGGCCAGGGAATACGGCTTTGCCAGGGCCATTGTAGAGGACCGTAAGGAGGTGCTTGAACTCTATGGCCTCAAAGAGGAGGACGCGGTAGAGCTAGAGACCAACTGGTCAGAAAATATGGTGCGTTTCCTGGACGGCGTTGCCCCCATCCTCCTGAGTGTGGGCCTTATTGCCCTGTGGCTGGAGTTGAAGGCCCCTGGTTTTGGACTGCCCGGGATTGTAGGCATCTCATGCCTTGCCACGGTATTCCTTAGCAAGTATATGGTGGGCCTGGCAGAGGCCCCGGAGATGCTCCTGTTCATGCTAGGGGTAATGCTACTCGCCGTAGAGATATTCCTGCTACCTGGCTTTGGTATCGCCGGGATAACAGGTATCCTCCTCATGCTCATGGGGACCACACTGGCCTTCCAGGACTTCGTGGTACCCCAGACCCCCTATCACTATGAGGAACTCAGGGGGAACCTCTTAAAGATATTTTCCAGCATGGCAGTAAGCCTTTTGGTGATAGCCCTTATGGTAAGATATCTCCCAGGTATGCCACTCTTTGGGCGGTTAGTCCTCAGTGCCTCTGAGGAGGCGGAACTGGGTTTTGGCACCACCCTTACCATCCCCACGGTTGGACTGGTTGGGCGGCGCGGCTATGCACTGAGCACCCTCAGACCCTCTGGCAGAGCGGAATTCAATGGGGAGGTGCTGGACGTGGTTACGCAGGGAGAATTTGTGGAGGGAGGGCAAAAGGTGGAGATTGTGGAGGTTAGAGGGAACAGGGTAGTTGTCAGACCAGCATGAGCCATACGGAAATAATCATACTCTATGTCCTGGGCCTCCTGGCCGTCTTTGCAGAGATACTGCTCCCTGGTATGATTATAGGGATATGCGGCACCCTTTGTGTAGCAGGGAGTATATACCTTGCCTATCAGGCAGGGGAAAAGACCCTGGGAAATATTTTGCTTGTTACCAGCCTACTTTCCATCCCGTTATTTGTTATACTCTGGTATCGGGCGACTTCCAGGATGTTTGCCATTACGGCCTCCGAGGAGGGCTTTTCGGCCTCAGGAGGGTTTGAGGGCCTCCTGGGAAAGGAAGGGGTTACCGTTACCCCCCTACACCCGTCGGGTATCGCCCAGATAGACGGAAGACGGGTGGACGTCTTAAGCATGGGAGAGATGGTCGCCCGGAGTACAAGGATTAAGGTAATAGAGGTAAAGGGGAATAAGGTCGTTGTGAAACCTATTTAAGAGGGATATAAAGTGGCCGCAACTCCGCCTGAGGCGGATCCGCCTAAGGCGTGACTTTAGGTTGCGTAATTTCTAATTAACGCAGGCTAAAGTTCGCCAGAGGCTGGAAGCCCGCCAATTAGTCTGGAGGGCGAATCCGCCTTAGGCGTGACCTGCGGCTACATATAAGAAAGGTGAAATCATGGAAAAATTACCACTTCTGATACCCAAACAGCTCACTACAGTGGCCGTTATATTTGTCTCCCTTATCCTGTTTATCTTCCTCTTGATGCTCTTTAAATACGGCTGGCTGTACATCCAGGCCCTGGCCTCTGGCGCCCCAATATCCCTCATACAACTGGTAGGGATGACCTTCAGGAGGGTTAACGCCAGAGTAATAGTAGATTCCAGGATTATGGCCAAGAAGGCAGGGCTGGATATAGACACCCCCTTGCTGGAGGCCCATTACCTGGCCGGCGGCAATGTCCCTAATGTAGTGAGGGCCTTAATCGCCGCCAACAAGGCCAATATAGACCTGGGTTTTAACCAGGCCTGTGCCATTGACCTGGCAGGCAGAGACGTACTGGACGCCGTCAGGACCAGCGTCAACCCCAAGATTATTGACTGTCCCGACCCCAAAAGGGGACGGGATACCATAGACGGGGTGGCCAAGGACGGCATACAGCTAAAGGTCAAGGCAAGGGTAACCGTAAGGACCAACATGCAGCGACTGGTCGGAGGGGCAAGGGAAGAAACGGTCATCGCCAGGGTAGGTGAGGGCATCGTCTCAAGTATAGGCTCCGCCCTAACCCATAAAAATGTACTTGAAAGTCCAGACCTCATCTCCAAGCAGGTGCTCCATAAGGGGCTGGACGCCGGCACGGCCTTTGAGATATTATCCATAGACATTGCTGACGTGGACGTGGGAGACAATATCGGGGCGAGGCTACAGACAGACCAGGCCGAGGCCGATAAACGGGTGGCCCAGGCCGAGGCAGAGAAGCGGAGGGCCATGGCAGTGGCCAAGGAGCAGGAGATGAGGGCACTGGTGGAGGAAAACAGGGCTAAGGTAGTCCTGGCAGAGGCCGAGGTACCCAAGGCCATCTCCCAGGCCTTCAGGGACGGACACCTGGGCGTAATGGATTACTATCAGCTCAGGAATATCCAGGCCGATACCGAGATGCGGAAATCCATCTCCAAAGGCCCTGGTGGTGACGTGTCTCATACCTAAAAAAAGAGGGGGTAGGGAATCAGGGATCAGGGACCAGGGATCAGGGGGCAGGGATAGATATTATTAAATATTTTACAATCCCTGGCCCCTAGCCCCTGGCCCCTGTCCCTAACTTGCAGTAGTAGCCGCAGGTCATGTCACGCCGTAGGCGGATCTGCCTTCGGCATGACCTTAGGCAGATTCGCTGAGGCGAACTTCAGCCTGCGTGGATTTCTGATTATGGAAAGAAAGATAGACATAGACCTTATAATCTGGTTAGTTTTCCTCCTCCTCCTGTTTGGCGGTAGCCTGATAAAATGGCTTATCCGTAGGTTTAGTAAGGGGTCTGTCTTAGGCCAAGGCGAGGGGGAAGGGAAGGAAGAGGCTGCCCCTCAGGAGGGTAGGGGCACGTTGCAACGTGCCCCTACTCTTATGGAAGAGTTTAAGAAGATGCTTGAGGGTATGGTACTGGAGGAGAGGCCCGAGATTGTGATTGTAGAAGAAAGACCTACTAAGAGACGCCCTAAACACCTTAAAATGAAGGTCCCGAAGGAGTCGCCACCTGTATCTCAACCCATTTTAACAGGGGGAGCAGGGCTACTCCCTACGGCAGTACCGCTACCACCAGGGGTAAGTACAGCACATGAGGTTACTTTGCCTTTGCCCAAGGCACCTCTAGTAAAGACCCTGCCCAGGGATGAGCTACAAAAGGCCGTAGTCCTGAGCGAGATACTTGGCCCGCCCAGGGCCAGGAGGCGGCACTACAGACTGTTTTAGGGGTCAGGGGATAGGGGTCAGGGATTAGGGGGGAAAAAATTGTAAATTGTAAGTTGTAAATTTTAAATTTGAAATTTCCAATTTTCAATTTACAATTCTTGTACATTTCTACCCCCCTACCCCCTGGTCCCTAATCCCTAAAAATTGCCGGAGTGGTGGAATTGGCAGACGCGCGAGACTCAAAATCTCGTGGGCCAAAAGCCCGTGTGGGTTCAACTCCCACCTCCGGCACCACCTCAGTAACTAGAGGCTAGGGGGTAGGGACTAGGGGCCAGGGGTGAGGGCTAGGAACAAGGGATATGAGTTGAGGGGGGCAGAGAAGAACCGGGCAAGGCGCGTAGATCAATATTGAAAGACAACACCCTGTTGTAGGGGCGTATTGTCATGCATTAGGCAGATTCGCCGTGGCGAACAATACGCCCCTACTTAGTCCGTCTTCCTACACGTACCCCACGATTGGGTTTACGGCCCTTATTGGCCCTCTTACTACTCCATTTCAAGAAGTCTCTCTTGTGGTCGTGTGACATGGTTTAACCTTTCTTTTCGGACGGACCAGATTCAATCTTCTTAGGTTCTGAGGACTTTTCCACCTCGTCCTCAACCCCTTTGAGACCCTTTTTGAACTCCACGATACCCTTACCTACAGAACGCATCACTTCAGGGAGACGCTTACCAAAGATAAGGAGGGCCACAATCAGGATAACCAGCCACTCCCAGCCGCCTGGCATACCAAACATGACTTACTCCTCTCAATAAAGCCAGAAGGTAAATTACTAATGTATTCTAGTATAAGCAGATAGAATGTCAATCTTTTTCTCAGGGTGGATTCCAGACAAAATTGTAGCCGCAGGTCGTGCCTTATGCAGATTCGCCTCTGGCGAACTTTAGCCTGCGTAATAATCCAAGTAATTTACCATTGAAAAGCCCGCCGGCTGTCCTATAATTATGAATCGGTAAAATATAGTCGGGGTGTAGCGCAACAATGTGGAATGTAGAATTCGGAATGCGGAGTTAAATTCCGCATTCCGCATTCCGCATTTCCCATTCGCCAGTCGGGGTGTAGCGCAGTTTGGTTTAGCGCGCCTGCCTTGGGAGCAGGAGGTCAGCGGTTCAAATCCGCTCACCCCGACCAGTTTTATGTAACTGCAAGGAGATAGGTATGGACAAGGCAAAAGTAGTCCGCAAAAAAGGGGTTCTTGCTGATTTTGAAAGACTTTCTAAAAGACGCAAAGGAGAGGTTGCTGATTTTGTTGCCTATCTAAAGGTAAAGGAGGAACTTGAAGCCACGAAGGAGATTCTCAGCGATAAAGCCCTCTTTAAAAGTATTGTGAAAGGCGATGAAGACTTTAAGACAGGCCGCTCTAGAAGGTGGTCTGAGGTTAAGCGAAGCCTTTAGGTTGCGTAAATTTCGCAGGCTAAAGCCTGCGGCTACATCTTACCGTAAAATGCCTCGTTATCCTTCCTTATCAGCCTGTAGAAGACAAAGATTATCCCACCCCAGATGGGGAACATGGCAAAGGTCATGTAGACCACCTGGTTGAATAGCTTACTGTCCAGACTCAGGGCCTCTGCCTTGTCAATCTCGGCAATGAGGGACCATCGGACGCCGCTCTCCACTTCCAGTGGGGTATAGGCGCTAAGGACTTTGACATTGCGGTAATCGTCTATAATCTTTACGTCCGTCTTCCCGGCCAGGGCCTCTCTGGAGGCGGCAGTCTCTACCTTCATTTTTAGCACATCGGAGACCGGGGTAAAACGGGAATCGGATCGCATCAAAAAGTCCTGTCCTACCAGGTAGGTCTCACCAGATTCCTTGAGACCTGGCCTCTGGGTCATCATATCGTTAATCAGAGACTCGTCCAGATGGAGGATGATGACGGCAACGGGCTCGTCCTGGGTTTCTCTCTTTACCGGGGCGGATACAAACTGGGCTGGTCCTTTATAAGCCTCATGGTATTTAATATCCCCAACGGTTAAGAGTGCCTTTCCCCGTCTGAATGCCTCTGCCAGTGGGGTGTCTGCGTACGGTTTGGCCAGTACGTTTTTCCCTAACTCTGGATGTTTTTTTGCACTGCAGACCACGTTCCCTGACATATCCACTACCAGCACGTCATAGTACCCCTTGGTGTCGGAGAACACGGAAAATGCCTTGCCGTAGTTAGTATCTACCTCTCCATAATCCTTTCCTTCCAGTCCCCCTTTCTTGTATGCCTCTAGATAAGAGATTACAGCCCATCTAAAGAGGAGGTTACTGCTTATCTCTAGAGCATCTTCCCTCCTCTCCTTAAAGAAGTCATCTACCTCCCTCTTCTTTATGTCCCTCACGGACACCAGGTGGTCAAAGGCCTCCCGGCGGATAAACCCCCTTGCATTCCCACAGTTTACAGAGGTGGTAATTATGTAAGGCAGGAAGTTCCCAAAGCAACAGAGGATAATTAGATAATACAGGAGATTACTCTTCGGAGGTGCGATAGGAGGGACAGACGGAACAACCCTCTTTGGAGGTATAGCCTGAGGGGGTTTTTTAGGTATATTTTTCTCATCTGCCATGATTTTTGGTAATTCTATACCATTCAATGCCTTGTGTCAATGTACAGAGAGGTCACTCGTATTGACACTCTATGCAGTTGAGTATATAAAATACTATTTCCTGGTTGGAGAGGATATTGCGTCAGATATTTAGAAACCATCAGCAGAATCTAAATCAAGGAGGGAAATATGCCTGTCAAAAGGGTAAATTGTGCAAAACGTCTCCCGTATCATCAGGGACTTATGTCAGATGCCTCTCTGGTTACTTCGGCAGACCTGCAGAAAGGCGGGGTCTTGTTTTGTGGAGGCGCCATCCCTAGAAACCCTGAGAAGAATTGGGAGATACCATTAGATTTTGAGGAGCAGTGCCACGTCACCTTCAAGAATATGGTAGCAGCGCTTGAGGCGGGCGGGACCTCAACGGATAACCTCATAAGGGTCATCGTGTACCTGACCGACATGAGGAACTGGGAGGCCATGAACAAGATTTACACCCAATACATAAAGTCGGCACCTGCCAGGGCCTGCATTGGCATAGCGGCCCTGAATAATAAATATCAGGTAGAGGTGATAGCCGATGCCATGGTACCCCCAAAGAAATAACGGACCTATTGAAAATTGGAAATTGAAAATTTTAGGTTTAAAATTTCCAATCTTCATTTTACAATAGAAGCATGTTCGCATTGGAGAACCTAAACGCTCGGCTACAGGGTATCGCCCCCAGGAGGGTGTACAACCTCCTGATGGGACAACTGGAGCACAAGATGGGCCTATCCAGGCTCCATAACCTCCCTGCAAAGCTCAGCGTAGAGTCTGGCAACATTTGTAACCTCCGATGCCCCCTCTGCCCTACGGGGCAGCACGACCCCTCCGCTAAAAAAGGGCTCCTGCCTCTTCAGACCTTTAAGAAGGTCATTGATGAACTGGGAGGAGGTCTCCTCCTCTTACGTCTTTACGACTGGGGTGAACCCCTTCTCAACCCTGAACTGGTGCCTATGATAGAGTACGCCAGTGCCAGGGCCATACCCATCAAGATAAGTACCAACCTGAGTCTTAAGCTGGATGAGGCCCAGATGCGGGCACTACTCTCCTCAGGCCTGAGGAAGATGTACGTCTCTTGTAATGCCTCTAGCCCGGAGACCTATCCCACCTATCACGTCGGGGGAGATTTCCATCTGGTCATGGAAAATCTCAGATTTCTTGCCGAAGAGAAAAAAAAGTTGGCCGCGCCGACGGAACTGGTCTGGCTCTTCCACGTCTTCAGCCACAATGAACATGAGACAGAGAAGGCCAAAGAGATGGCCAGGGGGTTGGGTGTAAGGCTGGAGATAAAGAAGATGCGCCCAGATATGGGAAAGGAGATATTTGAGACTGCCGAGGAGGCCATCCGCAGGGATGGACACTGGCTACCCAAAAACCCAGAGTACAATATATTTAATACCGGGAAACGGAGACACAATAAGGCCTTCTCCTGCGACCTGCTGTGGACAGAGACGGTAATAAACTGGGATGGTGCCGTCCTGCCCTGTTGTTCTGTCTATAGTGAGAGGTACTCTTTTGGCAACATCCTGGAGAGGCCTTTTAAGGAGATATGGAATGGGGAGATGTACGTGGCGGCCAGGAAGGAGGTATTATCTAAAGAAGAAAACGGCACTACCTGGACTATATGCCGTATGTGTAAAAAGACAGGCTTTCTCCACGGCTAAGAAATGACGCCAGTATATTGCAGGTATTGCCCCCTGAGATAGTCTCTTTCCTCCCTGGTTAGAATTCCTTGCAAGTAGTCTTCCAGCCTCTGTATATCTATCTCCCTGTCCCTGTGTCCTCGTTCCAGACACTTTTTTACCAAAAAATTATAGGGCCGTGCCAAGAAAGGTTTATATATACCCGTACGGTCTTTAACCAGGGAGATGTCTCCCGGAGAGACACTATAGGCAAAGGTACCGAAATTGTGTAACCTGGAGAGAAATCTAGCAACGTGCCAGAGGATGGAATATCTTTTCCCCGCAGATTGGGGGCATCTTTGCAGGACGTCTCTTATATCTTCCACCCCTTCCAATTCCTTGAATAAAAGTACACCCTTGTACCCTTTGTCCTGTATCCACTCTATGGCCGCTACAGGGGGACTCACGGGGAAATGGGCCTTGCGGAGTCCATTAGCGCCCCGCCAGGCCGCCGTGGCCAGTGGTATCCCTTTCTGTTGGGAATAAAATTTACAGACCCGTACAGTCTCTCCTACTGTCCCCTTTTTAATCTTTGCCGTATACCATGAGAGGTTGGATTGCCCCCGGTGTTCCTCTTGTATCCCCTGCCTGGTCGGGGCTAGAGCAAGAAGCTCCTCCAGATGGTATCCCTCAAGAAAATAACATGTCAGCCTGGCATCTTTATACGACTTATAGCCTCTGTCCCCCCTGACGCAGGCATTGGAGATCCTTTGGGCGTCCCTCTTCAAGATTTGATGGGTGTACGCCTCCAATCTCTTCCATCTCGGAAGGTCCCTAAACTCCTCTTTGGTCTTACAATAGGCCTTAAGGAATCTGAATTTGTCTGTGAGGGTGAAATCGGCACCAATGCGGTTGAGCTTGGCGAGGGTCCACTCCTTCTCTTCCGTGGAGAGTCCTTGGCTCACATGGCTGCGTTCAAAGTCAATGAGAAATATCTGACCATCTTGGGGGTTGGCCAGGAGGAAATTGTTTAAGGCAAAATCTTCCTGAAGGATACCCTCGTCATGGGTCTTCCTGGAGAGTCTCCCCAGTGCCTCTATCACCCTTGCCTTATCTCTGTGAGTGGTATCCCTCGTGCAGAGATATTCCAGGAGGTTGAGGGCCCTTGGAAGTCTTTGAATAAGGAGATAGGACTCTTGGAGTAGTCCCCCCTGGTATTTCTCTCCAGCGGCCAGAGGGAGTACCACAGGAATACCCCTCTCCTGAGCCACCAGGCTTACCTCCAGTTCTCTTAGGGCCTTAGACTTAAGAAACCGATGCTTAAGGCGCTGGAGTATACCTTTCACCCGGAAGGTCTTGACGTAGACCTCTTCTCCATTAACTACGGTTTCCAGTAGTGCAAAGGACTTTCTCCTTCCCTTTTTGAGGACAGTTACCCCCGCTCCTTCAGGGAACTTAACCAGCCCCTCTAACCCTTCCAGTAACGCCTCTTGTCCTGCTGGGACATACCAGGTTACGTCTTTAAGGCGTTTTTCGGTGAATCTCTGCACCTTATTTCTTGAAGACCTTTATCAGAAGAACCACTGCTATGGCGGTTATAACGACATTGGGTCCCCATAAGGTAAGGACCACGGGTGTCTGCACATCTGTAGCCAGGACCTTCCCTACTGTTACAAGGGGATAATATATTACCAGGATTATGACAAAAGTTATTAAGATGCCTATAAGGATATTCCCCCTGCGGCTCATTATTCCTATAGGTATTCCCACCAGTACAAAGGCCAGGCAAGAGAAGGCTGGATATAATCTATTTTGAATGGCAACGGAGATGTCGCGAGAGGTCTCTATTTTCTCCCGCAGGTATAGTATTTGATTCCACCGGCTGCGTTCGGCATTGGCGTTTAACTCCAGGGCACTCAGACGTCCAACCTCAGCCCCGTAGTGGGCTAAATTCTGTTCTTCCAGTCCAACAGTCCCCTTTGCCAATTGCTTTTGTTCTTCAGCCCTTTCTATGCGTGACTGCTCTCTTTCTATCGTCTTAGTAAGTTCCTTAATCTTAATGTCTCTGTCGTCAGGGCCTCCCTGTTTGGGCTTTGCAGAGACAGTCAGTTCCTTGCTTAAGAGGAGGGTCCCGAGGGCCTCTTTTGCAATGCGGATGTAGTTTTCTGAGACCTTGATTTCGTTGTCAAGGTTCTCCTGCCCGGCCTTTTCTTTGGCAATGGTCTCCTGCGATTTTACTATCGCTAGCTGGAATGCAGTCCTCTCGTTTGCTAACTTCTGGCAAGCCTCTTCTGCCTCCCGTAATTGGCCTTTGACAGCCCTGCGAGTTAACTTCCTTTCCTTTGGGACGTCCTTTAACTCTCTTATCTCATCTCTTACATTTTTTTTAAGCACTAATAGTTCACGTAGAGATGCATACTTTTTAAACTTAGTCCACTCCGAAAGGCCCAAAGGGACCTTAAAGAGGGTCTCGTCAAAGGCGATGGCTGTAGGGGTAGCGGTTGGACTCTGGGAATCCGTCTTTTTGGGATTAATCTTAATGAATTCCCCCTTCTTCAGGGCAAAGAGGATAAGATTATTGTCTGAATCCATGGTCAGGCTCCCCTCGTCTGCCAGGATAATGCTGGAAACCTTTTCCCCCTCGGTTTCCATGATAATTACGTCCTTAAAGAGACCACCCTCCGCAGACCTAATATAAACATAATAGGGAGGGAAACTCATCTTACCCTGGGCGGCCCCGACAGTTTGTGCCAGGATTTCTTGAACCGCCCTTTCCTGGAGTACCCTAAGCATGCGGTATGACTTTGGCAACAGCTCGGCATTCATACCCAGGGAGACAAGGCTGAAGAGAAGCCCCAGGAGGGCTACTGGCAGGACTATAATCCATAAGTGTACCCCACTTGTAAGCATTGCCCACAGTTCATTATCACCGCTGAGGCGGCCATAGGTAATCACTGTGGTTGCCAGCAGGGCTACGGGTAAGGCCGTAGGGAGGGAATAGAAAAATATATGCGGGGCCAGCTCTGCCAGGGCAGTTATATTCATCCCCTTGTGTAGAGACTGGAGGGTCATCCCCAATATCAGCAAGAATTCCAGGATTATTATAGTGGGGATGAATATCCTGAAGAATTCTTTAAGAAGGTATCTCTGCAGGATTAAATTCATACTTCTCTTTTACTTATAACCTAATTATAGCCCTTTTACCCTGAGGAATTCAATATAAAATATGTAGCCGCAGGCTTTGGTAGGGGCACGTTGCAACGTGCCCCTACTTGTTAGACACCAGTAAAAGGCCCTTTCCTGGAAACTCCCTCACTAGATGCATATCCACCTTGGGAGATAATAGGGAGTAATCCCCCTCCGCCATAAGGCAGTACACCTTCCCTTCTGAGCGGAAAAACTCCTCCACTTCGCTGGCAGAATTAACTCGCTTCAAACGTCTCTTTGAGTAAAAGAGTAGCTCCTTGTAGTCCAGACCGTAACCATAAACACCTAATGTCGTACACGTCCCGAGGCTAGAATTAAGTTCCTTGTAAAAGACCTTGCGGAGGATGTCCTTCTTCTCCCCGGGCAGGAATATCTGGTTATATGACACCCCCGTGCTTACTGCTATCAGGAACACGAAGATAAATAGTTCTTTAAAGCGCCCGGAATATACCAGAAAGGCGCCAAAGGCAAATATTGAGAATACGGTGGATCCAAACACAATCATCGCCCTGGAAGAAATGCCCTGGCACACCCAGACTACTTCTGACCCTAATACTACGACCAGGAGGCATCCCAACCCTCTAAGAAGCCAGGGGTTGTGTATATTTTGGGACCGTTCCATTAAGCCATCCCACCAGGCTGCAATAAGTAAGGCGGCGGGAGGGTATAGCGGCAGGAGGTAAGTAGAACGCTTCTGCCCCATCAGAAAGAAAATAAGGAACATAACAAAGAGCCAGGCGGCAGGGAACAACAATTGCCTGTTCTCCCTCCAGAGCCGCTTGGAAAAGAAGCGGTAAGAGAAGGCTATTAGAAAAATAGACCAGGGCATCATGCCGTAGAAAAAATATCCTACAACATAACGTAAGACATTATGGTGATGCTTAGACTCCGCCAGGGGGAGTGCGTAGCTCAGACCGGAGTTCACAAGGATAAACTGCCTTATATAATCGCCTTCGTCCCAGACGTAGGCCGGCAGTAGCCAGGCAGTAATGGTAAGGACAAAGGCGCTCCCACCAAAGAGAAACCTCCTCTCTATCAATATCTTCAGGTCATTATTCCAGAAGAGATAAAGGATAATCGGAGACACGACAAGAAACAGGGCAAATAACCCCTTTGTAAGTACGGCCAGGGCTGTCAAGAACCAGAACGAGAGGAAGCAAAAGGTCTTTCTATCAGAGGTATAACCAGAATAAAAAGCCAGTAGCGCAGAGGAGATAAAGAAGGTAAAGGTAGTATCCAGTCTAACACTACGCCCGTAGACCATGAATAGGAGACAGGTGGCAAGAATCAATGCCCCCATAAAGGCCACCCTTGCGTTAAAGAGCTTCCTCCCCAGGAGGAAGGTGACCATCACCGTGCCCATTGCACACAAGGCGGCAGGCAGCCGTGCGGTGAACTCATTTACGTCCCCAACTGGTATGCTACATAGGGCAACCATCCAGAAGTAGAGTGGGGGTTTTTCAATGTATACCGTCCCATCAAGGTGGGGTATAATCCAGTGGCCGTCAACTAACATCTCCCTGGCCACCTCTGCATAAAGCGCCTCATGTTTTTCCCATAGACCGGTACTGCCGAGATTAAGGACGTATAACAGCGAGGACAGGACCATCAGTCCCCCCATCAAAACCCTGTCGTTTTCCTTGAATCTCATAGTGAGGTTATGGGAAAATTCAGGTCTTTGAGACAACAATCAGTAGTCAGTAAGTCAGCCATCAGCAACCAACAGGCTGACTGCTGATGGCTGATAGCTGATTGCTGTTCCCTGTCTGCTGTTCCCTGACTTCTGAATTCTTAATTCTAGTCCCCGCGGGCATTTTACACCCAGGCTGGCAAAAAACAAGTGCGTGGAGATAAACTCGTTACATCCTTAATGACTTTACGATGAGGGTAGTGGCCATAAGGGTTATGGCCGTAGATATAAGCCGCCTCAAGGCCAGGGGGCTAAGATTCACGGCCAGGTGACTGCCTAGATAGGCACCAGCCATAGAGGCTACGCCCATAATCAGGAGGACGGGGACATCAAAATTCTTTTGGATATAATGCCCAATAAAACCAGAAAGGGCCGCAAAGGAACTTATGGCCATATTAGTCCCTGCCGCAAGGGCTGGGGGCAGTCCCATACCCCTTATCATGGCAGGTACCCGCAGGCTCCCCATGAGGAGCCCCACCATCCCTCCAATAAAGCCCAGGACAAAGCCCCATAATGCCGCCATCCCCACCCACTTCCTCCCTTCGGGCACGACCTCCCCACCAGAGATGGATACACCCCATATTGTCCCCCATAGCATACTAAGGCCCGTATAAAGATACACTAAACCGATGACCAATAGGAACCATTTGTGGGGTAGGCATCGGCTAAAATAACCCCCAAAGAATGAACCCAGGCAGGAAAAAGAACCCATAGAGAGGAATATCCAGGTATCTACTTTACCACTTTTCCAGTAGCGGTAGCTCCCTGTCAGGGAGGACAGCGTATCTATGCCCAGGTTAGTCCCTGCCGCCACATAAGGCGTTGGCACCACCGCATAGACCGCCGGGAGCCTCAAGGCCCCCAGTGGCATCCCCGTAAGCCCTGCCAGGAGGCCTATCGCCGCACCTGTCAGTGCACTGAATAGGAACTTTAATGAAACAATTTCTTCCATAGTCGTAGGGGCACGTTGCAACGTGCCCCTACACCAACGGCGTCATATTATCAGAAGAAGGGCTTGGGGAAAAAAGGGGTCAGGGGGTAGGGGGTAGGAAAATTATTACTTAGTCCCTAATCCCTTTTTCCCCTAGCTGGTAGGTTTAGCTTTGGCTTGTCTTTCCTTTTTACCCTTTAGCCTCTTCAGCCTAAAGACGTCCTCCCTGGCCCTTTCTTCCAGGGTCTCTTTGATGAATCGCACTTGGGCGGCTAGGCCAGGTATGAGTATCTGCTCTAGGGCATTGACCCTCCTGGAGGTCTTGCGTATCTCCCTGCCCAGCCTTTTTAGCTTAATCTCCATAGGGGCCATGCTTATGATACGTTCTATAACGGCCCGAAACTCTGCGGCAGTCTCGTCTATCCTTGGGCTTGTGCCACTACCAGAATAACCTCCTTCCAAAGGAGGGGGTGTGGTGCGTGTCTTTACCTCAGGGACACGTATGCCCCAGATGTTTCTCTCCTTTATATCTATAGAAAACCCATTATTGCAGGCGAGGGCGGCAGACTCTACCCTTTCCAGTCCGTCTACTGCCAGGGACATAATAAGAGAGGTTGTAGCCTTATGGAGTTCTTCACTGATGCGGCCCCTTGCCGATAAGAGAGGCTTTACCCCCTCCATGAACTCCTTTAGCAGGGCGTCCCTTTTTCTCTTCAGTAATTCTACCCCATGCTGGACCAGCCTCATCTGCGCCCTCTTTTGGAGTAGGTTCATCCTCGTAGGGCTTATATGTTCCATCTAGGGCATAGTCTCCTCTGGTTTATAATAAGGTGAAGGTGCCTCCTCCAATATCTCCTCAAAGTATTCGGTGATAACCTCTCTATTTATGCGGTGGAGTTCGCTCCCAGGGAACATCTTGAGTAACCTCCAGGCCAGGTTAAGGGTGTCTTCTATGGTCCTGTTGGTATCTCCCTGGCCTATAAAGCCATTTTCAAAGGCCTCGGCAAAGCGGAGGTACTTTTTATCCAGCTCGCTAAGGGCCTCTCCTCCCACTATGGCTATCAGTCGCCTTAGGTCCCTGCCGTGGGCGTAACAGGCATAGAGCTGGTCGACAACCTGACGATGGTCCTTCCTGGTCTTGCCTGCTCCTATACCGTTGTTCATAAGCCTTGAGAGACAGAGCAACACGTCTATTGGGGGATAAACACCGGCGTGGTGTAGGTGGCGGCTGAGTACTATCTGGCCTTCAGTAATATAGCCCGTGAGGTCTGCAATTGGATGGGTTATATCGTCGTCGGGCATGGTAAGTATAGGTATCTGGGTAATAGAGCCCTTCTTGCCCTTTATCCTCCCTGCCCTCTCGTAGAGGGAGGCCAGGTCGCTATACATATAGCCGGGGTAGCCCCTCCTGCCAGGGATTTCTTCCCTGGCGGTGCTAATCTCCCTGAGGGCCTCACAATAGTTGGTCATATCCGTGAGAATGACTAGCACATGGTAGTCGCGTTCAAACGCCAGGTACTCTGCCACAGTAAGGGCAAAGCGCGGCGTGAGGAGCCTTTCAATCGTAGGGTCATCGGCCAGGTTAAGGAAACAGACCGCTTTACCCGTGGCACCTGAGTCTTCGAAACTACGGAGGAAGAAGGAGGCCTCCCTCTGGGTTATGCCCATTGCAGCAAAGACCACCACAAACTGGGTCTCCTCCCCAAGCACCGTGGATTGCCTTAATATCTGGCTGGCCAATTCATTGGCGGGTAGTCCTGCCCCAGAAAATATGGGAAGCTTTTGTCCCCTTACAAGGGTGTTGTTGCCGTCTATGGACGAGATGCCTGTCTGTATGAACTCGTTGGGTTTGGCCCTTGAGACGGGGTTTATGGGGGTGCCAGTTATCTCCATCCTCTTCTCAGCGATAACCTCAGGCAAACCATCTATAGGCTCCCCCCTGCCATTAAAGACCCTCCCAACCATGTCTCTGCTTACGGACAGCCTTGCCACCTCTTCTTTTAGCCTCACGGTGATCTGTACCACCTCAAGCCCTGCCGTCTGCTCAAGTACCTCAATACAGGCGTACTCGCTAGAGACCTCCAGTACCTGTCCAGTCCGAACCTCTCCGTTGGGCAGTAACACCTCAACCATGGCGTTATAGCTGAAGCGCTTTCCCCCCTCTACGAATATAAGTGGTCCAGAGATATAATTTGCGCCTTTATATTCCTTTGTCAGCAGTTCCATCGTTAACTCCCGTTAACTCAGGTTTGTGAAGGTTCTCAAAGACCTCTTTTATTCCCTCTTCCAATCTTGCGTAGTGTTCGTCAAATCTCTCTTCGGGTATCTCCTTGAGCCTGGAGATATCTTCCCTCACAGGGAGGCGGAGGAGCGTCGTTACAGGGGTTCCTGCCTCTATCTCCTTCTTGCATTTTTCATAAAATAGGATAAAGGCGGTGAGCATCTTGTATTGTTTATTTAAGGAGCAAGAGGCATCCACGGCGGAGAAGGCGTGTTGCTGGAGGAAGCCCTCTCGAAGCATCCTGGCCGACTCCAGGGTAAGTCTTTCTGCGTCTTGAAGGGCGTCAGGGCCTACCAGCTGAACCACTTCTTGAAGTTCTGCATCTTTTTGCTGAATCTGGAGCATCTGGGTGCGGAGGTTATCCCATTGAGGGCTTACGTTCTTCAGGTACCAGTCCTTCATGGGCTGGTAGTAGAGGGTGTAGCTCTTGTGCCAGTTTATAGCGGGGAAGTGGCGGCGATAGGCCAGGTGGGCATCAAGGGCCCAGAAGGCACCGCTTACCCTCATAGAGTGTTGTGTCACAGGCTCAGAGAAGTCACCCCCGGGGGGAGAGACTGCACCCACTATCGTAACTGAGCCTCGTCTATCTGGTTCACCCAGACATTCCACCCTTCCCGAACGTTCGTAGAAGCTTGCCAGCCTGGTGGCCAGGTAGGTGGGGAAACCCTCCTCCCCTGGCATCTCTTCAAGTCTGGAGGATATCTCCCTGAGTGCCTCCGCCCAACGGGAGGTGGAATCGGCCATGAGGGCCACATTAAAACCCATGTCTCTATAATACTCTGCCAGAGTAATGCCAGTGTATATAGAGGCCTCTCTGGCAGCGATAGGCATGTTGGAGGTGTTAACTACCAGGATGGTTCGCGACATAAGTGGGCCTCCTGTCTTTGGGTCCTCCAGGTGGGGGAATTCTGTTAGCACGTCGGTAATCTCGTTCCCCCTCTCTCCACAGCCCACGTAGACTAAGATATCGGCATTAGAATACTTTGCCAGTGTTTGCTCTACCACCGTTTTCCCTGTACCAAAGCCGCCAGGTACTATTGCGTTACCACCAAGGGTTATGGGAAAAAGCAGGTCAAAGACTCTTTGGCCTGTGATAAAAGGCTCCTCAGGGGGAGTTTTTTTTCTGAAGGGCCTCGGCCTCCTGACGGGCCATTTCTGCATCATAGACAACTGCTGGCCCTCCTCAAGGCTGACCACTGTATCTTCTACCTTGAATTCCCCTTCCTTCACCTCATTCACGACTCCGCTTACGCCCGGCGGCACCATTATCTTATGCAAGAAAACCCCTGTTTCCTTTACTTCCCCTAAGGTGTCCCCTTCATGAATAATGTCTCCCTTTTTGACCCTGGGAGAGAAATGCCAGGTCTTTTCCCTGCCTAGTCTGTTTACGATTAGCCCTCTGGCCATCCAAAATCCGCTTTGCTTCTCTATTTCGTCTAAGGGCCTCTGAATGCCATCAAATATCCCTCCCAAAAGCCCAGGGCCTAGCTCTACAACAAGGGGCTCGTCAGTGCTCTCTACTAGCTCTCCCACAAAGAGCCCCGAGGTGTCCTCGTATACCTGGATGAAGGCAGTGTCTCTATCCAGTCTTATAATCTCACCGATAAGACCAAGATTGCCCACCCGTACTATGTCGTTCATTTTTGCCCCTGTCATGCCCCCGGCTATTACTGCGGGACCAGAAATCTTAATTATCTTGCCTCTTATCATAATTCCCCTTTTCTTACTTTATCTTGATATGGTAACCAATAGCATGCCTTATCATGTCCTTAACATAGGTATCGCTCCCCTTATCACTGTCCTTACTCCACTTCATGTTGAGGGGCAGTGGTACTACCAGGGGGACGCTACTTTCTTCTATGAGGCGTTTTGTGCCCTCGTTAAACGAGTCTACGTGGGCCTTATCTACGATGACTATGCCGCAATCCTTGGTCCTTAGGGTCTCCATAAGGCAATCCTGGACCTGTGTGGGGGAGTGGGCAATCCTGGTCTCTACCCCTGAGAGCCTGAGACCCCTGGCGACTTCCGGTTCAACTATGGCAAGAATTTTAAGCAACGGTTGTCTCCTCAAAGAGAACCCTCGCCACTTCCTCCATGGCCTTCTTTCTGGCATTTTTTATTCGTGACTGGAGGCTATTGTGAATTGTGACACGGCCATCGGGGCTTGTAAGAATTACACCGCCAGAGATATCTTTTAAGTCTTCTATCCTACAGTTCCGTCCCAACTCTCTAATTATCTCCTGGCAGAGGGCCTTATCAGAGGGATGCACCTTTATAATCGCCTCACCCTCCAGTTCTTTTAACGCCTCAAGGAGCATTTGTTTAAAGAGCACGGGGTAAAACTGTTCCTCTCTAACCTTGAGGACGGTATCCTCCACCTCCTTCAGGGGGCCCTCAATAATCCCTTGTTTTTTAAGGAGGATGGAGTTCTTTACCTCTTGCTCGGCCCTTGCAAGGCTCCTGGTGCACTCTAGTTTCAATTGCTCGTCAACTGATTTCAATACCTCTTCCCTTAGCCTTTTGACTTCTTTCTCTGAAGCCGCCTTTATATCCTCTATCTGCTTTTTCGTGGCGGCCTCCAGCCTTTCTTTCTCTTGCAGTACCTCCCTTTCCATATCATCAAGGAGGCCTTCTTGTGTCTCTTGCATGTTACTCTATCCCTTCGCCACGCTCTAGGACAAGCTCCGGTAGGTAGACCTTTAGGGCCCTTTTTTTAGCCTCTTCAAAGTGTTTTCCTGCCTTCTGGATAAGGGCCTGAAGTCTTAGCTGGCCCTCCTGTTTTATCCTTTGAATTTCCTCTTCTACGGCCTTTAGACCGCTCTGGCGGCGCTGGTCTGCCATCTCAGGAAGTCCCCTTTTTACCTCTTCCACATATCGGCTGGCCTCTTCCTTAGCGGCCTGCACCTCCCTACTGCTCCTCTCCCTGGCCTCGTTAAGCATCCCCTCCAGAATCCTCTCCTTTTCCTCTACCTGGGCCAGGAGAGAGGCTTCCTTGGGTTGTTCTATTTTTCCCTTTCTTGCCACTTCAAGCCCTCCCCTAAGTAGTGGCCGAGCTTGCTCGGCACAGCACGATTAGGCAGAGCAAGCTCTGCCACTACAATACTACAATACTAACTCCTTCTTTATAATATCCACAGGCACACCGTGTGCCTTACTCCTTACTATTATCCTTAGATTTAGAAACTCCTTCAGCTTTAAGCCAAGGAATCCAAGAACGATGGCTATAGAAAGGGGGTCCTTCCTTACCATATCACTCCATTTTCTCAGCAAAAAGCAGTAGAAGAGGTGTTCCACGTCTGAGGGGCTTTCGGCACCCTCAGCGAGCCTTTCGTCCAGATCCGGATATGTCTTTTTAAGCCCTGTCAGCACTTCCTCCAGGCTTTTGGCCCCGGAAAGATACTCCCCGGATAGATTGCCGCCTGGGAAAAACTCCACCTCCCCGGCCTCAAACCTTCCTGAGATTAGCTTAAGGGCTGAAAGGAGGTTTTGATAATCTATCTCCCTTTTGATAATCTCCCTCACAAATCCCTCATTATTCTCCCCCCCCAGCGAGGTTTCCGATAGTACCCAATTGAAATAGTACCTATCCAGGGCCTTCTCCAGTACGGCCAGTTGCCCATTTTCAAGATATTCAGGGAATGCCCCAAGCAGGGGAGGGGCAAAGGGGGAAAGCCAGGTGGCAAGGGTATCTATCACTGCCTTGACGTCTGGCTGGTTGAGTAGCTCTTGTAATTTTGGCTCATCCAGTTCTCCCGCTGGCACAAGGGCAGAGAGCACCTCCTGGGCGGGCAAGCCCTTTTGCTTGCCCCTCAGGACAGTTTTGATGTTATACACGTCCCACTTTCCCAGCAGTACCCTTAATAGACGATGCGGTTCCTCACTACACATCTGGAGCACCTTTCTGAATATCCTATAAAGGTTGCGACGAAGGGCCTTCTCCATGGCTAACAAGCCTGACTCCCCTGCCAGGGCCACAGACATATCCTCCCCATAAGGAGAGCTAAGCAGGGAATCCGCCACCTTCATCAACTCCTTCTGCTCAAGAAGCCCCTGGAAGAAATCCCCAGGTAGTAACCTCCCCTTCATCCCCCTTATCCTGGCTCCTAGGTAACCGTAGTCGTCCATCTAACGCATCAGGATAAATATGGCGATAACGAAACCCAAAATAATAATAGTCTCTGGGATAACCAGAAGTACTAAAACGATGGGTAGCATCCCCGCTTTTTCAGTAACAGCGCCAACCCCCGCAGACCCTATCCTTCCCTGGGCAAGACCAGTGCCTACACCAGCCAGCCCCACAGCTATACCAGCAGCGATGTACTTCCCAGCCTCTGCGGTAGCCTTTGCTGCTGTACCCTCTACGGGCAGGGGCATCTCTGCCAGCCCCTGGGCAAAGACAGGATTATAAAAGAAGCCCAAGAGGAAATCTACAATGGTTCTTAGGGTATCCTCCACAACTTATCTCCTTTCGGTCTTTTGGAAGGGTTCATAGGCCCTGCCACCAAGGACAAAGAATTTAGAGAAGAATTCCACATAGTGAAGCCTAAGACACTGGATAGCTGGGGCGAAGATGTGCAGGGCAAGATTGGCAAAGTGGACAGCAACCACCACACCAGTAGCGAGGAAGACGTTCTTCAACTGGGCCTGAAATACGTCTGCCAGTAGGGTAAACGCCACAGAGGCCATACCCAGGGCCATAAGCCTTGCGTAAGAGAGGATATTTGTAAAGAGTGAGGTTACCTCTATAAGGCTCAGGAGGCCACCGGCAACGCCCCAGCCTATCAAAGAGGCGACTAACACACCGCCCCCAACATAGAGGAATAGTGGGGGTAAGAACCCTGAATATCTACCCAAAAGGAGGAAGGCCCCTACAAGGGTAAACAGCTTAGCCACCCCCTCCAGGACGTGCCTCAGATGATGCATACGGAAGGAATTGTATATCCCCAGGATAAGACCAAGGACTATGTGTAGTACGCCAAAGGCCAGAGATAGCCCCAGATAATTCATAACCACCTCCGATGAATGCTCCATGTGGAGGTGACCCCTTGCCAATTGCGGTATGAGGGGATGGAGCCAGGTCCTGATTCCAAAACACTCCCCATACACCGCACCAAAGAGGGCAGAGATGAAACCACAAATAATGGTGATTAGTCCCACGTCTGCAAGGGGCTGGTTCTTTCTAAATCTAAAGAAGAGCCCTATTCCCATTGCAACAAGGATTAACCCATATCCTATATCCCCCAATATGAATCCGAAGAATATAGGGAAGAAGAAACTCATGTGAGGGGTGGGGTCAATCGTGCCGTATTTGGGCAGAGAGAAAAAGCCAACGAGTCTTTCAAAGATTGTGAAGGGCCTTGAATTTCTCAGTCTGACAGGGGCTTCCATGCCACCCTGAACGGGTAGCCTGTTGGTAACCACCTCGCCCCTGAACTCTTTTTGGAGTAAATCCTGAAGCCTCCTGAACTCCTTGCTGGGGAGCCAGCCCTCTATGAGAAAGGCGTACTTGGTCTGGGCCATTCTGGAGGTAACTTCCAACTGGGAAAGCCTGTCTCTGTTGGTATCCCTGAGGGCCAGGGCAGTAGGAATGTTCCTGAGGAAGAATTCCTTAATCTTCAGGTCTACTTCCTTTAACTCGTTGGGGAGCCCCTGAAGCCTGTGCTTTATGATTCGGAGGGCCTCCTGAAAGGGTATGCCTTTCAGGGCCTCGGGTGGGCGTATCTCCGCCACCCCCTTACTTGCCAGGAGCCCCTTCACTTCCTCCGTGTAAACCTGTCTGTATCCTATGAGGACCGCTATCCCCTCGGCCTTTAGTGGAGAGGAAAGGAGTACAGAACGGCCACCAGTAACCCTATTTAATTCCTGCTTTAAAAGAGGCAAGACCTCTTTTTGATTCTTGTTTAAAATTATCCCTGTGTATCCCCATATCTTTGGCGGTCCTTCGGGGAGGAGGGGTAGTATGGCGGTGGCCAGTTGTTCGTATCCCCTGAGTACACTTGCTTCCCCCGCTATCTCTTCCTTTCTACGGAGTAATGGGCGAAGCTCGTAAAGGAGGCCCCTTACCCACTCCAGGGCCTCTTCCACCGGCATCTCAAGGACCTTTTGCTCTACTTTCCCCTTGCAGTGATTGTTGTGGTTAAAGTCAGAAGGGAGGTAACTGAAGAGGTCACAGAGTAATTTCTCAAGCGCCTCTCTAAATGGATTCTCTTTTCGTTCCTGGGCACTTAATTCCACACCCTTTAGGGAAGCCCTGGTTCCAGAGTCCAATATATGCTCCATGTGGAGCTTTCCCCAGGACTGTAGGCTTTCAAGAACCCTGTTATAGTGTCTTTTTGAGCCGATGATTTCCACCCGGCTCATGCTGGTATGCATGGCTAAAAGCCTCTGGTAGCGGAGAGGAAGGCCTTAAAAGAGGACCTACAGAAGGCGTGCCCTTCCTGGCACTTCCCAAGCTCCTTCGTAAAAAGCAGCAAATTCAACGCTGCCGTTTACCTCAGGCCTGCCTTCCCAAGTCCCTCTCAGAAAAACGTGAGTTAAATTTTACAGGAGAATTTTGCCTTGTCAAGGGCTGGCCTTTGGACAAAAGTAGACTAATCCTGGTAAGTCCGCCAAGGCGGATCTGCCTCAGGCACGACCTCTGGCACGATTTTGGGAGGTAGGGCGTTTCTTTAGGATTATAGTGGCTAACTGGGCAGATGGGGGGATAGAGAAAAGCGCGCCAGGGAGGATTCGAACCCCCGACCGACGGATTAGAAATCCGTTGCTCTATCCAGCTGAGCTACTGGCGCACCTGTGTCTTGCTGGTGAAGTACGCCAATAGATTAACAATTTCTGGCATCCCCTTCAACCCCCCTTTGTAGGGGACGGGTGTCGCAGGACGAGGAAGGCAGTAGGGGCACGTTGCAACGTGCCCCTACAGCTCAAAATCCTTTATAGGAACTCTTCCTCATCCACGTAGGGCGTACGCCGTCTGCCAAAGTAGGCCAGTACCTGCCCGGTAACGTAACCTGTTACCAGTGCCAGGATGATGGCAATGATTATACCCTTGAACTGGTTTGCAGGTACTATCCCAGGTACTAGGAAGGCGGCGGCTACGCCCCCCATGAGCCCTGGCCAGCCGTGCAGGTTCGTGACCCCGCATGTGTCTATCCCCTTTATCTTGTTCTGGAGGAGGGGCTGGATGGCTACAAAGCCAATAGTGGAGAGGGCGCCTGCCAGGATGCCTATTATAAAGGCCGTCTGATGGGACGCCGTGTCACATGTAGCGCCCACCCCCACACCCCCTGCCAGGGCCGCATTGGCAACGTCTCCAATGGCAATCTTGCCCCTGAGGGTTGACGAGACGAAGTAGGTGGCTATGGTGGCACCACAGAGTGCCATGAACACGTTAACTGCCGTGAAAGGTACTGCCTTTGGTTCTACTAGCCCCGCACAGAAACTGGGCCAGAAGAGCCACAAGACCATACTGCCAAGCATGGAGAACTGGTCGCTGGTATGGTCTGATTCTACTGGTACGGCAAACTCCTCCTTGGTGGTCATGTTCATTATAACCCCCAGTCCAAAGAGGGCCCCGAAGGCGTGTATTAAGATGGACCCGCCTGTATCTACAAAACCCCCGTGAGGGATAAGGCCCAACCCGGATTCCAGGAGTATCCACTCGTTTATCATATAACAGGGGGTAAATAGCAGGGCCAGGAGGAGGTACTGGGACATCTTCAACCTCCCCAGGGGCGCCCCAGCGCAGATAAGCAGGCTTGCCGCAGCAAACTCTGCCAGCAGGAGACCGTCTACGTCACTCTTAGGTTCACCAAGGTAACCCTTGCCGTTTATGTATAGGTACATAGGTACAGCGATGCTTACCAGAAGATAGGTGGCCGTTACCGCACTGCGTCCGTATTTCTTTACAAAGACCATGAGGAAACCGAACCCCACCATCAACATGGCCATGACGTGGATGGAGCGGTTATATTTTTGGACACTCACCACCTGGTCTATGGTCACGTGGGACGCCTTCTCCTCTGTGGCCCACACGTAGGAAGTAGTACCCACTACCATTCCTGCCATGAATAATAGCGTTAAGATTAATAAACACGTACTCTTACGCATATTGGCCCTCCTCCTGATTAAAAGGTTTGATGAGAAGCTGTAGGGGCAGGGTCCGCCCCAAACACGGCGGATTTTCAATTTGCCCCTGCCCTAGAAGGGCAACCGCAAGGGTTGCTTTGTACCTCCCAGGCGATCTACAAGAAAAATCGGCAATAACAGGTGGGGGCGTACTGTAGTACACCCCTACAGGCAATTTGGGGCAAATGTTACTACTTTTGAGGAAAATATCAAGGAAATTTTTGGTGGTTTTTGTATTGAGACCTCTGCAAAAGCCTACATAGCACGACTTGTCATTCCTTTGGCTTCGCTCAGGACGGCGTCTGAGGGAGCGAAGTAGTTGCCGAAGCCCTGAGCGTAGCGAAGGGGACCGAAGAATCTGACCCGAAGGGTCATTCTGAACGGAGTGAAGAATCTAGATTCTTCCCCTTCACTCCGTTCAGGGCCAGAATGACAAACAGTACTATTGCGCCTACTGCTCCCGTCCGAGGAGACCCTCAACGAAGGTGGTGTTGAAGTCTGCGTTGAGGAAGTTGGGGTGGTTGAGGAGTTTCGTGTGGAGGGGCACGGTGGTCTTTATCCCTTCTATTACGTACTCCTCCAGTGCCCCCTTGAGGCAGGCAATGGCCTCCTGTCGTGTGGCCTGATGTACTATTAGCTTGCTGATGAGGGAGTCGTAAAATGGGGGTATCTCATAGCCCTGGTGGGCGTGGGAATCTACCCTGACGCCCCTTCCCCCCGGGACATGGTACGTAGATATCCTCCCTGGATGCGGCCTGAAGCCGTTATCCGGGTCTTCGGCATATATGCGGCACTCTATGGCCACGCCATCAAACCTTACGTGCTTCTGACGGTACTTCAGGGGTTCTCCTGAGGCAATCCTTATCTGTTCTTTTACCAGGTCTATGCCCGTAACCATTTCTGTTATGGGGTGTTCTACCTGGAGGCGGGTGTTCATCTCAATAAAGTAAAATTTACCGTCCCTGTCCACAAGAAACTCTACCGTACCGGCATTAGTATAATTAACGGCCTTGGCCATCCTGAGGGCGGCCGTGTAGAGTTCTCCCCTGAGCCTTGGTGTTATGCCAGGGGAGGGGGTTTCCTCCAGGAGTTTCTGGTGACGGCGCTGGAGACTGCAATCCCTCTCTCCGAGGTGTAGTATGGTACCATGCTGGTCTGCCAGTATCTGGACCTCCACATGGCGGGCATGCTCTATGTATTTCTCAATGTATAGAGAGGAATCCTTGAAGGCGGTCTCGGCCTCCCTCTGGGCCATAGCCAGGGCGTTCGCCAGGCTGGCGTCGTTGTGGGCTATCCTCATGCCCCTCCCACCCCCACCTGCGGACGCCTTTATCAGTACCGGGAAGCCTATCTTATGGGCAATACTTACGGCTTCTTGCTGGTTGGTGATGGTAGAGGTGCTGCCCGGGATGACGGGGACCTTATTTTCCATGGCGACCTTTCTGGCCTGGGACTTGTTGCCCATAAGCTGTAGGGTCTTGGAGGAAGGGCCGATAAAGGTGATGTTAGAGGATTCGCAAATTTCCGCAAAGTGGCTGGCCTCGGAGAGGAACCCGTAGCCAGGATGGATGGCCTCTACGTCAGTAACCTCAGCGGCACTGATAATGCTGGGGATGTTAAGGTAGCTCTGCTCGGAGGGGGGAGGGCCTATACATACCTTGTCGTCGGCATATTTGAGGTATCTGGCATTTTCGTCTGCCTTGGAGAAGACGGCCACGGTCTCAATGCCCAACTCCCGGCAGGCCCTGATGACTCTTAGGGCTATTTCCCCCCGGTTGGCTATCAATATCCTTGAGAACATCTTTACCTCTGTTGGGCTTGGGCTGTTTGCTCAGGCGAGAGGGGGAAGACCCTGAAGAGGGGTTGGCCATACTCTACTGCTTTTCCATCCTCCACCAGTACCTCTACTACCTTGCCGGATAGCTCTGCCTTGATTTCATTGATAATTTTCATGGCCTCTATGACACACACCACCGTCTCGGGGTCTACCATATCACCAACCCCTACGAAGGGTTCTGCCCCGGGGGTGGGGGCCTTATAGAAAGTGCCTACCATAGGAGAGGCTATCTCAAGGAAGTTGTCCTTCCTGGGCAGGAGTCGCTGTCCTTCTTCCATGGCGCCAGGGAGTTGATGGCTGGGGAGGACGGAGGGCTGGACACCGTTACTGCGCCTCACTTTTATCCGGAAGGTATCTTCCTGGACCTCAATCTCGGCGAGGTCGTTGGTATTCATCAGAGAGATGAGCTCTTTTATTTTATTCATCGTGTCCATACTTCTATAGGCCCTCTTGCTCAGGTCGGAGATTCTTTCCAGCCTCATCTGGGGGTCACAGTAATACCGCTTCTAGTGCTTTTGGGGTGTGGCTCAAGACTTCATAGCCATCTCTCTTTACAAGCACGACATCTTCTATTCTCACGCCACCCTGTTGAGGCACGTATATGCCTGGTTCCACGGTAACGACCATTCCCGCTTTAAGCAGTCTCCTGTTGGTCTTGTAAAGTCGGGGGCTCTCGTGTACCTCCAGGCCTATGCCGTGTCCGAGGCCATGGCCAAAATTTTTACCATACCCCTGACTCTCTATATAGTTCCTGGCCGCCAGGTCCACTTCCCTTGCACTCACGCCCTCCCGTATCTTTTCAATGGCCAGGCCCTGGGCCTTCTTTACAATCCGATATATTTTTTTGGCCTGAGAGGTGATTCTATTGAGGAATACAACCCTTGTCAAGTCAGAATTATACAACCTCCACCTGGCACCCCAGTCAATAAGGAGGCTGTTGCCAGGCCGGACTGCCACACCTGAGGGGAGGGCATGGGGTTGAGAGGCCCTCTCCCCCACTACACATATGGTGTTGAAGGCCGCCCCCTCAGCTCCGGCCTCTTTCATGTCAAACTCTAACCTGTTGGCTATCTGCTTATCTGTCAGGCCTGGTCTAATCCCCTTGAGTACCTTTTTAAAGGCCTCCTCTGCTATTTTTATTGCCCCCTTGAGCCGGTTTATCTCCTCCTCTTCTTTCACCTCCCGCATCTCTTCTACCATCCCTTTTACAGGTATCACCTTCCTGGCCAAGCCTTTGAGTTCTGCGTATTGGGCAAAACTGAGGGCCTCAGACTCAAAACCTAACACCTTGAGCCCTTGTTTCTTTACCAGGTTTCCCAGGGCCTTCATGGGTGACCTCTTTCTCTCTACTATCTCCAGGTCTTTGCATTCTCCCTGGGCCTGCTCAATGTAGCGGAAATCGGTAAGAAAGATGAACCTATCCCTGGTGAGGAGGATGAGGGCCTCTGAGCCTGTGAAGCCACTCATATACCTTACGTTTGGAAGTTTGGTGATGACCAGCCCGTCCAGGCCTTTTTTGATTACCTTCTGTCGTAAACGGCGGAGTCGGTTACTAATGTTCAATAGGTTAGAACTATGGGCCAGGAAACATAGAGACCAGGGGTTAGGGATTAGGGGCTAGGGAAAAATGTCAAGATCCAAATGACAAATGAAATCCAAAGAAAACTCGAGGTCAAAGACATTTGGCATTTGAACTTTGACATTGACTTGACATTTGAGCTTTGGAATTTGGATTTCCCTAATCCTGACTCCTAAAGCAAAGGTTTCTAAGCAAGGGTTTTACGAGTAATCTCTTCGTGTAATTCCTCCGTTAGTTTAACGAATTCCATATCATTTTCAAGGCGTTTTTTTATCTTGCCCATAGAAGATACACAAAAGGTATGTCTCTTGTTGCCGAAGTGATGGCCTATTTCCTCATGGGAATGATTGGTAAGTGTCCTGGCAAAATAACAGCAGAGTTGCCTTGGGAGTTGTAAGGAACGCCTCCTTCCTGGGTACCATAATTCCTGGGCAGTAAGATGGAAGTGATTCCTGATTACCGCCTCTATGTCTTCCAGGCTGACTCGCCGTCTCCTCTGGCCAAAGAGATGGTTAAAGACCTCCTTGACGAGTTTTACGTCCACTTCTCTCTGATAGGTAGTTGCCTGGGCAAGGAGTGCCGTTATGGCGCTCTCAATCTCTCTTATACTGCGGCCCTTGAGGCCATCGGTCATATCTACGAGGACTTCTCTAGAGAATGAGTGTCCAAGCCTTGAGACCTTTGTTTGAACAATGGCAAGGGTGGTTTTAAAATCCGGAGGGTGTATTTCAGCGAGCATCCCCCCTATCATGCGGTTCGCCAGGCTTTCCTTGAGTTCTTTTATAAGTTTTGGGTGGGCATCGCTGGCGAAGATCATCCTCTTGGAGGATTGGGCCAGGGCATTAATTGTGTGAACCAGTTCCTCTTGGATACCCTCCTTACTGGAGAGGAACCGTACGTCATCCATGAGGAAGACGTCTACCTTCCTATACTTATGACGGAAGCCTTCAACCTTTCCACCTTTAAGGGCATGAATGAACTCATTGGTCCAGTCTTCGGCCGGCATGTATACTGCCTTCAGGGGCTGACCTCTCTCCTTAAAGGAGTTCCATATGCCTTGTAAGATATGGGTCTTCCCAAGCCCTATAGAACCATAGATAAAGAGGGAGTTGAAGTTGGGAGGTCCGGAATCCTTAAGGATTTCCAGTGCCGCATTATAGGCCAGCTGGTTTGAAGGCCCTACTATAAAATCCTCAAGCCGGTAAGTCCTCTGGAGTAGGGGCGACCGGCCGGCCACCCCTACAGCTGTATTGGCAGCAGGCTTGTCAATGGTTGCTACTCCGGGACTACTGCAGACTGCCTGAGGTGGATAAGAGTTATTGCTATTGATGGAGAATCCCACTTCCACAGCCCCGCCTATTGCACCAGTGAGTTTCTCCTGTATAATGGCCAGGAAATGCCTCTGTAGCCATACGCCTATGAAGGAATTGGGGACGCCTATCTCGCAGCGGTTACTGCAAAAGGAAAGGAGTTCAGTATCCCTGAACCAGAGGTTAAAGGTAATGGTGCCGACCTGTTTTTGAATATTGCCCAGCACCCCAGCCCAAATCTCACTACAACTCTGTCCCAAAGCGCCACCCCTTTTGGTTAGTAAGGCTCTCTGCTGGCATCGTACATGGCAGGCTTCACAAGTTGTCAGGTTAGGCAGGGTATCAGAAAATCCTGGACTGTCAAAACAAAACAGATTAGAATTTTTTTGTTACCTCGTTTATGAAACCCATAAGAATTATAAGACTCACTCCTTCAACAAGATTGGAAAGGATGGGTGTCTGTAAAATTTTATTCTAAAAATTTTTTCATCTTATCAAGAGCTTTAATAACATCATACGTTTCTGGTCTGATAGGGCTTAAGTCTAGTTCATTACAAAACTTGCCAACTACAAGAATTCAATAAAACTCTCCATCACCCTCAGCAGAATGCAACAGATGGCTAGAAACTCTGGCAATCGGACTTCATGTATTAAGGTAAGAGATTTTCATCTGATTCATACTATGGAATGCGGACAATTGTTCAGGTATAGAAGGGTAGGGGATTGGTACTATGTCCATTCGGGAGATAAATTTTTTAAGATAAGACAGGGGGAAGATCGTCTGGAATTCTCAGGGACAGATAAAGACTTTATTAGGCACTTCTTTTCGCTTGATGTCCCCATGGAAGACGTATTATCCGAGATACCACTAGACAGGCATACCCGAAGGGCCTTCCGATTGTATTACGGCCTCAGGATTATCAGGCAGGAACCATGGGAGTGTCTATTGTCTTATCTATGCTCCATTGCCTCTAATATCCCAAAGATACAGAGGTGTCTGGACGGCCTGGCCAGGACATTCGGAGAAGAGGTCTGTCTGGATGAGGTCAAAGGATATAGCCTGCCCGGACCAAATCAGATGGCAGGGGCACGTTGCAACGTGCCCCTACTCAAGGGGCTTGGCCTGGGCTTCAGGTCCAGGTACATCTACGAGGTCTCTCAGCGAGTGGACAACGCCTATTTAGAATCCTTGAGGGACCTGTCCTATCTGGAAGCGAAGAAAAAGTTGATGGAACTACCTGGGGTAGGAGAAAAAGTGGCGGATTGTGTCCTCCTATTCTCTCTGGATTTCGTAGGGGCCTTTCCTGTTGATAGGTGGATAGATAGGGCAATACGTACCTTCTATTTTAAAGGCAAAAAGGTTTCGCCAAGGGAGGTTCAATCCTTTGTCAGTAACTATTTTGGCAGGTACGGGGGGTATGCCCAGCAGTACCTTTTTCATTATTCCAGGACGGCCCTGGGGAGGGATTTCTTCCAGAGTAAGCAGTAGGTCTTTCACATGTGTCATTCTGAGTGAAGCAAAGAATCTAGATTCTTCGGTCGTCTCACTCCCACAGAATGACAATTTGGTCGGCAAGAGGTTTACATAAGTACATCTCCACTAAAGGCATAAAAATTTTTTCACCACCCGATTTGCCTTTTTCAAAAATGGTGGTAGACTTATTGGGCGAGACCTCTGCAATAACCAGGCAGGCCATGCACCGCTTCTGGTGCATGGCAGGTAGTTCGTGTAGTTCCAGGCAAAGAATAAAGAATCTCGTACCTTAGCAGAAGTTTTAGCCACAGGCAAATCTGCCTCTGGCGTTTCAGGACCGGCATCTTGCAGAGTTCTCTATGTATCTGAAGACCCGCTCCTTGGCAGTCGTCCGTAAATAGTGCCCCTTTAGGCTTTACGCCCTCTAGAGTTTGCCTTGAGTGAAGCGAGGGGGCGAAGCCTTGAACCGGATAAGGAGGCACCTCGGGGATGCTTCCTTATCAATGGCCTCTGGGTGAAAACATGCCCAAAAACATCTAATGGGCATGTCCAGAAGGCCTTAGAGTTCGTCTAGAAATTGCGGGGGCCGTAGGGCCTGCCGCCTAGAATGTGTGGAGGCACACGCCGACCACGTAAATTGGCATATTTACGGCCCGCCATGCACCAGAAGCGGTGCATGGCCTGCCAGGAGCGGGTGCGAGACGGGAAGAAGTAACAGGGCGCGTCTTAATTACCTAACTGTAAGAAGAGGGTTGGGAGCGTCTCGGACGTGTAAGAAGGGGCCTCCTTACAGGGGGCATATCATTCGCCGCAACTCTCTTCTTACTTTTGTTTTCCCATCCTTTTCTTCACAAACTGCATCAATCCCCCGGCCTCTATAATCTCTAATATTTCTTTAGGGAAGGGTTCAAAGCCGTAGTTCTTTCCCCTTGTGCGGTTTACAATCTTACTTGCCCCCATGTCTATCTCTACCTCATCCCCTTCCTGGATATCCCTTGCGGCCTCCCTGCTCTCAAATATTGGGAGGCCTATATTTATGGCGTTTCTAAAAAATATCCTGGCAAAGCTGGAGGCGATGATGCCCTTTATGCCACAACCTTTTAGCGCTATGGGGGCGTGCTCCCTGGAGGAGCCACAGCCAAAATTTTCCCCGGCAACCACTAAATCTCCAGCCTTTACCTTCTTTGGGAATTCCGGACGTGTGTCCTCAAGGCAGTGGATAGCCAGGGTCTTGGGGTCTGAGGTGACGAGGTATTTCCCTGCTATGATGTGGTCGGTACTTATGTTATTCCCAAACTTCCAGCATCTTCCCATAGTCAGTAATTAGGGGGTAGGAAAGCAAAATCCAAATACCAAAATCCAAATGTCAAATAAATGTCAAAGTTCAAATGTCAAAAAAAGGGGGAAATTTTGGCATTTGAGCTTTGGATTTTATTTGATATTTGGATTTTGACATTTGAACTTTTATTGCTAACCCTTATCCCTTATTTTAGTGTTCTTTCTGCCTAGCTTCCATCCTCTGGTGGGCCTGGTGCATGAAGGCCTCAAGGCGGGTCTGTTCGTTGGTCTCTTCTTGTCCGTCAAAGGCCATCTTCAGGACAGGTATCCCGTCATAATCCCTCTGGAACTTCTCCAGGAGGGCGTTGACTACCGTCCCAGGCATGCAGTGGAATGGTACCAGGTTTATAACCCCATCTGCGTGTTCCTCGGCGTATTCCACCGCCCTGCCCATGCTCAGTATGCCCTCCCCCCGGAAGCTCGGGTGTATGTATCTGGAGCCTTTTTTGACGACGGCGGCGGAGGGGGCCTCTCTATAGAAGTGTCGTATGGTCCCCTTGAATGGCCTTGCGCGCCTGAAGGACTGGTATCGCTGTATAATGTCCGTAATAAACTCCTTCAGGTAGCCCTTCCAGTTGCGCTCCCTGCGGCAATCCTCCATACGGCAATAACCTATGTAATTAATCCACTCCTCCAGGGGTGGCATCACTGCCTCCCCGCCCAGGTTTTCTATCCTCTTGACAATAAAGGTATTAGCGTACTGGTTCATCCTGACGTATACCTCGCCTATAATCCCTATTAAAGGCCTGGGCACACTCCTATCCACCTTTATCTGTAGGAAGCGGTCTCTGGCCTTCTGGGCCACCCTGAGGAGGTCTTTCCCCTTCTCTATCCACTGTATTGCCATATCCACATAGTACCTGTAAACGGCGTCTGATTCCCCTGGATTGACCTCATAAGGGCGGGTCTGTCTGAGGAGTCTCTGCAGATAGTCAATCAGGAGAATCCCCTGCCACGCCAGTTGCTTAAAGGCCATACCTAACGCCGCGACGTCTTGCTGGTAGCCCTTGTCTTGGTCAAGACACACCATCGGTACTTCTTTGAACCCCAGGTCATCAAGTACCATGCGGTGGAACTTATTGTATTGACCGAAACGGCAGGGGCCATAGGCGGTAGCCATGAAGAAGGCGCTATTCTTTGGATTGAAATCCTTGCTGGTAACCTTCTTGACTATGTCCCCGGTGGTAAGGATGGCAGGGTAACATTCCTTTCCAGACGTGTAGCGTCTGCCTATGTCCAGGCTCTCCTTATCTGGCATTGGCAGGCCCTCAGCGTCCACCCCACAGGCCCTCATGGCCGCGGCCAGCAAGAAACCATGGTCGTCCATGTAAGGGATGAAGACCCTTTTCTTCTTGGTGATGTTCATTGGGGCAGCCACAGGAGGTACATGGGTGGGTCTCTCTCCCTTCCTGACGTTCCTGAGGCTATCCAAAAAGGCCTCACACCTGGTTACGGCACCAACGTCTGCGCTGTGTTCGTCAATCTCTATGGTAAGCTGAGGCTTGCCTCTCAACTCCTTCATGTAATACTTATGGATGAAGGCGTCCGGCCCACAGCCAAAGTTGGTGATGTAGAGGGGATATAACCTCTTGTCATTGGCTATGACCCTGGTCGCCGCTATAATCTTCTGCCCCGAGCGCCAATACATGTGTGGATAGTCCTCCGCCGCCGACACCACGTCCATGGGCAGCATATCCATAGGAATGGCCAGCACACCGCGCTCCCTGAGCTTCTCGGGGAGGTTGAGGTTTACCCCACTATCACAACTATTGTAGGGCCTTCCCAGGATGACCAGGGCTATGTCATCCTCCTTAAGCCCTTCCAGTATCTCCTTCCCCTTCTTCTCCAGGAGGTGGTAAAATCTATTTTGTGCCGCAAGGGCGGCATCAATGGCCCTTTCCACGGCATCTCCACCCTTACCCAGTTCCCTGGCCAACTGACGGAAGACGTCCTTGAGGTGCTCCTCCCCCCACTCTAGGTGGAACACGGGCTGTAAGACCTTAAAGTGCCGCCGGTCTAACTTCATGGCTGAACGGACCATGTATGGTAACCCCTGGACGTAGGGACAGAGGTAAGAGTGCACCAACTTGGGGCTGACGTTTGGCAGATTAACCACGCTGGGGATAAACAGGTAATCTATCTTTTTATTGAGCAGGTTGAAGACGTGCCCATGGGCCACCTTTATGGGGAAGCAGGTCTCGGCCGCAATATTCTCCACGCCCCCTTTAATAAGCTCCGGATTAGTCTTGTCTGAGTTTACCACCTCGTAGCCCAGCTCGGTGAAGAAGGCCTTCCACATAGGTAAGAGCTCAAAGAACATATTGGCCTGGGGCATACCTATCTTGAGGCCATTGGGGGCATCCGGCTTATCCTTAGGATAGGCTGTATACAGGAACTGTGTCCTCTCCCTGAACAGCCTGGGAAGGTGGCTCCCCAGGTTGCGCTTTTTTGAGTCCTCATATTTGCCACATCTATCACCGTAATAGAGAGGGGTTTCTCCTGTTATCTCTACCTTCCTTACCGTACAGATGTTAGAGCAATCCCGGCAGACAAAAGAGCCTATGTTACAGCGACGGTTGCGGAGGTCAAAGCCCTTGAAGGTGGACTTTTCCCATGTGCATTCCCTGAGGGCAATTACAGCGGCACCTATGGCCCCCATACAGTCGTGATGGGGTGGTACTGTTATCCTTTTCCCCAATACCTTTTCAAAGGCCGCCTTAACCCCACGGTTGTAGGCCACACCCCCCTGGAAGAATATCCTGTTCCCTACCTTTCGTCCCTCCACTACCCTGTTGAGGTAGTTGAGTACTATGGAATAGCTCAGGCCAGCCACCAGGTCATCCTTGGCTACCCCTTTTTGCTGGTGGTGGACCAGGTCGGATTCCATAAATACCGTGCACCTCTCCCCCATACTGCAAGGGCCGCAAGAACCCAGGGCCATCTTCCCGAACTCTTCTTTTATGTTTATGTCCAGTCTCTCAGATTGTTCCTCCAAGAAAGAGCCAGTACCGGCGGCGCACACCTTGTTCATGGTGAAATCCACCACTGCGCCGTTCTCCAGGCTGACGTATTTTGAGTCCTGTCCACCAATCTCAAAGATGGTATCTACCTCCGGGTCTGTACATATTGCGGCGGTAGCATGGGCAGTAATCTCATTCTTGGTGATATCCGCACCTATGTAATCCCCTGTGAGGTAACGGCCGGAGCCAGTAGTACCCACCCCCTTCACCTCTACTGCGTCGCCTACCTCTAGTCCCACCTCAAAAAGCCCCTTGGTAACGGCCTCTATCGGCCTTCCGGCCGTCATGAGGTATCTGCGGGCAAGTACGTTCATGTCCTTATCTATTACTATTACATTGGTGCTGATGGAACCCACGTCTACACCTACGTAGGCCTCTATCCTGCCGTTGGCCTTTATGGGCTTACAGTGGATATTGATATGATAATTATCCCCCACAAGCCCTTCCATGGTAGCTGCTTCGGCACTGCGGTTTTTCATGTGGGCCTGCAGGGCCTCTACCCCACGGTAGGGGGCGCCATTGACCTTACCCATAATGGTAAGGACGGCACCGATGGCCCCCATTACGGCAAAATATTGCGGTATCACTAGCTCCCCGGGGCCAAGCTCCAGGACGTCCTGGAAGGCCTTTATCATGGCCTTGTTGGCGGCCACTCCGCCCTGGAAGGCTATGGGCTTCTTGAACTCCTTCCCCTTGGCGATGGTGCTCTTAAAATTCCTGGCCATGGCGTAGCACAGACCTGCCAGGATGTCGTGCAGTGGGGTAGCCTCCTGCTGGAGGTGGATCATATCTGACTTGGCGAAGACACTACAGCGGCCGGCAATTCTCGGTGGGTTCTTAGACCTGAGGGCCAGCTCCGCAAACTCCTCCTCTATGGAGATACCCAGACGGGAGGCCTGTTGGTCCAGGAAGGAACCCGTACCGGCGGCACACATAGTATTCATAGAGAACTCTGCTACCCTTACGTCCCCGGTCCTTCCGTCGGATTCAAGTAACATGAACTTGGAGTCTTGCCCCCCAATCTCTATAACAGTCCTGACCTCGGGGTGGAAGGTGGCAGTGGCCTTACTCTGGGCCACCACCTCATTGACAAAGGTAATCCCAAGGACCTCTGCCAGGAGTTTTCCTCCTGAGCCTGTAGCCGCCATGCCCACGACCTCTCCCCTGGGATGCCGGCTAAAGAGGTCTGTCAGGACCCTTATGCTTGTATCTACAGGTTGACCGTGGGTCCTTATGTAATGGCTTTCTAAGACCTGTTTATTCTCGTTGACGACTACTGCCTTAAGACTGACAGAGCCGATATCTATGCCAATGAATTTTCTTTCCTTCATTTGTCCCTGTTCCCTGTCTCCTGTTCCCTGTCTCCTTGTTATATGGCCTCTGCCGGGTGGGTAATCTTTCCAGTGACGGCAGAGGCTGCGGCTACGGCAGGGCTTGAGAGGTAGACCTCACTCTTGGGGTGTCCCATCCTGCCTGGAAAATTCCTGTTGGTGGTGGCCAGGCACCTCTCGCCCTCTGCAAGGATACCCATGTGTCCGCCTAGACAAGGTCCACAAGTTGGGGTGGAGACGCTGGCCCCCGCTTTTAAGAATGTCTCTATCAGTCCTTCCTTAAGGGCCTCTAGATAGATGGCCTGTGTGGCAGGGATTACAATGAGCCTGACATAGGGGTGTACCTTTTTCCCTTTGAGGATACCTGCCGCTACCCTGAGGTCTGTTATCCTCCCATTGGTGCAAGAGCCAATCACAACCTGGTCTATGTCTATCCGTGCGAGTGCCTCCACAGGTTGGACATTGGAGGGTAAATTCGGAAGGGCTACCTGTGGGGTTATCTTGCTGGCATCGTATTCTTTTGTCTGGCAGTATGAGGCGGCACCATTACTGGAATACATCACATAACCTCTTTTGGCTCTACCCTTTACATACTTCTCTGCAATCTTGTCCGGAGGTATTATCCCTGCCTTTGCACCTGCCTCCACTGCCATGTTACAGATGGCGAAGCGGTCATCTATGGGTAGGGCGGAGATGGCTGGACCGGTGAATTCCATAACCTTATACAGTGCCCCATCTACCCCTATATCTCCAATTACAAATAGGATAAGGTCCTTACCCGAACTCCATTTAGGAAGTCTGCCGTTGAATAAGAATTTAATAGTTTCAGGCACCTTTAACCATACCTTCCCGGTGGCAAAACAGGCCGCCAGGTCGGTACTGCCCACACCCACGGCAAAGGCCCCCAGTGCCCCGTAAGTGCAGGTGTGAGAGTCTGCCCCTATCACAAGGTCCCCGGGGAGCACAAGTCCCAGCTCTGGCAACAAGGCATGTTCCACACCCATGGAACCTATCTCAAAGAAGTATTCCAGCTGGTGACGCCTGGCGAAGTCCCTGAGGGTCTTTACCTGCTGGGCTGAGGCTATGTCTTTACTGGGGGTAAAGTGGTCCGGGACAAGGGCAATCCTGTTACGGTCAAAGACCTTCTCCAGCCCTGCTTCTTCAAATTCTTTTATTGCTATGGGGGCAGTGATGTCGTTCCCAAGACAAAAGTCTACGTCTGCGTAGACAAATTGTCCTGGGTACACCTCACTCTGTCCAGAATGTGCCGCAATAATCCTTTCTGCCAGCGTCATCTCTAATGTATACCCTTAAGGCTAGTAACCAGTTGTCAGTTGCCAGTTGTCAGAAGACTGAAAACTGACAACTGATAACTAGTAGTAGTTCTATAGGTTAATCAGGGTTATCCGCCTGAGGCGAACGGATTTGCCTAAGGCGTGAAGGGGTAGGATAAGTCCATTAATTATTAAAAAACCTGCTCCTGTGGCTTTTTATAAACAGTGGGTCCTGGATATATATCTTATGGCACTTAGAACATAAATCAAAGCGGATGGAATCATACTCTACTTCTTCGTCTTCAATATCCTTCTGGTCGTATTCTTCTAGTTCATCCATATCCTCAAAGTCTTCTTCCTCATCTTCTTCGGGCTGACCTGCGGCGTGTATCTCTATTTTTACTACATACCTAATGTCCTCTTCAGTATGTATCTGCTTACCACACATGTCACAGGTGTAGTGAACCATCCATCAACCTCCTTATCCCTGTAAGGGAAAAACCAATCATTCACCCCCCATCCCTGTGAAAATTTCATGAATTATATTCAGCAATAGAGGGCTTGTCAAGGAAAAAGGGGGGGGAGGAGGGTAAGGTTAGTCCAGTAGCGGGTGTTATTGCTTCCCTGCAGGACTGGCCTGGGACATCCTTTCTCGGTAAGGCCCAATTAGTGGGCCTCTAATTCTTGGCCCACAGCCTGATAGACGGACCTTTTGTATCCTGAAGGTTCCCCTATTCATTTAGGGCGGGAACGATGACGGCCAGGGCAGGCTTTTTGTCCATATTATTCAACTAAAATGGGCCCATGAATTCCTTTTCGTGAAACAGCCCTGTAAATTCTTTTTCGTAAGCCGCCCTTCCTGCAAGGTTAGATTCAAAAACCGGCACCAGCCTTTTTGTCTCTTTTTCCATGGTCCTCTTCACGGCTGAGATGATATCTAGGGGGCCGGGATAAAAAGCCTTCTCCAGGGTCACAGCGGTAGGGGCGGAGACATCTGGCAAGGCAACTCTCTGGATAGGCGCCTTTAGGTACTCAAAAGCCTTCTCTGCGACCAGGGCGGCTATTTCTGCGCTTACCCCACATGTCTTCCATGAGGTATCGGCTATGACCAGCCTGCCGGTCTTCTTCACCGAATCCAATATGAGTTCCTCGTCAAGAGGCTTCGTGGAACGGGGGTCCACCACCTCCACCTCTATGCCTTCCTCTTTGAGTATCGTGGCTGCCCGTATGGCTTCCCATACCATATAAGAAAAGGCTACCACGGTGGCATCACTCCCTATCCTTGTAATGGAACCCTTACCCAGGGGGAGGGTATATGGCTCCTCAGGTACGGGGCCTGTACAGTCGTAGAGCCGACGGTGCTCTATGAAAATCACTGGTGAATCGCCCTCTATGCTGGCCATAAGAAGTCCCTTGACGCTGTAAGGGGTACTGGGCATCACCACTTTCAGCCCCGGTATGTGGGAGAAGAGGGCCTGAAGGCTCTGTGAATGCTGAGACCCCTGCCCCCATCCCCTGCCTACAATGGCCCTGACGGTTATCGGCACCCTCATCGGCCCACCGAACATGTGGTGCCACTTGGCGGCGTGGTTGCAGAGTTGGTCCATACAGTAATACATAAAGTCGTTGCGGGCATGGACCATCACCGGCCTCATGCCTGCCAGGGCCGCCCCGATGGCACACCCGGTCATGGTATTCTCAGCAACAGGGGTGTCAAATACCCGTTTCTTGCCAAACTTCTTGTACGCCTCAAGGGTAGTGCCAAAAATCCCCTTATGGTCGTCCACCCCAATGCCCATGATGAATACCCGCTCGTTCCTCTCCATAGACTGGACATGGGCCTCACTAATGGCCTGCCAGTATTTTATTTCTCTTTCCTTTGGCCTTTCTTTTTTGTTCATTTCGTGACCGGTCTTTCAACAGCCCTGTACCCTAGATGAAATTTGCGTCCGCTGGTGGATTCTTTCGGTCCCACAGATACCTATTTATTTCGTCAAGACGACAGAAGGTATTTTTATAGATGTTACCATAGAGGAATCTCTCGTCGCCCAGGTGGGCGCTGTAGCCCCAGACGCTCGTTTACTTTTAAAGTCTATTTAGACTCTATTAAAGCACGGAGCATAATCTTTTTCGGTAAAAATTTCAAGCTCTTTTATTGATATATTGTGGATGCTATGGACATGGGTAATCCGCCTGAGGCGGATAAGGGGGCTTCCACCCCTCATGTCGAAGGTTGAAAATCCGCCATCTTTTGGACGGGCAGATCCGCCCCCAAAGCCAGGAGCTAGGGACCAGGGGTTAGGGGGCAGGGAAAGGATAAAGAATACAGTAGGTAAGCGGATGGGCGCGTCAAGACTTCAACGCTTGCCTTCCTCTACGGGTCTCTTTATGAATAACTGGGGTTTTTCCAGGAGGTTCAGTATCTTACTCATTGGTTTCCCTTCTGCGTCTGCCATAAGCTGTACGACTGGTCTGAGTGGAAAATCCTTGTGGACGGCGATTACCCTGGCCTTCTCCCCGGTGTTCAGCTCCACAGCACTACCCACAGGGTACACACCGAATTCCCTTATGAATGCCTTGGTAATCCTGTGGCCAAAAAAGGCCACCCCCTCCTCCAGTATCTCTCTCATGGCGGTGTGAGGAGGCAGTCCTGCGCGGACGGGGCGGTTGTGCGTTAGGCTCTCGTATGCCTCGGCCACTGCTATAATCTTTGCGTATTCGTGAATGGCCTCCCCTTTTAATTTGTCCGGGTAACCACTACCATCCTCCCTCTCATGATGCTGGAGGACGACCTGTTTGAAGACCTCATTTCTAATACCAAGACCCTCCAGAAACCTTTCGGTGTATAGGGGGTGCTTCTTTACTTCCTCGTATTCACTCGTCTTCAGCCTCCTTGGCTGTTCTATGATGTGGCTCAACAGGACCAGGCCTATGTCTCTCAAGAAGGAAATCATCCCCAGTTCCATCAGGCTTGACTTGTTATAGTGCAGAGATACGCCTATTTTAATGGAAATGACGGTTACGTTTACCGCATTGGAGGCGAATTGACTATAGCTTTCGTCTGAAATGGCCGCAAGCCTGACTATACTTTCATTCCCTAAGGTGAGGTCGTCTATGAGCTTCTCTATTGCATTTCTTACCTTTTCTATTTCAAAGTGCTGACCTTCCTTTATTTTATCAAAGACCTCCTGGGCAAGGACCACAAACTCATGGTAGAAGGTCTGGGCCTCTTTCCATTCGTCCTTTAATTCTTTAGTTACCTGTGTTTGAGGGGTTGCCTTTTCTTCGGCCTCACCTTTCTGTCCGGTGTTTATTTGTTTAGATTGTTCCTGTATCTTCTGCCCGATGATACTAAAACGGAGTCTCTCCTTTGGAGGTTCTTCCCGCTCCGGTGGGTTAAGCCCCTTTAACTGAATATTCTCTTTTGGGGCAGTTGGGGCGGTACCCTCTTTTTCTCTCTCCAAGATATCTCTAGACCCTCTTAGACTCAATTTTGCCTTCTTTTCTCTCTTCTTTGTGATTTGAGACCGCCGAAAGAGTGCCTCAATGGACTTCCTGTACAAGTCATCCTGTGATATCCCCAGTAATTCATTCTTTTCATCTTCAGACATGACCCCTTCAAAAATCAACAGCTTGCGGTCGGTATCGTAACTTATCTTCTCTTTGAGGTTATCAGGAAACTTTGCCTCTGAAGGCAGGTTTTCCAGTCTTTCAGCAATCTCCATCTACTTCACGTACCGTGCCGCCAACCTCAGGTCCTCTGCAACTGCCTTTACTACAGCATCGCTCACCTGTTCAGCCTGACTGCTGAAGCCCATGAGGAGGCTCAAGTCACAGATATTGTTTATAATCCTGGGGATGCCCTTTGAGGCCCTGTATACCTCCTCAACGGAGGTAGCATTGAATATCTCCCTGTCAGCACCCGCCGCTTTCAGCCTGTAGTCTACGTATTTTCCCACCTCTTCTTTGCTAAGGCCCGAGAGGTTGTATCTTATTGCTATACGTTGTGACAAAGGCTCGTGCTGCCTGACCCTTTGTGCCAGTTCCGGCTGGCCCAGGAGGACGATGGTCATAAGAAAGGCATCGTTCTTCTGGAAATTCAGTAGTAGCCTAATCTCCTCAAAGATGGCCTCGTCCTTGATGACATGGGCTTCGTCAATTACTAGTACACAGTGTTGGCCTTTTTCGTTACTCTCAAATACAATGTCCTCTAGTCTATGGAGTAAATCTAGCTTACTTGTTACCGGAGGCAGGCTTTCAAGCCCTCCGAACTGATATATCAGTTCTCGTAACAGGTCCTCAGCAGTGAGGTTCGGATTTACTACTACGGCTATATTATAGCCCTTTTCCTCTCTGGAGAGTAATCTCACCAGCATCCGGCTGAGGAGGGTCTTGCCGGCACCTATCTCCCCTGTAATCATAACAGCCCCCTTCTTCTCCTTTACCCCGTATAAGAGCCTGGTGAGGGCCTCCTCGTGGTTTACCGAGTAAAAGAAGAAATCCGGGTTAGGGGTATTTTCAAAGGGTTTCTTTTTTAGTCCCCAATAGTCCAGGTACATGGCCTGTTTCCGCCCTCTTTAAGTCCACCAATCTAATGACAACTATAAATATAAGAAGAAGTTGGAACAAAAGCAATAATGCATCTACCGGCCTTGAGTTCCTGAGGGTTACTGCGCCTATAGATATTACAAGACTAACAAGATAGATAAGTAATACTGCCCCCCGCCTGCTAAAACCTATGGCTACTAGCCTGTGGGGGAGATGGTCAACCCCGTGGTAGGTAATCGCCTCTTTTATGGTATGCGTAGTCCCTTCCAGATACCTTTTACTAATAGTATACAAAAAGTCAAGGATAATTACACCTAATATTAATATGGGTATTACGGCCGCCTTGATGGGATGCGTAGACCATTCTCCCATGACACCAAGGGTGGCAAGGATATAACCCAGGAAAAATGAGCCTGAATCCCCTAGAAAGATGTTGGCGCCATTGTAGTTGTACCTTAAGAAGGCAAGGGTTGAACCCATAAGGGCACAGGCCAGTAGACCCCAGGCCCACTGGTAGGTCTGTACGGCCACCAGCATATAGGCGAAGCCAGCTATAAAGGCAAGGCCGGACGCAAGCCCGTCCATGGTATCTGAGGCATTAAAGGCACTTACCACCCCTGTTATCCATATAAGGGTAAAAAGTAAGTTAAGGTAATAATTGTGAAATAACGTCAGAACTATCCCATATCTGGAAAGGAGATATGTTATACCCAGGAGCAGGAATAATTTTATTGTGGCGGGTAACCCCCATATATCATCTACCAGACCTATGGCGATTACAAGCGTGCCACCCAGCAGAATACCAAGCTGTTTGCCAGTAAGGAGGTCAATGTTGTAGAGCAAAGGGGCTGTAAAGCCTAGGAAGACGGCAAGCCCTCCCAGGCGTGCGGTAGGTCTTGCGTGGGGCTTTGTCTTTCCAGGGTGGTCCATTGCCCCAATCTTCTCGGCTATGACCCTTACGATAGGTGTTGCCACCAGGGTAACTAAGAGGGCCATCCCAAAGGTCTTACCGCAGGCTGTTAATGGCTCTGTCATCTGAACTCTTTATCCTTAACCTCTTGTTTTGTAGGGGCACGTTGTCCGCCTCAGGCGGATGTCCCTCTACGTTTGACAACTGATAGCCGACCCCAGGAGTATCTCAAGACTCCTCTCTCCCTCGTTAAAGAGGAGGTCAATAGTGGACATGCTGGGCATAAAAGGCTCATGGAGCTGCCTGTATTGGGGGTGATGAAATTCCTGGAACAGGCTCTCTATCCCCTTTTCCTGCATCTGGTTGACGTCCACATAGTCCTTACCGTGGATACCGTGCATGTATCTGTCGGCGCCTAACTTCACACAAACATCTACGATTAATTCTGTGGCCTTTCCCTCTACCCCTAAGTCAGAGGCCTTAAGCACCCTTGTCTTTATGCCCAATGCCTCTTTTATATAGAGTATGAGGGTCTCGTTCAGGTCTGACAACTTTTCCCACTCCCTATTATAGGTCTCGTGGAAGAAATCGGCATATCTGTCAAAATAGGGGGCCTTCTGGTAATTAAGCCATATAGATTTCCAGTGCTTACGCCTCCAGGGGAGGGCGTTATTGATATGGACGTCCATAATCTTCTGCGTGTATTTCCCTTTAGTAAGTACCGGGACGGTAAGCCACACCCATCCCTCCTGGGTGCGAATCTTGTTGCGGTGCATCCACCCAAACGGGCCACGCTTAACAAATTGGACGTTGTCCACGATGACAAAGGTGTCTACCTGGGCCATCTTGTGGAAGAATCCGAGATAAGGGAGGTAATTGGGCTGGTGTCCTGCTATCATCATGACCCTGAAAACACCTCCCCAACGTTCCTGGCCACGTATTCCACCTGTTCCTGGCTCAGGGATGGGTAAATGGGTATAGAGACTATGGTACGGTGGGCCTCCTCCGCATTGGGAAACTCCCCATTGTCCAGGTGGAGGTACTGGTGAAGGGGCTTGAAGACGGGCCTCTTGGATTCTACCCCCCTGGCCTCCAGACTCTTAATTGTTTCCTCCACGGTCTGCCTTGTCTTAAGGACGTACCTGTAAAAGGCGTGGGTAGAACCCCTTCTCCTGTAGGGTATCTCCAGACCATAATCCTCCAGTACCCTGTCGTAGGTAGCCGCTATCTCACGTCTCCTTGAGATAAAATAGTCTAACTTTTGCATCTGGCTCAGCCCCATGGCGGCCTCTATATCCGTCATCCTGTAGTTGTATCTTACCTGATAATCCTCCCTCTCGTCATACTCCCTGAGGTCCCTTGCCTTTTCCATCAGGGTGTAGGAATTTGAGGCAAGCATCCCGCCGTGCCCTGTGGCAATCATCTTGGTGGCATAAAAGGAAAAGATAGAGGCCACTCCCAGGCTCCCCAGCCTCCTTCCCACCCTGGGTGGATAGTTACCACCAAGGCTATGGGCACAGTCCTCAATAACTGGGATTTCCAACTCTAACAGACTATTTACGTCAGCAGACTGACCAAAGGTATGGACGATAATCATGGCCTTTGTCTTTGGATTGGCCTGCCTCTTGACTTCTTTTAGGTTTATGTTCAGGTCTTGTCCATCTATGTCAACCACCCTGGGCGTGGCCCCAACGTAGAGGATGGGGTTGAGCACTGCGGCGCATACGTAACTGGGGACGATAACCTCGTCCCCCGTTCCTACGCCCATGGCCAGGAGCAGGAGGTGCAAGGCCGATGAACCGGAGTTGGTGGCGAGGGTATACTCTACCCCCAGATAGTCCTTAAATACCCCTTCCAGCTCCTCCACCTTCGGTCCCTGGGCAATGTAGTTGGAACTAAGCACTTCCCTTACCATTTCTAACTCCTCTTTCTCTAACGTGGGCAAGGAGTGAGGTATCTTCCTCATATCACCATGCGATAACACACGAAGGCCTCGGCGGCCTCTACAGCTATCTCGCTCCCCCTCAGTCTTGCCAGCCTCTCTACGTTTTCCAGGCTGTAATTATGGTTGGGTTCCTTCAACTGGGAACGGTGACACCTTACTGCCTCTAGTTTTTTGTCCATGTACTGGGATATGTCTACGTAGAGGTTAGGTTGAAAGACCTTATCCGAACTCCAGCATAGGGTGGGGCATTCGTAAGTGACAACTACTTGCTGGAAGGCCTTATATTGGGGCAGGGCGGGGCGACAGGCCGTAAACCCTGCATAAAATACGGCGGCATGGTCCTGATTATATGAGGGTGCAGGGAGGGCTATCATGGTGGGGCTTATCTTGTCTATAGAAACACTGCTCTCCCTCTCTATTACGCTTACCAGGTCTCGTCTGGGGATGGCATCAAGACGGAGGTATTTCTCGTCGTCCTTGTAGACTATGTCATAACCATCTAGTTTCAGTAATTCAGCTGCCGCTAGGAACTCGTCCCTCCGTATCTGCGCCGGGACTACGCCGTCCACCCCATAGTGCTTCAGACTCCCAATAGACATCACCATGACATATGCCTCTCCACCCATGTCCTTTATCTTGGCTATAAGGCCCGCGCACCCCAGAGACTCATCGTCCGAATGGGGAGCCAGGACCAGGAGTCTCTGCCTTGACAGCAATTTTTCGGCCAGGTCTTTGTGCATTTGGCTAGTAAGTTACCATTTTTATTGGGAGTTAGTACATTATAATTATCACAACAAAGGTCATTTACAGCAAAATCTATACCCATCCCTTATCTTTCATAAGTGATAGATGCCAATAGTTTACAGAAAAAATTTTGTTTATCAACAGGTTTGTTTTTAAAAAGACTACAAATTTTGTAGCCTTTACATCTCCAAATTAGGATGCCTTTCTCACTTTCTCAGAGACTCCAATTGTAAAAGATATGACGCTAAAATATAATTGTGTTAGTATTGACGAGAATAACCTAACCCTTTTGACACTGTCATGCATATAGACATCCTTACCCTCTTCCCAGAGGTATTTCCTGCCTTCCTCGGACACAGTATCCTGGGGATTGCCCAGGAGAAGGGGCTGGTGGAATTTCACCTCTGGAATATAAGGGATTTTACTCAAGACAAGCATAAGAAAGTGGATGACAGACCCTTTGGCGGAGGGCCCGGGATGGTCCTCAGACCAGAGCCTGTCTTCAGGGCAATAGAAGAGGTGGAGAAGGAGGTGTCGGGGACGGTGACGGTGCCACCAAGAAAAATCCTCCTCTGCCCGCAGGGTGCGAGATTTAATCAATCCATGGCCAGGGAGCTTGCCAGGGAGCCCCGCCTCATGCTCCTCTGCGGGCATTATGAGGGATTTGATGAAAGGATAAGACAAGGCTTTGATTTCCTGGAGGTCTCCATAGGGGACTACGTCCTGAGTGGGGGAGAGGTCCCTGCCATGGTGATAATAGATGCGCTAGTGAGGCTTATCCCTGGGGCGTTGGGAGACGAGTTTTCTACCGTAAGCGAATCCTTCAGTGAGATGCTGGGGGAACCCCCTGTACTCCTGGAGTATCCCCAATACACCCGGCCCAGGGAGTTCAGAGGCATGAGTGTGCCAGAGGTGCTGTTATCCGGGGACCACGAAAAGATAAGAAAATGGCGTCTGGAGCAGGCAAGGCTCCGCACCCGCCAGAGAAGACCTGACCTGTTAAAGGAGTAGACAGTAGTCAGTAGACAGCATACAGGGATAGTGGTTTCCCCTGTCTACTGTCTACTGTTTGCTGTCTACTGAGAAGCCGTACTCCTTTAAGATGGTCATCCCTTTATCGCTGGCCAGGAAGCCGATGAAGGCCCTAGCCTCCTCTTTATGTAAGGTACCCTTCACCATGGCGATATAGGTCTCGGGAGCGGCGTACAATTTATCCTCTACAGGGACGTACTCCACCTGAGCAGAGGCCCTAAGGGATTGTGCCCCAATCCCAACCGGCACCCTTCCTGTCTCCACCAGTTCAAGGATGTCCGTCACTCGCTCCGTGTAAAGGATTCGGTTTTGTAGCCCTATCCACAGGCCTGCATTTTGCAGGGCCTCCTGGGCCGCCTTTCCATAGGGGGCGTGCTGGGGGTTCGCAATGGCAATTAAGGAGAAGTTGGTTATGTCTTGAAGCCTGTCTATCTTTCTTGGCGAGTCCTTTCTGACTATGATAACCAGCCTCCCCCTGCAAATTACATTAGAGGTGCCTTGTACGAGGAGTCTTCTGTGGTAGAGTTCCTGTATAAAATTGGCCCCGGCGGCTACATAAAGGTCGTAAGGTACCCCACTCTCAATCTCGTGGGCCAGGAGACCACTGGAGCCAAAGGTAAAATTTGTTTTATAGCCTGAGCCCTTTTCAAATTCGGCAGCGACTTCTTCCAGGGCATCCCTCATGCTAGAGGCGGCCGCTACTAAGAGGGTCTGACCTGAAAGACTGCTTGCCTGTAGAAGGATAAGAATCCCTGCCAGGACAAGAGATGCGGTCTTTCTTTTCACTTTTGGTGGAAGCAACCCGTAGGGGCAATTCATGTTGAAAATCCGCCTCAGGCGGGAATTGCCCCTACCTTTATTAGGGGGCACCAGGGAGGCTTAGCCCCGGCGTACCGGAAAAGCCTTCTGTACTAAAGGTAATAGCTGGGGTAGAGGGTGTGCTTGGTGAACTTGGTACGGTAAATCGGGACGTATCTTTTCCACTGGACATCATGCCAAAAGGCGCCTCAAAGGGGGTGCTAGGTCTGGTGGTTTCGGGTCGTGTCAAGGTACCGGACGGAATGTTCGCATAGGGGTCTTTTCCTGGGACCTGTACTTTAGGGGCCTTTCCGGGTTCCAACGGGAAGCCACCAGTAGCTGTCCATACGTTGGAAGTCCTTTCGGATTCCGATGCAGAGGCTGTAGTCTCCGTACCAACATTATGGCTACCCGCCACGTTCGTCTGAGACGGAGACAGGGTTGGGTATGACCCCAGCGATAAGAAAGTACAGGAGACTAGAGACATCAGGGCAAGACTTGCCACAAACAGGAGACTTGAATACCTCATTGTCTTTTCCTCTTTTAACAGAAAAGTTACCTAAAACCCTCTGTTTCGGGAGGGCCCATATCCCCTCTTCAATATAAATTTTACTGGAAATTAAGTTGGTAGTAAAGACAATCTCTTGTGTAGGGGCGACCCGCCTGAGGCGGATAACCCATGCCTATAGATAATACAAAATATCTTTACTACCGCCCATAAGGCCCCCATCCAATCTTCCAGACATAAATTTTAGTAGAAACTGAATCAGCGGTAAAGGTAAGCGTAGTAAACGTAGGCATCCCTATACCTGTTACAGTAAATCTTGCCAGGCCTTTTTTGTCCGTTACTTCGTGGTCCTCTATGGTGGCTACCGAGGTGTCTTCAATTGTTGCGTAGACTATCTGGTCAGGTATTGGCCTTTTATCGTGGTCCATTACCTTTACGAATACAACCTCCGTATCTCCAGAACCAGTCACCTCCACCGCCCAGGGACTTACCTCCAAAAATGCGGGCCCAGTGGCAGGAAGCGGGCCACTAGGGGCGCTAGGAACGCTGGGGACGCTGTACTCGGCGCAGGAGGATAGAAGAACCATACTTGCAAACACCGCACACCACAGGTGGTTCCTGACATCAGGAATTGTTGTATTTGAGCACTTCATCCTTTTTCTCTGTGGCTTTATTCTAGCAATAAGATTATCCACCTGCCAATAAAAAAAACACACAACCCATCCACCTTTAATCTTCAGGAGTTTATAATCACCAAAAATTCTGTTGACTAAGGGAAGGACTCTTTTTAAACTGAATAATGATATTTTGAGGAAGCCCTAAGCTTGTAGTGAGCGAAGCGAATCTGATGGAAATCTCAGCCTATTCCCCTTTCTGGTTAATTGTGGTCTTTTACCTCCTGAGCGGTATATGGGAGGTTGGCCGCCTCCTCAGACCACAGGGGTTCAGTAAGCAATGGGCCGACCGACTCCCCTTCGTGGCCTTTGGCCTGCACAGCCTTTTTCTCCTATATCTGGCCTCCAGGGTGGAAAATATCCCTGTCACTAACCTCTTTGAGTCAGTGGTGTTCCTTACCTGGTGTGTGGTGGCAGTGTTTAATGGGGTGGAGTATCTCTACGGAGTCCCCTCCCTGGGGGCCTTTCTCTTCCCCCTGGTAACGGTGCTGGGTTTCTGGGTACTAAGCCTGGGAGATAACCTCCTTAGTGCCCCGTCCAATCTAAGCAAGTTCTGGCTCATAGCCCACACTATCCCCCTCTTCATGGGTTATGCCGCCCTTACCCTTACCTTTGTCCTGAGCCTTATGTACCTGACACAGCAGAGGCAGTTAAAACACAAATTCTTTGGCCCCCTCCTGCTGGGGCTACCCTCCCTGGAGAGCCTGGACAGACTCATGTGGAAGACCTTGAGCTTCGGGTTCCCCCTGCTGACGCTGGGACTGGTCTTCGGTATTTTCTGGGTCAAGTATTCTAACATCCTTGGGCCTCAGTGGTACATGGACCCCAAGGTGGTAATGGGCACGGTTACCTGGCTGGTCTATGCCGCCCTGTTGCATCTGAGGATAGGCGTAACCATGCATGGGAGTCGTGTGGCCCTGCTGAACATAGCAGGTTTTACCCTGGTGCTTTTTACCTTCCTGGGGACCTTTTTCCTGGGTGCCCAACATGGCTATAAGAAGGTCTCTAAGGAAGACACAATGATTATAAAAGGTATCAAGGAGTAAGATGAACATCCTCGTAGTGGGACTAAACCACAAGTCCGCCTCCGTGGAGATAAGGGAACAACTGGCCTTCAGTCCTTCCAGGGTTACCGAGGCCCTGGATAGATTCCGCAGGTGTTTCCCCTCCAGCGAGGTAGTAATACTTTCCACCTGTAACAGGGTAGAACTCTATGCCTGTTCTCCAAAGACCTCCTCTGAGTTCACAGAGGAGGCCATCTTTGACTTCCTGGCAGGGTTCCATGGGATAGAAAAGGCCCGCTTCCGGGAAAACATGTATGTTTATCAAGACCTGGCGGCGGTGAATCACCTCTTTTTCGTGGCCTCCAGTCTGGACTCCATGGTACTGGGGGAGTCCCAGATTGTAGGCCAGGTGAAAGAGGCCTATGCGACCGCCTGTAGCCAGGGGGCCACCGGAAAGGTCTTCCATCAACTCTTCCAGCAGGCCCTCAACGCCGCCAAAGAGGTACACACCCACAGCAAGATTGCCCAGGGGAAGGTCTCTATTAGTAGTGTAGCCGCAGAGTTTGCCGAGAAGATTTTCCAGGATTTCTCTGACAAGACGGTATTTATCATTGGGGCAGGGGAAATGGCTGAGCTTGTACTGAAGTCCCTGGTGGAACAAGGGGTCAGGGCGGTGATGGTCTCTAATCGCAGTTACGACCGTGCCGTAGCCCTGGCCAATGAGTATGGAGGTAAGGCCGTACGCTTTGATTCCCTGGAGGAAGAGCTGGCCAGGGCTGACATAGTCATCAGTTCTACTGCCGCCCCCCATTACGTCCTCCATCCTGAACACATAAAAGGCGCCATGCAGAGACGTAAGGGCACTCCTATGTTCCTCATAGACATCGCCGTCCCCAGGGATATAAACCCCGAGGTGGGCAAGATAGAAAACGTCTATCTCTACAATATAGATGACCTGCAGGGCGTAGTGAGCCAGAACGTGGGGGAACGGACCAGGGAGGTGGAGAAATGCCGGGCCATGGTGGAGGAAGAGGTGGAAGAATTTATGGCCTGGATGGAAGAGATGAAGATTGTCCCCGCCATTGCCCGACTAAGACACCATTTCCACCACGTAGGTAAAGAAGAACTGGAGAGACTCAGGCCAAAACTAGGCAACTTGAGTGAGGAATCCTGGCAGGAAGTGGTCTACACCATGGAGAGGACCCTAAATAAACTCCTCCACAGACCCCTGGAAGTAGGCAAAGAAGAGGCCAAGAACGGTGGGGGCTACCGCTACGTGGAGACCATCAAGAAACTCTTCGGCATAGGACACCATCAAGACTCCTCCCCTGAGAACAGGTAGCAGGGGACAAGCCAAAAATGTTGCCCATGTCGGCATACTCCATACCTTCCCCGTAGATTTCCCTTGACAAAACAAATTATAAAGGTATCTTATCTCCTTCGGGTGGCGATGCTTTGTAATCCGACCGTCCTGGACGAGTGAGATTACAGACTGCATAGGCCGACTAGAGTTGGGTCTTCTGAGAAGTTGTGTAGAGATAAATCTGGGGGCAATTGCCCATAATCTCCGAGAGATTCGCAATAAGCTAGGCCGGGGGGTAAGGGTGCTGGCTGTAGTGAAGTCAGATGCCTACGGCCATGGCGCCAAGAAAGTGGGCCTCTTGCTGGAGAGACGTGGGGTAGACATGCTGGGGGTGGCCAGCGCAGAAGAGGGGGCCGACCTCAGAGAAAAAGGGATAAGACTGCCCATATTGGTGTTGGGCTGTATCTTCCCCGAAGAGATAGAAAAATTCTTCAGCTACTCGTTAATCCCCAACCTCTGTGAGCTAGACCTTGCCAAAAAGTTCTCCCGCCACGCTGTCCGGCTGGGCCAGACAATTAAGGTACATACCAAGGTAGATACCGGGATGGGGGGCCTCGGGGTGCGGGCCCAAAGGGCCTCCAGCTTTGTACAGGAGGTGGTGGGACTCCCTGGCCTCGTAGTAGAGGGGCTCTTTACCCACTTCAACTCTGCCACCGAGAGTAACGGTATCTATACCCGTGAACAGCTAAACCTCTTCAGGGGAGTAGTGGAGGAGTTGGGGCGTATGGGTATCCATATCCCCCTCAGACACGCCGCCAATAGCGGGGCAATCCTGAGGTCTCCGGAATCTTATATGTCCTACCAGCCTCTGACGGGAGAGGGCCTGCCCTGCACCAGAACGGTGCAGGGCAGGCCACCTGCAACGGATACCCCCCTCAATATGGTCCGTACCGGACTTCTCCTCTACGGGCTAACCCCTCCCGGGTGCCGGGAGTTTTCTATTGACCTGAGGCCGGCCATGACCTTCAAGACTAGATTGGCCTATATAAAAGACCTGGAACCTGGGGAGACGGTGAGCTATGGACGGAGCTTTACTGCCGGTCAGCGTACCAGGATAGGCGTCCTCCCAGTCGGGTACGATAGCGGGTATAGTTTGAGACTATCCAACAAAGGGTACGTAGTCATAAGGGACAAGAGATTTCCCGTAGTGGGCAGGGTACGTATGAACCTTATACACGTGGACCTCGGGCAGGAGGAGGCGGTGGAGATAGGGGACGTAGTAACGCTTTACGGGGGAGAAGGGCCTTCCGTAGAAGAGATAGCAGGGATTATGATGGGTAGCCCTTACGAGGTGCTCTGCGCCACTGGTAAGGCCAATCCCAGGACCTACGTTGAAGAGTCAGAGGTAGAAGACCCTACGCCAGGAGCGGCACAACTACCTCACTGCGACTCACAGCCCCAACTTATGCCTCTCTGTACAGTGGCACACTGAAAGACAGTAAGCAGTAGGGAGTAAGCAATAGGCAGAAGACTGTTTAGTGCTCACTGTTTACCATCTACTATTTTTTTTGCTACAACTATCCCACCCCTGGACCTGCCCAGTAGCTCGTCTATAGGACTTAATAACTTGACCTCCAACAAGCCCAGGGCCTTCACGGGGGACTTAAGCCCTAGTGCCCTGAAGGGGACGGACAGGAGGGCTGGTAAGAGGTGGCGGGTACCGTAAATCTTGATGGGTCTAAAACCACTCTCTTCCAATTCCTTTCTTAAGGCAGGGGGGGTGAGCCTGTGCCCCTCTTCCTGACTCCTGGCCCTCCTCCTCCACCCGTAGAAGTCAAAGATTAGCAGGCCGTCCTTTACAAGCAAACGATTGACTTCCTTGTACATCAGGCCTCTATTAGGGGGGCTGAGATGCTTTATGAACCTGAAACCTACGACGGCATGAAACTGCCGGTCATGGAAGGGCATCTGGAAGGCATCTCCCCTGAGGAGGTGGACGGGGCGTACCGAATCAGACTGGACAAGGTTTTCCCTAAGGGACCTTTTAGCCTCGTAGAGCATGGGGAAGGAGACGTCCAGACCTACGTAAGGCATGTCCGATGGCCCTACGTCCCTGAGTCTTCGGCAGAGCCTCCCCGTCCCTATGGCCACCTCAAGGATGGGGCCTCTCACCCCTCTCAGTGCCTCCCTAAGGCCAATGATTTCTGTCTCGTAGTGTAGGGATACGTCCGTGGCCCGGAAATCCCTTTCTTCATCGTAGCTACTGGCCACCCGGACGTCTTGATAGGCTACTTTCAGTTTCTCTCTTGGGTCAACGGGATTAGTGGCGGGGCCACTACTGATAGGTCTTTCTGGCAAAGTATTTATCCTCCAACCCCTCCAGTACGTGCAGGGCCTTTTCCATTGTGTGCGGCCAGCTATAACTCAGGGCACTTTCCCGGAGTTCCCCGTAATATTCAGGTCTCTCAAATACCTTCTTGATGGCACGGGAGAGGGCCTTTGGGTCCCGCGGGGGGACAGGGATACCCCGTGGCAGGTTCTTCATTATGTCCACCACCCCTCCGACTGCAGTACCAATGATAGGGCAGTTGCAGGCGGCGGCCTCTATAAAGACAATCCCCATCCCTTCCGTAAGGGTGGGGAGCACGAATACATCTGAGGCATTGTAGTAAAGGGGCATCTTATCGTTAGGTATCTGCCCCAGGAAATTTACCCTGTCTCTTATACCCAGGTTATCCATCAGTGCATACAGTTCGTTAAGGAGGGGCTCTCTCCTGGCCTCTCCTACGGCTAATATCCTGGTGGAGGGGTAATCCTCCAGCACTGCTGGCATGGCCTCCAGGAGGTATCTTATCCCCTTCCGCTCATTTATCCTACCCACAAACAGTATGTAACGAGCGGCAGGGTCTAATTGCAGGACTTCCCTGGCCTCCTGTTTATCCATCGGGCGGAAGAGTTGAAAATCCACCCCGTTGGGCAGTAAGCTTATGCGGGCAGGGTCTACCAGTCTGGACAGCTCCTGCCTTGCCTCTTCATAGAGCAGGAAGAAGTGCGATATACTACCAAAGGCCTTACGCTCTAACAAATAGAAAGGGAAGAACCACGGCCGCTTTAACAGCCTTTTCTTGCTGTACTGTATCCCTTCCATGTATTGCTGTACGACCATCGGGGTATCATGGAAGAAGAGGGGGAGGAGGGTGGTCCACTTGCCCCTGAGGCCGTGTAGGTATAAAAGGACAGGGCCTTTTCCGCATTCCCTTTTTAGTGCCTGGTAAAGGGGGACAGAGAGGTATCTATATGGAAACTTACCGGGGGAGGCTGGAAAGGCCCGGAAGAGTATGCCATCTTCTTTAGCAGAGAGGGGTTCTAGTGTACGGTAATCAGTCCACCAACACTCCAGCGGGTACTTATCCGTACACCTCCTCATCGCCCGCACGTACCTGAAGAGAAATAAGTCTAATTTATAGAAGGATTCCCTTTTAAGCTCCCCCCTAACACCAAGACTCATGATGTGAATTACCTTCATAAGGAGTTACTATCCTATCAATTTAGCCATTTTTGAGACCATAAAGGTAGCCGAATCTTGACATACCATCCCACCTTAACCTTGTTACGAAGCCAGCCTTGGTCAACAGGCTCTCAATTTTATTATGCTCGTTTCGGGCTGGGCTATCGTGAAATTCCATCGCTATTTTTCTAATCCTCTGAAGGTATTCCACTGGAGTGGAGAGTAGTATCGTGGCCTCTGAACCCTCGCAATCTAATTTTAGAAAGTCAATCTGCTTTAGATTATTGCTATCCATAATTTGTTGCAAGGTAGTGGTAGGAACTTCCACACATCTCTCCAATTTAGTTTTTGCGTAATCGGGGGAGAGGAGGTGTCTTCCACTGGACTTGTGTAGAAATAATCTTGCAGTTCCAATTTTGTCATAGACAGCTTTTTCATGGGCGACCACATTGTGCAAGCCATTTATTTGAACATTTCTACTTAGATATTCAAAGCTCTCAGGGAAAGGTTCAAACGCATATACTGTGCTTCGTGTCTTGCATGCGGCAAACAGCGCAAAAACCCCGATATTAGCCCCTAAATCCACTACAGTATCATTGGCTTCAATAGAAAGGTTAGAAGGAGTATACGCATTCTCAAAGAATATTTCCTGCATCATCTTTAAAAGTTCATTATTTTCAGGCGCATAAACGTGAATCCCGTCTTCTAAGACAACACTACGGGGCTTATTCCCTTTGATTAATGTTATAAAAATCTCTCTCCGATTCTTACATCTTTGAGCCACAAAAAGGTATTTACTAGTAGCCCTTCTCAGTCTTTTTATGATATTCATGCGTATCTCCAGATTATAAAGGGGTACAGAGGCAAGTCAAGTAGCGTACGAGTCATGTCATAGGCAGATCCGCCTCTGGCGGACTTGCTCGTACGCCTTCTAAACGTTGGAGCAGAGCTCCAACGCTACAGGGGCGTATTGCAATACGCCCCTACAGGTGTTAATAATACTATTACTATGCACGTAAGCGTCCTCCTTAGCACCTATAACAGGGCAGATTATCTGGAACTCAGCCTCCTGGGTTACATGAGGCAGACCCATAAGGACTTTGAGGTGGTTATAGCAGATGACGGCTCTACTGACGGAACTAAGGCCCTCATTGAAAGATACCAGAAACTGGCCTCCTTCCCCATAAGACACGTCTGGCAGGAGAACAAGGGGTATAGAAGGGCCAAGATTCTCAACGAGGCTATGAAGCTGGCCAGTCACGATTACCTTATCTTCTCCGACGGGGATTGCATCCCTAAAGGGGACTTCGTTGAGGCTCACGTCAGGAATTGTCAAAAAGGTTATTTCCTGGGGGGAGGGCACGTAAGACTTACAAAGGATTACTCCGCAGACTTAACCGCCGGGGCCGTTGGACAGGGGTTGTACGAGCAGACCCTCACGCCGGAACACCTCTGGAATCTAAGGTTGAAGCAGTGGAAGAATCTCTTCTATACGTTGGTGGGCAAAAAGAGGCGGCCCAAGTTTATAGGACTCAATATCTCCGTAGATAAACGCTCCGTATTTGAGATAAATGGGTTTGATGAGAACTACGAGGGTTGGGGACAGGAGGACAGCGACCTCAGGGAACGCCTCAAGAGGTGGGGCTTGAGGCCAAGGTCTATCCTTACCCAGGCCATCGTCTTCCACCTCTATCATGAACCCCATCACACCAAGGCCCGGAGACCTAACCTGGCCTATTCCAGGAGGAGCGATATACCTATACGCTGTGTCAATGGACTGGAGAAGTAGGGGCAGGTCTTGCACCTGCCCCCTCTAGGGCAACCGCAAGGGTTGCCCCTACACGCAATACTTACCGTACTCGCACCACCTGCAGCCCACTTCACGCCGGGCAGGAAAGGCGATAGCACCGTTTGGCGTCTTTTCCTCTGCATCAAAGAAGGCCTTCAACCACTCATCAAGCCCCTTCATGGCCTCCGGGCCAATGTCTACGTCTACTGCCCTCCCCCTGGGGAGAAAGAATAACACGGAGCGCTCAGGAAACGTACCAAACAGCGCCCTTACCGCCAGGCTGTAGAGACGCATCTGTATGGCATAACTCTCCAGCATTCCAGACTCATTACTAGAGGACTTAAAATCCAGTAGGCACCAACCTCTTCCCTCTGGAGAGAAAAGCAGGTCTATCTTTCCCCTCAGGGGGGTACCACTGCAGTTGAAGAGGAACGGCATCTCGTGCCTGACCTCTTTAGACGCCATTACTGCCTGACCTTCCCTGGAGGAGTAGAAGTTGTGTACCCACCCTTTCAAGACGTCCATTTGTTCCTGGGAGGCAGGGGTGGCGGGGCCACTCCCGGCAGAGGGCAGGGTCTCCCCCAGGGCCTGAAGGACGGCCTTCTCTAGACCACAGGGTAGGGGGGGCACGGCATGCCGTGCCCCTACTACATAAGGACGATAGAGTTCCAGGGTACGGTGTGCTGCGGTTCCTAGTCTTGCCCACGGGGAATCCTCCAACTCATCCTCGGTCCTGTCAGTCAGCAATAATTCCCCTGATTCTATTAGATTCGCTTCGCTCACTACAAGACTAGGCAGCCCCAATTTGTATCTGAAGTAATATAGCCTGGGACAGCGGTGGTAGCTCATTATCTCTGTAGCCGAGTAGATGTAGTCCCTCTGGCTGGCCTGTCTTGGAATCGGTATGGTGACAGGGAGGGGTGTCGCTTCGCCCCCCGCAATGACAGGTAAAGGAAGGGGTTCACCGCGCAGTATCTTTTCCCTCTCTTCAAATGACAGTCTTACGGAAAGAGGTGCGTCTATCCGTGATACCCCCTTTCCCGTACCTAGCCTTAGTTTGTATCCCTCTTCTCCAAAAGTTAGCTCGTCGGGAAGGTCGGCCGAGTCCAGGGATATATCAAGGGTCTCGGCCAGGCGTTTCAGGGGGTCGCTCTTTGTCTTTTTGGTATAGGAGCCACTGAGTATTAGGTGCTCCTGGGCACGGGTAAGGGCCACGTATAGGACCCTTTCCTCCTCCCCCTTTTCCTTCTCTTTTATTTCCTGTTCTATTTCCCCGAAGGTGGCCGTAACCTCAGGTCTGTTTGTCAATGGGTTCATTATTTTCAACCCAAGTCCTCCCTTTTTGGAGAAGAGGATATCCGATGGGTAACTACGCTGGTCTCTCCCCATGTCGGCGACTGCTACTACGGGAAATTCCAGGCCCTTGGCCTTGTGGATGGTCAGGATTTTTACCACGTCGCCTGCCTCCAGGTCGGTGGGGGCCTCGGATTCCCTTGTCTCGGTTACCCGGAGGTCACGGATGGCCCTGAGGAACTGAGGCAGGCCCAATATCTCCCTCTTTTCAAAATCTCTGGTCAGCTCTACGAATTTTCGCAGATTGGCGTAACTCTGCCTGCCGCCAGGAGAAGCTAGTACCCTGGAGTCATATTGGGTCTCCGCCAGTATCCCCTCCATTAGTGAGGCTATAGATAGCCTCTCCTTCAACCCCCTGAGCCTTTCCAGCAATCCCCTGAACCTCAGTAACCTTTCCTTCTGGATAAGGTCTATTTCCGGGATACTGGCCAGCCCGTCCAGTTGGAGTAATAGGGGTTCCTCTTTTCCTTTATCCCCCGCATAGTGGGCCATCCAGAACAGGGTATGGTCGTTAATTCCTGCAAAAGGGGACCTCAACACCGCCGCCAGCTTCACCTCGTCCAGGGGGTTATCTATTAACTGGAGTAAGTTAATCAAGTCTATAATCTCCCTGGCGTCATAGAGTCCTTTCCCGCTCACTACGAAAAAAGGGATACCCGTTTCTTCCAGGGCCACCTCAAAGAGCTTAATGTCTGTGGTACTACGAAAGAGGATGGCGAAATCCCCGTAGGTAATGGGCCGATGGTAATTGGGCTTGGTTATCTTTAGCTCCCCATTCTCAACAATCTCCTTAATGCGACAGGCAAGGAGGCGGGCCTCCACCCTCCGCACCTCCTCCATGTTCTCCCCCTCTTCCCCACTGGCCAGGAGGAGTTCTACGGAGGGAGGGCCTTTTTGGGCGAAGGAGGAGCCTGCCACCAGTGGTCTCCAATCTGTTGTAGGGGCACGTTGCAACGTGCCCCTACAACCCCAATAACCCCTGAAGGCCTGATTAACAAAGGAGATAACCTCTGGCCTGCTACGAAAGTTTCTATTAAGATGAATTACCTCACCCCCTCTTTCCTGGGTCTGCCTCCTGTGTTCAAAAAAGACCTCCAGGTCTGCATACCTGAAGCCATATATGGACTGCTGGGCGTCCCCCACTACAAAGAGGTTATCCTTCCCCTTTAACATCTCTAGCAATGTCTTCTGGAGGCTATTGGTATCCTGGAACTCATCTACAAGGATATGCCTGAATTTGTCCCTCTGTTCCTCTCTTAGAGGAGGAAAGGTCTGGAGGAGGTTGATGGCCCTTTCTATCAGGTCACTAAAGTCCAGCACACTGCGTTTACGCTTTTCTTCCTGGTAGAGTTGAAGGAACTGGGAGAGGAACTCCCTGAGGGCGAGTTTCGTCCTTATAGCCACGCCCTCCCAGTATAGATGCCTCAGTCTTTCAAGGAGGTCTTCTCTTAACGTCTTGAGGTTTTCTTTCAGGTCAGAAGATGTTCCAGTTAGCTTTATCTCCGGCAGGCTGGCTATGTGTGCATGCTGGAGGTCTTCCGCCTTTACATCCTTGAGATGTCTGAGTCTCACCACTACCTCTTCCACCTTCTCTCTCTGCCTGGAAGAAGGGGACGAATTGGCTAGAAGGTCCTCTATCCTTTTTATACAGAGGTTAGTGCCCTTGAGGGTTTCAGTTAATTCAGGCGAGACGTCGTCCTTCACCAGGATATCCTTTGGGTGGAGGCCAGAACTCCTTATCTTGGCCAGGAGTTCAATGGAGCTTTCAGCAAGGTCACGGCAGTAAAGCTCTTCAAGGAGGAGTTTGTATCCCTCCGGGTTAGTCTCCCCCCACTGTGCTAATAATTCTTCAGCCATATCACGTTGCAAGGAGCTTGCCTCGTACTCTTCCAGGATGGTGAAGTCCGGGTCCAGTCCTGCCTCCAGTGCGTTTTCCCTGAGGAGGCGGCTACAGAAGCCGTCTATGGTGGAGATATAGGCAAACTCTACCTCTTGCCTCTCCTGCTCCATCCCAAGGGATTTAAATTTCTGGGCTACCCTCTGCTTCATCTCCCCCGCGGCCTTCTCAGTAAAGGTGATACAAAGGATTTCGGAGACAGATAGACCCCCTTCCGAGACGAGGCCCACAAACCGTTCCACCAGCACCCCGGTCTTACCGGAGCCAGCCCCAGCGCTAACGCAGAGATCCTTGCCCAAGGTACCTACGGCCCTTCCCTGCTCAGGGGTGAGGTTACCTGGGGCGTTTGCTTGAAGGCTCACCTCGGCAAGCACGTTATTATCCTTCATGTCTCTTGCGGTGTCCTCTCTCAAATCTGCAAACATCTTTATATCCACACCAGTTATGGCAATACTGGACGTCCCTGGGACTGACCCTCTTATCCCCTGCCAGGATACCCTCCACTTGTCTAAACAGGTGTTCCTTGCAGGATTCCAGGAGGGCTTCCATATCTTCCTGTGACATGTGTTCGCCCTTATTGGGTAGGGGTAAGGCTATTATACCGCTCCTCCCAGGGGGTCTGAGGGAATAGAATTGGGCGCCCACTGGTCTTAGCCCCAGGAGGTCCCTGGCTACCATTACGTAGATGGGTAGTTGCAGGTCGTTTCCCTCCTTGAGGTCTTTTATTAGTTTGTTCCCGTTGGCCGCCTCTTTACTGTACTTGTAGTCTATGACCAGGCCCAGGGTCTCGTCGTCCATCTCTGCTACGTCTATCCTGTCTATCCTGCCAGTCAGTCTGACCCTGTTCCCCTTCTTGTCCCTGAGTTCAAGCGGAGGGAGAGAGGTGGGCGTACTGACGTCCCCATATGTAACAAGATGTACGGCAAGTGACTCGTCAGCCGTCTCTTTCCCAAAACCTACCTCAGCATATCTAGGTCTGAAGGCAGATTTTGTGATAAATTCCCTGTCCTGCTCGGCAAAGGCCTTGAGGGCCTGGAGCATCTCCCTCTTGAGCTTCTCTTCCTTAAATCCCAGGGGGATACCCCTGGTCCTAGTGGCAAAGGATTCCTGGAAGTGGGCCTCAAGACTTGTAATGGATGGGGCGGATTTATTAACGGCAAGCTCGGAGTAGTAACGTTGCAGTGTCTCATGGACAATCCCTCCCTGAAGGGTAGGACTCAGGCCCTCCTCGGCCCGGTTGGGTAGTGGTTTCAGTCTAAGGACCCACCTGCAGAAGTGGAGAAAGGGACACTGGGCGTAGTCACTAAGCTGTGTGGCGCTAAAGGAGGACATTATCTCCTTGAGGCCGTCTGCGGCCCCCAACTCCCCTTCTCCTGGTCTCTCTAAGGCTATCCTCAGGCCCTCCAGCCAGGGAGTCTTTTTGCACGATTCGCGGTTGTAGACCCCGCGCACTATGTCCACCTGTGGTGGGTGGGGGGTGGTCAGGTTATGAAAGACAAAATCCCTCAGGTCTTTCTGGGTTAGTATCTCCTGAGGTCTTGGGACAAAATCACCAGGGGACCTCTTATGGAAGACCTTCTTGTAGGATTCGGGGGTAAAGAGCCTCTTCACCTCCTCCAGGTAGAAAGAAGGCAGGGTGGGCCTACCCTGGCCATCCGTAGCGGGGTAAGAGAGTATGAGTCTCTTCTGGGCCCGGGTAAGGGCCACATAAAAGAGAAACCGTTCCTCCTCATGGGTACGCCTGAGTACCTCCTGGAGGTCTACGCCAGTGAGCCTCTTGAAGTCCCTGCGTTCTCTATCTTTTAGAAAAATATCCTCCCTCCCCTGTCTGGGAAACTGCTTCTCCAGTAGCCCACCGACGAAGACCACAGGCTTTTCCCACTGCCTCGCCTCCAGGGCGTCTATTACGTTTATGACCTCGTGCCGTTTATCCTTCTGGGTATAAAAGCCGGAGGAAAGGTTAGTCTTGAGGTCATTAAAGAACTCCGCAAAGGTTACTGAGGCTGTGGTTATTTGACACTGTCTGTCAAGAAGCTCCAGAAAGGCCCTGAGGCCCTGGGATTCTTCTTTCAGTAAATGACTATAAGGTTGTAGGGGCGTATTGCAATACGCCCCTACCTCGGGAAGGGACAGGAATCTATTTATGAGCCTTAGTAACCAGGACCTGAAGAAGAAGACGGGGTGGGGGCCATCCAGTTCTTTTTCTGTTCTTGCTAAGTCCTTAATAAATTCTTTCGTCTTAGGTAGGCATGTAAGGGCCTGTAGTGGGAGAGGCGAACCCTGGCGATTTTCCATTAGTGCCAGCCATGCCTCCCTGGAGTCCAGTCTCCCTCTCTCCAGTATTACATACTCCAGAGAGTCAACCTCGGGGTGGGGCAACATTGTGTAGGGGGATTTGAGGGCATGTAGCACCTCCTCGTCCTTCCAGGCATTGTCAAATACCTTGAGTAATGAGAGGACACCTTTGACCAGGGGGTTTTCAATGAGAGGCCTGCGGGTACGAACCCTCACAGGGATGTTATACTCGTGAAAGACGGCCTCAATGACGTCCCTATAAAGGGCAATCTCCCTGAATACGAGGGCTATGTCATGGTATTTCGCCTCCCCTCCAGAGACCATCTTATAGATGCGGCGGGCAATCTGTTCCACCTCATCCCTTAGGTCTGCGGCCTCTACTATCTCCAGGGCGGCCTCGGCCTCAATGGGTTCAGTGGCCGGGTTGAAGAGACCCTTTTCTACCTGCCTCAGAGTAGGGGAGGTGGAACGCTGAAACCCCTGAAGCAGCCGCGGTTTTAACCCCAGCGATTTGAGTTCTTTGTAAACGGCCTGACAATGCCCAAAAACTTGTGGTGAGCGGGGTGAACATGTGGGAAAGTCCTTTGTCTCTGCGTCAAGCACCAGGCTGACAAGTACCCTGGGTATCCTCTTGATGAGCATCCTGAGGATACGAAATTCTACGGGAGTAAAGTCATGAAAGCCATCTACTAGGAGGAGTCTTTTTTGGGACAACAGGGTCTCATCGGCCTCAAGGGAGTGGAGGAGTTGATTCAGGAGGTCGTCCTCGTCCAGGAGCCCCCTTTTTTCCAGAACCGTCTGGAATAGAGAATAGACCTCCGACAGGGCTGGATACTTCTCTGGGAAAAAGGTGTGCTGCCCCTTCAAGAATTCATTTACTGCCCTGTGGAACTGTGCTGGGTACTGTCCATCCTCCTTAAGTTCTTTGATGAACCTGAGGAGGGCCATGTGAAGTCCCTGAACCCCCTCTTCCCCCTTAAAATATTTTAATCCGCCTGAGGCGGACCCCCTCAACGCCTCCCTTAATATAAACCCCTTTTCCAGTTCAGTAATCGGCCCCTTGGGTCCGTTGTACCCCAGGGTATCTCTGGCAAGTTGAGAGAAGGTGCATACGCCCTCCTCAATAAAACCCGGGGCAAAACCTTTTCTTATAATGACGTCCTTGATGTGCTCTACCTGGCTATGGGTGGGGAGGAGGAAGAGGACACCAGTGGAACATGAGGTGCGGAGTGCGGAGTGCGGAGTGCGGAGTTCTGATTTATTAATTCCGCATCCCGAATTCCTAATTCCGAATTCCGTACGGGCCTTTATGCTGTTACAGAAGGTCTCCAGTAACAGTGTAGTCCTGCCGCAACCTGCCCTGCCGATGATGAGGGACTTTTCAGACACCAAAATTCCTAAAAACCAAATTACAAATTCCAGATTACAAATTTAAAATTTGAAACTTGTAATTTGTAATTTGAAATTCTTGCCAATGATGTTCTTTAGGGATTATTTCCCGACCTGGGCCAGTTGTCAAGGGATTTCTGGCCCGTTACACTATTTACTCCCTATTGACTCTTATAATGTTCAGTAATATCCTTTATAAAAGTAGGGGCACCCCGACAGGTTGCCCCTGCAATCTAGAAAAACAACGAGACATTGCTAGATGTTAAAAATCCTCACCGGCCCCACAGCCATTGGCAAGAGTAGTGTAGCCATCCAGATTGCCCGTCAGGCAGGTGTAGAGCTTGTCTCTGCAGACTCCATGCAGATTTATCGCGGCATGGACATTGGCACGGCCAAACCCTCCCTGGAGACAAGACGCGAAATACCCCACCATCTCATAGATATACTAGACCCCTGGGAGGCCTACAGTGCTGGGCGGTATGTCCAGGATGCGGCAGAGATTGTCTGGGAGCCGGAGTCCGAGGGGAAAAAATCCCTGGTGGTGGGGGGAACCGCCCTCTACATAAAGGCCCTGGTAGCGGGGTTGTTTAAAGGGCCAGAGGCAGACTGGGGGATAAGGCAGGAGCTAGAGGGTGTGGCTAGAGAGAAGGGTGTCCACTACCTCCACGGCGTACTGGCAGAGGTAGACCCCACCTCTGCGCAACAGATACAAAAGGGTGATTTACGACGGGTAGTCCGGGCACTGGAAGTTTATCAAAAGACAGGCCACCCTATATCCTCCCTGCAACAGGAATGGGGAATGCGGCATTCCAATGCGGAGTTTGGAATGCGGAGTTCGGGATTTAACTCCGCAATCCGCAATCCTCATTCCACATTCCGCATGGTCATCCTCTCCCTGGACAGGAGGGAACTATACCAGCGGATAGAGGAGAGGGTAGAAAGGATGTTTCAGGAAGGGTTAGTGGAAGAGGTGAGGCGGCTCATGGCCCATCCCCTGGGTCTTGGCCGGCAGGCCAGAGAGGCCCTTGGTTACGCAGAAGTAACGGAATATCTGGAAGGTAAGACGACCTTATTAGAGGCAAAAGAACTGATAAAGAGGAACACCCGTCGTTTCGCTAAGAGGCAGATGACCTGGTTCAGGAGTTTTACCGGGGCCGTGTGGCTGGAGATAAAGAAGGAAGGGCCGGAAGAGGCGGCAAAAAGGGCTATGGAGATTTTATATCCTTGACCTCCAGGGGTGATTTTGTTAGATTTTCCTAGTTTGGGTCTCGGCCCCAGAGTGTATATATTATAATGCTGGCCGATTGCACATAGTTGATTACCGATAGCCGACGGATGCCATATACATTGCCCAAGGACCTAAAATATACGCCCACCCATGAGTGGGTGAGGGTGAAGGGCCGTACTGCCATAATTGGCCTGACAGAATTGGCCCTGGAGGGATTGGGAAAGATAATTGATCTATCCCTCCCGGACAAAGGGGATGACCTCCTGATGGGCATGGCCTTCGGGGACGTGGAGACTACAAATGCCCTCCACGAGATAATAACCCCTATAGAAGGGGAGGTCATGGAGGTAAATAATGCCTTGTATAAAGATTTAGACCTGATAACCAGGGACCCTTACATCAGGGGATGGCTGGTAAAGTTGAGATTAACCAGCCCCCTCCCCCAGGATAATCTATTGAGCGCCGATGAGTACGAGGCCCAAATATTCAAGATAAAGCGGGAGCTAAAGTAGAAAAGATGGTAAAGCGGTATATCTCCGAGTTCAGGCTTGGGGAACAGGTAGATACGGTGTTTCGCCTGAATAGTAGAGAAGTCCGCCCCTACGGTAACGGAAAACTCTCCATCCAGGCCCAACTGGCCGATAAATCTGGCACCCTCCCGGCCGTCATGTGGGACGTCAGCCAGGGACAGATAGACTCCTTTGGGAAGGAAGGGTTACTCAGAGTCCAGGGGGTCGTGGGGCAGTACAAGAATACCGCTCAGTTAGAGATAAAGAACTTCAGCAGGGAAGAACTCTTCTTTGACCTGGAGGACCTCTTCCCCTGGAGCAAGGAGGACCCGAGGGTACTCCAATCCGAACTGGAAGACATAGTGAATGGCCTTACTGACCCCTATATCTCTCAACTCCTCAAACTCTTTCTAAGGGACGAGGAATTTATGCGTAAATTGTGCATTGGTCCGGCCTCCACCAGCTATCACCATGCCTACCTGGGGGGACTGCTAGAGCACACCGTGGCAGTGGCAAGGCTTGCCCTCCAGACCTCTAAACTCTACCCCACCCTGGATAGAGACCTCCTCGTGGCGGGGGCCATATTACACGACATAGGCAAACTTCGGGAACTCTCCTATCAGAGTGGTTTCTCTTACACAGACCATGGGAGGCTCGTAGGCCACCTGATATCCGGGGTGCTCATGGTGGAAGAAAAGGCCATACAGATAAAGGGATTCCCGCAAGAACGCCTGGACCTCCTCAGGCACATAATCCTGAGCCACCACGGCGAGACGGATTACAATTCCCCCAGGCTGCCAATGATGGCAGAGGCCCTGACCGTGCACCACCTGGACAACCTGGACGCCAAGCTCCAGGGCTACCAGAGGGCCGTTGCCGAGGACAGAGACCCTGAGAGTCATTGGACAGCCAGGCAAAAGATGTTCGGTGATGTCCATCTTTATAAAAAAGGCAGATAAACAGGCACGCGGGAGGTAGGGGCAGGGTTACCCTGCCCCTACTAACCCCTAATCCCTAATCCCTAGTCCCTAGTCCCATGGTTGACGCAAAAGACCTAATCAAGTTCCTCCGCGGCCGCCGCTACAGCCCCATGAATGCGACAGCGCTGGCGGAACACTTTGGCACATCAGCAGAGGAGTCTGAGGGTTTTCAAAAGCTCCTCCGCCAGCTCGAGTTCCTCGGTGAGATAGTCCAGATAAAACAAAAGCAATACGCCATCCCCGAAAAGGTACATCTGGTAGTAGGGAGGCTGCGTTGCAGACCAAGGGGTTATGGCATTGTAGAGCCAGTGAAGGAGGGCTACCCGGAGGTCTACATAGGAGAAGAGGACATGGGCCAGGCCATGCACAATGACCTCGTGGTGGCAAGGTTTCCTATGGGGGTGCCCCCCAGACGCCGCGGACGGAATCGGGCCGCCTCGGGACAGATAGTCAACGTCCTGGAACACGTTAATGAGACCGTTATAGGCGCCTATCAGCGTACCCGCCGCCTGGGCTTCGTAGCCCCTGACGACTCCTGTCTCTTCAGGGACATCTATGTGGCAGAAGAGGACTCCGCCGGGGCACGACCAGGGCAAAAGGTCATAGTCAAGCTAACCCAGTGGCCCTCCCGACACCTAGCCCCCGAAGGGATGATAGTGGAGGTGCTGGGAGAGGATGGCGACCCATGGGTGGATACCGTCTCTGTAGTGTATCAATATCGTCTTCCCAATAAGTTCAGTCCAGAAGTAGAAGAAGAGACAAGGGCGGCGCCCCAGGAGGTGAAAGAAGAGGACCTCAGGGGGAGATTAGACCTCAGGGACAAGTTGACGATTACCATTGACCCTGAAGACGCCAAGGATTTTGACGATGCCGTCTCCCTAGAGAGATTGGGGCGGGGGCACCTGAAACTGGGGGTACACATAGCCGACGTGTCCCACTACGTCAGGCCTGGCTCGGCCACAGACCTGGAGGGTTCCAAGCGAGGCACCAGCGTCTATTTCCCAGGGGAGGTCATCCCAATGCTCCCCGAACCCCTGTCGGCAGGCATCTGCAGTCTGAAGGCGGGGGTGGATAGGCTAACCAAAACGGTCTTCCTATCCTTTACCCCCCAGGGGACGCTCGTCTCCTCCGAGATTCGGCACTCCGTTATCAGGGTGACCAAGAGGCTTACTTACAAGGAGGCCAGCAAAATCCTTACAAAGGATAAAGCGGCCTCCTCTGAGGTGCCGGAGGAGGTGAGGGACTTACTCTCCCAGATGGCGGAGTTGGCCCAGAAGCTATGGACCAGGAGGGTAGAGGATGGGGCACTGGAGCTGGACCTCCCAGAGGTTTCCTTGAGGCTGGATGAAACGGGCAGGGTGGCGGAGGTAGAGAAGGTAGAGAGGGACGTCTCCCACAAGCTTATTGAGGAGTTTATGCTGGCGGCCAATGGGGCAGTGGCCAGGTTCATGCACGAGAAAGACATCCCCTATTTCTCCCGTATCCATCCAAAGCCGGAGGAAGAGGAGATGAGGAATTTTGCCGAATTCATAAAGGAGTTGGAGCAGGTGAAGCTAGACCCCTTCAAGAGGCGGCATATCCAGGACCTGTTAAAGCGGGTAGCTGGCAGACCCGAGGCCTATCAGGTGAACCTGGCCCTCCTCCGCTCCCTCAAGAAGGCCCAATACTCTGACAAATGGGGCCCTCACTTCGCCCTCGCCATGGACTATTACACCCATTTCACCTCCCCAATAAGACGGTACCCAGACCTCTTTGTCCACAGGACGCTGGACCACTACTTGCTGGAGAGACGGAAGCCCGGGGAGATAAGGGAGAGTTATGAATTTACCTCCGGTGGCCTGGCAGACCTGGCCGAACACTGCTCCTTTACTGAGAGGAGGGCGGATGAGGCAGAGCGAGAGATTACCAAACTGAAGCTCCTCCGTCACCTGGAGGGCAGGGTGGGAGAGGCAATGGAGGGGGTCATTACTGGGGTGGAGGAGTTCGGGCTATTCGTACAGCTAAAAGACCTCCTGCTGGATGGTCTCGTACACGTCCGCAACCTTGTAGACGACTTCTACAAACTGGACAGGAAGCGGATGGCCATGGTAGGTAACCGCAGGGGCAGGGTCTTCCGTGTAGGCCAGGAGCTCAAGGTCAAGATTGACCACATAGACTTCTTTAAGAGGGAGGCAGATTTTATCCTGGCGTAACCCCACGGACCTCCTTAGTCAATAATTGTGTTGGCAGGGTAGGGGCACGTTGCAACGTACCCCTACATGCTAAATCCTCCCTAAGATGCGGAGTATCCCGTAGAGTAATTCCTGGGGCCGGGGGGGACAGCCCCTGATATAAGCGTCCACGGGGATAACCCTCTCCACCCCTCCTACCACGGCATAAGAGCCTTTAAAGATTCCCCCGTCCCTGGCACATCCCCCTACTGCCACGACTAGCCTGGGTTCGGGCGTGGCATCGTAGGTCTTCCTCAGGGCCATCTCCATGTTCCTGGTCACGGGGCCAGTGACCAGGAGCATGTCCGCATGTCTTGGTGAGGCCACAAAATGGATACCGAACCGCTCTATGTCATAGACTGGATTATTCAGTGCGTTTATCTCCAGCTCGCATGCATTGCACGAGCCGGCATCCACCTCTCTTATATGTACGGAACGCCTGGAGAGCCTCCGGAACTCCTCAATGGAGGCATTGTTAACCACCTCCAGGCAGTCCTTTAGTCTCGCATCGCTCACCAGCTCCTTCAGGTCTTTAGTGGCGATACGTCCCTTTAACCAGGATAATATCATCTTTTGCATAGCGTCTTATCCTCAGAGGTCATTGCCGGCATAGGAGAGATTGAAGCTCTTGTTGCAGAGGGGGAAGTCCGGGACGATGTTGCCCAGCACCGCATAAGAGAGCCCTGGCCAGTTGCAGAAGGAAGGGTCTTTTATCTTACAGCGGTACAGCTTGTCCCCTGGGGTAGTCATTATCCAATACAGGATAGCCCCCCTCCACCCCTCTACACAACCCAGGGCATACCGGTAGGGTAGGGGCACGGCACGCCGTGCCCCTACTTCTGCCTTAATGGGACCTCGTACGGCCTTCTTTAGTACCTGCTCTATAATACTTATAGACTCAAAGGCCTCGTCTATCCGCACGCTGAGCCTGCAAAAGACGTCTCCCTCTTTGTATACGGGGACCTTGAATTTCACCTCCCCGTAGGCCTCGTAAGGGACGTCCCTCCGCATATCAGAGTCTACACCGGAGGCCCTGGCCGGTGGACCAGTTACTGCCAGATCCTCGGCAGTCTTTTTATTCAGGACGCCTGTGGTCTTTACCCTGTCCAGAAAGGAGGCAGAGGAAAGGAGTATTGCCACCAATTCTTTAAGACCCTCTCCGACCTCCTTCAGGGTGAGGGTAATGTCCTCCCTGGCAGTAAAGAGGTCTCTCGTTACCCCTCCTGGGACGACCAGGCCCTTGAGGAACCTGCTCCCCGTAAGCCTGTCATTGAGACCCATTACCTTTTCTCTAAGGATACCCGCACGGGCCGCACCAAAGAGAAAAGAGGCGTCCGTAGACATACTCCCGATGTCCGCTATATGATTATAGAGCCTCTCCAATTCCAGGGCTATCATCCTGTTATACCTGGCCAGCAGGGGGGTCTCTATCCCGGCAATCTTCTCCACGGCCTGGCAATAGGCCGTTACATGGCCTATTGCGGAATCCCCGGAGACCATTTCCGCCACCCGGCACCCCTCATTAAAATCCAGCGTCTCCATCAACTTCTCTATACCCTTGTGTTTGTAGTGGAGCCTTATCTCAAGATTTATTATGGGTTCCCCTGCCACGCTGAACCTGAAGTGCCCTGGTTCAATGATTCCGGCATGTACGGGACCCACAGGTATCTCAAGCATCCCCTCCCCCTCAATAGTATGAAAGGGATACTGGCCTTCGGCCTTATCTAAGGTTGTACTATAACTAAAATCCTTCCTGAGGGGATGGATGCCCTTGGGGAAATTCTCATGGAGTACCATCCGCCTGGTATCAGGGTTACCTACGGGGACAAAGCCAAACATATCCTGCATCTCCCTCTCAAAGGGGCTTCCCGCATACATCAGGGGTGTTATGGAAGGGAATTCCAGTTCCCCCTCCTTCAGGTGTACCTTGAGGATAATAAACACTGGCTTCCTGGGGATTTGAAATACGGTATATACCTTATACGTACCGTCCAGGGCGCGCTCGTCCGTACCGAACATGCTCAAGAGGGGCGTACTGTATCTAACCTCGTGCAGGAAGTTGGCTATACGGGGGAGGGACTCCTTCCGTATGGTAAGATACGCCTCCCCTGGCGTGGAGGTATCCTCTGACAGTACGTCTCCGGGGAACTCCCTCTTTATTTCATCAATGTAAGGCTTTCTTTCGTCCACGAGACCTTCTCTCCTATGATTATGCTAACTGACTGGTTAAGTATATTGTCCAGGAAATCGGGTATGCACACCCCCAGGAAAACGACAGGTCCCAAGAGGAGGAGACATGCCAGGATAGCCCAGGTGCCTGCCTCTCCCCTTTCTACCCCCTGGGGCGGGGGATTAAAGGCCATAGCCGTGGTGTGCCTGAGGATACCTGCAAAGACAATTACCAGAGAGACCAGGAATATACAGCTTACCAGTACCTTGCCGCTAGAAAAACCCGCAGTGAGTATGGCAATCTCACTCATGAACATGTTAAACGGCGGTACGCCTGCCAGTGCGAAGCTCCCCAGGAGCAGCCCGGTCCCCGTAATGGGCATTATCCCTATGGCCCCCCGTATGTCTTTCATACTCTTTGTGTGATACTTGACGGCAAGACTCCCCCCCACGAAGAACATAAGGGATTTTACCAGGGCATGGTTTAAGATATGGAAGAGGGCCCCATATACCCCCAGAATCCCACCAAAGCCCACCCCTGCCGCAATAATCCCCATGTTCTCCAGACTGCTATAGGCAAGGAGTCTCTTTATATCCTTTTGTATCAAAATAAAGAAGGTGGCAATAACCAGGGAGATAATCCCGAAGGTCAGGAGCAGATTATTAAGATATGCCGTACCCAGACACTTACTGGCAATGATGTAGAAGCGCAATATCCCGTAGAAGGAGCACTTTAATAAGACCCCCGATAGCAGAGCGCTCATCGGGGTGGGCGCCTGGCTGTGGGCGTCTGGAAGCCAGGTATGCATGGGGGCTAAGCCTGCCTTCGTACCGTAACCAAGGAGTATAAAGACAAAGGCAAGTTTGGTTAACCTTGGGTCCAGCCTATCCGCAAAACGGGTCATCTCAAACCAGTTCAGGGTGCTCCTCAGTTCAAAAGGTATATGCAAAGAGGCGTAGTAGAAGAGCACCGTCCCAAAGAGGGCGAAGGTGATACCTACGGTGCATATTATCAGGTATTTCCATGCGGCCTCCAGAGAGTTTCTCTCGTTATAAAATCCTACCAGGAAAGCAGATACTAGGGTAGTACCTTCAATAGAAATCCAGATGACGCCAAGATTCCCCGTAGTAGTCACCATCATCATGGTGAATACAAAGAGGTTGAGGAGTAAGTAGTAATGACACAGGTGTTTATCGACTTCCACCTTTTCCACGGCCTGCCTCATATAACTGATGGAATAGATAGATACCGCAAGGCTTACCATCAGGGTGAGGCATAGAAAGAAGCCCCCCAGCGTATCTACGTAGATAAAACCATTAAAATCGCATCTTGGCCCACTCCTGGTAATATCCGACAGGAGGAGGATAGAGATTACGAAACAAAGGCCGACACTCAGTAGATTGAGAAACTCTGCCGCCCTACCCTTCTTTACAAATAGGCAAAGAAGGCAGAGAGACCCCGTAATCAGGGGAAGGGCTAGAAGGAGTTTCAGCATAGAAATCATCCCCTTAAGGAGTTTAATTTACTCGTATCTATGGAGGCAAAGGTCTCACGTATCCTGAAGACAAAGATACCCATAATCAAGATACCCATCAGGACGTCAAAGGACACCCCTAGCTCAATAATCATAGGCATCCCCGAGGTCAAGACCATGGCGCACAGGAAGACACCGTTCTCCATGGTCATTAGCCCTACCATCTGCGTAACAGCCTTCTTCCTGGTTATCATCAGAAAGAAACCTATCAAGATTACGGCAATAGAGATAGACAGGCAGTGGCTAAAGACAACACCCTCGTGGAGTTGTAATACATACTGCTGGGAGTAGTAGGCCAGTATAACCAGACCACTGGCCACTAGCGGGGAGGCTAACTGACTCACGTAAGGTTCCACCTCCTTCTTTATGGTCAGGGTCTCAATGATCCTGAGAAACACATAAGGAATGACAATCACCTTTACTATTATGATGAGATAGACCATCCATATCAGGTGATGGGAATGTGGGGTGTAAGAGGCAAAGAATGCTATGGCCGCCAGGAGGAGCGACTGAAAGGCATAGACATAGACCAGCGTTACTAAACGACCGCACAGGGACATAAGCATCACTACCCCCAGCATGGAGACAGCAAGTTTATCTATTAAGTAAGCCTCTTTTATCAGACCTTCCAAGGAACTTCACCTCACAAAAATAATAGACAATAAGGCCAAAAAGGAACCACACAAAGACAAAAGGAGGAGATTGGGTATCCTGAACAACCTTAGTTTAGCATTCAGGGTCTCCACCCAGGCTATGATGTAACCCAAAACCATCAGTTTTAAGAAGAACACGCCTAAGGAATACAGGGGAACGGCCTCCCCCCTGGAAACTGGTACTGGCAAAAAAAGGTTGACCAGGAGAGCAAAGAATATAAACTGCTTTAGGGCCTTACTCCACTCAATAAGCGCCAGGGCCCTGCCGGAATATTCAAGTATCATGGCCTCGTGGATCATGGTCAGTTCCAGGTGGGTAGCGGGGTTATCCACCGGAATCCTACCTGTCTCAGCAATGAGCACTACGAAGAAGCTTATACCCAGGAGGACATTGAAGAGAGAAAGGTATCCGGCACCGTCTTTGGATACCCTCAAGACCATCTCACTGAGGTTCAGGCTGCCCATCTGTATCCCTACGGTAAAGAGGGCCATAAAGAGGGCTGGCTCCACAAAAGAGGATATGGTCATCTCTCTACTGCTGCCCATACCTCCAAAGGCACTGCCAGTGTCCAGGGCGGCAATCGCCTGTAGGAACCGGGCCATGCCAAGCAAATAGACCACCAGGATACAATCCCCCGCATAGGTCATAGGTGCCCGTGGGATGTAGAGGGGCACAAAGAGGGCTGCCGTCAGGGTGAACACGAAGACCCCATAGGGGGCAAATCGGAAGACCCACGAGGCATGTTCCGAGAGGACGCTGTCTTTTTTCAAGAGTTTACCGAGGTCGTAGTAGGGCTGTAAGAGGCCAGGCCCTTGCCTCCCCTGGAGCCGGGCCTTCATCTTTTTTATGAAACCCTGCAACAGGAGCGCTCCCAGTAGCAGACATACCAAGTGTATAGAATAGCTGAGGGATACCATTGCTATTTGATCCAGAAGATGAGCACGATAAGGGCAATAAAGAAATAAAGTAGATACAGATGGATACTCCCTGACTGGAGGATTTGCATCTTATTGGAAATGGCCATAACCACCTGTACTAGGGGCTCATAGAAATATCTCTCAAAGATGCGTACCACCGACACCTCGTAGCTCCTTATCCTGGTAAAGTGGGGCTGTAGGGGGGCCGGGGAGGCTATCTTTTCAATGTCCTCGGTAGTCCTGTAAAGGTCCCTAAATATTATCATAAAGGGCTTGGAGAAGGCCGTGGCAGTGTACTCCATCCTGGGGACCAGGGCAGGTATCCCGCACCCCCAGGTCTCCCCCAATCTGGCCCTACTGTAAGGGATACCCATGACAAGGAGGAGACCTCCCGTGAAGGCCAGGAGTAAGAGGAAGACCCACTGGGGAGAAAAGCCAGAGAGGGCAGAGGCACCACCTGGCGTTAAAGGGATAAGGGTAAACCAATCGTAGCCACTCCTAAAAGGGGCCCTGATATGTAGGACCGCAGAGGCTACACCATCCACAAGGCCCAACAGGTATTGCGGCATTACTCCCAGTAAAAGGCAAAGCCCCGCAAGCATACCCATACTTAACCGCATGGACAGGGGCGACTCCACGGCGTGGCGGGCATGTTCACTCCTGGGCAGGGCCAGAAAGGTCATCCCGAAGGCCTTTACAAAACAACTGGCGGCCAGGGCACTGGAGAAACCGAGTATTATGGCCACCACAGGGAGAAAGACCCTCATGCCCCCTTCCGTAACCCCAAACCCCATGAGGAGGCCCTGGAAGGTAAACCACTCACTGACAAAACCATTAAAGGGAGGCAAACCAGAAATGGACACTGCCCCCACTAGAAAGCAGAGGGCCGTCCAGGGCATCTTCTTGATAAGTCCACCCAGTTCCTCTATATTCTTGATGTGGGTGCCAAAGACCACAGAGCCGGCACCCAGGAACAAGAGACCCTTAAAAATGGCGTGGTTGAGGGTATGGAAGAGCCCTGCCACCAGGGCCACCCTCGCCGGCCCACTCTCGCCCATTGAGGAAAAGACCATGGAAGCCCCTACGCCCATGAGGATAATTCCAATGTTTTCCACACTATGATAGGCCAAGAGCCGCTTAAGGTCATGTTCCACCAGGGCATAAAGTACCCCTAGTACCGCCGAGGCAGAGGCAATAACAAGGACCGCTACCCCCCACCACAGGCTACCTCCTCCCAGGATATCTATAACCATCCGCACTAATCCATATATCGCCACCTTTATCATAACCCCGGACATGAGGGCAGAAGCACTGCTGGGGGCCGCTGGGTGGGCCTTGGGTAACCATATATGGAGCGGTACTATCCCCGCCTTCACCCCAAAGCCCAGGAGGAACAAGACAAATAGGAGGTCCTTCGGGCCTGGAATATATATGCTGTAATTCCCCCACGGTGTCACCAGGAGGAACAGGGCAAATAGGAGGTCCTTCGGGCCCCCAGAAAGATTGGCCACCGAGGCCCTCAAGACCGCAAAGTCAAAAGACCCATACCATTTATAAAGAAACAGGAAGGCGGCCACGATAAAGGCCGTACCTGCATGGGCCATAACTATAT